>NZ_AUGY01000030.1 GCF_000422905.1 Paenibacillus alginolyticus DSM 5050 = NBRC 15375
CAAGCTCGGTGTGTGCTTGGAGTTGCTCAGACAGTTCGCCATACGATTTCAGTTGCAACAGCTGAGCAACGACATGAAGCCCTATGGCTGAACCCGCAAACAGCTTCTTTGACCGATGATCCTGAAAAATAGACCGATAATCTAGGACGTTGAGCACTTTGAGACATTGACAAACTACGGAAAATTCCTTATCGTTATCCATGGTTGGCTCCTTTGTTTGGGAGAATGATGGATAGCGCGTCATTCCCTAAACATAGGTGCTTTTTCTTTGTTTGTCTAGATAAATAAATACTTTATATTACAAATTAAGTAAATATTTGATGTGAGGTTTGATGCATCGGTAATGCAAAAAATACAACAATTTCAGCCAAAAAGTAGCTTTTCAGCGATAATAAGGCTAAATTGTTGCACGTTATACAACATCTTCTGCTTATCTAGTGAAAATCAAGGAAATTGTTGTACGAAGTACAACTTGCCTTCCTTTTTCCCTACCTGTTTACCTGTCTACCTGTTTACCCGTTTACCTACTCACATATTTGCAGATTGTTCTCACGAACGCCCTTAATCATGATTGTGCCTTTATGCTTCATTCAAGCCGACAAGATTCGAACAAACCAAATTCCTACCGCAGGATTTGGCTTTATACAGCGCCTTATCCGCTTCTTCTTTGTATTCCCATTGGTATCAGGGTACGTGGCAACACCCACTGATACAGTGATCTGTATGACCTTCCCCTCATTAAGCAGAAAATCTTGGTTTTGTTCCATTAGTTAGTATAATACCTAATATGCCAGTTAAAACGCCTATATGAAGTTTCGTATACAGAGTTGTAGGCGTACCCAAGTTCCAATCCTTATAAATCACTTGGCTGGCCAAAAACAAATAAGCGGTGACGATAGAGAAGTTGGCAATCAAAGCTTGTAATGTTTCAAAAGATACGTCATTCATGCTATCCACCCCCTATAATCGTAGCATGATTTTGTTAGCAAACTATGAGGACGAGCTTGAGGGATGGTCATTAACGCATGAAAAAATCGCCACCCTCAGGACTCTTTTTCGGAATCCAAGAATGACGATTTATTAATTTAGGATGTGAATTGGTGAAACGTTATCCTTTGACTGCGCCAGCCGTCATTCCCTTCATAATCTGCTCTTGGAACAGCAAGAACACGATAATGGTAGGCAGAACGGCAATGGCAAGCGCAGCCATCGTCAATTCGTAATCGGTCATATATCCCGTAGCAAAAGCGGATAAACTCAGCGGAACTGTCTTAAGCGCAGGCTTGCTGATAAAGACTAGCGCGAACGCAAAATCATTCCAAAAGCGTAAAAATCCTAAAATCGCAACCGTAGAGAGCGCTGGCAAGCTAAGCGGAAGCATCATCCGAAAGAAAATGCCCCAATAGCCCGTACCGTCGATTAACGCCGCTTCCTCAATTTCCTTGGGAATCGTAATTAAATAAGCCGCGATGACGAAGATGGCTAGTGGCAGTTCAAAGGCCGCATAAGGTAAAATGAGTGCACCGTACGTGTTCAGAAGGCCGATTTTTTTCATAATAATAAAAAGGGGTACAAGTGTGCTGTGGATCGGAATGAGCATTCCGAGTAGGAATAAGCCCATAAAAAATGGCTTCCATTTAAATTCAAAACGCGATAAAACAAAGGCTGCCAGTGCTCCAATGACTAAGGTCAGCACGAGTGAGGCCACCGTTACCACGGTAGAGTTCCAGAGCGAGAGACCCATACCCGATACTTTCCATGCCCGGACGATATTGTCCCATTTCCAAACAGTCGGCAGTAAAAAGGGCCGCGAATGAAATTCCTCATTGGACTTTAAAGCACTCATAAATAACCAAATCAGCGGGTAAAGCGTGACAAGTGCATACAGGGTCAAACCTACGTTGATGACACCGCGCCCCCACCCTCTTCGCCTCTTACCTCCAGCGGGAAAACCCGTCTGCATCGATACAACCTGCTCCATAGATGTCCCTCCTGAGAGAATTTATTTCTTAACGATAATCTCGTTTCATGAGATATTGGCTGCCAACGATCAAGATCAAGCTAAGAATAATAATCGCCGTGGAAATAGCGCTGCCAAAACCGAACCGATATACATTGAATGTGCTGTTGTACATATAAGAAGCAAGCAGTTCCGTAGAGTGGGCCGGTCCACCGCCCGTCATGACATAGATAAGATCGAACGCCTTCAAGCTTCCGGATATACAAAGCACGACGGCCACCTTGACGGTATCCCAAATCATAGGCAGTGTCACTGCAAACAATTTGCGTACCGGACCCACGCCATCCAGCTGAGCAGCATCGTCAATCTCCGGTGAAATATTCTGTAGAGCGGCAATGAACATAATCATGTAGGGACCAATATAATTCCAGATGATCGGCACCATGAGCGCGAACATCGATACTTTCGGATCGGAGAGCCAAGATTTCTTCCAGCTATCAAGCCCGATGCCCTCTAGTAGGAAGTTGAGAATACCGATTTGCGGGTGGTAAATGTATCCCCAAATGATCCCGACAACAACCGAGGACAGCACCATGGGCATGAAGACAGAAGCTCGAATAACACGTTGAAATAGCGTACTGCTCATAAGTAGTAGTGCTAATACCATAGCGATCGGTACCTGACCGAAAACGGAAGCTGCAACGATAAGCATGTTATTTTTAAAAGCTTTCCAGAAGATTGGATCTTTGAACACTTCTACGTAGTTGTCAAATCCGATAAATTTGGATGCACCAATACCTTTCCAGTCGAAAAAGCCGTAGTAGGCCGACCAGAAAATCGGTACAATGACAAAAAACAGATAGAGTACTAAGGCCGGAAGCAGCCCTATGGTAATGAATCCTCTGATTCTAGCGGATACGGTCATAACTTCCCTCCTTGCTATCTTTTTTGAAAAAAGGCTCCAGCCGGGCTTTGGCTGGAGTCCTGTGGCCGTACTTTATTTGCCGACGGCTTTAGCTTGCGCGTCTTGAATTTTTTTGGCAATATCCTCAGGCTTGCCACCCATAAGGAGCTCTTGCAGACCATTGTTCACGACATCGGCACTAGCGGAGCTAAGCTTGCCATCGTAAACTGGCGTTTTCTTGACCGTATTCATCATTTTGTACACTTCTGCAAACAAGGAAGATACTTTGGTTGTATCCAAGTCTACTTTGTAGCTAACGAGCTGGTTGCTTTCCAAGATGGCTTTCTGTGCTTCTGGGCCAGACAAGGCATAGATCAGTTCATACGCGGCCGCTTTCTGAGCGCCTGTAACTTTCTTGCTCATCCCTAAACCTGTTCCCACTACGCCTGAAAGGGAATTCGGATCACCTTTGCCGTTAGGCACGGTTGGCAGAACCGTAACAGCCATGTTAGCTAACGCTTCCTTGGACGTATTCGACGCCAAGTTCGGTAATGCCCAACCACCGTCGATCATCATGGCTGCTTTACCTTGTGCAAACATTTGTTCCATTTGTGTATTATCAATGCTGTTGAAACCTTCTTGGAAAGCGCCAGCTTTGCCAAGCTGTTGAAGATACGTCAGAGCTTGTACAAATTCTGGATCCGTAAATTTGGCACCATTCTGATCCACTGCTTTCAGGAACCAATCCGTACCTGTTACACGGTCTGCAAGTGAGCTGAGAATGCTGGACTGCGCAACCCATGCTGCTTTGTTGCCAAGTGCGATTGGCGTAACATTATTCTTTTTAAACGTTTCCACCAGCTTCATGAGATCGTCCCATGTCTTAGGCGGCTGTACATTATATTTGTTAAAGATTTCTTTGTTGTAGTAGAGGATCGAAGTCGGAGATAGAGCCATCGGTGCGCTGTAGGTTTTACCTGAGATCGTGAAATCATCAAAGGATCCTGGCATAAAACCGTTCTTCCATTCCGTTTTGCTATCCAGCAGCTCATTAATCGGCTGAATCAAGTCACCACCGACGAATTCCTTCGTCATAACACCTGGCCACATCACGAATAGGTCGGGCATTTCATTAGCGGCAGCTACCGTTTTTAACCTTGGACGGTAACCATCGGGCGGAATTCCCTGAATATCTAATTCGACATTCGGGTGATCTTTCTTGAATTTGTCCATATATTCACGCATGGTTTTGGCGCGAAGATCTTCGCCTGTATAGTTGTGCCAAATCGATAATTTTACTTTCTCAGCTGGTTTGGCTGCATCCGTCGATTTGGGAGCTGTGGTACCTGCTGCACCCTCTTTGGTTCCACTTGAACCACAACCGGCTAATAAGGCTAGTGACATCGTAGCCGCCAGTGTAACGATCAATGACTTTTTCATTTGTTTGGACCTCCTAAAAGTTTTCGTAGATACAAAAGCTCAATCTCTCTATGAACTTTAGTATAGAGGACATATTCAGGAGGGGGTACGGGAGAAACTTCGGCGCAGAGGGGGACATTATTCAGTCTTTATTCCCTTGTCGAAATTCAGACGGCGTTCTTCCCGTATATTTTTTGAACTGCTGCGTAAAGTATTTGATATCTTCATAACCCACTCTTCTGGCAATATCGCTGACTTTGATCTGAGTGCCCTGGAGGATATCTACGGCGCGTTTCATCCGTTCCTGTGTGACGAATTCGATATACGTACAGCCTGTCTCTCGCTTGAACACCTCACTGAAATGATTGGGATTCACATGCACGAATCCAGCCACCTGTTGAAGCGAAATCGGTTGATGCAGATTGTCCCGAATATAGGCAATAGACTTGTGAATGTAGGCGTAGCGATTCTGGTCCAAGCCCTGATGAAAACGCGTCATCACGGCAGAAAGTACCTTAAAGACTTCTTCTTCGGGACGCCCATCCCCCTCATAGGCAGGCAGTGTGCTAAGAGGAACCGTCCCCTCTTGGGAAGAACTGGCCCGTTCAAGCCATCGATGACCCGCTATGATCATCGACTGCAAATAGCCCTGCACCGTAAGCGGCGTCGCTGCGGCATCTTCCATCAGAGCCCGCACCTTCTGGTTCACCCAGTGCCTCAGCTCTGTAGCATTGCCGCTCATCAAAATCGCGGTAAGCTCCGCTTCCTCTTTCTCGGTGCAAACCGTGCGACCTCCGTTGCGCTCCTTGATATCTTCCACCGTAAACAGTCCTTGTGCACCGAGCAGCCCTTGGTAAGCAAACACTTCTTTCGCCACACGATACGATTCCCGAAGGCCTTCGTAATTCTGCGTTACGGTTCCGAGCGCTGCAAAAGCCGAGCATTTGAGCGTTTCGGTAACGCGCTTAAGCGCCCTTGTCAGCCCAGCTTGATCAGTCATCCCGACTTCGTGGCGCACGACAAGCAGCAAATGATCCTTTTTCATGAGCGTAACGCACGGGAGCAGCTCGAAGAGGATATTCTCTGCGGCTCCTTGCAGAAGCTCCATGACAGGCGTCTCCCCCCATCCGGAAACAGAGATAAGGAGAACTTGCATCGCTGCAGACTCACCTGACTCTGGGTGAACATCTACACCATTCTTGCTAAACCATGCTTGCAGCTGCTCATGAGCTTCTCTATCATCGTTCAAGCCCCGACCCAACACTCGTTCCAACAACTGATTGCGCAGTGCAGCCTGTTGAAGATTATCCTGTTTGATCGACTCCCATTTATCCATAATGTTCTGCTTCGCTTTCAGCGCAGCTTTAATAATCTCTTCTGGACGGCTTGTCTTCAGCAAGTAATCGGTCACACCTTCGCGCAGTGCCTGCTGGGCATAACTGAAGTCATCGTAACCCGTAAGAATAACGATCTCCGTGTCCGGCAATATCGCTTTCACCTCGCGCGCAAGCTCAATACCGTCCATACCTGACATACGAATATCGGTCAGTATAATATGCGGCTTCTCTGCAGGAATGCGCTCCAAAGCCTCTTCGGCAGAAGCGGCGGCCGGAAGCAGTTCTAGACCGAGCTCTTTCCAATCAATGACGGTACAAAGACCTGTTCGTATAATAACCTCATCGTCTACAATCAAGATTCTCATGTCGCTAATTCTCCCATCCAAAGAGGAATTGAAAATGATATGCTCGTCCCAACACCAGGCGTACTCTCAACAATAAGCCCAGACTCCGCTCCATAATGCAGTAATAATCTTCGGTGAACATTGATGAGTCCGTAGCTGGTAACAGCTATCTTCGATTCTTTAGCGACTTCGCTTAGCATACCCAGTTGACGATTGGCCAAAGCAAGCTGATCTTGAATCGCGCGTTGCTTCGTCTCATCCATACCTATTCCCGTATCCTCAACAACGAATTTCATTTGACGATCCCGCAGTTCTCCGTGCACATAGATGTGACCCTTCGCTTTTTTCTTCTGGATACCATGAATAAGGCTGTTCTCAATCAAAGGCTGTAGAAGCAGCTTTAACATCGAGTTATGCACCATCGCGGGATCGATAAAAAATTCAATCTCAAACTGATCTGGAAACCGAATAGCTTGTATATAAGCATAATTCTGTGCATGAGAAATTTCCTGCTGAACAGCGCAAAACTCCTCGCCTTTATTCAAACTGAATCTTAAGAAATCACTGAGCGCACCAACCATTTCAGCAATTTGACGATCCTTATTCATCAAAGCGATCCAGTGGATGGAGGAGAGTGTATTATACAGAAAGTGCGGATTGATCTGCGCCTGCAGAGCCATAATATCCGCTTCCTTTTTCATCGCTTCGTTCAGCTGCACTTGATCCTTCAGTCTGCCTATCCGTTCACTCAGCTTATTATAACTGTGGACAAGCAGTCCGACTTCATCGACGCTTTTCACCTCATAGGTAGGAATCGTCTCGTCTGGATTTAGATCCTTCAAATATTTGGTCAGCTTCATCAAAGGCTTAGTTACCCATTGCAAGAAGTAGAGCACCATCCCCATAGCGAACAGCAGTGCAATTATGATCGTAACAGCTGTCACTGTGAGCACGTAACCATTTTGCTTTTGATAAATCTGTGTAGGAATGAAACCGACCAATTTCCAACCTAATCGAGGAATCGGATTATACAAAACCGTATGCGGTTGTTCCCCTTTTTTCACATTAAGCACACCGTTTGCAGCTGCTAGCTCCCCCATTTTCGGAAAAACTTCACCGACGGTTCGTGCTAACCAACTCGGATCGCCACCCGAAATGATCTGATCATATTGATCTAACAAAAGAACGAACCCACTGCTTTCCCAGCCTGCACCTGTCAAATAACGCTCGATCTCTGCCTGATCTAACGAAACGGTCAAAGTACCTATCGTCTTAAAAGTGCTGAAATCACGTATAGGTCTAACGAGTGAAATAACCTTCTTTGGTCCGTCCGATGTTTGGTTTTCATACAGTGGAGACCACCATTTGGAAGCTGGCTTGTAAACGGATTCATATTGTTGTAAGAGAGGATATAATCCTGAATTGGTTATGGTCGTTGTTGAAAGAACAGGATTGCCGTTTTTCGGAGTAATCGTAATGTTGGAGATATATTTTTTGGAATACGACAAATTCCATAGGGTGCCAACAATAAGAGAATAGCTGTTGACGTCTCCTTCTTCGTTATCGAGATACGTTTGAATATCCTTTTGCCCGATCAGAAAGACCGACATATTCTCAACGTCTTGAATAACAAAATCAAGCTTATCCGACATTTGCTTCAGTGTGTTCATCCCCGCCTGCTTCGCTTTCTCTTCCGATACCGATGTTGCGATGCTATAGGAAACGATCCCCATTGAAAGCAGCGGTAATACAACTGCGAATAAAATAAGCAAAGACAGCTTACGTTTCAGGGATTTGGCAAACCAGCGTCTCAAGGGTGATCCCTCCTTCGGCCCTGCAATGATCTTTTTTACATAGTACCATGAGCATTGCCAGAAAATCATACTTTTTTTTAGTTCAACAAACTTTTTGTTTGACATTCAAACCGTTTGTGTTACTATTTTGCTCAGAATAACCTTACACAGGGAGATGACAGGCGTGGAATCAATTCAAGATGAATTCGGGTTTTTGACCGAACTTGTGACAGGACTTGCCGCTCAATTCGGAGACAATTGTGAAGTCGTGCTGCATGACTTGACAGGTCCCTACGACAGCTCCATCGTCGCGATTGCGAATGGTCACATTACTGGACGCAAAGTCGGAGATCCCGGAACGAACCTGGGTTTGGAGCTGCTGCGGGGCAATCATGTAAACGGCAACAAGTTTAACTACTTAACGCAAACCAAAGATGGACGCATTCTGCGCTCTAGTTCGATGTATATGAAAAATAAAGCAGGCACTATCATTGGCTCGCTATGCATTAACTACGATATCACGGAGCTAATGATCGCAGGGAAAACGCTGCAAACGCTGATAAGTCCTGGGGAACAAACAGAAGTAAAAGAATCATTCGTTACGAGTGTAACCGATCTGCTCGATGCCCTTATTCAAGAAGCACAGGAGCAAGTAGGCAAACCCGTGGCCGTCATGACCAAGGAAGACAAAATGCGCATGATTCAGCTTCTGGATGCCAAAGGCGCTTTTCTGATTAAAAAAGGCGGCGAGAAGATTTGCACGTATTTGAATATTTCAAAGTATACCCTATATAGTCACTTAGAAGAAGGCAAAAATGCCGTGAAAGAGAGTGTGGAGGGATGATGAAAAAGATGGAGAGCTCGGAAACATTGGAGACAACAAAAAGCTTAGAGACACCTTGCCTGCTAATTGACGCAGATCGCATGGATCGTAACATTCAAGCAATGGCTAATGTTATCAGTCAACATCATGTGAAGCTGCGTCCGCATGCGAAGACGCATAAGCTCCCATCCGTCGCACTTCAACAAATTGCGGCTGGTGCAGTCGGTATTACGGTAGCGAAAGTGTCCGAAGCAGAGGTAATGGCGGCGGGTGGCGTTGCCAATATATTCATCGCTTACCCGCTAGTAACCGCAAGCAAGATTGAAAGAGCGATTCGCTTAAGCGAGCGGATCGAGCTTATCGTCGGCGTCGATAGCTTGGCAGGCGCTCAGCAATTAGAGCAGTGCGCAAACCGACTCGGCCACTCGCTGCAAGTCCGGCTAGAAATCGATACCGGCTTCCGCAGAACCGGCGTACTCTACGAACAGGCTTCCGCGCTCGCCGCGGAGATCGCCCGCATGCCGCATTTGCGGCTGACCGGCATCTACACGTTTCGCGGCTCCCTGCTGGCAGGGAAGCCTACCCTCGACGTGACGGCCGCCGGTCAAGAAGAAGGCACGCTGATGGTGCAGCTGGCCGAGCGTCTTAGAGCGCAGGGCATCGCTATCACGGACGTTAGCGTCGGATCCACACCGACGGCGGCTTCCGCCGCTGCGGTAGAAGGCGTGACGGAGGTCCGCCCCGGCACTTACGTGTACCACGATCGGATGCAGGCCCGCTTAGGCGTCTGCGACATCGAAGATTGCGCAGGCAGCGTGCTCGTCACCGTCGTAAGCCGCCCGTCGGTGGATCTCGCGATCATCGACGGCGGCAGCAAAACCTTCGCTACCGATGTGCAGCCGGATACAAACCCGCTTCAGCTGCAGGGCTTCGGCCACATCATGAATTTAGAAGATGCGATTCTCATTCGCATGTCCGAAGAGCATGGCATGCTTGATCTTGGGCCGCTTGCCCAAGCGGCCAACATACAGGTAGGCGACAAGCTGCGTATTATTCCTAATCACATTTGCAGCACCGTCAACCTGCACAATCAGGTTATTATGCAGCGCGGTGATGCGTATGAGCACCTTCCGGTGCTGGCACGAGGTATGTTGGAGTAAGCAATCCGGCAGCATTACTGCCGATTAAATCATCATTTGACTTGGAGGTCAACACTATGTCCCAAATTGAAAAACGTCTACAAGAGCTAGGAATCACGCTTCCCGCATCCCCGGAACCGCGTTTCACCTACATTCCTTGCAATCAAACAGGGAGTCTCATTTATTTATCCGGTCAGGATTGCCGCATTAACGGTGAACTTATGTACGAAGGCAAACTTGGCCGCGAAGTAACCATTGAGCAAGGGCAAGCGGCAGCGCGTCAAACCATTATCAATTGCTTAGCGGTAATGAAGGGCTATCTTGGAGATTTGGATCGTGTTGTCAAAATCGTGAAAATGCTCGGTTTCGTCAACAGCGCTCCAGGCTTTGGCGATCAGCCCTATGTCATCAACGGCGCTTCTGACTTATTAGTGGCAGTGTTTGGTGAGCAAGGTAAACATGCTCGTTCAGCGATTGGTACGAGTGATCTGCCTTTTCACACACCGGTGGAAATTGAACTTATCGTGGAAGTGCGAGATTAGTATCGAGCTCAAAATAAAGGACCTGAGGCGCTTCCTCAGGTCCTTGTTTCAAGCTCGAATGTTCCGCATGTTCCACAAAAGGAACGTAGAAGCCTTATTTGAACGAAATATGCCAGTTTCACCCGCCAAGAGGAACGAGGATCCGCTATTTCGCTGCTTCGCGACCTAAAAAGCTCAATTTTCCTAAAATAGAGCCCTCACGTTCCGTTAGATTCGACTTTCAGCACATTTTTCCCGAAATAGCGGCTTATCGTTCCTCTTTAGCTCTCTTTAACTCTCTTTAGCTCTCTTTAGCTCTCTTTAGCTCTCTTTGGCTCTCTTTATCTCTCTTTAGCTCTCTCTAGCTCTCTTTGGCTCTCTTTATCTCTCTTTAGCTCTCTTTAGCTCTCTTAAACACTCTTTAGCTCTCTTTAGCCACTTTTTAGCACTCTTCACCATTCTTAAGCACTCAAAAGCAGCCAAATTAGCCAGCTCATTCTACATTAACGAAGAATTTTCCAAATTCGGAGTCCGCTCTACACGCCTCACACTCGAAATCTTCCGATTAAGGTTTGCAAATCAGAAGCCATGCTGTTCAGCACTGTCGCTGAGGAGAATATCTCCTCCATGCTCGCGTACTGACCCTCGATGTTGGAAGATACATTCCTTGCTCCCGCAGCGGTCTGTCCGGCGACTTCATCGATCGCGCGAATCACATCCACGGCTGCGCGTGTTTTCTCGGAAATCGCGGCTGAACTGCCCGCCACTTCCTCGATCTGCCTCGCAACTTCGTCCATCGCATCGCGAATACGTTTGAAGGTATCTCGCGCTACGCCGACAACCTCAAGCCCCGTCTGCACCTCTCGGCTCCCAGCCTCGGTGGAACTGACAACCTTTCTTGTTTCATCCTGAATACTAGAAACAAGAAGAGTGACTTCTTCCGCCGCTGCTCCCGTCTGCATGGATAACTTGCGGACCTCGTCGGCGACGACCGCAAAGCCTTTACCAGCGACTCCGGCGCGTGCCGCTTCAATGGAGGCATTGAGCGCGAGCATGTTCGTCTGCCGCGCGATCCCTGCAATCATTGCGTTCGCATTGACGATTTGTTCAGAACGTTGACCGAGCCGCTGCACCGATTCAGCAAGCTCCATCATCTTTTGATAAATAGCATTCATCTGCGTTATCGCTGTCTCGACAGCCGCATTGCCCTCCCCAGCCTCTTGCTGCGCGAGGAAAGACTGATGGTTAGCCGATTGCGTGACGCTTGCAATTTGAATGACGGCTGCTGACATTTCCTCCATGATAGAGACTCCCAAGTGTACACTTCGCACTTGCGCATCCGTACCTTGCGAAATGTCTTGAACCGTGTAGGTAATACGTTCCGAAGATTCGCTTACTTGTTCAGAATTGCTGCTAAGCGCTTCCGAAGCGGCAGCGACGTGCTGGGCACTGCTTCCTACCTGACTAATTAAGCTATGCAGATTGACTTTCATTTGGTTAAAAGCAGTAGCCAAATGTCGTAATTCGTCCCTATTCTTCACGTTAATGTCATTAACCGTTAAATCGCATGCCGCAATTCGTTCGGCTGCTTGTACCATAGAACGTATGGGATTAACGATCATGCGGGACAGCAGGAGGCCGATGGCCAAGGCGAAAAGAAAGGCTGCTACACTAACCCAGATCAACGTTTGAACGGTGGATACAACCACATCATGATTGCGGGCAGAAGCTTCCTCCTGAACTTTCCTTTCCAGCTCTTCAATCTTCGCGGCTGCCTGCGTCAATGTTTCCGTTGTCGGAATAGCCCATTGCATCGCTTCCGCTTTGGCTAGAGCTACATTCCCTTTGTCGGCGTATTCCGTTACTTTCTTCACTAAGCGAGCAAACGTCATGTTCGAATCTGCCATGGATTGGATAGCACTCTGCTCATCCTCGTTCTTCGAAACCTCTCCCATCTGAGTAATGATTGATGAAAGTGTTCCATTCATTTCCGTCAAAAGCTTTTCTTTGTCCTTCGATGGATCTAACACGTATCCAAACAACATACTGTTCTGTACTTGCGTTTTCTCTTTGATCTCAGAAACATTGCGAAGAATAGTGACATTATCATTCAAAAGCTTGGAATAGGAGCTATCCACTTTATTTAAGTATGTATACGACATGCCGCTCGTTACTGCAACGAGTAAAGATACAATAATAAATGTGCCCACAATCTTGCTTCTCAAAGAAACTGAAAATATTCGCTTTCTCCAGCTTACCGAATTATGATTTGCCATGACTATGTCCTCCTGAGACGTCAGTAATCGCTTTCATTTATTACAGGATAACAGGCTGTCGTTAAATCGCAACAGCCTGTTTCACATTATTACCTATAACCAAGTGAGATGAAACGTCTTGGTGTTTAAGATCATTATTTGGAATTCATGTATTTACGCATATCGAAGGCAACAGCCGCAACGATAATAATACCTTTAATAATCAACTGCCAGTAAGGACTAATCCCAATAAACGTCAAACCATAGTTGATAACGCTGAAAATTAAAACCCCTGCAAGAACACCCGGTACAGTCCCGATACCACCGGAAGTGGATACGCCGCCGACCACGCAAGCTGCAATCGCATCAAGCTCGTACATATTCCCGTAGTTATTCGTTGCGCCACCCGTTCTTGCTGCTTCCAGTACCCCTGCCAGACCATACAAAGCGCCAGCAATCGCATAGATGTAGATGAGGTAACGGTTTACGTTAATACCCGAAACGACTGCTGCGTGAATGTTACCGCCGATGGCGTACATATATTTTCCCAGCTTCGTTTTGTTGAACACAATCCAAACGATGATAGCTACGACAATGGCAATAATGACAATGTAAGGTATGGAATACGTAGAACCGGTTCCGATCGCGCCTGTCCCCAACTGACTGAAATCTGGTCTCAATCCGCCAATCGGCTGTGACTGATTCGGTTTCATATCAAAGTATAAGGAGTTAGCTCCGTATACAGCAACCATCGTACCCAAAGTTGCAATGAACGGTGGAACCTTGAATTTTGCAACAATGATCCCATTGATCAGACCTATCAATAGACCAGCTACAATCGCAATAACGATCGGCACGATCAATGGCAGCTCAGGCAAATTCGGGAAAAATCTTCGACCATACTCCTGTGTCTGCAGCATGGAAGCGGAGATAACGGCGGTCAAGCCAACGATACGTCCTGTCGATAAGTCCGTTCCCCCTGTGATCAAGATGAATGCCGCACCCAAGGCGATAATGACGCGCGTGGATGACTGAAGTAAAATATCACGAAGGATATTTACCGATAAAAAACGTGGATCATATATCGCGATACCGATAACTAACACGACTAGCACGATGTAGATTGCATATTTGGTCACGAACCCACTAATGTCTCTGGATTTCATTGTTTCTGTCTTCGTACTCATGGTTCTTGGCCCCCTCCATTATGCCATATGCTGTGCAGCAAGGCGCATGATCTCTTCTTCAGTTGCTTTATTTCCTTCTACAATGCCTGTAAGGCGTCCTTCACACATGACCATGATTCGGTCTGACATCCCTAACAGTTCGGGCATTTCAGAAGAGATCATGATAATACTTTTCCCCTGCTTCGCAAGGTCAGCGATGATGGAGTAAATTTCGAATTTAGCACCTACGTCAATTCCCCGTGTCGGTTCATCAAGCAGGAGCACGTCTGGCTCTGTAAGCAGCCATCTGGCAAGCAGCACCTTTTGTTGGTTTCCACCTGACAGGTTCTTGATCAGCGCGTGCATATTCGGCGTCTTGACCCGAAGCATTTCGATACTTCGTTCGACTTCTACTTTACGTTTAGCTTCGTTAATGAAGCCTAGTGGATTCATATATCTGCCCAAATTTGCAATCACGGTGTTCTCAAGAACGGATAGTACGGGGAAAATACCCGTTACACGGCGCTCTTCCGTGAGCAAAGCGATTTTCTGCTTGATAGCATCAATTGGCGACTTGAGCTTCACTTGCTTGCCATGCATGGAAATGCTGCCGGAAGCAACACCTCTCATTCCGAACAAAGCTTCAATCAGCTCCGTCCGCTGAGCACCAACAAGACCGCCGACTCCGAGAATTTCTCCCTTCCGAAGATCAAAGGATACATTCTTGAATGATCTTGGAATGACAGATGTAAGTCCTTCGACTTTCATTAATACACCGTTTGGCACATTGCTGCGCTCTGGGAAACGCTCCTTCAAATCCCGTCCGACCATCTTCGATATAATCATGTCAGTCGTTAACTCCGATGATGCCCACGTACCGATCTTGGTACCGTCGCGCATAATCGTCACTTCATCAGAAATTTCAAGAATTTCTTCCATTTTATGTGAAATATAGATGATCGAAACGCCACGACTTCTGAGGTCGCGAATGATGCGAAACAGTTGCTCAACTTCGTTACCTGTTAGTGAAGAAGTAGGCTCATCCATAACAATGACTTTCGAATTGAATGACACAGCCTTGGCAATTTCAATGGATTGCACCTTAGAAACAGATAGCGTTCCTACCAGTGTATCCGGCTTAATATCCATCTGTAGCTGTTTGAACAAGCTCTCTGTATCTTTACGCATCTTCTTGTGATCCACTAATTTCAAAGGTCCAATCCCTTTTAGCGGAAATCGGCCAAGCCATATATTCTCCATTACGTTACGATGAGGAACGGGATGCAGCTCTTGATGGATCATGGAAATGCCGTTTGTTAAAGCATCTTTCGAACTTTGAATGGAAACAACTTCGCCATTCAGTTTGATTTCTCCGCCATCCGGTTTATAAATACCGAACAAGCATTTCATCAGCGTCGATTTGCCCGCTCCGTTCTCTCCCATCAGCGCATGCACGCTTCCCGGACGAACTTTGAGGGTAACGTTATCCAGCGCTTTGACGCCGGGGAATTCTTTGGAGATTTGATTCATTTCCAATAAATAGTCATGTACAGTCATGGTAACTCCCCCTACAGCTCACGATAATCCCCACAAAGTGAAGCCTTTCTTCATTGTCTCTTTACCTTTGCATGGGTTCCCAAATAAGGAAGGCAAGAGCGCCCGCGTAGTAACCATCGCTGCTCTTGCCCGCTTCTATTCGGATTACTTCGCTTCGTTCATGTTATCTTTTGTAATCTTTTTGTAGGAAATCCATACATATTTACCGTCTGTTACATCGTAGCCAGTTGTTTCTTTGCTAGGCGTTTTGCCGTTAGCAAGTGCTGTTGCAACATTCGTTGTTGCCGCACCTTGGTTTTTCGCATCGTTCAGAACAGTTCCTAGCAAAGTTCCATCGCTAAGCGCTTGAAGTGCAGGAGCTGTAGCATCTACACCAACGACTGGTAGGAATTTACCATCTTTGAAATAGCCTTTTGCTTTCAAAGCTTCGATAGCGCCAAGTGCCATATCATCGTTGTTCGCAAGAACAGCTTCGATTTTGCTTTCGTTGGAAGCTAGGAATGCTGCCATTTTTTCTTGACCTTTAACGCGGTCCCACATAGCTGTATCTTCCGCTACTTTTTCTACACCCAGACCAGCATCTGTGATCGCTTGGATGGAGAACTTCGTGCGAAGCTCAGCATCTTGATGTCCTGGCTCGCCTTTCAGCATAACGTATTGGATTTTACCGTCTTTGTTTTTATCCGCTTCTGGGTGAGCTTTGAAGTAGTCAACTAGCAGTTGGCCTTCCATCGTACCGGATTGCTCTGCTTTAGCGCCTACATAGTAAACTTTATCCCATTTCTTCATGTCGTCAGCAAGTGGCTCACGGTTCAAGAATACAACTGGAACGTTGGCCGCTTTTGCTTTATCGATGATAACGCCTGCCGCTGTACGGTCAACTGCGTTAATCGCTAGAGCGTTTACTTTTTTCGTGATGAAAAGATCGACTTTATCATTTTGTGTTGGTTGTGAGTTCTGGCTGTCAACGATATCAACTGTTGCTTTATCTTTAGCAGCATCAGCGATCGCGGCACGAACACCGGACATGAATGTATCGTCAAATTTGTAGATGGCTACACCAATTGTTGGTTTTTTAGCTGTATCTGCTGGTTTTGCCGTTGCTGCTGCACCTGTAGATGCTGCTGGAGCTGGTGAAGGAGTTGCTGTTTTAGTGCCACAGCCAGCTACGGTTGCAACCAAAGCGCCTGCTACTGCAAGAGTAATCAATTTTTTCAAGGTAAGACCCTCCCTAAAAGGTGTGTTGTTTATTATTTACATTCCCTACTATACTGGATCAAAACACCAAAACAAATGCAATATCCTCATGTGTTCTATCGAAATTCTCATCACTTTATAAAAGGGAATAACAGCTTTTGATTGTCCGACCAGAACATATTATTCAGATCAATAGCTTTAATCCCTGTATCCACGCGGCTGGGCACCTTCTTCCCTTTCGAAGCTTCAACTGCGTTCTTTACACCTAAATACCCGATACTGAATGGATTCTGAATGATTGTCGCTTGAATGACACCCTCCTGCAGCAGCTCCAGTTCTTCGGAGGTACTATCAAATGTGATGATTTTCACTTTGTCCTGAAGGTTCATACTCTGAATCGCATGCGCAACACCAATGGATGAGATTTCATTCAGTGCAACAATCCCGTCTAATTGGGGATACTTCTCCATCATGTTATGGGTAAGCTGCGCGGCAAGCTCATAGTCCGTCATACTGTAAACCTTATCAATCACCTTCACATCCGGATATTTGGATAATTCCTCCAAAAGACCCTGTTCCCGAAGCTCTGTATTGCGCTCTCCTTGCATAAAGCTAACAATAGCAATATCACCGCTTGTCCCAGCCAGCTGGATGAGCTGTTTGCCAGCCAATTGCCCAGCCTCGTAATTATTGGCCCCAATAAAGCTCTTCGCTTTACGATTCTCCACTTCGGAGTCGATTGTGATGACAGGAATTCCCCGCGTTGATGCATCATCCACAACCCCTGACAATTCCTTATAACCGTTAGCTGCCAACACAATGGCATCCGGTCCGCTGCTGATCGATTGCTCCATTAAGGCGATTTGACCCTTCACATCCGCTTCATCGCCTGGTGCACGGAAATCCAGCGCAACATCAAACTCCTTCGCGGCCACCTCGGCGCCCATCTTCACCGTTTTCCAGTAATCGCCGTTTTGACTGCGGAGTATAACCTCCAAATGTTTCTTTTGCTCGGTTGGAATGGTCTCCTTTTGTTTGGTACAGGAGGACATGGAGATGACGGCTACCAGGACGGCAGCTACCAGGACGGCAAATAGAATAGGTTTTACTTTCATTGTTTTATCCATGGCTTCTCCTTCCTATTCATCTTCCATAACTACGGGAATCCAAACCTTGACGGTAGTTCCTTCTTCCAACTCACTTTCAACCTTAACTCCATACTCCGAACCGAAATATAAC
This sequence comes from Paenibacillus alginolyticus DSM 5050 = NBRC 15375, assembly GCF_000422905.1. GTDB lineage: Bacteria > Bacillota > Bacilli > Paenibacillales > NBRC-103111 > Paenibacillus_E > Paenibacillus_E alginolyticus. Next base: position 17,655 of record NZ_AUGY01000030.1, read on the forward strand.
TGGATACGCTCATGTACATTTCGCAGCCCTACACCGGACCCTTTTTCACTTTTCACATGACCGGTCAGGATGTTTTTGAGCGTTTCTTCTGACATACCAACACCGTTATCCCGAATCTCAAATAAGATCTTCTCATCGACCTTGCCGACCGATATGTGAATGAGGCCTACGTCTACCATATATTCAATGCCATGATAGAGTGCATTTTCCACAAATGGTTGTAAAATCAGCTTCAGCGTCTTGTAGGTAAGCACCTCTTCATCCACTTGAATGTCGTAATCGAACTTATCTTTATACCGCATCTTCTGGATAATCAAATAATTCCGAATGTGCTCGATCTCTTCCCCGATGGTAATGATATTCTTCCCCTTGCTCAGCGATATCCGAAAAAACTTGGACAAGGACGTAATGGTTTTGACGACGTCTTCATTCTTCCCATTACCGACCATGCGAACAACGGAATTGAGTGTATTGTACAAAAAATGCGGGTTAATCTGAGACTGCAATACCTCCAACTCATTCTTCCGCTTCGTCTCCTGCTCATGGATACTTTGATCCATCAGCTCACGAACCCGTGAGACCATCAGATTGAATCTCCGCGAAAGCTGCTCCACTTCATCAGCGCCCCGAACATGAATATACGTGTCAAAATGGCCCTTTTCGACCATTTCCATCGACTTCTTCAGTCGCTTAATGGGCTGCGAAATACGTGCAGACATGAAGGACGAGATCAACAAAATGAAAACAAGGACAATGACGAGAAGCCAAATCATGAACGTACTGATTTCTTTGCGTGTTGTAACCATTTCATCCATGTAGGAGACGCCAATAATTTTCCAACCGATGTTATTAACCGTCCTGACCACATTGAGCCGCGACTCGCCATCGCTGACATCCATGTATTTTCCATACGAGAATTTGAGTGCTTGCTCCACATTTTCATACTTCAAACCAATATAAATAAGCTGCTGCTGCGGGTGGTAGACAATGTTGCCGGCAGAGTCGTCGATGATGTAAACGTAGCCCTTTTTGCCGAGAGAAACCGTACGAAACACGTCATCCAGCGTCTTGAAGTTAACATCTACGAGCAGCACAGCCTCCACCCATTTCCCATTCTTTTGAATGGAAACCCCTTTACTCATGGAAACGACCCACTTGTATGGATCCTTGAACAGATTCTGTATATGCGGGAGGGAAAAAGTGAGATGGTTCGGATTATCCAGCGCAGACTTAAACCACGACTGCTCGAGAAGTCGCGTATTTTTGCGCATCTCGGTCGTGGGAATGCCCGTTACTAGTCCACCATCTGCTGTAAAAAGGTGAATGGACACGATATCCTCGCGCGTACTCGCGATCGTTTCCAACTGCTCGAGCAGCTTGTCCGAAGGAATGCCGTAGCTCTTTGCAATTTTCGCATCGACCACCTCAAAGGTGTCCGCCATACCTTTAATATAGTGTTCCAAGTTAAACTGTACCTGCTCAATCACTTGCTGTGTATTCAGAAAAGCACTCTCTTCCGCTGTTCTAGAAAATTTATTATAAAGCACCAGCGAGACGATCAACATGACGATCACCGTAATCAAAATAAACGACATCGTAATCGTAAATTGAATACTTTTCACCCTCATCGTATCCAGCAATACAGTATATAAGGCCTCGAACATCGTTCTCACTTTACGTTTCAAAACATTACCACCCCTTTAACACTAAAGCACTTTGGAACTGTTATTGCGGTACTCTTTGGGGGAAACACCGACATTTTTGCGGAACGAAAAGCTGAAATAATTGGCATCGGCATAACCAACCTTTTCTGCGATCTCCAGCGCCTTCATATCCGTAGAACGCAAGAGCTCCTTGGCTGCTTCCATACGAATATGATTCAAATAATTTACGAAAGTCATTTTCGTCTCTTTCTTGAAAATACTGCTGAAATATCCCGCGCTGATATGCAGGTGGCCGCACACTTTATTAATCGTGATATCACCTTCGTGATAGTGGCTCTTCGTATAATCCTTAGCCATTTCAACCAAGTTTTTGTACGTGTATTGACGATCTGTCGCAATATGATTCATCATGCTCGCGCATAATTCGGCAAGCCAATGCTTGGCTTCTTCCAAGGAAGTGAATTTATTTATTTCTGTAAAAGGAATAAAATGATCGCCAAATACCTCATCCACGTTAAGATTCGAGTCCTTGGCGGCTTTCAAGATACAAGTCAATATTTCGAGTAAATATATTTGGTAGTCCTTAACGGAAACACCACCCTCTATCCCTTGAAAAAGCTCATCCATCGTCTCCCGAATCTCCTGACTCGTCCCGACCTTAATGCAGCGCGTCAAGGCATGCTCCTTCACATCGTCAAAACGAATCTTCTCCACGTTTCGCTTCTCCACATCATCAATGTAGATTATGCGGTTGTTGCCTAAGATAAGCCGGTAATCCAGCGCCAACACGGCATCTTCATACGAATAGCTCATCTTGGTTACGTCCTTCATAACGGTTCCGATCCCAACGGTAAGCGTAAACTTCAAATATTTCTCTACATTCTGACGCACTTCTTCCAGCACTTTCATCGTTTCTTGAAGCGCAGCTTCTCTGTCAATGCTCTCTCTCGCAGCTAGGACAACCACTTGATCGTTATGCATGAAAACAAGGCCAAGACGCCGTTTATCAGCGATCTCCTCGGTAATATTCAGCAGGGCAAAATATTTCAGCGCCTGGTCCTCGGAATATTTCAAAGAAACGGACTTCGCGAGTTCGCTGCGATTCTCCAAATCCTCTTCATGAATGAGCACCCCATCGATGCTCAGCACCGCTACAACATAGCTATTGCCAGTAAGTTCAATCCCGTAGTTCGCGGCCTTCTCGTAGACTTCGTCACGCGGGAGTTTTCGGTTCATTAACGTTGCTAGGAAATTTTCCTTAAGCACAGGCATGCTCTTGCGGTAATGCTCCTTCAGCAGCTGTACATTTTCCCGGTGGGACACTTCCTCTTGAATATGCTCCTTCACCTTCAGCAAGGCATTGATCAGCTCTTGCGCGGAAAAAGGCTTCAGCACGTATTCATCAATGTGCAGCTTAATCGCCTTTTGGGCATATTCGAACTCATCATGCCCCGTAAGGATGATGAGCTTAATCGTCGGAAAACGCTCCCGGACCGCCTCAGCTAGTTGGAGCCCATTCATGAACGGCATCTGAATATCCGTTACAACCACGTCCGGCTGCAGCCGCTCAACCATTTCCAGCGCTTCCCTGCCGTTCTCCGCTTTCTCAACCACTTCAAAGCCAATCGCTTCCCAATTTATCTCACGGACGACACCTTCTCGCACGTCCTCTTCGTCATCAACTAGCAGCAGCTTGTACATGCTCGTCCTCCTAAAGCTCTTCTTATAAAAAGCTTACTTCATAAGCGCTTCTCGTAAGCGTATTCTTAATCACCATCATTGTACTAACTGCCTATGGAATACACAACTGGTTGGTGCGTGAGTACGCTATTTCTTGCAAAATCCTTGTTTTCGACCCCAAAGTGAACTACGTCGTTCCTCTAAATCAGTTCTAAGTACATAATTCTTCGCCGTTCTCACTCATCACCTTAGGCTAAAGCATATAACAAAACCGTCCGAGACTAAGTCTCGAACGGTTTTGTTAATATCACCTAAAACGATCCACATTTGAAGCCTACTCCGCTACAGAAGTCCTCGCCACTCGCATCGATGCCAATGCATAGACAATTAACGCCGTCCAAATCAAGGAGAAACTGATGAGAAGCACGGGAGAGAATTTCTCTTTAAATAGGAACACACTTAAAAGCAGCGTAATGGAAGGACCTATATACTGAATGAATCCCAGCATGGAAAGTGGCAGCCGAGCAGTTGCTTTTGCAAACCATAGCAGAGGCAAAGCGGTTGCCACTCCTGACAATAAAAGCATCGCTAATGAGATAGGCGGTAACGCCCATGCGGAATCATGATGTGTGAAGTGTAAGTAGGCAATATACGCGACTGCTATTGGGAAGACAATGACGGTTTCTCCAGCCAGTCCGATAGAGGCATCGTAGGAAACTCTCTTTTTCACAAGACTATAAAGACCGAAAGAAAGCGCTAGTGAGAGGGAAACCCATGGGAATCTGCCGTAATCGATGGTTGCCAGCAAAACGCCGGCCCCCGCCAAAGCAACGGCCACCCACTGACTGCGGCTTGGTTTTTCACGTAAAAACAGGACCGCCAGCATGATATTAATTAGGGGCGTAATATAATACCCCAAGCTCGTCTCAATAACATGACCGTTATTAACAGCCCATATGAATATTAGCCAATTGGAGCTGATTAAAATGCTGCTGATTCCGATCTGGAGCAGCGCTTTCCGGTTCGTAACCATCTCACGAAATTCTTTCCATCGGCTTTTCCCTATCAATAAGAGAATGGCCATGAATACAAATGACCAGATAACACGGTGAGACAATATTTCACCCGCAAGCAGAGATCCAAAAGACCTCCAATAAACTGGCAGCAAGCCCCATGCGATATAGGCTAGAATGGCGTACCAAAGCCCTTTTTTCATTATAAAATCCTCTTTTCAAAGTCTAGTAACACAATTCAATGAATCTCTTAATTTGTCCCTAGGTCAATTTTCAAACAATAAATCCCCGAGTATTTACGGGGATCTTACTAACTCGATTTTTGGTGCTATCCATAAATGGAGATGCAATCCCTTTGCGAATGCTCAGCCCTCATGCCGGTAAAAAAAGTTAGGCAGCTTCACTTCATTTGAATAATGCTGATGAAAAATATGCGTTGTCGCCGGAGATAGCGGCGGGATCAGCCACGACCAATCACCCGTGACGTCACGACTGACCTTTTGCTCTTTCTCTTCAAAAGACTTAAATTGCTTTGCTGCCGTATGATGATCCACAATAGCTACTCCCTGCTGTTGATAAGAATGCAGCACAGCCACATTTAACTCAACAAGCGCTCTATCTTTCCAAAGAGAGGCATCACGCCGAGTATCCAGACCCATGACAGACGCTACACGCGGCAGCATGTCATATCTTGCTTGATCTGCAAAGTTGCGCGCCCCGATTTCAGTGCCCATGTACCATCCATTGAATGGCGCAGCAGGGTAGTGAATCCCTCCGATTTCAAGGTACATATTCGACACGATCGGTACGGCATACCATTTGAGATGCAAATCATCGAATGCTGCTATATCCGGATGTGTAATATCTACTTCCAGGACGAGCTCGGCAGGAATCTCGAACAGCTTCGGTTTCCGATCTCCCATTTGAACAACAAGCGGCAGCACGTCATAAGGCGTTCCGGCTCCCTGCCATCCAAGCGATTGGCATAACGCAGTTATTTGAATAGACGCTGGGTCACCGAGAATCCCATTGTCAGTTTCATAGCCCGCGTAACGGATCAGTTGATCATTATGAATAAAGGCTCCCTGAGCCGAATCATGCGTAGGTGGGAAAATCGTAATCACTGGACGGATTTTGCCGCCATTGGTTGCCGTTTCTATATGACGAAAAAGTGCCTCAGCCATCTGTTCTTCTGTTTCTATATAACGAGCATCATGTACAGTCAGTGTTTCCCAGAACAATCGCCCGATACAACGGTTGCTGTTGCGCCATGCCATTTTGGCCCCATGTTCTAGCTCTTGAAAGGTATGTTCGTAGTAACCTTTATACCTAATGGCTTCGGCAATTCCAGCAAGACGAGCCTCGATTTTGCCCGAGCTTTGGCCTAGTTCACTGTAACATTCCTTGATAAAAGGTATAGCTTTCTCTAGTAATTGATCCTGAACTTTCATAGGTGTTGCTCCAATCCGATAAAGGGGAGCCCCACAAGCATTTGACACCTGCACAAGCTCTCCCTATGTTGAGTTACAATTGCGCACTAAACTGATCAGGAATGTAGACGATTTGAGACTTTGCTACAATGGTTAACTCGCCTTTTTCCTCGAAATAATGAACGGAATCATCGCCTACATAGAACCATAATTTCTTTGTTGGCTCATTTTCAAACTCCTGAAATAGGAATACGTTGAGTTCCTCTTTCCATTTCAAAAGCTCAGCAATATCTTCCTTCTTCTCTATCTGCACGGTAAAAATCCATTGGTCTCCAACCTGCTCACATGTGTAGGAGATCGGATGTTTACCTGTATCTACGAACGCTCGACCGCCCACTGCATGTTTAATTAAAAAGACTTCCTTCATCCGCATAGCCCTCCTTCCTCATCCATTATGGCAGATCGATTAGCATGAAATGTGTATCTTCTATCGCACGAATAGCAACCGTCTGTTCAGCTTCCATACGAGCGCTGTCTTTCGTTTCCAAAACAGCATCATTGGCAGATAACTTCCCGCTTATAAGCATAAGAAAAATGCGTCGATTTTTTGCCTGACGGAAAACAAGCTCCTTGCCCGCTTCCAGCTTGCTGAGGTAAATGCTCATATCCTGATGGATCTTGGCTGCATGCTCGCCACCCTCAGGTGTAACTACTGGGAGCAGTGCGTTAACCAACGCTTCAGGCTCATAAGTAACATTCTCAAAGGACGGCTCCAAGCCCCGTTTAGAAGGCATGAACCACAGCTGAAATAGACTCATCGGTTCCGTATCCGACGCATTATACTCGGCATGAATAACGCCGCTTCCAGCTGACATCCGCTGAACGCCATTGACTCCTGTTACCGCAACATGCCCCAAACTATCTTCGTGTTTAATGGCTCCGCTGAGAACGATGCTGACAATCTCCATGTCGCTATGGGGATGTGGACCGAAGCCCCGACCAGCCGCAATGTCATCGTCATTACAAACACGCATAACCCCGAAACCTACATTATCCTCATCAAAATAATCGCCGAACGAGAAATTTTTATGGCTCTTTAGCCACCCTAGATCGGTCGTATTTCGCGTATGCGCAGGGAAAACTTGAATCACAGCAATCGCCTCCTTCTTTAATACGTATAGCTTATCATAAATGGACTACCGACTTCCATGTCGGAACGGTGGCGGAAAGATCTCCCAGACGGAACCAATAAGCGCGTAAACCGCGCTTTCAGTGAGCGCTATGCGAGCCGAAGCTCGTTAACAGAGTCTGAGAAGCCGGAAATCGACTTCTCAGCAGACTATCCTGTGCGTCCGCGCAGAACAAGCTCAGAAAACGCGCCTATTCAGAAGCGCACGAACCAATAAGCGCGCAAAACCGCGCTTTCAGTGAGAGCTCTGCGAGTCGAAGCTCGTTAACAGAGTCTGAGAAGCCGAAAATCGACTTCTCAGCAGACTATATTGCACGTTCGTTCTGAATAAGCGCACGAATAAAAAACCTCTACTCTCACTAACATGAGATAGAGGCTTATATCATGGTTTAACAGTTCTAGGCACCTAACACGGAGCCAACAAAATCCGGTGTGCCATCCGCGTGCCACTTCAGTACACGCACAAAGGTGTGGCGATTCGGATCGTAGAGCGGGTCACCCACTATTTCTTTATAATTTCTCGCGTGGAAGACGAAGATATCCTGTGTGCCGTCCTCCGATACAGTGAAACTATTGTGTCCGGGTCCAAAGAGTCGGACGCTTGCATCGGTGGTCAGAACAGGCGACTTGGATTTCGCCCATGATTGCGGATCCAGCAGATCAGCATCTTCCGAAGCCGTTAACAGACCCATGCAATAATTAAAGTCTGTTGCGCTTGCGGAGAAGCTGATGAAGATGCGTCCGTTCCGCTTCAACACCGCGGCGCCTTCATTGACCTTAAAGCCGATGATTTCCCAATCATACTCCGGCATTGTGATCATGACTTGCTTGCCGCGAAGCGTCCATGGGCTGCTCATTTCGGAAATGTAAAGATTAGAATTTCCTATTATATTCAAATCTTTTTGTGCCCAGACAAGATAACGGATACCGTTATGCTCGAAGGAAGTTGCATCCAGTGCAAAGCTCTCCCACTCGGTGATCAGCTGCCCCTTCTCCTCCCACTCTCCCTCAAGCGGATTGGCCGAACTATTTTCCAACACAAACATACGATGATCGAAAAGGCCTTCATTCGTTTCTGTCGTTCTAGCCGCAGCAAAATAGATATACCACTTGCCTGCAACGAAATGCAGCTCCGGCGCCCAAATATTGGCACTTAGCGGACCTTCGTCATATTTGCGCCAAGCAACAACAGGCTGTGCCTCGTTCAAACCGGCAATCGTAGCGGAACGCCGTAGTTCAATGCGATCGTACTCCGGAACCGATGCGGTAAAGTAATAAAATCCATCCGTATGTTTATAAATCCACGGATCTGCACGCTGCTCCAAAAGTGGTTTGATATAGCTGGTTTCTAAGTTCCCCATCGTTATTCTCCTTTGATGCTATCTGTGTATTTGCCCCATATGTTAATACCCTTCTCGTTCATCCCTGTAAACACAAGCGTAGGCTTGTCATTCTCCCAATCCCAGGAAGGCGAGACAAGTACCTTTTCTGTCGTCTGGGTGCCTTCATTTGTATCCAAAGCCGTCCATTGCAGCGTTAAATCATTCGGTTCTTGAAATGACCATTTCCCGATACCATGTGCCGATTCGATCTTTCCATTAGGCTGCAATGTCATTGGTTCAGAACGTTCTATTCCCGTCCATGCCATCGGAATCGGCAATCGATCCCAACGCCCTGCAAGCAGCTTCGGAGATAGAGGTTGTGTTTTCTCTCCCGCATATCGTTCAGGCGAAGCAACCGGCCATCCGTCACGTGTCCAGAAAAGCTCACGAATATAGAGGTAAGACCAATTCTTATCTTTTTCTCCACGGGCATGGTGTACGAGAAATGTGCGATCGCCGTCCTTCAGAACCGAGTTATGGCCCGGCGCGATCCAGCCTTCTTTCCCACTAAACACGTAGCTGCCAATCAGCTTATTTCCCACATTCGTCTGCGGCGAAAACCCCGTATCCGAAAGCTGATGCCCATTGAAATCCTCATAAGGCCCCGTAATCGAGGAAGATCTGCCCACTCTTACACTGTAATCGGAAGATAAAGAGTCATAGGATACGAATAAATAGTACTTTTTCTGATCCGGTTGATAGATGATATACGGCGCCTCAACAGCGCCTGCAACTGTTCGACTGTCTCTACGGGCAAGCAGCGTAGGCTGCTCCCCTTGCTTCACTTTGCCAGTGCTCTCATCAAGTCTTACGAGATATATGCCGCCAAAAAAGGAGCCGTACGAAAGCCATGGTTTACCTTCGCTATCAAACACCGGATTAGGATCAATCGCGTTCGCTTCATCTCCCTTGGCCGTCTTCACGACGGCGCCTTGATCCGTCCATGGACCGGTAATTGAATTGGAGGTTGCAAGACCAATCATGGACTGATTACTTCCGAAGGTAGATGCTGCATAGTACAAATAGTAGGTATCTCCCATTTTGAATACGTCGGGTGCCCATAGATTCGTTGCCCGTGTCCATGATGCTGCTTCCTTCGGTATTCCATCCAGCGCATACCCTACCCAATCCCATGTGATCAAGTCTTTTGATCGCCTCACCATGATCCCCGGCCGCAGCGGATCCTTATTGGCGCCAACTTTTATATCAGTAGAAAACACATAATACGTATCCCCTTCTTTATAAATGGAGGGATCGTGCGTATTCATCGTATGCCAGCCTGATTCCGTATTGGTGCTTCCGGTGTCATACATCGGGTACTGAAAAGGTCTCTTCGGAAACTCGACAGGGGCTGAACGTGAACCCACGAATTGGAGATAAGAAACCCCTACAGCCACTGCTACAAGCGCGAAACCGAGCGAAAGCAGCAGCCTTTTTTTCATCCGAGAGACCGCCATTAACCTTTCACACCACCAACCGTAAGACCCGAAACAAAGAAGCGTTGGAAGAAGATGAAGACGATCAGTATAGGCACGATCGCAAGCACGGAACCGGCAATGAGAATATCGTAGTTATTGCCATAAGGCGTTACAAGACTGGACAGACCGATCGGCAGGGTCAGCTTATTCCCAGTTTTGAGTACAATCAGCGGCCAAACAAAGCTGTTCCAGCTCGCAAGGGCCTGCAATATCGCCATCGCCCCGAATGCCGGAGCCATCAGTGGCATCATGATTTTGAAAAAGATACCATACTCCGAACAGCCGTCAATTCTCCCTGCATCAAGGAAATCCTTGGGCAGCCCGGCAGCATATTGCCGGAAGAAGAAGATCGGCAGCGGTGCGACGACGAAAGGTAAAATGACACCACTGTAAGTATCGATCAAGTGGAAGGCAATCATTTGTTTATACAACGGCAGCATAATAATTTCGACAGGTACCATCATGACCAAGAGGACCAAGAGGAAAATAAGGTTTCTTCCTCTAAATCGGTACATCGCGAGCCCATAGCCCACCATCGAAGATAAAAGCAGACAACAAGCGGTATAAACAATGGAGATAAGGACGCTGTTCTTATACCAGATCAGATACTTCTTCGCGGATGTAGAGAATAGGAAGGCATAGTTATGAAAGGACAATAACTCCGGCTGCAGCTTCACATTGAGCCCGTAGCGCAGCATCTCCTTGGAAGGCTTAAACGAAGCCAACGTGAGACTGTAGAACGGGAATAGCGCCAATGCAGCAAGTACCACAAACAGGAAGAGCAGTAAGGAGGTTTGAAGGAACTTATGTCGTTGTATCTGCATGTCCTAATCCTCCTTTCTGAACAAACCGAAGAATTTCAATTGAATGACATTTAAGATCATGGTTATACCTAGCAATGTGATCCCAATTGCAGATCCGAAGCCCAAATTATTACGCTCGATGCCTTCACGATAAAGTAGACCGATCATCGTCAGACCAATGTCATTCGGGGAACGGTTACCGTTCCAGAGAATGAAGCTTTCCGTAAACATCGAATAGCCGCCATAGATGGAAATTGTAATGACGTAGATCGCTACCGGCTTCAATAACGGCAGGGTAATTCGCCAGAATTGGTCCCACTTGTTGGCACCGTCTATTTCTGCTGACTCATATAATTCATGCGGAATGCTCTGCAGCGCGGATAGGAAATAAATAATATTAACGCCGGTAAACCGCCAAGTCGCCAAAATAACCATCACGAGCATTCCCGTCGTGGAGTTGGCCAGCCAGTTAATGGTAGGCATGCCCAGCATATGACGGAATGCATTCATCACCGAATCATCCAAGCTGCCAAAAACAAGCCGGAATATAGTTCCCGCCACAACAACCGAAGTGAGGGAGGGGATAAACAAAGCGGAACGGAAGAACGCACTCGCCTTGGTCAGCTTCGCATTCAGGAATACAGCAAGTACAAGCGGTAATGGAATAAGCACCAGCAGGGTCCAGAACGTATACCGACTGCTATTTTTCAACGCGGTGAAAAACGACTCGCTCCATAAATTTTTGTAATTCGCTAACCCAATAAAATGGGTCTGGCCGGGCAAAACTTCTTGAAAGCTCATGACAATCGTGGTCATAACCGGATAAGCAAAGAAAATAAGGAACGATAACACAAAAGGCAGAACAAAGACATAAGGAGCTACCCGGGAGGAATACAGAAATTTATTCATATCGTCAATCACCACTCCTCTCTAGAAGCGCTGCAAGCCTTGCCGAAGGGACGTCCCTGGGGCAAAGCCAGCAACGGAACGCGGGGCGTTCAATTTACTTAATATTTTTCACAGCATCGTCTAGAACTTGCTTCGGATCTTTCAAATCATTAAGCGCTTGGAAGATGGTTTTCGTCTTGATATAGTCGGAGACAGCCGGTGTTTTCTCCTTGATATTCGTAGGCGCGATCTCGCTTTTCACAGAAATCAAAACATCCCACAGGTTTTTGCCAAAATAAGCCGTGAATTTATTGTCCGCTTTAAGCGCCGGATCGTTCCAAACATCAGAGCGAATCGGGTCGAAGCCGAGTTGTGACCAGATCTGAATGTTGCCCTCTTTGGACAATTTCGCATAGGAAAGGAATTTCTTAGCTACGTCTTGATTCTTCGATTGCTTCGTAATAACCGTACCCGTACCCCCCATACCGGAAGAGCGCATCTCGCCTTGTTTAAATACCGGCATCGGTTTAATGATGACTTTGCCTTTCAAATCAGGCATGTAGTCCGTAAAGCGACCCATGTACCACATCGGCATCCAGACGGAAGCTGCGCCGCCTTTATTCATGAAACCGTAATATTCTTCCGCATGATGCAAGCCGCCCGGAGCCACAACGGCAACTTTCTCCTTCACAAGCTTCTGCAGGTAACTCAATACATCTAGATTCGCTTGGTCACCTATTGTCACGTTACCGTTTTTGTCTAGGAAGTCCGAACCGTGTTGTACAACTAGCGGCCAGAATGACCATTGGTCCGACGTTTCGACCGTCGTCATCGGCTTGCCGGTTTTCTCAAGAACCTGCTTACCTGCTTTTTCATAATCATCCCAAGTCTTAATATCGTCAGCGTTTACGCCTGCTTTATCGAGAATTTCTTTGTTGTAGTAGATGACTTGTGCCCCAACGTGGTAATCTATCCCGTAAAATTTGCCGTCCTTCGCATAATTATCGAGTCGAGACATGACGAGGTTGGCCTTCTCCGGTTCAACAATATCATTCAGCGCGGTTAGCTGGACATCGCCTTTTAGGAAATTGCCGATTTTACTGATTTCAATGTCAGCCATGTCGGGAGCACCCGTTCCTGATTGCAGCGCCACTAACAGTTTATTGTGGTTATCATCATAGGGGAAAGTTGTTGCTTCCACTTGAATCGGCTGTTCAGGATGTGTTTTATTCCATGATTCAGCCATGCTTTCAAAAAATTTCTGATGCAGCTCATTGAACGTCCAGAAGCTCAGCTTAACAGGTGTACCTGATTTGGTTGCGCTATCATTCTTGGTTGTAGCTGCTGGGTTCGCAGTAGCCGTTCCCTCATTACTTGTGCCCGAGTTTGATGTACAAGCTGACAATAAAAGCATGGATGCCAAAATGGCAGCAGAAGACACTTGTAGCTTTCTCTTCATACAATTAATCCCCCTAAATAGAAATTTTGATTGTCATATAAACTATCATGCAAATGGTCGATTAACATGTAAGCGCTTTACAAATCGAATTATAGTACATAAAAACCTATAATAATATAATCAATTGAGTATAAAATTATGTTTATTATATTTAATCACATAAATTCCACGGCTAAACGTTTGTTTAGAATCCATATTAAATTTTTCGTTTTATGAAATATGACTGGTACCTGTTGAATCGGATTTTAATGGTAGATATTTACAATATTATATATACAATTGGTTATAAAATTTAATTAAAACATTATAAATATACTTTTCAGACTTTTATGTATTCCCTTTTTCACATTTACTGAGTACAATGAACCTAAGAATATGAGAATCAGGTGATGCACGAATGACTAAAATTCCTCTCTATAAACAAATCTACCAATCCATTAAAGATAAGATTATATCCGGAGAGCTTCGCCCCAAAGATCGCGTGCCTTCGGAGCAAGAATTTATGGATGAATTTATGGTCAGTAAAATAACCGTGAAGAATGCGCTAGCCGTATTGGTTGACGAGGGACTAGTCACTCGTATTCAAGGCAAGGGAACATTCGTGTCAGTCAACCCCAACTCAATCACAGTGGATCCTAAACGCCGTTCTTCAGCGTCTTCTTCCCAAAATTACATTGGTCTGATTATCCCTACCATGAAAACGAAAGTCATTCAGAGACTTGTCGACTACATTGAATACTACGTCAAGGAAGCCGGTTATCAGCTCGTCCTGCATATCACACGCGAATCTTCCATCGAGGAATCCCGTTCGGTCCAGGAATTGACCAACACCCCAGGCGTCCGCGGCATCATTGTTTTCCCTACGGAGGATGAGCGCTATAATGAATCGCTACTCCGTTTATCCCTGGATAAATATCCGTTTGTGTTTATAGACCGTTATTTACGAAATATCGAAACTTACCGGATTACATCTGATAATTGGGGCGGCGCTTATGAGACGGTTACCAAACTGTTAAACAAAGGCCATCAGCAAATCGCGCTCATCTCCCCTGATAATACGAATACAACCGTTGAAGACCGGACTCACGGCTTTGAGAAGGCTTATATTGATAGAAACATTTTGATTGATAAAAGCTTATGGTGTCATGTCCCCATCGACATCCTCAGAAACGGCGATACTTCAGCTTATATTGTTAAATTCCTGCATCAGCATCCTAACATTACAGCTGTTTTTGCTTTAACTGCTGAGATGGCAAGGCTCACGCATCATGCTCTGCATCAGGAAGAAGGCTTGAACCCGAAGATCGAGTTGGTTTCTTTCGATGATCCAGAGATTCCGGGAATCTCGCACATTTTGCAGGATGAAGAGCAAATGGCCTTATCGGCTGTTAAATTGCTGCTTGAGCAATTCAACGGGCATTATGTTCCGCAGCGCATCGAGGTTCCTGTGCAATGGATTCAGGTTTGATCCCTTGCGCAGCGTGTGGAATGTCCCGTCGGCGCGTGAAAGTTAATCTTTTGCGGAACGTCGAGGCGTTATTTGTGAGGAATTCGGCTGTTTGTAGACTTTCGCGGAACGTCGTTCCGCTATTTCCTTGTTTCGCCCTCAAATCACGCGGTTTTCCAACAAATAGAGTCCTCACGTTCCGCGAAATGTCCTTTTAGCGCTATTTTCTTCAAATAGCGGCTCCTCGTTCCGCGACGTGATGAAATCTCATCGATTTCGCCGTGTCGGAATCTACGAAAACAAATTAAGGGTGAGATTCCCTCACCCCAAACCAAAAAAGGGGGGGTATCCGCCCCCCTTTTTCTATTCTTGCTCCTCTATCAGCATCCACTGCTCATAGAGCCTATCCAACATCTCCTGCGCCGTTTCTCTTTCCGCCCACAGTTCGCTAAGTTCATCTGCCGCCAGATTCTCTAGCCGCTGGTCCAGATTACTCAACTGCGCTTCGCCATCCGCAATCTGCTTCTCTAGCCTCTCCCGTGTAAACACGGATGAGCTTTTAGACTTCCCTCGTTGCGCCACATTGGCAGTATTTTTAGCCGTAGCACTCGCTGAATCACTTAGCGCAGCACTCCTAGAAGCTCTTGGCGAAGCACTCTCAGCATTTCTTGCCATAGCACTTGCACTTGCACTTGTACTTGTACTTGTACTTGTACTTGCATTGGCATGTGCACCATCCCTAGCCCCAGCACTCGCACCAGACGATTTTCTCGTACCAACAGCAGCAGACTCACGGATTCGATTTTCACGCAATTGAGCGCTCTTCTCTTTATAATCATCAAAATTACCCAAGTAAACGGTAATTCGCCCTTGATCCAGCTCCCATATTTTACGAGACAGCCGATTCATAAAATAACGATCATGCGTCACAGCCAGCACGGTGCCTGGAAACTCTTCCAGCGCCTCTTCCAAAGCTTCCCTTGAAGCAATATCCATATGATTCGTGGGCTCATCGAGAATAAGTAAATTAGGCTTACGAAGCACAAGCAGTGCTAGCCGCAATCTAGTCCACTCCCCTCCCGAAAGAGAACTGACCGACTTGAATACATCTGCGCCATAAAATAAATAAGCAGCAAGCCGGCCCCTAGCCTCTCCTTCCTCCAGCTTCGCTTCCTCACAGAAGTAAGTCAGCACCGATTTCTTATGGTCCTCTGGATACTCTTGTTGTGCCAAATAGCCAATATCGACCCGCGCTCCAAGCTCGAGCTCCCCTTGGTTAGGCTGCTCTTCACCCAGAATCATCCTCAGCAGCGTTGTTTTGCCCGAACCGTTAGACCCGACGAGCATCACTTTCTCGCCATATTCCAGCAAGCCGCTTGCCCGCTGCAGCAGCACTTTATCCCCGTATCGCTTGTTCACATCCTCGAAACGAATCACTCTCCGACCTGAGCGGTCGTCCAGCTTCAATCCGAATTCCGCTGCCTTCGGATCAAGAACAGGCCGTTTGAGCTTCTCCATCCGATCCAGCGCTTTCTGCATAGAAGCCGCCCGGCGGAAAAATTTCTCGTTCCCTCCTACCCGGCCCCACTCCGTCAGCTGCTTGATCGTCTCTTTCATCTTTTTGATGACCTTCTGCTGCTCCTGATAATCAGCAAACTGCTGCAGCAGCCGGACTTCTTTCTCCTTCACATATCCCGAATAGGAAGTCAGATAGGTCGTAGACTCGCCATCTTCCAACTCAACGATCTTCGTAACAACCCGATCCAGAAAGTAACGGTCGTGAGAAACAATGAAGCATGCGCCATCATAATGGGTGAGATAGTCCTCCAACCACTCTACACCGAACAAATCCAGATGATTCGTTGGCTCATCCAGCAGCAGTAAGTCAGGCTTGCCGATCAGCTGGGATGCGAGAGCAATCTTCGTCTTTTCCCCTCCGGACAGCGAGGCAAAGCTCCGCTCATAAACCTCCCGTGCTATACGAAGTCCGTTCGCGACTTGATCGATTCTTGCATCCAGCTCGTAGCCGCCTTCCCGTTCGAAACGTTCTTGCAGCTGTGCGTACCGCTTAAGCAGCTGATCCAGCTGCTTCTCATCGCTCATGACTTCTGAGCTCGACATCCGCTGCTCCAGCTCCGTCATATTGGCGCGGCATTCAAGTATCCCTTGAAAGCTGGACGCCAGCACATCATACACCGTACCGCTCTCCCACTCCGTTGGGATTTGTGCTAAATAACCGATCCGCGTATCTTTTCGCACCGTTAATTGCCCTTCATCGGGCTTCTCCATCTTAGAGATAAGGCGAAGCAGCGTCGATTTACCACTGCCATTGCGTCCCACAAGTCCTACTCTTTCTCCCTGATGGATTTCAAAAGTAACATCCTCAAGAACTAGCTGCGCACCATGGTATTTCTTTATATTTTGACCGTTAATAATTAACATAATGAAGGATCCTCCTAATTTGTGAAAGACCCTATCCATCGCCTATGTACACAAAAAAGGCCGCAGGAAAATTCCTACGACCTTTCGGATTGATCCGTTTGAGGGTTAAGGTAGGAGTCTTTTCGTGAGTTGTAATTCCGTATGAGCATAAATAGACAGACTTCTCGCGTCTTTGACTGCTGCATGAACGATGCCAGCCATCGCAATGGGTAACTGGCTCACACGGTTGTTCACAAACTCTCGATTCATCCTACCTTCACCTCCTTCTTCTATCACTAATTCAAAATAATACCATAACCAGCGGTCAATTCGCAACCAGAAACGGCCCTATTATTAATATTCGCTGCGCATCTTATCCGTAACCTCAAGATAGAGAACTTGAAGAAATTTCTTAATATTGACCTTGCCCTTCTCAGGCTTCGAGTTCTCATCGATTTCTTTCATCTTCATACGCACATCCTGGAATTCAAAATAAAGAGGCGCATAATGCTCAAATTTCGGATTGCTGTAATCCGTCAATCCGATGCTGGCGATATGGGTTAATGCCCCCATGACGGTTCGGCGAATCCGTTGTTCGACGGCCTTGCCTTCTTTTTCAACATCCGCTTCCTTCACCTTATGGCATCTAGAAACGGTTTCATAAAGCTCCTTGAGCGGCGGAATTCCTTCCGCTTTATGATGACGTGCGAGATGTTCCATAATGTCCATCAAGTCGCGACTGCCAGTGTCCCCCACAATTCCCATATCCATGAGAATGGGCTGCATAATTTCGCGGACGCTTCGTTTTTTTCGAATACTTTCAGGGCCTGTGTGCAGTAAACTTAACTTGGTTAAAGATTCTTTAATCTCCTGCAAGGAGCGGCTGATGTTCCACTGCTCATTAACCTTGGACAGCACAGCTTCCACTTCAATTTTATTAATTGGCTTTTGAATGTAAAATTCGACACCAGCTTGATAGGCCTTGCCAATCATTTCTTTATTTTCAATTTGCGAAATCATCACGTATTTCCCTCGATAACCTTGCTCCTTCAATCGAATAATCGTCTCAATTCCATCTTGATCCGGCATTAATAAATCGATGACCACTACATCGGGGGTGGTTTCCAGAAGAACCTTCTCCCCTTCGCTCCCGCTGCCAGCCGTACCAACGACTTCGCCTAAACCGCCTTTTTCAATGATCTTTTGCAGCATCCGTCTACTTACCGCATCATCGTCAACAATTCCGAATGACAGCATGATCTCTACGCTCCTTTTTTCAACGTATCGGTCAATATGGTTATCACAAAAGTGCTCTGAAAACCCGGCTTGTCAGAAAGCAAATGAATGTCTCCGCCTAATGAATGAACAATATCTCGCACATGAGAAAGTCCAATCCCTGTCGCGGCAAAGCCCTCCTGATTGAATTTGGTCGTAAATCCAGGTGCAAAAATCATATCCCTATCCTGCTCAGAAATGCCAACACCATTGTCAGCAACGAGTATGGTGGTCTCAGCACCTTGCTCATAAGCACTAACGAGAATCGATCCTTGAAATTCAATCGCCTCAACGGCATTAGACACGAGATTATTGATGACGGTTAAAAGAGGGAGGTATTGATCCGAACAATAGTCCGTTTGAATATCACTTTTGAATTGAATCTTTTTGCCAAGCATCGCACTGTAACCCATGTTGGATTTGATAGCGAATTCCACGACTTCGGCCAGCCTCATATCGGAAGCGAAGTCGCGATCGAACAGCTTCAATAACCCGGCTAGGATGCGCTGCGAGTCTTTTTTGACCTCGTGAATTTGCTGGGTAATTTCCAAAATGGTACGAGAGTAGCTTTTTAACCCCGCGCCATTGATTTTTTCATATAAATTGTGGCTCTTGGCTGTTATTTGCTCAATCGTATCCATCGACTTCCGCAAGTAAAATACTTCGCCATATAAACCGCTATTCGTATTTAACATCTGTTCCATGCGCTTCTGCTGCTCATTATGCACGACTCGCATCTGATTTATGGTCACACTGTTGTAGATACCAACCACGAAGTAGCTCCGCACGACAGCGGTAACGGTGATATACAATAATTGCTCCGTAAACATGTTCGCTGAATGAAAAATCAAGCTGCGCGCCAGCAATTCAATCTCATTGGACATAAGATCAATAACCGACAAGAACAATCCCAGTACAAAAGGGTGGAATTGATCCCATTCCCGTTTAATCAAGCTCATAGCAATCGCGAAGGCCATATAATAAAATGCGGCTGATAAATGCGTTTGCGCGCTCGCGCTGAAGGACGCGGCCCCCTGCGTTAGGATACCGTCCTCCAACGTCCGAAATAGCAGGACCGTGATCCCGGTAATGATACCTGTATAGACATAAGGCAGGTGCTTCATCAAAAGCAAACTGAGTAGAAAGGCGCTGCTGCCAAGTCCAATCCGAAACACTTCGCCACTGAAAGGTGTGATCTTAAACTCTCCGGCTATGGCCGTCACGATTGCGACGAAAATCATTTGCAGCCCTTCGTTCTTTAAGCGTCCCAGCCTTTCACCCCCTATAAGATATCCCATATCTGTTTGCCAATTAGGATGATACAAACGGTAAGAAATAGCGGTCGAACGTACGCTGAGCCTTTGCGGATCGCCATGCGTGAGCCCAGTAAAGATCCACAAACCATGGCTATTCCCATTGGGATGCCAATCCCGTAATTAATGGATCCCAGAACCATGAAAGTAGCCAAGCTAGCCACGTTGCTCCCGAAATTAAGGACTTTGGAATTACCAGCCGCTTTGACGAAATTGAATCCTAACATCAGAAAAACGAAAATAAGAAAGGAACCGGTCCCCGGTCCAAAGAAGCCATCATAAAAACCCAAACCGAATGCGGCGAAGCCCATTAACATCGCTGTTTTCGTTGAGAATTGGCCGAAGGTAGAAATATCCCCCCAATTTTTGCGAAAAATCGTGTAGATGGTGATCAAGATCAACATAACGATAACCAGCGGCTTTAAGAAATCAGATGGAATTTGGCGGAGCACCGTCGTTCCGCACACGGCTCCTAAGAGAGATAAAAAGAACAAACCGCGTACGGCTTTCAGATCAACATTCCCAGACCGCATGAAAGAAATCGTACTCGTCAGAGAAGACATGGTGCCCGCCAATTTGTTCGTTCCCAGCGCAACAGCCGGGGGTAGCCCCGTGGCCAGTAGAACTGGTAGAGCGATCAGCCCTCCTCCACCTACAACTGAATCTACATATGCCGCTACAAAACCACCGATGATGATGAATATCATCATTTCCCAACTTACATGTAACATGATGCCAAGACTCCTTCTGGATGTTATATTCCTCTTATACCAATCTTGATTCCATCCTGCGAGCTGCTAGTGATAGCGCATAATTCACAGCGAAATACAGCATAGCCACTAAAAATAGAATTGGAATGGTATAACTGTAGCTTTGTCCAATTACTATTTTCGCATGGTGCATCAGTTCAGGCAAGGAAATAACAATCGCAAGAGACGTATCTTTTAACAAAGAGATAAATT
The DNA here is from genome assembly GCF_000422905.1 of Paenibacillus alginolyticus DSM 5050 = NBRC 15375. GTDB lineage: Bacteria > Bacillota > Bacilli > Paenibacillales > NBRC-103111 > Paenibacillus_E > Paenibacillus_E alginolyticus. The sequence continues at coordinate 38,059 of NZ_AUGY01000030.1, forward strand.
GACTCACTAGTGGCGGCATCATTCGGCGCAGCCCTTGAGGCAGAACAATATGCCAAAGGGTTTGCACATAGCCTAGTCCTGAAGATCTTGCGGCTTCAATCTGTCCTTTATCAATAGAATTCAGCCCGCTTCGCACAATCTCCGCAATCATCGCACCTTCAAATAACGTTAAGGCCAAAATCGTCGCATTCATGGGTCCAAGTTTGATCCCGATATCCGGTAAGGCGAACCTCGAGAAAAATATGATTAACAGCAGCGGTAAATTGCGAAGAAGCTCAACTGCTATAGCCAGAATAGGTGAAACAACCGGCAGCTTCGTATACCGGATTGTACCGACAATACATCCCACGATAAAGCTAAATACAATAGAGATCGCAGCGACTTTAAGCGTCATATAGAAACCTTCAAATACAAACCTTACATTATCAGCCGAGAAAGCCTGCATGATATCCATTCGCTCACCCCCTCCTAAAGTCAGTCTGCGCGGGCTAATTTACGTTCTAGACGCAAGGCCAAGTAACTTAGCGGCAGCGTGAGTATCAAATAAAGCACAGCAACGAAGATATAGGTATCGAACGTAGCATAGGTCTCACTTGCGACCTGATCCCCGAAATACATGAGGTCTAAGCCTGCGAATACGCCAAGTACCGACGAGTTCTTAACGAGGTTAATAAATTGGTTGCTGAGCGGCGGTATGACAATTTTGATCGCTTGCGGAAGGACGATATGCCACATCGTTTGGAGATAGGTCAGTCCCGAGGATTGTGCCGCCTCAGATTGACCCTTGGGCACCGACATAATACCTGCCCGGATCGCTTCTGCAATAAAAGCTGCCGTGTACACCGTAAGGCCTAAGGTCCCGCACACGAATCCGCTAAGGGTAATGCCGATGGACGGCAGCCCGTAGAAGAACACGAATACAACAAGCAAGAGCGGTATGTTTCGAATGAACTCTACATAGGCAGTCCCTAGCCATTGCAGCGGTTTCACCGATCCAATACGAAAAATGGCAATGACCGTACCCAGCACAAAGCTGCCAATTAACGCAATAACGCTGGCAATGATCGTGTTGAAGAAGCCCTTCATGTAGATATCAAAATAATCGGTAAAAATCGAGAAATCCGGCATGCGCTCCCCCCTCATAGACAGAAGATGGGCAGCAGCTGCCACCCATCTCTTCTTTTATTCTTGTTCCGCTTATTTGGTTGGCGCTTTGCCAATCCATTTCTCGTAAATTTTCGCGTATTGGCCGCTTGATTCCAGCTTCTTCAGTCCATCATTCACCGCGGCTTGAAGCGTTGTTTCACCTTTTTTCATCGCGATACCATAAGGCTCATCTGTGAACGGTTCGCCAACCACTTCGAAGTTCTTATCTTGTACCATCATGCCATAGAGGATGGCATTATCTGTGGTCAACGTGTCCCCTTGACCCGCTTTCAGGGCGCTGAAAGCATCTTGGTAATTATCAAACTCAAGGATGGTGGCATCTGGGGATTTTGCTTTAATATTCGCAACGGAGGTAGCGCCTTTTACAGCCAATACTTTCGTTCCTTTTTTGACATCCGCTACACTCTTAATAGGGCTGCCTTTCTTCACGAGCAAAGACTGTCCGGCTTTAAAATAAACATCGGAAAACTCAACTTGCTTCTTCCGCTCCTCGGTAATCGTCATCGTTGCAACAATCATATCAATCTCTTTGTTATCGAGCATCGGAATGCGCGTCTTGGACGTTACTTCTTTCAACTCAATTTTCTTCTCATCGCCGAGAATTTCTTTCGCTAATGCCTTGGCAATGTCGATGTCGAAGCCTTCAACTTCGCCGCCAGTCGGGTTCTTCAAACCGAATAGCTTGGTATCAAATTTCACACCAACGACGAGTTTGCCTCTGCTTTTAATCTCATCCAGAACGGACGCTCCACCGGCCGGCTTGGCAGTGCTTGGAGCGCTGCTTGCTGCTGGGGAGCTAGCCGGAGTGCTTGATGCGCCTCCTGTTGGGCTGCCGTTAGAGGCACACCCCGCCAATGCGAATACCGTAACTAACATCAACATGAAATTCCACTTTTTTGACATCATGGTTTTGTTCATCTCCTTATTAATGGTTAAGTACCCGATTCAGAAATAATTTTGCTCTTTCTTCGCGAGGGTTGACGAAGAATTCCTCTGGTGGTGACTCTTCTACTATCTGACCTTTGTCCATAAAAACAACGCGATCGGCTACTTCGCGGGCAAAGCCCATCTCGTGTGTAACCACAACCATCGTCATTCCTTCGTTTGCAAGCGCCTTCATAACATCAAGCACCTCTCCGACCATTTCTGGATCCAAGGCTGATGTGGGCTCATCAAACAACATAATTTTCGGCTTCATCGCCAGTCCCCTCGCAATGGCCACACGCTGCTGCTGTCCACCGGATAACTGCGAAGGAAAACTGTGCGCCTTATCCTGAATACCAACCTTATCCAGAAAATACATCGCGATCTCTTCGGCTTCTTTCTTAGACATACCATGCACCTTCATCGGAGCAAGCGTAATGTTATCGATCACTTTCTTATGCGGATAGAGATTGAAATGCTGGAATACCATGCCGATATCTCGACGCAGCTTGTTCAAATCCATCTTCTTATCGCTGACCTTGTACTCATTCACGATTAGCTCACCGCTTGTGATGGTTTCCAGCCGGTTGATACACCTTAGCAGCGTACTCTTGCCCGAACCTGACGGACCTACAACGACAACAACTTCACCCTGCTTAATCTGAAGATCAATTCCTTTGAGCACATGAAAATCGCCATAATGCTTCTCTACTTGACGAAATGAGATCAATGGAACCCCCCCTTCGATGAGTCTTTATTGATGAATCTTACTGATGTAAACTGTTTGTTATGTAAATTAACACTTGGTGTATTTAAATGATAAAGAAAAAACTATGGAATCTTATGCAATCCGACATTGGGTTAGAAAAAAATGACGGCAGAACATTGCGAACCTTGTGTCCAATCATCTTGGCATACTATAATATAACCCAGATACAAACCAACATTGAATGGCCCGGAGGTACTCAGATAAATGGCGGGTAAACCCAAACGATCAACCTTCCGAACCCGACTGGAAGACATGGTCACGACATTACGCAGCGATATCCTTACCGGAAAACTTCAGCCCGGTGACTTCTTACCTTCCGAATTAACACTTGCTGAACAGTTCCAGCTTAGCAAAAACTCCGTTCGTAAAGGACTGGAACTACTACTCAATCAGGAAATGATCGAAAAAGCACCGCGAATCGGGACACGCGTAGTCGGGACGGGCCGGAACGAAAAGCTTACCCTGAAATTCGGTTATTACCCTACTCTCACCCTAGAAGCTAACTTATTGGAACTAGTCGAAAAGTTTCAACAGCAGCATCCGCATATTGTCGTCCAAATGATCCCTCTTTCGCAATCGTACTTTTCTCAGAACGCGAAAGAAGCCATGGAGAGAGACGCGTTCGACCTTATCACTTTAAATAATCAAGGCTACGAAAGGGTTACCGAAAACGGGGCTGTCTCGGATATCTTGGAGCCGCTTGAACGAAAGAATGGCACGTATCCCTTTCTGTCGGGTCCGTTCACCAAAGATAATCATTTGTACGTACAGCCGTTTATTTTTTCACCGATCGTCTTGTGTTACAACCGAGATCATTTCAAGGAAGCCGCCTTGCCAGAGCCGGATAGCAGCTGGAGTTGGAACGATGTACAGCAAGCGGCGCTAGCCTTAACGCAAAAGCATGATCGCATCGGCATTTTGTTTCACCTGCAATCCATCAATCGATGGCCGCTCTTTTTATTGCAAAACAAAGTCGTTTTTGAACGCGATCAACAAGGTAAACTGATTTTCAACAACGATAACTTTCGGAAAGCCATGCAAACAAGCCTTGGGCTGTTTGAAGGAATGAATCCAGACACCGTCTATATGTCGGAAAATGACTCTGATGCCGAACGGTTTTTCTTGCAGCAAAAGACGTCCATGATTGTGACCAGCTATTGCAGCTTGAACCACTTGCGTAATGCTGACTTCGCCTATGACATCGCACCGCTTCCCTATTCGATGGAGGCGAAGACTCAGCTCTTAATCATTGGACTTGCGGTCATTAAATCGAGCAAGCACAAAGAAGCAGCCCAAACCCTGCTCGATTTTCTTGTTTCGAACGAAGCGCAGCTGCATATTCGCAAAACCACCCTTACCATCCCGAGTGTCAAAACGGCGGCGGAGTGGACTGGGGAAGAGACGCTAGCGCGTCCTTCTCGGTTCTTCATGTACCGGGACATCATCCCGACATTTAGTTTCTACACCGACATGAATGTTACTTTCCACGAACTGGAAACTATGCGCCATATTTTCAAGCTTTACTGGGCACGGCTCGACGACTTCGAGACGGTTTGCCGCAGGCTACAAGACGCCTACTAGGATAGACAAGTAGCTCTATAGCATGAGAAAAGGACTAAATTGTTGCAGAACAGAGACTGTCGATTGATTCACAACTGGTATGCACAACTCCAAAATGTGATTTTAGAGTCATTTAGCTTTCGTGAGGGCAGATGGGCTATAGTGATTACCAATGTTTGTATTCTCTACAACAATTCACACGCATAAAGGCTATTTTGCAACTTGAAGTTGCAAAATAGCCTTTATGCGTGTGAATTATTATAGAAAAAGCTGCTGAACGATCAATAATCACCTTTTGGAGTCGAGACGCTCCTTCCCATAATCAATGAGAACACCTAAAACGTCTCGTGGAGATTCGCGAAGCAATTCGTAAGCCACTGTCATAGAGGGTAAAGACATCTCATGCGTGATAAGTGTTTGGATGGATATCCGTCGTTCCGCAAGTAAACGGATAAATTCCGCCATGTTGCGACCTTCCGTCCAACGTACATAACCAATCGGATAGTCGACGCCCTTGCTTTCGTAGCTGTCATGATACCGCCCAGGACCGCCAGCGCGCGAGATGAGCACCTGCGCCTCTTTGGCAAACATCAACTCCCGATCGAAGTCCATCTTCACATCGCCGACAATGACGATTTTCCCTCTGTCGCGAATCCAGCGAAGGGCCTGATCAATCATGCCGGAATTGGCACCATTGGCGCAGATGACGACCGTATCAACACCTTCATGCTGATGTAACGAATCGATGGTGCGATTGACATCCTGTACATTGTCACACACTTGTACGTCACAGGCTTCCGAAAGCTTACCGCAGCGTTCCGCCAACAAATCAAGCCCAATTACCCTGCTGCCGGAAACGTCCGCAATCCGACATACGATTTGTCCCAGTATCCCTAGTCCAACCACAACAACCGATTCTCCAAAACGCAAATCCGCTTGCCGCAGCGCATGAATGGCGATCGCACCGAGTCCGACGAAGGATGCTTCTTTCGAGCTGCATTCATCCGGAAGCGGAACAACCAAATGCTTAGGCACCACTAAGAATTCTGCATGCTTAACATAAGGAGAACCATAGCAAGCGACTCTCTGCCCTACCTTCACATGGGAGACGCCTTCCCCAATTTCCCGCACAATTCCCATCGCACTGTAACCAAGTTGAATGGGAGTATCGGTCATCAGGTTTTTCAACAGCAGCTCTGTGCCCGAACTAATTGCGGAATAGCAGGTTTCTACACGCACATGGTTCGTTTCAATGGAAGGTTCTTCAATGTCTAACACTTCAACCTTGCCTTTCAAGGAAATTACTGCCTTCATCTCTTCCCTCCTTCCATCATTGGTATTTATCTGGATCATATGATTCATGTTAAGCCATTGAAAAAGGACTGTCAAACCTTTTTTCGTCGAAAATCTCTCCTTTTTTTCTATGAAATCATTTAGATAAGCATCAAATAAGAACCAGTAATTATGATATAATCAATTTTAAGATAGGGGTTGACTAGCATGAAGAATGATATGCTCTCATCTCTGCTGGAAACAGCCGAGTTAAAAGTGTTAAAGTTTGATATCCATCGCCGTCGCGAGATGAACTACCGGAACCGAGTATTTCAAGAGTATTACATGATGACCTATGTGAGAAAAGGCTCGGCCAAACTCAGGGTTCAAGACAAAGTCTATGTGATTGAACCGGGATCCGTCATTTTTATCCCTACTTTTCTGGAACATGACCAATATAAAGATAGCGATGAGGAAACCGAGTTTCTCTGGTGGCATTTTACTTACAAGATTCAGAATGTGATCGATGTGCTGCCGTTTTTACAGATCCCTTATATCTACCCGTTGAAAAATCACAAAAAATTCGAGGCCGTATTCGACGAATTCGTGCTCGCCACTACACGGGAAGGCCATATCCCTAATATCATTTTGCAAAAAGCAAAATCCCTTGAATTGCTTTATTTGTTATTAGAAAATGCTATGGGAAGCATGAATACCACGGAGTTGAGACAGCCGTCTCACAGCTTTTTGTCCATCTTATTGAAAATTGTCACCCAGCCCGAGGCTTCGCTTTCATTATCAGATTTAGCCAAGGATTTACATATGAATTCTACCTACGTAAGCAACCATTTCAAAGAGATGTTCGGCAAATCTCCGATTCTGCTGCATCGGGAAATGAAAATCGCAAAAGCGAAATCACTTTTGGAAATGCAGGAAATGAACATTACTGAAATCAGCAGCACCCTCGGATTTAATGACCTCCAAACCTTTACCCGCCTTTTCAAGAAATACACGGGCATTTCCCCCGTTCAATACAAGCGTTTGTTTGATAAAAATGTTTAAAAAGCTCTTAAACATCAGCAAAAATATTGAAAGAGTGATAAGTTTGATGCATTAGTAAACAGACTGCCGCAAAAATCTCGGCAGTCTGTTAAAAGTGCTTACAGAAAGGTCTTTCCTAATAAGTGTTTTTTACCTGAGGAACTTCATGAAAATGCTTGTAGATGAATTTCCCTTTTTCCTTTGCTACCTTCACCATTTCATCTGCACCTTGAGAGGGTCCACCCACACGGAGGACCGCATCGCAATGGTCTAATAATCTCACTGAAGACGGGTGGAACATTCGATTGAATATGTCCTCTCCAATCCCTTTTGAGCCAGCTGTCTCCATCAGTGGAAGTGCATACCATTCGCCTAATACAGGCAAATGTCCCGCTTCATATACTTGAAGAGCGATTTCGTTCATGAAGCGCATATTTTTCTCAATCAAACGGATATCATCACCGGTGCCAGAACGATAGGGGCCGGCGATGAGGATGTGCTGCGGTTTACTAACGGATTCAAGCAGCCCATTGATTTGGGCGTATTGCAAGAGCATAATCGTTTTTGCGTCTTTGATTTCTCCGTTTTTAACCATCTGCAATGCCTGTTCTAACGAGATTTCCAGTACTTCTATATGCTCCTGTTCTTCCTCTAATCCCCCACCAACACCGGCAAGCATGTTTGCTGTATATTCAGCCATATAAAAGTGCAGTATCTCGGTCACAGAACCTGGGGACATATAAGCTTCACCGATTTTATGAACATTCTTTACACGATATCCGGTCTCTTCTTCCGTTTCTCGAAGGATACTTTCTTCTGGACCGTCATTGTCCAACAAACCTGCACATGCCTCAATAAGCATCCCCGTTCCGTTACCATTTAAATAGGACGGCATTCGAAATTGTCTCGTTAACACGACTGTTTTCTTCTCGATATTATATAGTAGAATGGTCGCACCATTACCGCGGTCATAAGCCTCTCGAGCTTGAGTTTCCCAAGTACCATCACTTTTTTGATACATAAAAGTTATTTTCTTTAGTACGTACCAGTTGTTGGATAAAACCTCTTCTTTCACGATACGAACTCTGGGGTTCATCTCTTGTAACATCGTTGTTTATTTCCTCCCTAAGAAAAATCCGGATTCTTTCGTTATATATATGCTTCCCTCTAGCTCTAGCTTGGTACTTATAAACTTTCTGAATTTATCTAAAGTAACTCCATTAAGAACCTCTCTAGCATTCATTGGAGTTGAAGTTATGTAATTGATAAGCGGTTGAATTTCATCTACAAGCATATGGTCTTCATACTGAATACATTCGATCTCAGAAAACCAAGGGGACAAAATTTCCTTACCGTTATCTAAATGAAATCGTTCAATTACATGATCCAGCACCTATATTTCGGCTCCATAATGCCGCATCGCCACAACCGAGTTCTAAAACCCTCAAATTAGGTGAATGGCTCAAATGCTCAAAAAGCCATCGGTGCCAACCGATTTTATTTACACTGAATTTATCGTATAACTGAATTCTTGTTTGTAGTCGGCACGCGTTGTGATATTGCTCAACCCAATCTATTTCCACGTGAATGGCATGAATAAGATTACCCAGACTTTCCCAATCCACTTGTTCCAATTTATCACCTAGAATACCCATGGATTCATTAATGGCTTTCACCACATACTGCATATGGGCAATTTTTTGCTGAATAATTTCTTTTTACATGACTAAAGAACTTCTCAAATCATGTATGGGTAATGAATTGTCTTGAATGATTTGTTTAATTTCGTTGAGTGATAATCCGATATATTTTAAAGTCTGAATCTTTTGCAGACGAATTAAATCTTCTTTGCTATACATCCGTAGGGAAGCATGATCATAATGTGATGGATTTAACAATCCAATCTGATCGTAGTATCGCAAAGTTCTAATCGTTATCCCGGTTCGTCGGGCAATCTGCCCTGTAGTTAGGTAATCCTCACGCTTCAAGTCACATTTCCCTCCTTCTGAATTCCTTGATCAATCTTAGGAAATCCTTGAGGATGCCGCCGATGCCACTCCCATGCACTCTCGACATGCGGATGTATGGCTTCCAACATAACCCGCTCCTCCACAAATTAATACCGCCATAATCTTTCCTCCACTAATCTCAATAAGTATTATTTATTATATAGGGTTACGTTACGTTACGTTCAAGCATTATTTTTGATGAGTTGAGCCACGGGATGTGTTGGCAAACAACCAGTCTTTACGTTTATGTTCAAGAGCTTTATCGAATAATTGGATGTTCAGTAATACCCCAGCCGCACGACCTGTATAAGTGTTAAACTTCAGCAAAGTTGTGCTCTATTTTTGTAAATCCGATACCTATACACTAATCTCGAGGGGAAATAAACCCGTTAGAGGAGGTATTGTAATGGAAACACTGCGTATCGTTTTCACAGAAAAGCAAAAGGTGGAGGTCCGAAAGGAAACGTTCGATCCTGCACTCGGCCAGACCGAAATTTTATGTGCCGCTCTATGCTCCCTGATTAGTACAGGGACAGAGCTTCAATGCCTTAGAGGTGTATTTGACCCTGAGACCAACTGGTCGGACTGGGTTAAGTATCCTTTCTATCCCGGTTATTGCATGGTGGCTGAAGTGCTTGAAATCGGGCCTGAAGTTAAGGGGATACAAAAAGGAGATCGTGTGTTTGTCGAGAATTCGCACACGCAATATTTTAAAACAGATGCCAAGCATGCCTATCTTCTTCCGCAGAATATCAGCGCCGAGCAAGGCGTATGGATCAATCTTTCCAAAACAACACAGCTTGGTGTAAGAAGAGCAGAGCTGCAGTTAGGAGAAACGGTAGGTGTCATCGGACTCGGACTTCTCGGACAGCTGGTTACCCAATATTTATATCTGTCTGGGGTCAAAGAAATTTTCGCCATCGATCCTGCAGAGAGCCGCTTGCAACTGGTTGGGCAAAGACCAGGCATACATCTGCTCCCCATGGATGCGGGAAAAGCACATGAGGAAATCAAGCGTAAAACAGATGGCAGGATGCTGGATGTTATCTTTGACATTACCGGACATCCGGCCGTTTTAGCCCAAGCCACTCGGCTCGTCAGGCCTTTGGGGCGAGTTATTTTGCTGGGGGATACAGCAACACCTTCTGAGCAGGGAATGGGCCGCAATGTTGTGTCCAATTCTGTTTCCATTCTGGGTATCCACGCCCAAATGAATTACAACGGTTGGAATCATCCCCAAATGGCCGCTCTATTCTTAAGCTATATCGCGCAAGGACGAATGGATGTGTCCTCTTTGATAACCCATCATTATTCTCCATCAGAGGCCCCTCAGGTGTACGATTCATTGGTGCAAAACCGCAGTTCTGCCATGGGTGTTTTGTTTGATTGGACGAAATTAAAATGATGAAATCGGAAGAGAGGAATCGCATTGTGAAATCGCAATTGAGGGTAGGACTTATTGGATGCGGGGCCATTTTACAGCGCCGCCACTTGCCTGAGTACCTAGCACATAAGGATGTAGTCATTGTAGCTGTATGTGATCCTAATTTGGAACGTGCACAAGAAGTCGCTAGACAGTTTGGTATACCGAATGCCTATGAAACACATCTACAACTGCTGCAGAGTGGTGGCATTGACGCCGTTTCCGTCTGTACGCCGAATCATCTTCACAGCTCCGTGTCCATTGAAGCTATGGAATTGGGCCTGCACGTACTGGTTGAAAAGCCGATGGCCACCTCTCTGAAAGAAGCAGAAGCCATGATTCGCACGGCCAAAGAACAGAATGTATTTTTGATGGTCGGCCACAATCAAAGGTTTATGCCAGCACACAGCAAAGCGAAAGACATTTTACAATCCGGAAAATTAGGCAAGGTGTTAAGCTTTAGTACGACATTCGCTCACTCGGGACCCGAACATTGGAGCATAGATGGCAAAAACAGCTGGTTTTTCAACCAGGAGCATGCCTTTTCCGGAGCATTAGACGATTTAGGCATCCATAAAGCGGATTTGATCCACTGGCTGTTGGAAGACAGTATCACGGAAGTCACGGCATTTTGCTCGACGCTGCATAAACCTACGAACGTGGACGATCACTCGATGATATTATTGAAAACAGCGAACGGAACCGTAGGCTCGTTAACAGCCAGCTGGACCAATTATGCGAATGAAATAAACGCCACTATTTTATACTGCGAAAAAGGTACACTGAAAATCGGAACCGATGATCGATTCGGGGTGATTGTTGAATACTCAGACGGTATGAGGGATTACCATGAAGTCGGGGCATTGCAAACCAACAAGGCAGGGGAGCAGCATAATTCAGGCGTTATTCATCATTTTGTTAATGGTATCCTGTCTGGAAACGGCCATGAAATTACCGGAGTGGATGGGTATAGAGCGCTTCAGACCATACTTGCGGGTATGGAGTCCCAGAATTTGAAGAAAGTCGTCGCTATTCCAGAGTTGGCGGTAATTAACTAAGTCTTTTCTATAATTAAAAAGTGCCCCTCCCACGCGATTGCAATGAGAGAGGCACTTTTGCTATTACAAATCTTGCATGCGATGTTTATTCTGCTGCCGATACTGCCCAGGCCTGATTCCAGTCGCTCTTTTGAAGACTACGCTCATATATTCTGTATGTTTGAATCCGATGCGTTCGGCGATGACGGCTAAGGAAAGTTTAGTATCTAGGAGTAGTTTTTTTACAAGCTTTAGTTTTACATTTATGATTTCATCGTGCGGTGTGCGACCCAATGCTTTCTGGAATCGGCTTTCCAATATGCGACGCGAAACCTTAAGTTGTTCGAGAATATCTTGAACTTGAATGTCATCGTAGGCATGATTACGAATAAATCGCACGGCATCGGATACTATTTTATCCTCTACGGCAAGAACATCTGTTGACAATCTGACCTCCACATTTACGGGTTCAATCAAGTGCATTTGTCCTCCTATGACTTCACCTGACATCATACGCTCGAGTAATTCCGCTGCTTGGTAGCCTGTCTTGACGGCATTCGTTTTGATGCTGGATAAGGGAGGATTGGATAATTCGCACAGGAGCTCATCATTATCCACACCTAGGACAGCCACTTCATCAGGAACGGCAATCCCAGCAACCCGGCAAGCCTCGAGAAGCTGTTGGCCGCAAATGTCATAACACGCCATTATCCCTATCGGCTTGGGTAGGTCATACAACCATTGGACCAGCTTATCTCTTTCTGTCTTCCATGATTTTTCACCTAATCGATTTTCAGAGGCTTCATAAATATGGCAATCATAACCTCTCTCCGCAAGATATGCCGCCAAATAGGTACATCGTAATTTTGACCATCGAAAACGAGAGTCCCCGTAAAATCCTATATGTTTAAAGCCTCTTTCGAGAAAATGCTCCGCAGCCAATTGGGCAATGGATTGATCATTGGTCTCTACATAAGGAAGGCTCGGAATCATTCTTGAGGCACTGAGGTCTACGGTTGGCAGACCCGCGTCCTTAATAAACCGAGCGGTTTGCTCGTTTTCGATACGAGCGATAATGCCATCCCCCTGCCACTCACGCAGCCAAGTCAAATCGGTGTTATTTCGGCTATATTCACTAAGAAATATCGACCAAGGACGGTTTTCACGCAAATAGGTGTTTATCCCGCTAAGAAGTCCACGAGCGTACCCATTCGAAGTTTCAATTAACAGAGCGACTTGTTTTTGCTGTGGATTCGTTATAGATGAATTTTCGTTGAATCCTGATGTGAATAAACTCATTAGTGAACACCTCATTTTCGCACTTCCTTTAATATATGGTTATATTTTGATATTTACAACTAGGAAAGATAGGTGAAAAATCTCATTTTAAAAGCAAATAATCTCATCGACTTCTTTTGTTTTTTGCTCTAAAGTCAAGCTATAAATGGAATAGGATAGGAGGATCCAACTGTGTCTTCAAAAATACGAGTCGCCATAATCGGTTTAGGTTTTGGGGCTGAATTTATACCCATTTATCAAAACCATCCCCATGCGGACATCTACGCCATCTGTCAAAGAACAACGGATAAACTGAATCAGATAGGTGACCATTTCGGTATCCCAGTTAGATATTCCAGTTTCGATGACATGCTAAAGGACGACAACATTGATGCTGTGCATATTAATTCTCCAATCCCTAACCATGCCGAGCAAAGCATTACCGCATTGTTGGCAGGCAAGCATGTAGCTTGTACGGTTCCTATGGCGACAACTGTTGAAGATTGTAGGCGAATAGTCGAAGCTGGGCAGCTGTCTGGGAAAAATTATATGATGATGGAAACCTGCGTTTATACTCGCGAGTTTCTATATGTGAAAGCTTTGCGAGACAGCGGCCAACTTGGGAGGATTCAGTTTCTGCGCGGAGCTCATCAACAAGAGATGTCAGGCTGGCCTGGATATTGGGAAGGCCTCCCACCCATGCATTATGCAACACACGCGGTTAGCCCATTGCTCGCACTAGCCGGTAAGGAAGCAGAATTCGTCACGTGCATGGGCTCAGGACAAATAGCTGATAAGCTTGCTGCCAAATACGGGTCGCCTTTTGCAGTCGAATCCGCGATATTCCGACTTCGTGACTCTAACCTTGCCATGGAGGTTACGCGCTCTCTCTTTGAAACATCACGCGAATATGTGGAAAGCTTTGACGTTTATGCGGATCAAATGAGCTTTGAATGGCAGCAGTTAGAGGGGGAAGAACCTGTTATCTTCACAGGTGAGAATGCCAAGCGGGTTGAAATTCCAGATTATGCGCACTTGCTCCCAGAAGGCATACGTAAATATACGCTGGAGGGTGTCTATGATTCAGCAGATAACGTACATTTATCCTTTAAACAAGGAAACGGGCATGGTGGCTCCCATCCGCATTTGGCACACGAATTCATCATGAGCATAGTTGAGAAACGTGAGTCTTTCCCCAACGTCTATACGTCTGCCAATTGGACTTGTGCCGGCATATGCGCACATGAATCCGCCATGAACAATGGTGAGCAAGTGAAGCTGCCCGTATTCCGTTAAGTTATTTCGTAGATGGAGGTCATCCCCATTGAATATCCCCTATTTAAGAGCTGAAACCGATGAACAAAGCATACGTATTTATCGTGGCAATCATCCAGATCCGATTCTTGTACAGAGAAGCAGAAGGAAAACGCGCTCGTTGGGTTTCCTGCAGCATGCCAATTGAAGGCCGAACTGATAACGCCGGCTTTGTGTTTATGGACCATCCGAACAATCCGGAGCATCCTGTGCCATGGCGCGTTGATGGAGAATTAGGGATTTCCCCAAGCCGTTGTATTGCAGGTCAGTGGGAGCTGGGTAAAGCCGAAATACAAATCCATCAATATCGGATACTCGTATTTTGTGGTGATAGGGATCCATCCCTTGTGAATAACAATTGGCGAGATTTTTGCATTAAAACATCAATGAACTAGGAGTGATCCCCCATTATGAGAAGTGTCATTATCGTCCATCCTAGCTTCGATGCGACCTGGCCGTGGACAGCGGACCATTTTCACACACTTTGGAAAGCCCAAGGATCAACTGAATTTATTCGAGTGGCTCCTGATGAGTTAAAACCCCTCGGAGAGCTTGTTTCCGAACCCGACAGCGTTACCCGTTTGGTTTCCTTAAATGTAGCTGTAACATCCGATTGCTTACGCTCTTTCAGCAGCTTAAAAGAAGCCGTTATTACAACCAACTCCTATGGGAGTTCTTTAGCGGATGAACAATTGGAGATTTTGAAAGATGCAGGGGTGACCATGTACACTCATCCTAGCGAAGGTTATTGGGGACAATCGGTATCCGAATTCGGTCTGGCGCTGACCCTATGTGGTTTACGTAGAATTCCTCAAATGCATCATGACATCATGACAAGCTTGCAGCCTTGGCACTATGAACCCGAGAATTGTGTAGGCACACCGAAAACAAGAGGAGAACAGTTTGGTGACGATCCCAACTTTACGAATGGAACCGTTGAGGGTAAACGTGTCCGTATTGTCGGGGCAGGTAATATCGCTTCTCGTTATGCCAGCTTTGTCAGCATGCTTGGGGCAGACGTTGCAGCTTGGGATCCCTTCGCTACTGAACCTTCCTTTCACCGCGCTGGAGCCAGAAAAGAATGGCACTTGAGCCATCTTATCCAAGATGCTGAGATTTTCGTACCTATGTTACCCTTAACAGAGAAAACAACAGGACTAATTACATCGGAGCATATTCATTCATTGCCTAAAGGATGTTTAGTGGTATTGGTAACGAGAGCAGAAATTTGCGATATGCAGGCGATTCGTGAGCGCGTTCTTAAAAATGAGATTAGCCTTGCAGCCGATGTTTTTGACATCGAGCCCTTGCCATTGAATGATTCGCTTTTAGGAAGACACAATGTCGTTCACACTCCACATAACGCTGGGCGAACAGTGCAAGCCAATCAACGTTGGGCCGAAAAACTCGTCGAGCAGTTCCTTCCCCTTTCACAATATGAATAAAAATCGGTTCATGATGAACAGATGCAACAACAAGAAAAATGCCCCTCCCATGTGATTACATGGCGAGAGGCACTTTTTCTTTCCGAAGACTATTTAACCGGAACAACTGTAAACGTAGTCTTATCATCTTTCCTCTTCTCCACTATCGTTGGAATTTGGTCAATTTTTTTGACATCTATGACGCCACTCTCATTTTTAGTTAGAGTCAATGACAGAATCATTCCCCGAATCGTATTCTCACTTCTTGTCAGCTTCGACGATACGAAGTTGCCTAAGGAGGACGCGGCGACTCGATTGCGCACCTTGCCATCGTTGTCTTTCATTACGGTCTGAGTTACCGGATGAAGCACATGAGGATGTGAACCTAAGATTACATTAACCCCTTGTTTAAAGAGAAACTGCATCAATTGTTTCTGATCTCTGCTCGGATACGTCTGATACTCTTTCCCAAAATGTAAGCAGACTATGATGAAATCGGCTATGCCTTTCAATTGGCGGATATCTGCAATCATCCTTTTTCGATCGAATGAATTCACCATCCATCGACGTGGAACAGATATGGCATTCGTCCCTTTGGTATAGGCCAAAATGCCGATATTCACCCCTTTTACACGCATAATCAGATGCTGATTAGCTTCATCAAGGGTACGTGAGGTACCCGTATGCTTGAGCCCGTGCTGATCGAGAACCTTCAACGTTCGCTTCAAGCCAGCTGAACCACCATCCATACAATGGTTATTGGAAGTTATTAATACATGAAACCCTGCGTTTTTCAGCGTTGCTGCCAGTGCATCTGGGCAATTGAATACAGGGTATCCCGTCCTCGGATTCCTTCGTTCCATTGGACAATTGCATTTAGGACGGATTCCCATCCTGCCCAATTGCCTTTTCCCAGAGAAGGTCGTCTCCAGATTACCAATCGTTAGATCATGGTTCATTAGATAAGGTTTAATGGGTTCAAAAATAGAATCAAACGAGTATCCGTCTCCTTGTTTAGCTGAGTCAATGATTTCACTTTTCATCAATAAATCTCCGACAGCGGCGATCGTTATTTGCTCCAACGCGCTCCCTCCTCTCATGAGCACATTATTCGATGAAAGGGGTTGTTGATTGTACAATAGACTGGACTTTGGAGTCTGCGCAGGTTGGGAGAGCCGGGGCTGAGGGCTGGTGCCAGAGGCTGAGTGAGGGGGTTGGGGTTGGGGACTGTTACTGGGAGCTAGTTACTGAGGCTGATGCTGAGGATAGGTGCTGATGCTGGTGACTGATGCTGGTGACTGATGCTGAGGCTAGGTGCTAGAAGTTGTCACATCCAGTTACAAGGTATTTAGCGATGTTAATCATCGTTAAATATGGAGATTCCCCTCTGGCACACACTTTAGCAATGAAAAACATCACTATAGTTGATTCCACATCATTTAAGGTTGTTTTATATCGTTAACGAAACACATTTCGGTCCCGTTCAAACTTTAGCATTGAAAAACATCACTATGGAGCGGAAAACCTGCAGCCAAGCCTGCGTTGCCAGCTCTGACGTCACAAAAAAATCCAAACAAATTCACCACAAGTACATACCCTTTCCCCGCAACTAGACATAGATAGTATTCCAATTTCCCTAATGCCAATTTGAATTCCGAGCCTCTCTAAAAAAAAGAAAAACCCCCATTTCCACTTCAGGTGGATTTGGAGGTTCCATTTCACTGACTCGATTGCTCTTTGCCCATACGGCGTCTGGCTATCTCCAGTCGCCATGCGTCATCCTTTAGCGCTGCCCTGTTTTAACCAGCAATCCGCCCGGAAGCTTGGCATCCCAATCATCCGGGAATGGTAGGCTCAGAGCAGACAGCGCGACGGCAGCCGTGTCCATGATAGTCATGCCAGCTAAATCAGCCTCTGAGAGGACGCCCGGACCGCGGCAGCCCCAGAAAATCGTCATGTCCTTCGGATGATCGCTGCCATGATTGAAGGCATCTAAGCCCCCGCCGCCATGATCCGTCGTTACGATAATCAGACTGTCTTCCAGCATTCCTGCATCTAGAATGGCTTTACTGATCTCACCGATTTGATTGTCAGCGCGCGTGATCGCCTTTAAGTAATCCTCGGAGCCATACCCGTGCCGATGGCCGGCAGCATCCACATCATCCAACTGAACGAATAGCAGCTCAAAATCCGGGGTGTTATGGATATACGCGGCAATGGCAGGAACCAATTCTTCATCCGGTGCAGCGTATTTATAAACCGCATCGTTCTCTTCAATGATTCCGGTCTGGATAGGTTTCCATGAGACGAAGGAAGCCATCTTGTTGTTAGGCTTGGCTTCACTTATGATTTGAAATAAGGAGGGCGCTGCCGAGATAACTGGGTAGTTCCGTTCCATTTTAATATTCAAATGGGACTCATGCTTCTCCGGCGTTACGCCATGCAGCAGAGAACCCCAGCATTCCCCGCTATTGGAGGGAAATACGGTCTGCGCAAGATCCGTCCTGGCTCCGCCAAGGAGGAGCACATCGATATACGGCGTATCCGCTTCGCTGACGAATGCCCCCGCCCCATCTATGCCAAGAATGATGACTCTTTTGACTGCCATTCTAGATGCCATTGTCAATCCCTCCAATTACAAGTTATCCCAAATCCGGCGCATCCGTCAGCTCAATGACCGGCTTCTCTGTATGATGTAATTCAAATACGATAATTTCATTGCGTCCAGTCCCCAGTAAAGGCGCCGGCAGATACAAAGTTTGCTGCGGCCCTTTCTCCCAATAACGGCCCAAATTAAACCCGTTAATCCAGACTACGCCTTTCGACCAGTTGTCCAAACGAACGAACGTGTCCCCCGCTTCTTCCACGGTGAATTCCCCTCGATAAAACGCAGGGCGATCATTCCGTTCACTCACCTCAGCGGAGCGTCCAAATGGAATCGCCGACAAATCGTCCAGTGGGAGTGGATATATCGTCCAATCAAACAAGAACTGATTGTTCATTCGAACACCCTCTGCAATGCCTTTATAGTCCTTTAATTTCGGACCATAATTGACGCGCCCCATGTTCTCTACCACAATGTCCAGCTTCGCGCCTTGAGCGGAAATGTCCATCGGGAGTGGACGCGAATCCCATCTTTCCACCGTACCTTGATAGACACCGTCCAAGAAGACTTGCGCACGGTCATGTACCTCCTGCAGGTGCAGCTTTTCACCGGTGCGCGGCCCTGACACGTGCGTGGAATAAACGATGAATCCATAGCTTTGACCGAGCTTCTCCATCGGCTCTGGGCATGTGCTCTTCACCGGCTTAGTGAGGTTTGTCAAATGGTCAAGCATATCTGCACTTTCAGTCAAAGCAATACGACCATAGCTTTTCTTTTGAATGGGTGCAGGCAATTCAGGGAAATCCTTACCATCTTTTCCTAGATAGTTAGCAATGACGCTGCG
The DNA here is from genome assembly GCF_000422905.1 of Paenibacillus alginolyticus DSM 5050 = NBRC 15375. Lineage (GTDB taxonomy): Bacteria > Bacillota > Bacilli > Paenibacillales > NBRC-103111 > Paenibacillus_E > Paenibacillus_E alginolyticus. Next base: position 56,726 of record NZ_AUGY01000030.1, read on the forward strand.
GACAGCTCTATATTTCTCTGTCTCATCTCCGCATTCAGACAAAGGAGAATCATAGTCGTAGCTGGTGATGGTCGCTTCATATTTATCACCATAGTTCGCACCGTTGTAGAAGCCAAAGTTCGTCCCACCGTGGAACATGTAGAAATTCACTGAGGCGCCAGCGCGAAGCATACGGTCGAATACGTCCGCAACATCGCCCGCATCACGCGTGTGGTGAGGCTTCAACCAGTGATCAAACCAACCGTTCCAGTACTCCATGCAAACGAGCGGCTCATCAACACGATACTCGCGAAACTTATCAAAAGCTTCCTCCGGCTTAGAACCGAAGTTCACCGTGGCCAGTGTGCCTGGAACCGTCCCGCCCTGCAGCATGCCGTCCTCCGGACCGTCAGACGTAAACAGCATAACATCAACGCCGCGCTTGATAAGCCCATCCCGCAAATACGTTAAATACGCTGTGTCATTGCCGTAGCTGCCATATTCATTTTCAATCTGCATCGCGATGATGGGTCCGCCATTTGTGCTAAGCAGCGGGACCAATAACGGGATCAGCGCGTCATAGTATCGGTCTACTTTCTCCAAATAAGTCCGATCCATGCAGCGAAGCCTCATGTCCGGATATTTCAACAGCCACGCTGGTAATCCGCCAAACTCCCACTCCGCACAGATATAAGGGCTCGGTCGCAAGATCACATGCAGCCCCAGCTCGCCAGCCTTCCGAATGAATCGCTCCACGTCCGCAATGCCAGCGAAATTAAAAACATTTTCCTCCGGTTCATGCAAATTCCAAGGCATATACGTCTCCACGGTATTGAACCCGCAAGCTTTGAGCTTCAATAAACGATCTTCCCAATAGTCAGGCACGACGCGAAAATAATGGATGGCTCCAGAGATGAGTTGAATAGGCTTTCCATCTAAAAGAAATTGCTTATTTTGGGCTTGTAAAATGGCCATAGTTATCCCTCCGACTGATGAATGCGATTGTGTATGAATGATCTAATCATCGCTGAAAAGGCGGTCAGATCTCAATCTCCAAATGGAGCATTTTCTATACCAAATGTGCCAGTACAGTGATATGATTGAACGAACAGCGATGACATACGGAAGGAGTCCTTCATGGATGATTTGTACCGTTTTCCTAATTTGATCAATACCTTACAAGTTGTTGGATGCCATTTTGGTTTACAGCCTCCTGGATGGAACTATCCTAGACATCATCATCATTTGTTTGAACTGCTTTACTGCTCGGAGGGTGAAGTTGTGCAAGAAATGAACCGTGAATCCATCACCATGAGGCAAGGAGACTGGCTGCTGATCAAATCCGGCGTGAGGCATCAATCCTTAAATGCCGCCGCCACACATTACGGCTATTTTAATGTGCATTTCGATCTCGATGATACCGAAATACGCAGCCTGCTATCGACTACTCCTTATCGGCACATTCATCGTCAGGACGCGGAGCAAAGCAAGCTTCAGTTCTATGTAAGCGAACTAGAGGCTATCATGCATCGCAATCGGACGGAGGACGTGAAACAAGAACAGCACTATCTGCGCTTCGAGGACAAACTGCTGCTACAGTCCTACACCCTGCTTATCATCCATGACGTGCTAAACTTGATTCGCGAACACGACTCACTAAGTAGACATGAGCCAACGACGGACAAAGACGCCTCCTTGTTCACTGCTGATGTCGCCCACGCAATTGAAGAAAAGTTGTCGCTCGGTCTATGCGAGGAGGCGTCCGTCGCGGGGGTCGCGAAAGAGCTGAACCTGAGCCGCAGTCAATGCAGCAAGCTCTTCTCCAAAGTCTACGGACTATCGCCGCGTCAGTATGTCAGCCGGCAAAAGCTGAACCTAGCCAAAGAGCTGCTCGTCACAACCAATTTGCCGATGACCGACATTGCGGAGAAGCTCGGCTTCCATTCAGCCAGCCACTTCTCGCGGCAATTCCGACGCTGGACCGGCCTGTCGCCAAGCGAGTTCAAGCCGAAGCATCATACCACGCAGCAGCCGCTCGGACTGTAGAGGAACTATGACGAAAACCACTCGAATGCCAGGGTACACGGAACTAGGAGACGCTATTTTGGTCAAAACCACTAAAATACCAGGGTACGCGGAACCACAGGACGTTATTTCGTTATTTTTGCCTCCGTATCTTACTTTTTCACTAAATAACGGATCCTCGTTCCGCAAATCCCATTTTCAACGTGTTTATCACGAAATAGCGTATCGTCGTTCCTTTTCATCTGTATAATAGGCTATTTTTCAACTTGCGCACCCTTCTGTTTCCTCTAGCAATAAAAACGCCCGCAAACCTCAATGTTTGCGGGCGTTCTCGTGTATCTCACTTCTGTGTCACGGTTTGCGGGCGTTTTCGTGTAGTTTACTTCAGTGCCGCGCCTAGGTCCGGCGTTGGTCCTACAACTTCGTTAATCACGACGCTTTGGGATTCTGGTTCCCACTGCACATTGGCTTTCAGCGCTTCACTAATGAAGCGTGCCGGCACCATCGTGGATCCATTGAAGACTTCTCCAGCCACTTCTAGATCAACGGCTTGTCCATTCACAAAGGCTTTACGAACACCTATCACAAGCTTCACTGTGACACCATCTTTCACTACGGTAACCGAGTTATCTTCTGGATTCCAAGTCACGGTAGCCTGCAAGGCTTCAGCAATCGCTCGGAAAGGGACTAGCGTATTCCCATCCTTAATAAATGGCGGGACCTCAAAGTTTGGTTCAAGGCCATTAACGTAGGCTTTGATACCTAATTTGCCTTTTTTGCTATTCAGTGCTCCTAGCTTTTTGTATACACTCAGGTTCGCTGAATCTGATTTAACGACTTCTTTCTGAATATCGGCCGCTGTGTCCAAATCCCCGCTATTCTCCGCCTCATTTACGGCGTCTGAGAGAAGTGAGCCAATATTTGTCGTATCACTTAACTGCAAATTGTACTTTTCCAGCAGTTTGGAAATGACAGCACCGGCAGGTCGATCTTGGACGTGTTCGTATGCGTTTTGTAAACCTTTATACCCCTTATGTCCATGAGAGCCGTAGGTAGATGAAGTCACCGATTCATGTTCTCCTGAATCCTTCTTTTCCTTTTTCTTCTTTCCTTTGTCCTTTTCTTCGTCTTTCTCATTCTCTTCTTCTTTTTCCTTCTTCTCCTTCAGCTTCACATCCACTTGATCTTTAGAACTTGTACTTGTACTTGTACTTGTACTTGTACCTGTACCTGTACCTGTACTTGATTGAGCCGAACCTTTATCATGCTTAGACTCTGCATAGGCCGCTGAACTTAATAAAGTACCCACAACGGCTAACGAAACCACCATGTTAAGTTTCCATTTCATGTTTTACACGCTCCCTGAATAAGTTGTCGTTTTTTGTTAGTTCACTCATTATACCTAAAAAACGGACAACTTTCTGTGTCAAAACATACAAAATGGCACATTCAATCTTACCTCACTCCCCTTTCCTAAACTGCCCCGGTGTAATGCCCTCATAGCGTTTAAACACCCTAATGAAAGTATTACTGTTCGAAAAGCCGACCTTTTGCGTAATATCCGTAATCGTATCATCGGTCTCCGTCATCAACCGCTTGGCCAGCTGGACTCGCTGTTTATTGACGTAATCAATAAATGTTTCCCCAGACTGCTCCTTGATGAACCGCGATAAATACGGCGCATTCACTTCAAACTTCAGAGACAACGAGGTCAGGCTCAAATCCATATCCTCCAAATGCTCATCAATATAACTCAACACTTGATCCTTCAGATTCGTATTGTGACTTTTCTTCTTGGAATCGACGTAGTCACAAACGGTTTTCAAAAACTTATAAATCTCATCTTCGATTTCCACAAAGGACTCACACTGGGTCAATTGCTTAATGAGCGCATGCTTTTCAACCGCCAGTTCATTAGGACCCTGATCCAAATGCTCAATGGCCTTCAAGATCGTGCCAATCAGTTCAAACATGAGAAGCTTGCCGAGCTGCAGCGACAACGTGCCGTCCGACACATTCGTTACGATCAGTTCACTGACGGCCTCCATGGCTTCCTCGTACTGCCCAGTTCGAATATGATTGATCAGCTGCCGCTCCATATCCAGCGGATAATAAAGCTCATTTTTCGGTCGTTTGATCCTATCAAAAGGGATGATTTGGCTTGGGCCAATGACAAATTTATATTCAAGCGCCTCCAGCGCCTCGTCGAATCCAAGGGGGATTCCGGTCAAAAGTGGATGGATGTCACTGATTCCTATCGTCAGTTGAATATAAAATTTCCCCTGAATAATCGTCTGCGCCTCTTGCGCAATCTCAATCAAATCCTGTTTCGTCCGAACTTCATCGTCATTCTGAATATTAACCAGAAAAGCAATCATACCGTCCACTTCGGTCGTGAACACCGTATGTTTTCTGCGAATCAGCTCTTCCGTAATGTTCGTCACAATATAATAAACATACTGCAATTTGGACTCCGCATCGCGCGATCCGCTGTCAGCAAACAAAGCCTCATAGTCGCCGATATGAAACAGTAAGACGGCAAAACGGTTCGTCTCGAACCGGAGGTCAAACGATTCCATTGATTGCGCGAGTGCCGAACCGCTCTCGACTCTGCCTTTGAGCAGTCGTGCCAGAAAATGGCTGCGCAGCACGTCTTGCTGCTTCTGGATGGTTCGGTTTGCCGTAACCTGCAAAGCTTCATTTTCCGACATGAAGGACTGAAGCAGTGAGAATTCATTCCCAATCCCTTCGATATTGGACTTCACCTTCGGAGAAACCAAATCCACCATGCGGCGGATCGGCATATAATGTCTTCGCGTCAGCCAGATAGACATCGGACCACCAACAAAAATACACAGAAATAAGCCCGCATAAATCCAGCTGCGCAATTGACTTACTTTCGCTGAATATATTTTCGTAGGAACGATGGAGACATACTTCCATTCATTTTCAACCGAAGAAACGTAAGAAACCGTTACCTCTTCCTTGCCCCATTTTTGACTAAATGAGCCTTCTGCTGATTGGATCTGCTCGAAATCAATATCGGATACATGATCCGAATCGCCTGCTGTCATCAGCAGCTTATTGGTGGAATCGAGTATTAACACACTGCCTGCTTGGGCAATCTGGATATTTGAGATAGCTGCTTTCAACCGCTCTGCATTCAACATAACAACAAGAGTTGCCGGCGCTTCACTCGCATTCTGAATCGGCAGTGACTGCATGTACACCAAGTCATCGTCAGCAAATTGAAGGAAATTTCCATAGTAGATTTTCTCCATACTGTCGCTCCACTGCTTCATGGTGATGCCTTTATTTCCTCCGTGGAGCAATTGGAAAAGGAGCTCATCTTGATTCATTGTCGATGTCGTAACCCCGAAATGCCCTTTTTTCAAATATACATATAAATCGTGAATATCCCCATTCGATGCGGCATACGAACGAAGTGAAGTGATCAGATCCAGTGTATCGATCTTGACTTGCGGATTGTCGAAATCAGTTTGATTAACATACTTAATGACCTTAGGATCCAGGGAAAGCTGGAGGCCCATCCGCTTAATATCTTTGAACTGATTGTCCAGCGATTGCTTCACCTGGTTAAGCAGCGCTTTGTTCGATCGAATGACCTCAGAGTTCAATAAATGCTGCGACTGAAAAAGGACCAACATCGTGATGACGATGGGAATACATAGAATGGTTAAGTTCGAGTAAAGCCAAAATAAAAATACGCTCCGCTTCACAAAGAAGTCCTCCCTTACTCATGCTGTATGCAGTATTATCCCATCTTCAACAGCGCAAGTACAATCTACGATTTTTGTATCATCATCATTTTTAGTGATTCCCTCACAGAAAGTGGAAAAAACCAAATATCCCGCCCCCTTTTGAAGATCCAAAAGAGAACAGGTTTGGTCGTTATTCTTTGAGTGCGCCAACCATGACGCCTTTCACAAAATATTTCTGTAAAAAAGGATAGGCAATCAGAATCGGCAAGGTAGCAACCATGATCGTTGCGTATTTAATACTTTCCCCAATCGCTTGCGTGTCGTTTGCATTTCCCGTTCCAGTGGTCATCGAATCCGTGCTGTTTTGCACCAGAATTTCTCGAAGAATCAGCTGCAGCGGGAACTTCTCCCGATCGTGAAGGAACAGCATCGCATTAAACCAGGAATTCCAATGGGCTACGCCATAGTAAAGCACCATTACGGCAATAACAGGCATGGACAGCGGCACCACAATCTGGAACAAAATGCGCCATTCGCCTGCGCCATCAATCTTAGCGGATTCCATCAAGCCCTCAGGGATCGCTTCGAACGAAGTTCGCATAATAATCAAGTTCCACGTGCTGATCGCCACGGGTAAGATGAGTGCAAGGTAGCTATTTCCCATGTGCAGATAGTTGTTGATTAACAAATAGGTCGGAATCAATCCGCCGCTGAAATACATCGTAAACACGATACAGATCATCAGGAACTTCCGCATCACGAACTTTCTGGACAGCGCGTAGGCCCCAAGCGTAGTAAAAAACAGATTAACCGCCGTACCCAAAATCAAGATGAGCAGCGTATTCCCATATCCGGTCAAAATGTTGGGATTCGCAATTACTTTCTGAAAAGCACCGAGATTAAACCCCAGCGGTTTCAACAACAAGCCCGAATGCTGGATTAGCAAATTGGAATCACTGATGGAAGCCATGAACACATAGTAGAACGGGTACAACGTACAGACGATAAGCAATATCATAAGAATCGCATTACCGATATCGAATAGACGCTCAGTTGCGCTTAATTTCATCGTTAGTTCCTCCTGAGAGCTTTTCATAAGAAAAGCTGACATCGTAAGCGTAGGCTACCACAACCGGCTGCCGGAGAATCGGCGGGATATGCTGTTAGCGCTAATAAGTAAAATGAAGTTGAACATGGATTGAAATAGCCCAACAGCCGTTGTATAGCTATAATCATTCCCTTGTGCCAGCCCTTCACGATAAACAAAGGACGAAATCACATCCGCCGTTTCATACGTATTTGGATTATAGAGCAGAACGACTTTCTCGAAGCCGACCTCCATCAATCCGCCAATTCGAAGAATGAGCAAAATCATAATCGTTGGAATGAGTCCCGGAAGCGTTACACTCCAGATTTGACGAAATCTCCCTGCCCCATCAACGCGAACAGCTTCGTACAACTCCGGATTAATCCCGCTAAGCGCGGCCAAATAAATGATGGATGACCAACCAAGTTCTTGCCAAACAGACGTGCTGACGAAAATGGTACGGAAATTCTCGGCGTTATTCATAAGCGCAGAATCTTGCCCGCCAAAGAACATAATGATGGAGTTCACAATCCCTCCACGGTTCGTGAAGTCAATAATTAACCCTGAAATGACCACAATCGAGATGAAATGCGGCAAATAGGACACCGTCTGCACAATCGATTTAAAAAGCTTCTGGCGAAGCTCATTCAAAAGGATCGCAAGAATAATCGGTGCCGGGAAGCCGAATATCAAGTTATAAAAGCTGATTAGAAACGTATTGCGCAGCACGCGGATAAAATAATAGCTTTGAAAGAAATCTTTAAAATGTTGAAAGCCTACCCAATCGCTGCCCCAAATGCCTTTCGCAGGACTAAAATCCTTGAAGGCGATAACGGCGCCATACATCGGGAAATATTTAAAAATGAAGAAGTACAGCACAACCGGCAGTACCATCAGGTAGATCGCGCGATTTTTTCTTATGTCATCTAGTAAAACCCGAATGGAATGGGCCATGTTCTCACTTCCTTATACGTGTGATGAAAAGGGGAGGCTGGCTCCCCTCGAACTTTTTAGCGTTTGTTGTAACGATCTGTTGCCGTTTGGTAGATCTCCACAGCACGATCCATATTCATCTTTTTCACTTGCTCTACTGTTTTGTCATAATCTTCAACTTTGGCTGCACCCATCACAATTTTGGTGATTTGCTCCGTCAACAGCGTGCTCACATCGTTCAAGATTTTCGCAGACTCCTTCGCTTCATCCGTAGACAGAACCACTGGTGGCAGCATCACTTTGTAGGCATTATTCGCATATTTAGCGTATAGTTTTACGGCATCTTTTTGTGCTGGCAATTGATAATACTGATCGTTGTAACGGTCATCATCCAAACCGGAGAAACCGTAGTTGGCGATAAAATATTTAGCCATCGCTTGACTGATTGGCAGATTGTCCGGATTTTTCAAAATCAGGTCTGTGTACTTCGGTTGACCGTCTACTTTCGTGTACGTTTGACCTTCGATACCGAAGTTTTTTAGCATTGCGCCTTCTTCGCTATACAGATAGTCCAAGGCTTTTACCGTTTCGGCCGCATGCTTATTCGCACTCGTAATGACCGTTCCGATGTTATCGTATTCCCATGACGCTTGCACAAATTTAGGCTCGTCGCCCTTTTTCAAAACCGGATATTGGACAGCTGAGAGCTTCGCTTTCGGGTCTGTCTTCTGCAGTGCCGGTGTATACGTACCGATGCTTCCGCCAATGAAACCGTAGAACGCTCCCGCTTTGCCGGAAGTTACTTTGGCATCCATCGTTTTGGAGTCATTGGACGCGAAGTCCGGATCGATCAGACCTTCCTTGTACCATTTTTGCATCGTCGTCAAATATTGCTTAAATTCTGGCTGAGCAGGCCCGAATTTCACTTTGCCATTATCGATATAGAAGCTGCTCGCATTCGCAATCGTCGACATGCCCGTAACACCGTATGCGCCTGCGAAGTCAGCAAATGACATCGGATAGGATTTGTTCAATGTGAAAGGAATAGCACCTTTCTTCTCTTTAAACGCTTTTAGCACCGTTTCCCACTCATCAATCGTTTCCGGCGATTTCAGTCCGAGCTCATCCAGCCAATCCTGACGAATGACCATGCCGCTGAATGTTTTGTACTGGCCATATTGACCTACCTTCAAGTGAGGCATCGCGTAAATATCACCGTTATCCGCCTTGATCTGTTTGGCGATCTGCGGGTTAGCGTCCATAATTTTCTTCAAATTCGGCGCATTTTTCTCAATTAAGTCGTTCAGTTTAATAATCGTGCCGTCTTTGAACATTTTGGATGTTCCGCCCTGAACGCTGTTCCAATTCCACAACATCGAATCCGGCAGATTATTAGAAGCAACCATGACACCATATTGCTGAACATCATCTTGCGGTGTATTTCCAGAAGAATGTTGGAAGTCAAACGTTACGTTTGTCTTCTTTGCCCACTCTTTCACCATCGGCAGCTCGTTCAAGCTCTTGACGACGGCTTTCGCATTCGGATTCATCGGTGTCCACAATGTCACCTTCACAGGATCTTTAGAAACGGATGCTGTTGTGGCTGGCGCTGCGCTGCCCTTAGCAGCATCTTTTGTAGATCCAGCATTTCCGCAAGCGGTTGCAAGCGATAGTGTAAGAATGGTTGCCGCGATCGGCAGCATTTTAAATTGAAATCTTCTTTTCATGGAAACACTCCCCTTATCTCGTAGTCCGGCGCTACCGCCGTGAAGCGGATTAGCCCTGTGAAAGAAGCATATCTCACGCCTGTTGATGTCGTATATCGTCGATTATTCAATCGTATTGTTTTCTTAGGAATAGACGTCGCTTCTTTTTGTATCATCCTCATTTTTTGAGAATGCCCTGATTTGCAAAGAAAAAATCGCCCTTTCGCCGCTAAGAGAGCCGGTTCGGTGGCGATTTTCCTATTAGTCGCTAATCAGCACTTCAATGCCGAGCGCCTCAATCGTATCGATCCATTCCTTCGAGCAGCCCGGATCGGTAATGAGCATCGAGATATCTTCAAGCTTTGACACTTTAGCGAACGTAGACATTCCGAATTTGGAATGATCTGCTACCAGAATGGCTTCCTCGGCGCGCTGCATCATTTTACGCGAAATGATGGCTTCAGCTAAATGGAAGTCGGTGATGCCGTCTGCCAGTGAGATGCCTCCTACAGAGATAAACGCTTTGTTCACCTTAAATTGATCCAGAAACTGATCCGTTAACGAGCCTGTTACGGCCTGACACTCCATGTTCACTTCCCCGCCTGCGAAAATAATTCTCCCCCGGAACATTTCCATGGCCAGATTGAGAATCGGAACAGAATGGGTGATCAAGGTTACATTCGTACGATCCTTCAGGTAAGGCAAAATTTCAATCGTCGTCGTGCCGTTATCCAGCATAATCGTTTCGCCGTCTTGGACCAAAGAGGCAGCCAGCTTACCGATGCCGGCCTTCTCCGATCTCATCATTTGCGCCCGCCTAAGATAGGGTGGCTCGACCAGCTCGATGCGCATTTTGACAGCGCCTCCGTACACTTTGCGAAGCTTGCCTTCCTTCTCTAGCCGATCCAAATCCCGCCGCACCGTCTCCGTCGAGACGTTAAGCATCTCAGACAGGTGATGCACCTGCACTTTCCCTTCCATCTCCAAATGGTTCAGGATCGTCATCCTGCGATCTTCGTATGTTAATGACATAATGGCCTCCTAAGAGTTATCCGCAAGGAAAACTGGCATCGTAAGCATCAGCTATTGACCGATGATATCCACATCGTGATGTTTCCTGTTGTTTTCATCCAGTTTATAAGGTGGCACTTACGATGTCAACGGATCGGCTTCATCCTTAAGCCAGCGAGGCAATCAGTTGATTGATCTTCTCACGTTTCTTGATAATCCAGTCAGGTTCATGCGTATAATCGCTGAAGGTTAATGGTAATTCAAGATCTTCTTCAATTAAAGCAATCGTTCTCTCGCGACCAATCAAGCCTTCCAACATTTCAAGCGCCCTTACATCTTGCAAAGCTTCATAAAATACGACCATTCGAATAGATTCGATGGGTCCCGTTTCTCCTGGATATACAAGAAAGGCATCCCCTGATGGAAAAGCTCGATCTGCATCCGTTTGGACGAATGGATTCACCATTTTACGCGCATATTGCGAGTACCAGAAGTTATACCCCCAATGTAAAAACCCTCGAATATCAAATTTATATAACTGGAATCCAATGATCCGATTTCTCTCCGAAGGAAATGCAAAGAATCGATTCGATACTTTTTTGTACTGCGCGCAGCAATAGTAAGTCCACAGGTTATCCACGCCGCGGCTAATAAATGCATCAATATGATTGTTGGCAACCACTGGTGTGTTCACAAGGCCATGCCCGTAAAATTCATAGTCCGAAAGCGCATCAAATGTAGGATAGCCTTGAAGAAACTGGCTCAACCGTGTACTTGCTGCCCGATACGATTCCAAATTATCCAGGGTCGGTTCGTCCGAAACGTGGAAAAATACGCGATCCTGAATGCCCAGCTTTTTAATAAACCGATCCAATTCAGGTAAAAGCGCCTCTAGGAACTGACCGTATTCTTCCCCAGTTGCATCAGTTTCCCAACCAAATATTCGTTTCAGCAGCCCCTTTTCCGCAGCCATGATTTTAGGTGCAAACTGTGCCCCCCATTGCGTAAATAAATGAGAAAACTCAAAATATTGAACCCCGCAGCGGTCTCCAAGCGCTATCCATCTCTCCAGTAAGCGAAAATCAAATCGGTACCCATTCTCATCACGCTGGACTTCTACCAACTGCACAGTCGTGCGCTCACCGCCAACTTCTGTATCCAATGGAGGGGTGAATAATGGTGTTAAAATCATATTGATCCCTTGTTTGACCGCAGTTTGAACATATTGCTCAATCAGTGCCCAATGCTCTTCGCTAAAGACATTCACATGGTAATGATTGGCCAAACAATCCGTATGAAACCATTCGGTTCGAATTAACTTTTGCTTCGGTAAAGAACCGCTTAGTACTTGTAAATCGATACGTTCTGAGCCCATCCGATTGCCATCAGCAGACAGCAAAATCACATCAATTGGATACACACCCTCTAAATGTTGATTCTTGAGCTCAACCGTTATCCATAAAGAGCTCCAACTCCCAGGTAAAGCGACCTCACCATGGACATCCAAAGGCATCAACGGATCCGGATACAGTCCAGGTTGATCACTGATTACATCATCATCATGATCGCCATAGCATGCTAATTCACTTGGCACTAATCCTACTTTTCGCACCGTAATTGAATCGGAAAGTAGTGACTCGATTGTGACTCGTATCCCTTTGACAAGCTGCTCCGATCGATAAGCTACCTGAAAAGAGAAAATCTCATTGCTGAATGTTGTTGCTCGTTCAAGAAAATAACGGGAATCCAGTTCACGATGAGCGATTACTTTAGCCAAAGAATTCAAACACCGTAATTCAATCTTTTTATCAGACATGATGTAGTCTCCTCTTACTTACATTTAATAGGTTTTGATTATAAAGATAAGGTTGTTACTCCGTACCGTATATCGGCATTTCTTGCCTAATCGCTCTTTTTTGTGAAAAAAAACCATCGCCACGAGCTATACTGAAGAGAACGTTTTCATGCTTGCTTTCATTCATTTTTTCGAAAAAATTCTTCATTGACAGCATGACAAACCAGCGATACAATAGCCAACAAACAACATTATATCACAAAGAAACAACATGAATACTACAAAAATACAACTTATAGGGGGACATTTATCGTGCATCAGCTTGCCTTTCGTGAGGATCAAACATTTACCATCGTCCAGTTCACCGATTTACATTGGGAAAATGGTGGAGATGAGGATCAGCAAACACGTCGTCTAATGGAAGATGTGCTAGACGCTGAGCGTCCTGACCTTGTCGTATTTACGGGCGACGTCATTTATACAGGGTACGGAGCTTCCGGTGAGCCTGTTTGCGAGCATCCGCATCAAGCATTTCGCGATGCCGTTCATACGGCCGAATCTCGCGGTATTCCATGGGCCGTTGTGTTCGGCAATCACGATACAGAAACTACCATCACTAGAGATGAGCTCATGCATACCGTGCTGGAGCATTCCCATACCGTTGCGCAGCGAGGACCAGAAGAAATTAACGGTGTCGGCAACTATACGTTATCTATTTTGGGTTCCGATGGTCAGACCGCTGCCGCTTTGTATTTCTTCGATTCCGGGGATCGATCTGCGCTGCCGCATATCCAAGGCTATGATTGGATTCGCAGCGATCAGATCGACTGGTACAGGGAGGAATCCCGTAGGCTCCAATCGAGCATGGGGGCGCAAGATTACCCTGCCCTGGCTTTCTTCCATATCCCGCTTCCGGAGTATAAACAAGTTTGGGACAATGAGACGTGCTATGGCAACAAGTTTGAACATGTCTGCTGCCCTCCCGTCAATTCGGGCTTGTTTACGGCTATAGTCGAAATGGGCGATGTTATCGGAACCTTCTGCGGCCACGACCACGTCAACGATTATTGGGGTGAGCTTCACGGCGTACGTCTATGCTACGGAAGAGCAACGGGCTACAATACCTATGGCAAAGAAGGCTTCCCACGCGGTGCCAGGATGATTCGACTCCGCGAAGGCGAGCGTTCTTTCGAATCCTGGCTGCGGCTGGCTGACGGTACGGTAATCATGGATCAACCCGAACACATCCCCAACGTCTAACTTCTCTCAAGGTTTGGAGATGATCGCTTGTTTATCGTTTCAATTTTACTAGTCGTAGCTTCAGGTCTTACGCACGCAGTCTGGAGCTTATTCACCAAAAGAAGCCAGAATAAAAGCGTCTTCCTATGGTCCATCATGATGGTAACCACAATCGGACTTCTTCCTTATTTAATCAGAGAACTATGGCTTAACCCTTTATCTCTAAAAGCCTACGGATTCTTACTTTTATCTGCGTGTTTGCAAAGCGTTTACTCCCTGTTATTGGCACGCACCTACAATATGGGCGACCTGTCTCAGGTGTATCCGATTATGCGAGGCACAAGCACGCTCCTCATTCCCATCGGCAGCGTCTTGTTCCTTCAAGAATCCTTATCGATATACGGTTGGATAGGTCTGCTCTGCATGGTCTTCGGTTTCATTTGGCTTAGCGGTATTTTCACCCGTAAACAAGTATCGCCCGGAACTGTTAAGCCGTTCCTTATGGCCCTCTGTGTCGGCCTATGTACGACATGTTACATTTTTGTTGATCGCTTCAACCTTCAGCATGTCTCAGCTATCGCTTTATTGGAGGTTACGAATATCGGATTCATGGCTGCACTGACGCCGATTGTCCTCGCTTCTAAACAACTTCGCGTCGAGTGGAAGCTGAACGCCAAGATCATTTTACTGGGTGCGATCCTCAATCCCGGATCTTATTTGTTATTTTTGTTCGCCATGAAATATGCTCCTGTCGCCCATATCTCACCCATTCGTGAGATTGGCACGGTCTTCGCAACAATTCTGGGCATTGTTGTGCTCAAAGAAAAGCAAGGCCAACTAAGAATTATCTGCTCCATTCTCATCCTGATCGGCATTCTGGTCATTAGCTTTTTTGGCTAAACAGGGGGTACTCCTCTAACTCCACATCGATGAAATTTTGCCGGTAAATTTTTAAAGCAGGATATACATACGTTGACTTTATTCTATATTCAGCATATTATAATGTCAGTGAGTACTGACATGTTTGTGGAAGAGGGATCATATGGACAGCAGCAAGCTGGGAAGCAGCGATAGACTTCTCTTGGCGGCACTCAATTTGATTGCGGCTAAAGGCTACAATGGGGTAACCACTCTTGAAATTGCCACGGAAGCAGGTCTTAGTGAGAAGACGTTGTTTCGTCAATTCGGCAGTAAACAGAAGCTCCTCGAAGCCGCATTTGACCGCTATCATTATGCCGAAGAGATGAAAAAGCTGTTTAGTGAAAAGCTCGTGTGGGATCTAGAGAAGGATCTGCTTCTGGTTAGTAAAACCTATCATGAGATTATGAACCGTAATCGCAAATTGATCCAGATCAGTCTCAAAGAAGAGGGTCAACTGCCCGGATTCCGCGAGCGTACGCATAAGCATCCTCTGCAATTGCTGGAAATCTTAACGAATTATTTCATTACAATGTCTGAAAAAGGCAAAATGATTCCCACGAATCCGGAGATGCACGCCTTCTCCTTTATGATGATGAATTTCGGGGCCTACATGAACGATCTCGATAGTCATAAAAACTATTCAACCATTTCATTGGAGCCATTTATTCAAGAGAGCGTAAAGATATTTGCTAGGGCCTTACAACCCTAGTTTTTTTACTGACTAAGTGTCAGTCAGTACTGACAGTCAAATTATAAAAGAAGGATGTGGTCACGTTTGACTACCCAAATCCAAGAACCACAGCAAACCAGCGACAAATTAATGCGTATTTTGATGTTCACCCTGACTATATCCATGATGAGCGGCATCATGTTCAACATCGTTTTGCCCAAAATTAGTGAAGACTTCTCTCTCACGATTGCCCAGGTCAGCTGGCTATCATCGGCCTACATTCTGATCTACGCGATTGGCGCAGTCACTTACGGGAAGCTGGCAGACCGCTATAAGCTGAAAAATTTGGTAACCTTCGGACTTTTATTATTTACGGCTGGGTCCCTCATCGGGCTAACCTCACAAACATTCGGAATGGCGCTAGTCGGCAGATGTCTGCAAGCATCCGGAGCTGCCGTTATTCCCGCGATTGCGATGATCATCCCCTTGCGTTATTTCGCTCCGGAGCGCAGAGGTGCTGCCCTTGGCATGACAGCGGTAGGTTTGGCTTTTGGTAATGCACTTGGACCCGTTGTCGCTGCATTAATCGTTAGCACGGTACACTGGCGCTGGTTATTTGCTGTGCCCTTGCTAGTTTTGGCGACACTCCCTTTTTACCGTAAGTATTTAGGAAATGAACAGCCGGGGACAACAGGGAAATTTGACTGGATTGGCGGTAGTCTGTTAGCCATCACAATTGCTTTATTATTGCTGAGTGTTACGAAGGGAATCTGGCTTTTATTAGGTGGCTTACTCGCTTTAGGGTTATTCATTGCTCGAATTTGCTCGGTTGGGGAGCCGTTTATTGCGCCAAAACTCTTTCGAAATAAAAAGTACACACTCGGACTGACCATTTCATTCCTCATCAATGGTACTTGCTGCTCACTTTATGTACTCAGCCCTCTGCTATTAGCAGATATTCAGAAGCTGCCATCCCTTTGGATCGGCTTCGCGATGGTCCCTGCAGCCGTGGCTTCGGCCGTATTTGGACGTAAAGGCGGTAGACTCGCGGATCTAAAAGGCAACTCCTTCGTCGTATATGTGGCTTCAAGCCTACTGCTGGCTTGTTTTCTTTTGCTCTCCACTTTTACCGGAGGTTCTCCCCTGCTCATTGCTGTCTTTCTGATTCTCGGCAACGTCGGACAATCTTTCATCGTCATTGCGATTTCCAATTCGGTTTCAAGGACCTTGCCTAAGGAACAAGTTGGCGTTGGGATGGGCATGCTCGTGATGGTCAACTTCATTTCGCAAGGGATCGCTATCAGCGTATACAGTAAAATCGTTGATCTTGGATCCCGAGGTGTTCCAAACTGGAACCCGTTTTACAGCTACTCTTCTGGCTTTATTTTCAGTAATATCTGCTTCGTTATAGCCGCATTGCAACTGGTTATTTTAGCGATTTACTATCTTTCTTTTGGCAGAAAGAAGCAAAAGACGGCTGGGGTATTGAAAGAGTCTGAAGTAGCTGCTTTATCA
This sequence comes from Paenibacillus alginolyticus DSM 5050 = NBRC 15375, assembly GCF_000422905.1. Taxonomy (GTDB): domain Bacteria; phylum Bacillota; class Bacilli; order Paenibacillales; family NBRC-103111; genus Paenibacillus_E; species Paenibacillus_E alginolyticus. The sequence continues at coordinate 73,329 of NZ_AUGY01000030.1, forward strand.
AATATTTATAACTAAACGACGAAATCAAAGAGGCCTATGCGCAGTTGCATGGGCTATTTAATTTCATTTTTTAAATATGCGAATTCGAGCGGTTGAGGCTACCAATGGCAGCGATATGTGAGCTTCTTCAGGACTCCCAAATTTCGTGGGAACAGCACCCTAATGATGATATAGTGAATAACAGCGCTCTTTTTCCGCAGCAACACGGCTTGTTCGGAAAAGCACTAATTATCCATTGCCAAAATCCCGATAGTATTGGTATAGCTGGTCAAATGGCGCTGAAAAACAATGTATGCATTTTTATGGAGCGTGAAATACATGAAGATTATGTTGGTGGATGACGAAGCGCTGGTGCTCAATCAAATTCGGCGAATGCTATCGGGGTATTCCGGGATTTCGGTGGTCGGCTCGTTTCAGAATGCGCGGGAGGCTATTGCGCAAATGCCAGAACTTCAGCCGGACGTCATATTTTTCGATATTCACTTGCCGGAGCTGTCGGGCATCGATGCAGTGGAGCTGGCACAGGAGGCTTGCCCGGGAATCGATATTGTGTTTGTAACGGCATATAACGAATATGCTATCCAAGCGTTCGAACTGAATGCGGTCGATTATTTGCTTAAGCCGCTGCATCAAGCTCGTTTGGATCATACGATAAAGCGACTGATGCAAAGAAGATTGCATAAACAAGAAGACATCCGGTCAACGGCGCCTTCCCGCGTTCTCTGTTTTCGGTCTCTCCGTTTTCAGAACAGCAGCGGGTCTTCGGACAAAGGAAACGGTCGTACCTTGCTCCGGATAACTCTGAATTTGCAATCCATTCCCATACATTTGTTTCAGCCTCCGATCGATATTGCGTAGACCGACTCCCTGCCTGCTGCCCGAACGTGAGCACAGTAGTCCTTTCACCGTTTCTTCATCCATTCCAACGCCATTATCGGTAATGGTTGCTTCTGAGCGGTCTTCATATTCGGTGATTTGAATAAGGATCTTTCCTCCCGACGAACGCCTCGTAATACCGTGCCGTACTGCGTTTTCCACGAGAGGCTGGATGGAAAGCGGAGGAATCTTCAGCTGCATGCCCACATCAATTTCCCAAGCAATATCCAAATTGCCGTTGAAACGTTCATTCTCGATATACAAATACGAACGGACGAGAGCAAGCTCCTGTTCAAGCGGAACAAGCTGCTCTGAATTTTGAAAGTTGAAGCTGGATCGCAAATAATTTCCGAACTCGTCAAGCAGAAGGCGCATTCTGTTCAGATTGATGTCGCTAAGCGCTGCTATCGCATTGAGCGCGTTGAATAAAAAATGCGGCTGTATTTGCGCTTGCAGCCATGCCGCTTCCATACGAAGCCGTTCGCGCATCGAACGGTGCACATCGGTTAATGCCCTCACCCGAGCTATCAACTCCATCGTATCCGCAGGTTTTACAACGTAATCGTTGGCGCCTGCCAAAAATCCCGCTGCAATATCTTCAGAATTGTTGCGTGCGGTCAGAAGCAGAATGGGCAGTTCCGAGCTCGAATAGCGCTCTCGGATCGCTTGCGTTAGCTCATATCCCGACATGTGAGGCATCATGACGTCAGTAATAACCAGATCCCACACTCTCGAATTCAGTTGGGACAACGCTTCTTTGCCACTCGTAACCGCAACGATATCGAAGCTTTTCGCAGTTAAAATGTCCTCCAATACTTTCAGGTTAAGCGGATCGTCGTCCACAGCCAATACGATCGGTCTATCCGTAGATCTGGAACTTGGCGTATCCGTATCTTCACCGTATTGAATGTTCGAGCCGGCAGCGCCTGTTTCCATATAAGCGGACAATAGAGTCGACGCAGCTCCCATTTCCAGTTGAACGGACGACGAATCGGACAGCGCCAAAGCAAACGTGAATACTGTGCCTTCACCGGGGGCAGAGATGACCTCTAACGCTTCGCCGTGCAGCTCTACGAGCTGCTTGCAAATGCCGAGCCCGAGTCCGATGCCGCCGCCTGGAGCCGCCGTCATGCCGGTGTCGCCTTGCTCGTAGGGCTTAAAGATTCTTTGCAGCGTTTCCGTGTCCATGCCGATGCCCGTATCCGCAACGCTAATGTACGCTTTCCCGCCCTTAACGGCCGCCCAGATGGTGATTGTCCCTTCGTTAGTAAATTTGATCGCATTGTGAACCAGATTGAACAAAATTTGAATAAGCCGGTTTTCGTCGGCCATCACAGGAGGAAATTCGTTCGGAATCTCGCTGATCAGCCGGATCGGCTTGCCGTCGGTCATGAAGTGAAGCATGTCGAATACGCCGGAAGCGACCGCTTGCACCTGAATGCTTTGCACCTGCAGGCGGACGATGCCCTCCTTGAGACGCGTCAAATCGAGCAGGTCATTTAACATAAACGACATGCGCCGGCCGACGGTGATCATCAGCTCCAAATTTTGGACGCTCTTATCGCTCAGCGCATGTTTGTCGCTGTCAAGGACGGTTTGCGCGATATTCAGCATCCCGTGCAGCGGATTGCGCAATTCATGCGAAGTGTTGGCCAGGAAATCGTCCTTCAATTTGTCTGCCATCCTTAACTGCTCGTTCAGCTTAGCGTTTTCTTCGGAATTGCGGATGTACTGCTTAAACCAGTAAGCGCAAAAACAGACAATAGCTGCCAGCACGTCAACCGGGTAGTAGACGCTCGTTACTTCCGAGCGATTATTAAACGCTCCCCAGACAGAGCTGGATAAAATGCTCGTAGCGGCAAGCACCAGAAAAATGGCGCCAGGCTGATTTCTTGCTATCATTTTGCCGACCAGATAGACAATCCATGCCCATGGGAACCAGCTAATCAGCGTGAATACATTAGCATCGATCGAATAGTAAATGAGCGGTGGCGGCATGATCGCCACAAACCCCCAATATAAAGCGAAAACGCCGACGTACGTACGGAACAATCCAGTGTTTGTTCGGAGCTTGGCAAATATCCCGATCAAAAACAGGAAAAAAAAGGAAAACGACAAGTACGAGAGCACCTTGATTTTCAGCGCCCATGCATAGCTGATGAAGGGCATCCATGCCAGCAGCAGGCTGTCGTGATCGGATACAATCGAAATGCCGGAGGACAGAAGCAGCATGAAGAAGACGAGCAACGATTTTTGCCGATTGAACACGTATAACATCAAGGCGTACAAGCCATGCAACATCAGTATTATGAATGTCACAACCTGAAAGCCACTGGAGCTCCAGCGTTCGGTATCGATGGCCGCATCCGACCCGAAGCGGATGTCCCTGACAATGCCGCCATTAAACGGATTTTCGAAATTGGCAACGCGTACAAGCAGCTCGATCTCACTCACTTCGTTTGCCTTATAGAGCGGGGTATACGAGATCCGGCGGGGCGTATACGTTTTCGCTTGGTCAGTCGGTTGGCCGACTCCTGCTATCTGACCGTTGAATTCAACAACTGAAGAGGCTTGAATTTCCTGAATCCAGAATTCGAAAGACTGTTGCGGCAAAGGATCGACAAGAATGCGCAGCCGGTACGTCCCATATCCGAACGACGACTTTGACCCTGCCGGCAAAGCGCTTCGCCAATCTCCGGGAACCTGAATATAACGCTTGTCAAGGGATTGCCGACCCTTGTCTTCATGCGTAATCAAAGCTTCCGGATAAAACTCCCACTCGCCTTTCAGCCTAATGGAGCGGGATTTCACGAAGTCCCAGCCGCGCAGATCGAGCACGCCTTGAACCGCACTAGGATGTTCAGGCGCAGGAAAAATCCCGGACCAAAACCACCGGATGCCGAGAAGTATGGAGAGAAACAGGATGAACGATGCAAGATATTTCAGAGCAATTTTGTTATTTATCCGTATCATAAAGAGTCACTCCCAACGTTTTGCCGAGCAACTCCACCATCTGCTTGCAAATGCTGGAGTTCATATTTTCGACAAGAAAAGCGTGAATTCCTTCTGCCGCAATCGGATAATAAACTCTGGAATGTAAAGAAAGCCCGCCAATATACGAAACATTGGCGGGCTTTCTTGTATTGAGCTTACTTAATCAATGGCGTTTTGTTACGGTACCCAAATTTCCTTACCGTTTGATTTTTCGTAATGATGGGCATTGGTTGCTTCCATGATGTCATAGTATGCCCAGTAGCCGCTTGAAAGGTCTTTGAAAACTTTGATGCTGGTAGACGCATCGATGGCTTTCTTGTCAGGCTGACGATTGAGCATTCTGTTTACAATCGTAGCAGACTCTGCGCGAGTGATGGTTTTATCCGGCTCAAAAGCACCGTCCGGATAGCCATTTACCCATCCATATTCCGCTGAGGTTGCTATGCTGGAATATGCCCAATGGGTGTTCGATACATCTGTAAAGCTCTTATTGCCTGCAGCTTTATTCGAAAAGCTTACTGCTATGATTGTAAACTCTGCACGAGTGATGGCCTTATTTGGCGCAAAGGTTCCATCCTCATACCCGCTTAAATATGCTAAATGTTCCATCGTATTGAGCAACTTGGATACTCCCGTATCGGCAGCCGATGCTGGTGCCTTGTCTAAAGCTTTGAACGCAGCGTTAATCTTAACTGAACCACTCGGTTGGACATACGTGTAAGTACCGTTGCCAAGGTCTGTATAGTTGATTACATTACCTTTATCATCTGTAATCGATAACTTGTCCAGTGTATATCCGGCATCAGGTGTAACAGTAATGGTCACTTTTGTACCGGATGTAGCGCTATTATTATCTACAGTAACTTTTCCGCCTGCGGCATTATCAATCGTAACGGTGGGGCTGATGAAACCTCCGCCTTGTGCCCGGCAAGTTATCCGCAAATATCATTTGGTTGGAGTAAACCAAAGCATAAGTCGAAAACTTGGTTGAGGAGAACGTTACGGTTGTTCCATTGACAGAGGCTGGTATGAATTCCGCAACGCCGCCATGAACTCTCACAATAGCGAAATACTTATAACCCAGCAGGTTTGTTGGAATGGTCAGTGTAATACTAATCGGCTCCGGTACTACAGGCACAAATTGTGAAGCACCTGCATTGATCACTGCACCACTGCTGTTTAGTACATCTACTTTCTTGGTAATGCTAATATCATACATAAAGCCAATGTTAGCCGCACTTGGGGCAATGTGGGTTTCAATTAAGTTTTTGTCCTCTGATATTCCTTGAGTTGTGCTATTAGACACATCCGTTGCATTCAGATTAAGAGTGACATTCAAAGATTGGCCATTCAGTACCTGAGCAATTTCTGCAGGCGTAAGCAGCATACCCTTTTGATTATCCAATTGATTTCTTGTGGCAGCAGGGTTTTGTCAAAAACGCCTAGGTTCGATTCAATCGCTGCATTCTCATTCCGCAGTAGCGCGGCGAGATAAGTTAAATAAATCCATAAATCATACATTTGGCATTATCGTCTATGTGAAGATTCTGCATGGTTACATCCCGTAGCCAAAGTGCAGCAAATCCGTAATCTTCGATTTTGCGAGCCAGATGCAGCTGATTCTCCATTTGCGGCGTCTTTGTCATCTTTTCAGTTGGTAACACAAACCCAAGCGTCAACTTATTTTCTGATACATTTTTCGGTATCCGTCATACTCGAACTGCTTACCCCACCTTAATCATTTGTAATTATCAATTCCTGTTCCTTTATATTGGCTTTTGGTCCTAAAATTTCTGGATTAAACTCCCGCAGAGGCTGCTCTGTCAGGATGCGCTGAGGCCAGTCATGGTTGGCAAGCGCTCCTTTACCCAAGGTAATAAGATCAGCATCACCACGCATCAATAACTGTTCCGCTTTATCAGGATCTTCGAGATTGCCATTCGCCATCACTGGAACAGTACCGAATTTCTTAGCCAATGCGGCAAGCGTTAGTTCAGTTCCTTCAAATGCCGCCCGAGTCGCATCATATTCGGTTACATGGATATAATCCAGGCCCGCTCTGCTCAAACTTGAAAAAATGATTTCGGCATCCTTTTCGGCCCCGGCCCATTTATGATGGTAATCACTGACTTTCCCTTGGGAGATACGGATTCCTACAACAAAATCAGTCCCAACCGCTTCACGCACTGCGTTAGCGACCTCAATCAGAATACGGACCCGGTTCTCTGTTGAGCCTCCATATTCATCCGTTCTTTCATTCATATAATCCGTCAGGAACTCATCAAGCAAATAGCCGTTGGCACCATGGATTTCCACGCCATCGAACCCTGCTTCTTTTGCCCTCTTGGCCGCTTCCGCAAAACCATGAACAACCTCTTGGATGTCTTCTTTTGTCATTTGTTTTGGTTTCTTGTAAGGGCCCTCCCCGACATAGAACGGAAGCTGTTCACCTTTTGCTGGTATGTCAGAGGGCGCGATGATCTCGCTCTTATAACGATTTCCTTGTGACTGCGCACCTGCGTGCATCAATTGGACAATGATCTTTGATCCGGCTTGATGAACCGCCCCGGTTACTTTTCTCCATGCATCGATATGCTTCTCATTTGCAATTCCTGACTGGTTCAGATACCCTTGGCTATACATTTCATCGGGATAGGCGCCTTCCGTGATCAAGAATCCAAAACCGCCCTGTACGAAGCTTTCATAATAATTCATCATGATTTTGGTTGCTTCGCCGTCTTCAGATGCGCTAATTCTGGTCATTGGCGCTACACCAATACGATTCTTTAGTTTCAGTTTACCAATTTGTATATCAGACAAAAGACGGGGAAATTTATTTAGGTGAGCAGCTGTTGTCAAGTTGATTTCTCCTTTAAATTCAGTTGGTATTGTTTTTCAAATTATGCCCCATATTTGGATAATTTATTTGTATATCTATATATCCATCTTTCTAGATATAAATATAGAAAAATAGATACATGGAAGATATCCAATGCAGGTATCAGCCATGTATGCCTGTATCCGTTCCTATAAACCATCTTTCATATAAACAGCCAATTCTTGAATAGCCTCTTCGTTTCTTTTGTAATACGTCCATTGACCATAGCGGTTCGCTTGTAACAAACCGGCCCTCTGAAGCAGTAAAAGGTACTGTGAAACGGTCGATTGAGATAAACCTGCCTTTTCCTGAATGTGGCTGACACAAACCCCGATTTTTTTACTGTCACCGCCTTCTTGCGTGGGAAAGTGTTTCTCAGGTTCCTTTAACCAATCGAGAATATTCAAGCGTGTTCATTCGCCAGTGCCTTAAAGATGAGTATTGGGTTCATGACAATTATTATATCGTTAAATCTCGATATGTCAATGCATAGTGATGCCATAGTTGAAAATACTGTTCTCAGTCCCTTTGTATCCCTGTCACCTTCAATATTCCGAGCCCATCCCTCACAATTTCTCGCCGTTAGAGGGGATACGGCTCACCTTAACCCCTTAATCGGCGAATTTCGGGGCACCCTTATCTACTCATTCACAAAATAGTTGCAGTTGGAATGATAGCCTACATACCTCCAACTAAAATAGTACTGTTTATAAGGCTCTTTATTGGCGAACGTTTCTCTCCACGACTTGATCCCTGTGCAAAAACCCTGATGAATGAATATCGCACTCTTTTTCATGACAACGGCCCCGTTTCGGGTTACCGAAAGAAATTTATAACAAACCAAAAGGCTCCACAAATGAAAAGATCATCTTGCGAAGCCATTTTATATTTGTGCAATAGGTTACGGTTTGATGATATCAGAGACAATTTCGTAGGAGCACAAGCGTGCCTTGTGGTCAAACACCTGGGCGATGACCATTATTTCGTCAGCTTGGGTTTCGTCCAGGAAGGCTTGCAGCTATTCTTCCACAGTTTCCGGACTGCCGAAGATGGAAGAGCCAAGCTGCTTGTGCAAGGCATGTTTTTCTTACTGTCCATGCTTTCCACAGGCGGCTGAAGCGACAGTTCATTGCCCCGGCTTAGCTTTAGGAATTGCTGCCGAAACTTCGTTCCCAGATGTTTCACCTCTTCATCCGTATCGGCGGCAATAACATTCACTTCAGTTGCCGTTTGTCATGACCTCGAAGCGGCTCCACAGTTGAAGTAGTAGAAAGTTATTGAAGGGGTTTGGCGGTAATTGTCGAAATATACGAGTAGTCAATCATATGCTGGTCGGCATTAATGGAAGCATGTTAATGCTACACTTTTGGCAATCAAATATACGCTAGTTATACCGGAGCTCGCCTAGACTAAGTTAAATGGCACGCAAAAAAGCCCCTCTTCGGAGCTGGCGCAACCATGAGATTCGTCCATAGAAACCGAGCCAGTGTCTGTCATAACATTCGAAATGCGGGTGATAGATAAATGGAAGAATTTATAACGGACTACTCCGTACTAGATTCGTTATTGGATAATATTTCAATTATTGATCTTAACGGCTTCATTCGATTTACTAATGAGTCTTGGATCCGTTTTGCAATGACAAATGGCGGAAACCCAAACAACTGTGGAATTGGAACCAATTATTTTGATGCTTGCAAAGAGGAAAATACCGTTGTCTTGGGTATTCGACAAGTTCTAACGGGAAGGATTCTGTCCTTTCAATACGAATATCCTTGCCACTCTCCTTCCGTAAAGCGGTGGTTCTTAATGCAAACGGCACCTCTTTATACTTCCTCGGGTGAGATTTATGGAGCCGTAATCTCACATATCAATATTACGCAAAGGAAGTTATTAGAACTGCAATTGGAAGAATTGGCCATAACAGACACTTTAACTTCTTTATATAACCGAAGATATTTCAACAAAAAACTGAAGCAAGAGCTGGCCCATGCAAATCGTTACAATCATAGTCTATCTCTTATACTTCTTGATATCGATCATTTTAAAAAGATCAATGATACTTATGGGCACGAGGCCGGTGATCGAGCCATTCGTGAAATCTCCTTTGTTTTGTTGGATTGTACGAGGGAAAAAGATA
>NZ_KE383950.1:0-49623 GCF_000422905.1 Paenibacillus alginolyticus DSM 5050 = NBRC 15375
GGACAACGCTAAAGTTATTGCGAATCTATTTCTATGATAGCTGGTCTAACTTTGTAAATGCTGTCTTTCGCCCGCCAAGTAGAACTTCAAAGGGTCGACAGAAGACGAGCAAGACAAAAGAACGGCTAAGTTCACAGCGCATCATAGTGAGAGAATAGCGGAGACACAAGAATAAAATGTAAATTAATGGTAAAAACGCGTCATTTTCTGTAGTCTTTACTTTTTTGGCTTGTACCCAGAAAAACAAAATGGTAATAAATACAATATATTTAAGTAATTGTATTTATACGTGAAGACTTACTGATCATGTCAGCTATTTTGCATCGGTAATGTATGTTGCTCAACAATTTAGCCGTATTTCCTGCTATTGAGCTACTTTCTCGTGAAATTGTTGTATTTTTTGCAACATTCGCGGGGAAAACGTGGATTAACTTGCTAATTGTTGTACAGAATACAACTTACAAGGATGGAGCCAGCGAATACATCGAATATTTATACAAGTGTTGACCACCCACCGTGTGGCGCTGCTGCAACCGCCTAGGATTCGCGCCAGTTGAGAATTATCTTGGGTGCAACCTGCTTTGCATCAACAATGAAAAAAACGCTCATCCAAGATGTGTAAGCCAAGACAACTCACACCTTAAAATGTTGTCAACATTGTTCATGACGAAAAGGGATTATGATTTGATTGAATATGTAAGCGCTTTTGCATTACGATAAGAACATGAAACAGACAAAGGGAGGTTATCCTAATGAGTGCAATTGCTGCACAAAAGAAAGAAACGTCCGGAGGATTCCGGGTGAAAGTACAAAGTTTCGGCCGTTTCTTGAGCGGTATGGTGATGCCTAATATTGGCGCATTTATCGCTTGGGGATTGATTACGGCTTTATTTATTCCGACTGGTTGGATTCCAAATGAATATTTGGCTAAGCTCGTCGGCCCCATGATTACTTACCTACTCCCTGTTCTAATTGGTTATACGGGAGGGACGATGATACACGGGACACGCGGCGGCGTCATCGGCGCTGTAACCACGATGGGGGTTGTCATCGGAACGGATATCCCCATGTTTCTTGGGGCGATGATTGTAGGTCCGTTCGCCGCTTGGGTGCTCAAGAAGTTCGACAAATCGATTGAAGGCAAAATTAAATCCGGCTTCGAAATGCTCGTCAACAACTTTTCCTCAGGCATCCTCGGCGCTATACTTGCCGTTCTTGCTTACACGGTAGTTGGTCCTGCCGTTCAGGTCGTGAGTAAAGCTCTTGCTTCGGGAGTTCAAGCACTTGTGAATGCAGGTCTGCTCCCCCTAGCGAACGTTCTGATTGAACCAGGTAAAGTTTTGTTCTTGAACAATGCGATTAATCACGGAGTGCTAAGTCCGATAGCTTTGGATCAAGCTTCCAAAACAGGCAAGTCGATCTTGTTCATGCTGGAGTCCAATCCGGGTCCAGGTCTTGGTATTCTGCTCGCCTATTGGTTGGTTGGACGCGGCGCTGCGAAGCTTTCGGCTCCTGGTTCTGCTATTATTCACTTCTTTGGTGGTATCCATGAAATTTACTTCCCGTACATTCTCATGAATCCTCGTCTGATCTTGGCAGTTATCGCAGGTGGCGTAACCGGTACGTTCACGTTCTCCTTGTTCAATGCAGGTCTGGTTGCTCCACCGTCACCGGGAAGCATTTTCGCTTACATTGCCATGGCTCCTAAAGGCGGTATGCTGCCGATTTTCACTGGGGTTATCACATCCACGATTGTCTCTTTTGCAGTCGGTGCCTTGTTGTTGAAAACGACGAAGCAAAGCGAAAACGAAGAAGATTTGGAGCAGGCTACAGCGAAAATGAAAGAAATGAAACAAGCGCCTGCAGCTGCGGCAGCTGAAAAAGTCAACGCCTCGACGTTGACGCCAGCTTCCGAAGTACAAAAGATTGTATTCTCCTGTGATGCAGGCATGGGTTCAAGCGCGATGGGTGCTTCCATTTTAAGAAAGAAAATGAAAGAAGCTGATATCGATGTCATCGTGGTCAATACAGCTATTAGTGAGATTCCACCCGATGCAGATATCGTTATCACCCATAAGTCATTAACCGATCGAGCGCGTAATAAGGCTCCGGAGGCTGAACACATTTCCATCGACAATTTCATGAAAAGTCCAGAATACGATGAACTTGTTAAAAGATTAAGTTAAAACACCTTTCTAACGCTGGCTATTTGCCGGCGTTATCTCCATTTTGTTCGCGAGGAGAATAATCATGAGCCTGTCTAACAGGAATCGTCAAATCCTAGAGCTGTTAATGAATCGAACGGATGATATTACAGCAGGAGAAATCGCTGCCGAAATCAATGTAAGCACAAGAACGGTTCATAGGGAGCTGTCCGAGTTGGAGACGATTTTGGCAGCTTACGGATTAACGTTGCAAAAAAAATCGGGGAAGGGAATACATCTTCAAGCAGAACCGGATAAACTTGAGGCATTCCGGCGATTGTTATATGGGATGATGGACATTGAATTTTCTGCCGAGGATCGCAAAATCATGATTCTGTGCACCTTGCTGCAAGAAGATGAGCCTGTCAAACTATTCACTCTGTCTCATGATCTGGGTGTAACGGTTCCAACCATCACGCACGATCTCGATGAGCTGGATAGCTGGGTACAGAAGTCTGACCTAATCCTTGTACGAAAAAGAGGGTATGGTGTTGGTTTGAGCGGTTCTGAGGCGAATAAACGCAGGATGATTGCTCAGCTGGCCAAAAACGGTCTCGATGAAGCTGATTTATTTGGGAAACATGTGAATTCGCAATCGCCCGTTACACAAAGACTGTTGGAGCTCATTGGGAAAGAAAATTTTACTAAAGTGGAAGCCGCTCTTTGGCTTGCTGAAGATGAAGGCTTAAGTGAACTATCCGAGCAGGATTACACCAATCTGCTCATTCATATTTCGATAACTATTGCTAGAATTCAGCAGGGGAGACAGATTGAACTTCACTCTGAACCTTACTCGCTTCGTCCCAATAAGCTGCTTACGCATACGATTGAGCAGTTATCAAAGGTCATTCTAATTGAATTAACAACACCGGAAATTTTCTATATAGCCGATTTACTGGAGCCCAAGTCACTCAAACATCCGAATGAGCTGCTTCCTATGCAAGAACTAAGCTATATGGAAATTGTGTGGAAGCTCATCCGGAGCATGGAGAGCAGTATTGCGGTCCGTTTCAGCGATGATCGTTCATTACGAGAGGGGCTGCTTAGCCATTTGGAATCCGCTTTGAGGCGGCTTCAAGCAGGAGCAACCATTCGTAATCCGCTTTTATCGCAAATCAAGAAAGATTATGAGGCTCTATTTGATGCTATACGAAGAGCTGTAGATAAAACGATAACCGAGATTGCAGTGCCAGATGAAGAAATTGGCTTTCTGGTCATGCATTTCGGAGCTTCAATCGAGAGACAAAAGCAGTTTAGGCGCAATGTAAAAGCGATTCTCGTATGTACAAGTGGGATCGGGACTTCCAAAATGTTGGCCGTAAGACTTACGAAAGAGCTTCCGCAAATTGATATCATCGGTCATGCATCTTGGTTTGAAGCAGCGCGCATCCCCGAAAAGGAATACGATTTGATCATATCTACGGTAGATCTGCCCTTGGATGAAGATCAGTACTTGAAGCTAAGCCCACTGTTAACGAAGGAAGAAGCCGAGCGGCTAAGGCTATTTATTCAAAATGTTACGCTGCAAAAAGAAGCTGGGGAACGCAGTGAATCGCTTCAAGACACGGATTCAACGAACAGATTACATCGTATTCAACACTATATAAACGAAATTGTCAGCATCATCGATCAATTCATGGTGTATCACATCGATCAATCCTTTCACAGTTTGAGAGATACGTTGGAAGTTATTTGTGGATATGTGAGACAATCAGGAGTGATCGACGATGTTGAACCCATTGTCAACCTGCTGCTTGAAAGAGAACGGTTAAGCAGTCAAGTGATCCCAGACACGGGCCTTGCTCTCTTTCACATTCGAAGCGAACAGGTTAAGAAGCCATCTTTCACCTTGTTTCGATTAAAGGAAGACCTGCTGTTAGACCAAGGTATGGGGTCAGATGTACAGCATTTGCTTCTCATGCTAGGTCCGAAAGAGCTACCGAAAGAAAGCCTAGAAGTACTCAGTGAAATAAGTTCTTTTCTATTGATTCCAGAAATGATCGACCTGTTGAAATCGGGGACTCAATCAGAGATCAAGCACTTTCTATCCCAGGAACTCGCTGCCTTTTTAGAAAATAAAAAATAAATCGGATATAGGGAGAGACAAACAACTATGACAATCTTATCAACGAATAAAATTAAACTAAACGCTAAGCCCAAGGATAAATTCGAGGCCATTCGGATGGCAGGTCAATTATTAGTAGAAGCGGGTCATGTGTCAGCTGCTTACATCGATAAAATGCTGGAAAGAGAACAAACCTTGTCTACTTATATGGGAAATGGTCTGGCTATCCCGCACGGTACGCAGGATTCCAAATCATTGATTTTATCGACAGGATTGTCGATCGTACAAATTCCGGAGGGTGTGGATTTCGGTGAAGGCGAAAAAGCTAACTTAGTCATTGGTATTGCAGCCGCGGGTAATGATCATCTCGATATCTTAACGAATGTCGCGATGATTTGTTCCGAAGATGAGAACATGGAGCTGATCATGAAAGCGGCGACGCCGGAAGAAATGGTGAAAATATTTGAAAGCGGGATGGCGTCATGAGAGCTGTCCATTTTGGTGCAGGAAATATCGGCAGGGGGTTCATTGGTTTAATTTTGTCCCAAGCCGGTTATGAGGTGATCTTCTCCGATGTGAATGATAGCTTAGTTGAGCTGCTGCAGGAGAGAAAGTCATATACCGTACGCTTAGCTAATGAGGAGCAAGACACGTTCACGGTTTCAAATGTTACAGCGATTAATGGTAAAAATCTGGAAGATGTAGCTAGAGCCGTTGCTGAGGCTGACCTGGTTACAACAGCCGTTGGCGTAAATATTTTGAAACATATTGCCGCTGGCATCGCCAAAGGGATTGAAATGCGGATCGAACGCGGCGCGGCGCCACTGCACATCATTGCATGTGAGAATGCAATTGGTGGAAGCACACAGCTCAAAGAACACGTTTTCGCTCATCTTAATGAAGATCTGCACGATAAAGTTAGCGCAAGTATCGCATTTCCTGATGCTGCTGTTGATCGGATTGTTCCCATCCAACATAATGAAGACCCGCTGCATGTGACAGTCGAGCCTTTCTACGAATGGGTTGTTGACGAGTCCCAAATGATGGAGGGCTTCCATCGCATGGATGGCATCCATTATGTGAAACATTTGGAGCCGTACATTGAGCGAAAGCTGTTTACTGTCAATACAGGGCACTGCAGCGCAGCTTATCTTGGATATTTACATGGCTTCACGACGATTCAAGATGCGATGGCGAACTCGCAAATTGCCTCGCTAGTGCGTCATGTGATGCATGAAACCGGTGCACTGCTTGTCAAAAAGCACGGCTTCGATCTTGCTCAGCATGAGCAGTATATCGATAAAATTTTGAACAGATTCATAAACCCCCATTTGATCGACGAGGTTACTCGGGTAGGAAGATCGCCTATTCGTAAGTTATCAAGCAATGATCGTCTTGTTCGGCCCGCTTTGCAGGCCTATGAGCTTGGGATGAAACCGACCTATTTAGCGATGGCGATGGCCGCTGCCTTCTTATTTAAGGATCAGGAAGATCCTGAAGCGGTAGAGATTCAAGCGGATTTGCAAAAGTTTGGAGTTGCCCAAACGATTACGAAGTATACGACCATTGGTGAAGATCACCTGATCCATGAGATGATTAAAACGCAATATGAACAATTACAGCAATCAGATCGATCTTGAGAAAGGGGAGTTCCCTATTGGCTAAAATGATGACAAAACGACTAACCGGCATTGCTGCTTCCCCCGGCATTGCGATAGCGAAAGCTTTTCGGTTGAACAACGATCATTACGAACCTGTCCGTGAGAAGGTGGTAGACGCTCTTATAGAAGTAGAACGTTTTCGCAAAGCTGTCGAGGAAGCGAAACTTGAGTTAGAAGAGATTAAAGATTTGACTGAACAGCGCATGGGTGCAGCAAAAGCTGAAATTTTTGAAGCCCATTTGATGCTTTTGGAAGATCCTGATTATATAGATGCCATTATCGAAGGTATTGAAGGCGAAGGCTTGAATGCTGAATTTAAGCTGCATGAAGTTGCAAGCAGCTTCATCGAAGTGCTTAGCTCTATGGATAATGAGCTGCTCCGTGAACGCGCTAGTGATGTGCGCGACGTCACAGGCCGAATCATGAGCAGGCTCCGCGGAGTCTCCTATGCGGCGATTGCGGCCATCAACGAGCCGTGCATTTTGATAGCGGAGGATTTGACGCCGTCCGATACCGCACAGTTAAATCTCGATTATGTGCTCGGCTTTGTAACAGAGATCGGCAGCCGTACTTCTCACTCGGCGATCATGGCTCGCTCGCTGGAGGTCCCGGCTATTGTTGGTGCTGGAGCAGCGGCAGCGGAAATCATAACAGGCACAATGATAATTATGGACGCTGTAGAAGGCACCGTACTTATCGCTCCAAACGATGAAGAGATGGAGACCTACCAGGCTCGTAAAGCAGCATACGATGAGCGAAGAGTCGAACTGCGCAAGCTGTTGGATCAACCTACAATCTCTTCTGACGGGCGCCGCGTAGAACTGGCTGCCAACATCGGCAGTGTGGAAGATTTACAGAAGGTGTTAGCTAACGGGGCGGAAGGCATCGGATTGTTTCGGACCGAATTTCTTTATATGGGGCGCAGCGCTCTGCCTAGTGAAGAAGAGCAGTTCCAGGTCTATAAGCATGTGTTGGAACGAATGGACAATAAGCCCGTCGTTATACGTACACTCGATATAGGCGGAGATAAAGAGCTCCCATACATGAAGCTTCCTGTTGAAAGTAATCCATTCCTTGGCTTGCGCGCGGTGAGATTATGTCTGAGCAAGCAGGATCTGTTCCGCACACAGCTAAGGGCGCTTCTCAGAGCGAGCAGCTATGGACAATTGAAGATCATGTTCCCGATGATTGCCGTTGTGGATGAGCTGCTGGCAGCCAAACAATTGCTTCAAGAAGAGAAAGAGAAGCTAGTTCAAGAAGGCATTGCCGTGTCCTCTAATATAGAGGTCGGTATTATGATTGAAGTGCCGGCTGCAGCGCTAGCAGCGGATTTCTTGGCGAAAGAGGCCGATTTCTTCAGTATTGGAACGAATGATCTTATCCAATATACGATGGCAGCTGATCGGATGAACGAAACGGTTTCATACTTATATCAACCCTGCCATCCAGCTATATTACGATTAATTCAAATGGTTATCAAGGCAGCTGCAAAAGAAGGAAAATGGGTTGGCATGTGCGGAGAAATGGCTGGTGACGAAACGGCTATACCGATTCTTCTTGGCATGGGACTCCATGAGTTCAGCATGAGTGCCAGCTCGATATTGCCAGCGAGAGCTTTAATTAAACAAATTTCACATAGGGAGTGGGCAGGCTACACGGAGCAGATTTTATCCATGAGCAGTCAGGCCCAAATTAAACAATTCGTAGAACAGAGAACAAGGAGTGACTTGAAATGATATCTCAAACATTTACTGTCCTTAATCCATCTGGTTTTCATGCCCGTCCGACGAAAGTATTCGTCCAGAAGGTGGGCACATTTCCTTGCAAAGTAAATGTGATCAAAGGCGATAAGAAGGTCAATGGCAAAAGCTCGCTTAGCATGCTCACACTTGGCATTCAACAGAATGACGAAGTCACTTTGGAAGTGGACGGCGAGCAAGAGGAGCAGGCAATCAAAGAGCTAGGGGCGCTTTTGACTCATATCTTCGAAGAATAAACGAGTGGCAAACCCAATCCATATCAATTGAAAAAGCCAGCAGGTTAGTGCCGATAATCGTGGCACTTAACTGCTGGCTTGTTTTAGTAGATAAGAAAGTATAAATTTTATACTTTTGCTTCGCATCTACCTTGACAAACGCGCTCGTCCTGAAGGACGACGGAGTCGTTTATCCTTGTTTAATTACGAACGTACCATTCACCAGATACCCAATCGGTTGTTTTCCAACGCAAGACATCTGGCGTTGCAAGATGGGCAATTTCTTTGAGGAACTCGAGCTGCTCCAGCTCAGTCATTGGCTTGAAGCTCTTAGCAATGGCCAGATTTTGTTCCAGCTGCGCCATGGATTCCATCCCGACAATCGCCGTAGATATCGGCAGCGAGAATGTATACTGGAGTGCTTTCTCGTACCAAGGAGCCAGCTTACCGAGCGCCATTACTTTCATGCCAATGACAGCGACACCTTTCTCATTGGCTTTAGGCAAAAACTCATGAGCGAAGCTGTAGATGAGATGATCCGCTGCGGATAAAGCAACAAGTGCGCTGTCGAACGGAAATCGTTCAATCGCTTCCAGTTGAACTCTAGGGTTCGTGTGCCCACTGATCGAGATATGCTTGATTATCCCTTGTTCCTTCGCCTCAAGAAGCGCTTCCAGCGCTCCGCCTTTGGCGAAGCACTGATCAAGCTCCTCCATGGTCATGATATTATGCAATCGCCATTCTTCGACATGATCGGTTTGCAGACGCTTTAGACTGGCTTCCAGCAGCTTCAGGGAACCGTCTCTGGTTCGATCATGCGTTTTGGTAGCAATCCATACCTCATTCCTTCGTCCATCGCGTGCGAATGCTCTGCCAAGCCGTTCCTCGGATTGTCCGTCCGAATAGCTAGGTGCTGTGTCGTAATAGGTGATCCCTTCGTCAATCGCACGATTCACAATTTGAATCGCTTCTGCTTCGGTACAATTGTGCTCGTCGACAATGCGCTGAGCACCAAAGCTTAGGACAGGAAATTGCTGCCCGGTCGAACCAAACGAACGCTTCTCCACATGATTCACTCCTTGTATGTATAATGGCTAATTTCATTCTTTCCTATCGTTTCCAAAAAGGATGCCAGGTCATACCAAATTTAAAAATGAAAGTTGTTTTCTTCACACGGTTATCGGTTCAAGCAGGAATTCGTTCTCCTCAAGTATAAAATAAGTAAGAGAAGGACGCTAGCATTCGTCAATTTGTTATCTGTATTCACAAAAAAACAAGACTTTAGTCCTAGTTTTCGACAAAAAACGATTGTATAATAATAAATACACCACAGAGTGGTTAAATTCGCAATCCCCTCTCGGGGATGCTGGAGAGAGACTGATAACCAAGGCGATAGACATTGTCGAGCAAGCCGATCGCCGTTTTTTTTCTAAACTGGGGGAAGAACAGGAAACGTTGACAAGCTTGTTGAGATCTTTAGGAAGCATGACAACTCATGAAAATTAGATCATAGGGAGAGGTGCCTTGAATATGGAGAAGTCATCACTAATCGGAATTGTATTAGCTTTTATATCCATTGGCATGGGTATGGTATTGAAAGGGGCAAGCCTGGTTGCACTGCTGAATCCTGCTGCTGCCTTAATTATTTTCGGTGGTACGGCATCAGCCTTATTTATCGCTTTTTCAATGGAAGAAATAAAGAAGATTCCGACCTTATTGAAAATTATTTTTACGGAACAGAAATTAATGCCTAAGAAAGAACTGATCGAAACTTTCATCGACTGGGTGTCCATTACACGTCGTGAAGGGTTACTTTCCTTGGAGAAGCAAGCAGAAGAGCTGTCAGACCCTTTTATGAAAAGCGGTATGCGCCTCATTATTGATGGGAATGACGCAGATTTTGTACGTGACGTATTGCTCGAAGATATTGCTGAAATGGAATCAAGACATAAGAAATTTGCAAGCATTTTTACGCAAGCTGGTACATATGCACCGACACTCGGCGTACTTGGCGCCGTAGTTGGACTCATCGCAGCTCTTGGTAATTTGAGTGAAGTAGAGAAACTAGGACATCTGATTTCAGCGGCATTCGTTGCAACGATGTTCGGGATTTTCCTTGGTTACGTTATATTTCACCCATTTGCAAATAAGCTGAAGCAGAAGTCTAAGAAGGAAGTTGAAATTAAGCTTATGATCGTAGAAGGGCTGCTCTCCATTCAATCCGGTGTATCTGCCAATTCCGTGAAGCAAAAAATGATGATCTTCGTTGCCAATAATGAACGTGCGTCGTATGACGAAGATTCGAAGGGGGCCGCTTCACAGTGAGTAAAAAGAAGAAGCATGAGGATCATGAAGAACATATTGATGAAACTTGGCTCATTCCCTATGCGGATTTGCTTACCTTGCTTCTAGCCCTCTTTATTATCCTGTTTGCTTCTAGTCAGGTGGATTCTAAGAAATACGACTCGATTATGCGTTCCTTGAATAATGCCTTCACGGGGGGAGAAGCACCCTTCGCGATGTCAAATATGGTTCCAATAAATGATGCGGGGAATTCTACGAAAAACAATAATAAGAGCCAAAATCCTCCGCCGAAGGAAGAGAGTAAAACCGACAGTCAACTGGCTGCCAAGCTACAGAAGGAAGAGAAGGATCTCAAAGAGTTAAAGCAAAGCATGGATGCTTACATTAAAGAGAACAATATGAGTGAGCAGCTAACCACGAAGCTGGATAATGAGAAGCTGACCATTACGATTAGTGACCGTGCGCTCTTTGATTCAGGATCAGCCACAATTAAACAAGAATCACAGAAGCTTGCTGTTTCAATGTCTAATCTGCTGGGCAGATATCCAGGGTACGAGGTTCAGGTAGCAGGCCATACGGATAATATCCCGATTCGCCGAGCGGACTTTGAAACGAACTGGGATTTAAGCGCCAAGCGTGCGGTCAATTTTATGAAAATACTTCTGAATAACAGTAAAATTGAGCCTGCTTCTTACTCTTCGATCGGATTCGGTGAATACCGGCCAATCGCTGAAAATGATACAACAGAAGGTAGAGCAAAGAACCGGCGTGTTGAAGTGAACATTTTGCGTAACATTAAGAAAACGGATGAGATTGCAAAATAAGAGCAAATACCCATAAGATTTATCATGAAAGATAGGCCAAGAGTCGCCAGACTCTGGCCTTTTTTTGTTCATTAACACAGTTCATAGCGAGAAATACGGAGTAATTTAACAACGAATTGGGGAAAGTAATGTAGAATTTGTAATAACGAGGAGAGGTTTACTTGGAGAAAACGGAGCATAGAGAGCTTACATATGAGCATACGTATATCCCGCTAACGACATTATCCAGCGGTGAAGGCAAGGAAATAGCCATTGATATATACGGTTATTGCATTCAGTTCGTGAATATTTGTATCATGGGCAACCCAACTAGCAGAGATAAAGAATGGTGTTTAGTTGACGCTGGTATGCCGCAATCGGCAGATGAGATCATTCGTGTCGCTGAGGAGCGATTTGGAGCACATCAGAAGCCAACGGCGATCATTTTGACACATGGTCATTTCGATCATGTCGGGGCTATAGAGAGTCTATTGGAATACTGGGATGTTCCGGTATATGCCCATGAGTTGGAAATCCCTTATTTGACGGGAAAATCCAATTATCCTAAAGGGGATTCTACCGTAGATGGCGGGCTAATAAGCGAATTGTCCCCCCTTTTTCCAAACCACGGTATTGATATTGGTAATCATGTACATCCTTTGCCTGCTAATGGCATTGTTCCAGGACTGACCGGATGGCAATGGATTCATACGCCGGGCCACACACCAGGACACATTTCTCTTTTTCGCGCCAAAGATCGTTCATTAATTGTCGGAGATGCCTTCGTTACCGTTAAACAAGAGTCGCTTTACAAGGTGTTCACGCAAGAGCAAGAAATAAGCGGACCGCCTAAGTATTTCACGACAGACTGGCAAGCAGCGGGGGAATCGGTTAGAAAGCTTCGAGATTTGCATCCATCTTTAGCGATAACGGGACATGGCAAACCGATGGTCGGTGAAGAACTAAGCCGCGAATTAGGCCGTCTTGCGGAGAATTTTGAGGAGTTAGCGATACCTAAGGATGGTCGGTTTGTGCATTAGACTATAATTATTGGATTCCTGCAAGAAAAGCCTTTTGAATCTTTAGGTTAGCGGAACGTCGATCCTAAGGCAAAAACCGCGATATAACGCATCGACGTTCCTCTTCCTCCTGATTTCAGGGGTTTTTCGTCCAAATAGCGAATCGACGTTCCCCACGGTTTGCTAGCTAATCTTTTCCTACGAGAGCAGGCTCTTTGTTTTCTTTCTTAGATTCGTCTTTCTTAGATTCACTTTTGTTCTGATCATCCGGCAATGCTTCAGCAGCTGATCTTTCCAGCTCCACTTCAAACAAATCCATTTCAGTTTGCGAAAGAACCTCATTGCTGTTATTGGTTGTCAAACCTTCGTCTGTAACTGTCAAAAGTTCATTATGTTGCGGCTTATGGCTAACTTGATTATCTTCAAAAACCTCGAATTGCGCCACATTCTTGAACAGGGTTGGCTCCGATTGAAGTTCAAAACTCTCCTGATCATTCATCTCAGCAGTCTCACTAATCTGGAATTTGCTGATCTCCGCAAATAATTGCTGCGCAAGTTCAAGGATATCATCCGACTCTTCGGCGATTCGGCGAATGGATGCATCTTGCTGAATCGAGGTTGAGCTAACTTCCTCGACACCGGCTGCTGTTTCTTGCGCAATGGCTGCTACGAACTGAACGGAATTTACTAATCGGTCATTCTTCGCTTGTACCTGTTCAATTTTCACATGGATTTGTTCAATTTGCCCGATAATTCCTTTCATCGATTGCTCGATGCCCTCGAAAGAACCGAGTGTATCTGCTACTCGATGGTTTTGTGTAACCGCAGATTCGCGAGCTTCGATCAGTGAACTCTGTAATTCTTTGATTTGCTTCTGAAGCGCTTGAATGATGCCGCCGATTGTCTTGGAGGAATCATTCGTTTGCTGAGAAAGCTGACGAACTTCATCGGCAATTACCGAGAAGCCGCGGCCATGTACGCCGGCTCTAGCTGCTTCAATCGCTGCGTTCAAGGCAAGCACGTTTGTCTGTGTTGAAATTTCCGTGATCGAGTGAATAATAGCGCCAATTTGCTTGGAGCTGTCAGACAAGGACAACATGGCGGCATCGACCTTCTGCAGGACAGCCTGGGACTGGTCTGACGATGATTTCAGAGCTCTTACGGATGCTGTCCCTTGTAATGTACCAGACGCAGCTTCTTCGCTGGAACGCTTCATTTCATATGTATATGTTGAAATATCTCGAATCTCCGCTTCTAGTTCTGCTATGATCATAGAACTTTGTTCTGTTTTCATGGCTTGCTCATCAGCACCCGTCGATATCTCTGTAATTGCCTTCAAGATGTCCGTATTCGCTGATGCTGTAAGCTTGGAGAAGCGATGAAATTCATGGGAATGCTCTGATAATGAAGAAGCAATTTGCATGGTAGCACTCAGCATCTGACGAACTTGAATGATCATATGGTCGAAGCTGTTGCTTAGCATGCCAAGCTCATCATTGGATTTAGAATTAATCGTATGGGACAAATCCCCAGCGGCAATGAGAGTTACAGCATTTTGTAAAATTTTAATAGGACGTGTGAAGGAACTTATGATTAGAAAAGCAATAATAATGGTTACAATAACGACGATAGCAAAAGCAATCAACATCACCTTGCTGCTTTCATTGAGTGCTTTCGTTGATTGGGCTATTGCTTGTTCGGCGGAATCAGCATAAGTGACATAGAATTTATCAACTAGATCAAAAATCTTATCTTTCAAATCCTGAGACTCATTATAGAGGTAAAGGAGGTTAATTTGCAGATCCGTCGGTTTCAAGTTAGGATCTTGGACCATTTTGGCTGCAGAGTCGAAATTATTGATGTAATCAACGGATAGTTGAATTAATTGGCTTCGCCACTTCTTTTGATCTGTTGTGGAAGCCGTATCGCCAATTTTTTGAATGAAATCGTTATAAGGCTTTCGTTTTGCATTGTATTTCTCGATGTATTCCGGTTTCTTGGAAATCTCCAGACCTGAAGCAATGATATTCATATCCTGAACCATATTTTTAAGCTCCAACGCTAGCACCTTTAGTTCGACTTTATCGTTCTGATCCGTCATGTGATTCTTGATCTGATTAACTTGATTCAGATTAAACAACGAAACGGAAAGAAAAATGAGAAGCACTCCGCTGAAGCTGGCAATTAATTTTAGGCGCATGGTCATATTGATTTTGATCTTCTTCATAAGTCATTCCTCCTATAAATACTTGACAATATTCGACTGTTTTCGTGTTGATACCTATTAATATAGGATACTTCTATTAACTAAAGCATCTAACTATGTTAGAGATATGTAAAATTACCCATACTTCTAACGAATTGAAAGAAAAAATAAAAGTTTTACATTACGTTTACGTTTCGTGGGTGTGAATTTTACATTCGGTTGTTACGATAGGTAAGTAAGTTAGTTCGACGGACAATCATGTGGGAATCGATACTAACATAACAAGCAACATACAAATCAAAGGAGGACATGCTAACTATGTTTAAGTTCATGTCGAAAAAAGGAATTACATTTACACTTTCCGCGGTATTAATGATGGGGTCATTGGTTGGTTGCGGCGCCAAAACAGATACTAAAAATGCTGCTTCTGCAACACCAGCTGCTAGTGCAGCTGCTTCTGCTGCTCCAACAAAAACAGAACTAAGCGGTACGGTTACTGCTTCAGGTTCAAGCGCGCTTCTTCCATTAGTTAAACAAGCTGCTACTGAGTTTATGGAAAAAAATCCAAAAGTAACGATCAACGTTACTGCAGGCGGATCAGGCACAGGAATTAAAAACGTAGCAGACGGTACTTCAGACATCGGTAACTCCGACGTTGAGCCAGCTGCTGAATATAAAGATAAAGATCTTAAAGATCATGTTGTTGCCATTGCTCCATTCGCATTGATCGTAAACAAAGATGTTAAAGTTGATAATCTTACAAAACAACAAGCAGCAGACATTTACATGGGTAAAGTAACGAACTGGAAAGAAGTTGGCGGCAATGACGCGAAAATCGTTCTTGTTCACCGTCCAGATAGCTCAGGTTCCCGTACATTAGTTAAACAAATCATTCTTGATGGCAAAGAATTCACAAAAGACGGTATCACACAAGAAAACAGCGGTGCAATGAAAACGGCTGTTGCTGGTCAGTCCGGCTCCATTGGTTATGTAGATACACCTTACATTGATGACACAGTTAAAGCATTGAAAATTGATAGTGTAGCGTTCTCCGAGGACAACATCAAAAACGGTACTTACAAATTGTTTGGTGTTGAGCATATGTACACGAAAGGTGAAGCGAAAGATCCTGCTAAAGCATTCATCGCTTACATCTCAAGCAAAGAATTCCAAGGTAAACAAGTTCGTGACTTGAAATTCTTACCTGCTGATTTGCTTAAAAAATAAGAATTAGAATAAACTAAGAGCGCTGGCATCCTATGCCGCGCTCTTTTTATTTACCTAAATAAACGAAACTTTTACATTCCCTTAACAATTCATTGACGATCCAATTACAATTATGAACTATCATAAGAGTAATGTGTATTTAAGAGAAAGGGGAATTACCCATTGAATTCCGTAGCAGACAAACTAACGAACGCGAAATCAGACGAAAGTCGTCCAATTGTCACGAAATGGACCCAAGGACAACATAGACAAGATAACATCATGAGGTGGGTTTTTGTTGGAAGTGCTGCACTCGTGTCTGCCATTATTTTTTCTATCATTGTATTTGTGGGAATGCAAGGGATGAAGACTTTTCAAGGAGTCAATCCTTTAGAATTTTTCTTTTCAACGGATTGGACACCAGGTCAAAATAAATTCGGAGCTTTTCCTTTTCTATACAGCACACTGCTCATGACATTGGTTTCGGTTGTGTTTTCAGTGCCGCTTGCTTTGTCAGGGGCATTATTCATGGCTAAAATTGCTCCGAAATGGATGCGTGAAATTATGCGACCTGCAACAGATCTGTTCGTAGGTATCCCTTCGGTTGTTTATGGTCTAATCGGTATGACCGTTATCGTCCCAGCGCTTGGTAAAATTACAGGCGGGGTTGGATACGGTATTTTACCAGCTTCCATCATTCTCGCTATCATGATCTTACCAACCATTCTCTCTATCTCCGAAGATGCGATCCGCGCATTGCCAAGCCGTCTGGAGGAAGCATCACTCGCATTAGGTGCAACACGTTGGCAAACGATGTGGCGTGTCCTTTTGCCTGCCGCTAGACCAGGTATTCTAACAGCAATCATCCTTGGCATGGGGCGTGCGATCGGTGAAACCATGGCTGTTTTCATGGTCATTGGTAACTCCCCGCAAATGCCGAAATCACTCCTTGACTCAACGACGGTATTAACGACCGCGATCGTGAAGGATATGGGGAATACGAACTACGGAAGCACTTGGAATAATGCGCTTTATTTGATGGCGCTATTATTACTCGTGATCTCCTTGTCCTTAATTCTTATTATCCGTATCGTAGCTAAAAGGAGTGAACTTAAATGAAAAGCAAAACGACTGACCGTTTGGCCACATTGTATTTCTGGGCATCGGGAATTGTTATTATATTGATTCTAGCTTGGTTTCTATTTCGTATTTTAGGTGATGGCATTCCGCATTTATCATGGAATTTCATCTTCGGGAAGTCAGAAGAGATCAAAGCTGGCGGTGGTGTAGGCCCGCAATTGTTCAACTCCTTCTATGTCCTATTCTTATCCCTTTTGATATCCATTCCAATCGGTTTATTCTCAGGGATCTACTTGGCGATATATGCACAAAAAAATTGGTTTACTGATCTCGTGCGAATCTCGGTTGAAGCTCTGGCTTCTGTTCCTTCAATCGTATTTGGATTGTTCGGTTTCTTGCTTTTCGCCAATTTGCTAGGTCTGAAGTTTTCCATTATTGGTGGGGCCGCGACGGTTGCCCTGCTTAATTTACCTGTTATGGTAAGGGTCACAGAAGTATCTATCCGTACGGTCCCTGAATCGTATTGGGAGGCAAGCCTTGCTCTTGGCTCAACTAGATGGCAGGCGATTCGCAAAGTACTCATCCCTGCGTCGCTGCCAAGCTTAATTACAGGGATTACATTGATTGCAGGACGCGCATTAGGCGAATCTGCCATCCTAATTTATACGGCCGGCTTATCGGTTTCTCGCTTCTTTCCAGATTTCAATCCACTGAAGATGGGGGAAACATTATCCGTTCATCTGTGGTATGTTGGTGCTGAAGCGTTAGTTCCAGATGCCAAGGAAATTGCTAAAGGAAGTGCCGCGCTGCTCCTGATCGTCGTACTCATCTTTAACCTACTTGTCAGTATTCCAAGCCGAATTTTACAAAAAAGACTTTCCGGGGGGAAATAAATCGTGGCGACCAAGCATAAGATTAAAGCGGACAAATTAAATTTATTTTACGGAGATAATCATGCTCTCCACGATATTGAATTAGCTATTGAAACGGGTACAATCGCCGCTTTGATCGGTCCTTCAGGCTGTGGGAAATCCACCTTCCTGCGCACCTTGAACCGCATGAATGATCTCATCGACAGTGTACGTATTACAGGAAATGTAGCCGTGGATGGTCACAATATCTATGATTCCGATTCGGATGTTGTTTCACTGCGTAAGCGCGTAGGGATGGTATTTCAACGTCCAAATCCATTTCCGATGAGCATTTATGACAACATTGCCTACGGTCCTCGTATTCATGGAACGAAGAAGAAAGCAGTCCTAGACGAAATCGTAGAGCGCAGTCTTGTACAAGCGGCTTTGTGGGATGAAGTAAAGGATCGTTTGCATAAATCTGCTCTAGGCTTGTCTGGTGGACAACAACAGCGTTTATGTATCGCTCGTTTACTAGCTGTAGAGCCGGATGTTCTTCTTATGGATGAGCCTACATCCGCGCTAGATCCAATCTCAACGCTCAAAGTTGAAGAGTTGACACAAACATTGAAAGAGAAATATACCATTATCATTGTTACGCATAACATGCAGCAGGCGGCAAGGATTTCGGATATGACCTCCTTTTTCCTAAATGGATACTTAGTTGAAACGGACAAGACAGATAAAATTTTCACTAATCCGAATGATCAACGTACGGAAGATTATATTACGGGAAGATTTGGTTAACCAACAACTGAGGGGAGAGACACGAAATGGACGCAAGACCTGGGTTTCATCAATCATTGTCAATTTTGCAAAAAGAACTGCAAGATATGGGGGAAAGCGTTAAGGATTTAATTCTCAAGTCGGTGGATTCGTTAGCCAAGTCCGATGAGAATACGGCGCGGCAGGTCATTAAGAATGATGATCACATTGATGATTATTTAACGAAAATCGATGAGCTTTGTCTTCGATTAATTGCTTTGCAACAACCAATGGCGAGTGATCTGCGAATCATTGGTACAGCCCTTAAGATAGCTACAGACTTGGAACGAATTGCTGATCATGCCGTAGATATCGCGAAGATTACGATCCGTCTCGCTGGAGAAGAGCTTGTTAAGCCGCTCGAAGTCATTCCCGAAATGGCCGATATTGCCATAGAGATGCTGCATGAGAGCCTCGTTTCTTATACGGAGCGCGATGTTCATAGGGCTGCAGCGCTTGCCGAGAAAGATGACCGTGTTGATAAGCTTTACAGCTCAGTGATGCATGAATTGATGGGGATGATGGGTTCGGATTTCAATCGTAACCGTCAATTGACTCATTTGTTGTTTGTTGCTCATTTCTTAGAGCGTGTAGCTGATCATACAACGAATATCGGTGAAGGTGTTATTTACATGGTCACTGGGAAACGTAAAGATTTGAATATCTAAGTAAATCAGAGTAAATCAAAGTAATTCCAACATAGAAGGGACGCTCCTAAGTCATTATGACTTGTGAGCGTCCCTTTTTCTACAGAATTTATATGTTTTGTTTTCGTTGATTGGCGTAAGAAAGTATAAGTTTTATACTTTTGCTTCGCGTCATCAGTCTTGACAAACGCGCTCGTCCCAAAAGGACGACGGAGTCGTTTATCCTTGTATGCGCGCCGCTGGGATAGGAAAGCGAATGAGGAAGGTTGTTCCTTTCTCACTGGACTGAACCTCAATCGAAGCCTGATGCCTGGCAGCAATACTGTAGCAAATAGCTAAACCGAGCCCTGTACCTTCATCTTTGGTCGTGAAGAAAGGTCTTCCGAGCTTCTCTAGATGTTCTTCATTAATTCCTATACCTTCATCAGCAATAAGCAGGACGACGTGTTCTGCCTCCGTGTAGGTTTCAATTCTGAGCTTACCGCCGAGGCTCATGGCTTCCAGACCATTCATACACATATTCAATATGAGTTGACGCATTTCTTTATCGTCGAGTTGAATGACAGGACAATCCTTCAATTGGAAATGAACATGCTTACCGGACATGACGGCTTCTGCTTGGATGAGGGGGAGGAGCATTTCAATAATACGATTGATATTTTCAGGCTGTTGGTGGGACTGCTTATTTTTGGCTAGGGATAAATATTCGGTAATAATTTCGTTCGCTCGGTCCAACTCTTCTAGCATAATAGGGATGTATTCTTTTTGCATATGACGATCGTTCTCGCGAAATAATTGGAGGAAGCCGCGAATGGTCGTCATCGGGTTGCGAATCTCATGGGCAATACCGGCGGCCATTTCCCCCACTAGATTAAGTTGAGCTAGACGAGCCATTTCCGATTCAAACCGCAAGCTTTCCGTGATATCGACAGCAACTTCGAGCAAACAGCTTTCATTTTCGATATCAATGATTTCCGTTGAAAGCAGAGCTGTTCGAATTTCCTTGGACTTGGTTTCGTACTTGACCTTGCAATTATGGATGACATCACTAAAGTTCATTGAATCCCCAGCTTCCGCAGATAAGAGATCTAATGTGGTTCCAATGATTTCATCGCCGTACCCTGTATATTGTTTCCAGCTTTCATTAATTTCGAGATAGGTGAGGTCTGATAGACGACGGATGGCCATCAAAGAAGGAGAGAGCATGAACATTTTCTTGAAATGTTCTTGTGATTTTATCAGTTTTTCATGGGCGTCCACTAATTCGGAGGTTCGCTCTTCCACCCATTGTTCCAAAAGAAAATTTTGCTGCTTTAATTTCTCTTCCGCTTCAGCTAATTTGCGATTCGTCTCTTCGAGATCTAACGTTCGCTTATGCAGCAATTCACTTTGGATTTTGATTTTTTGATGATTGAGGTGCATATTGACGAAGCCATCGACTTTCATGCGCAGCATTTTAGGATGAATAGGTTTGAATAAATAATCAATAGAGCCCACATGGTAACCCTTCAAAACATGCTCGATAGAGGTGCTGAGCGCTGTTAGGAAGATGATGGGAATATCCTGACAAGCTTTACGCTGCTTGATCAGTTCGGCCGTCTCAAAGCCGCTAAGTCCAGGCATTTGCACATCCATCAATATAACAGCGATGTGATCAGCGGGTTCTTTTAATAAATATCTTAGAACTTCCTCGCCTGATTGCAAAGAAATAACGTCATAGTTGGAAGAGGCCAGAATGCTATTCAGAGCCAGCAAGTTCTCGTAGCGGTCATCTACCGCCAAGATTTTTACTTGTTGTTCCATTTCAAATCCTTTCCGTGCTTGTACAAGCTTGTACGCACCTAACAATCCATCCCTCTCTTTTTCGGGAAAAAGATTGAATTCCCTCTTTTTTTTTTGAAGTCTTTACATACATTTTACATTTGGATAATAAAGCCAGTCATTTGGTTTGATAGACTAGAGAAATAAGTATATTCAGGTAAGGGATGATGGACATGAGTGCTCAGTCAGAAATGCTGGAACAATTCTATAAGATGATAGATAAAGAGTACATTTATTCCGTTTATCAACCTATTATCTCGCTGCAGGATGGTGATGTAATGGGGTATGAAGCGTTAACGCGAGGTCCTAAAGATAGTCCCTTTCATTCACCTTTGACCATGTTTCAATTTGCTGAGCAGCAAGGTGAACTTTATATGCTTGAACAGCTTGCTCGTGAAAAAGCGATTAAAGGATCCATTTTGGAGCATCCGCAGCAATTGCTTTTTATCAATATTTCATCCCAAGTCCTCTACGATCCAGGGTTTGTTCCTGGTAAAACGCTTGAGATTTTACAGAAGTACGGACTTCGCCCAAGCAATGTCGTTTTTGAAATTACGGAAAGAAGTTCGATTGAGGATTTCTCCTTAGCTCAAAAGATTCTGGAGCATTACCGTAAACAAGGCTATCGAATTGCCATAGATGATGCGGGTGCGGGATATTCCTCCCTACAAGCCATTGCGGAGCTTCAACCGGATTTTATTAAAATAGATCGTTCCCTCATAGAAAATATACATAAAAACAAAGTGAAAGAGTATATCCTTGAAACGTTCGTTACTTTTGCCCATAAAATGAACATTTCCCTTATTGCTGAAGGCATTGAACATGCGGATGAACTAACCAAATTAACACGGCTCGGCGTACATTATGCCCAAGGCTATTTGCTTGGAAAGCCAAATGAATCTCCTGCGAAGGTGCAGGACATTCATAAAATGTTGATTTGGCAGCATCGCAAAGTACAAGGAGGCAGTATGACTTGGAGCATTGGCGATTTGAAAACTCCTGTGAAAGTGTTTGATAAGAAAAAACTGATTTCGGAAGTGGCAGATTACTTCAAAAAAAATCAAGAGGCAGTGGGTGCCGTCATCGTAGACGAAGATGTACCGCTTGGCCTCATGATGAGAGATCGCTTATTTCAACAGCTAACCGGGCAATACGCTTTCTCCTTGTTCTGGAATCGAACCATTGACAGCATTATGGACGAATCGCCGCTAATTGTGGACGAGTTCATGCCAGTTGAGGAAGTGTCGCAAATGGCTACTTCACGGGCAATAAACCACCTATACGACCTTGTCATCGTTACAAACAATGGGAAGATGGGAGGAGTAGCATCCATCCGAACGATTCTTGAGAGTATCACGAATGTACGGATGGAGTCTGCGCGAGTGGCTAGTCCACTAACAGGACTGCCAGGGAATTTGCAAATCAATCGCGAATTGAATAAGAGGATAAGTGAGAAGAAACCTTTTCAGGTGGTTTATGCGGATCTGGATTACTTCAAATGGTTCAATGATCGGTTTGGATTTCAAAAAGGGGATCAACTGATTCAATATACAGCGGATGTCATGCAGCAATCTATCGCGGTTTGTGGGACACCGCATGATTTTGTCGGGCATGTGGGTGGCGATGATTTTATCGCGATCTCTGCCACTTTATCTCCCAAACAACTGTGTCAGGAAATCATTCGCCGCTTCGAACAGGGAGTGCAGATGTTCTATGAGGATGAGGAGTGGGAGTATGTATGGGATCGGAGCGGCAACAAGGTGAAGAGCGAGGGAGTAACGCTTTCGCTCTCTTTAGTCGTCTGTGAATGCGAATCTCCCATTTCACTCGAACACATTTCTCAAACGGCCGCTTTACTTAAAAAGAAAGCAAAAGCGCATCAAGGAAGTATTTATTATTTCGAAAAAATTGGCTCAAGTGGACTTGAACTAGAAAGTGTATAACAATTGTTTAAAAGAACGGATAATAATGACCTTCTGTTTGCCGATTCGGCGCTCGGAAATTTTCTTGATATTCCCCGGATGTATCCAGATCGCATCCATTCCGCTTGACGCGGCCCCTACGACATCATTACGCCACGAATTCCCAACCATGACACTTTGGTTTGAGGCTGTGCTCATCGTCTTTAAAGCTCTTTCGAAGATAGCGGGGTGAGGCTTTCGCGGCCCATCCTTCTCCGAACTAAATAAACGATCTTGATCAATCCACCTGGTGAGTTTCATTTTCTCCAAATTGTTCAGCAGCCTTTTTCGATTCCCGTTACTAATGATAGCCAGTTTATAGTTATGTGATAGTGCCTCAAGTGTGTCTTCAACGCCGGGAAAGAGAGCAACGAAATGATCTTCTTGTTCTTCCACCTGTTCGAAAAAAGACCGCGTAAAAGCAGGTGTAACGCTTACTGGCATAGGCTGAAGAGCTTTACGTAAACAAATGTGGCGCAGCTCATCAGGGGATATGGGGCTCCGGATCGGTGTCTTTCGGTGACGGCTCCACTCCATCTTATAGCTTTGTAGGGCTTCTTGGGAGGTAAAAAGCATTTCGCCTGGATCCCATCTCGCCGTAAAGTCGTTCATGACTTCAAGGAAGGCCGAATCAAAGCATTGTCTGCGATCCAGGATCGTATTATTCATATCGAAAAAAATAACCTTTTTGCGTATTGGTGAGAAAAAAGGGCTCATATGGAGAACCTCCTTCTGAAGACCGGCCCATTGAATAATGGATTCCATACATGTTTATGTGCGGAACCGTTTTTTTATTTTAATTTCGTATGCTATGATGAAGGAAGTATGTCAAAAATCGGGGTGCGAACTTATGGATAAGCTAATTATTATTGATGGTAACTCTATCGCGAATCGAGCTTTTTATGCTTTACCTTTGCTCAGTAATTCCAGTGGTTTACACACGAATGCGGTTTATGGATTTACAACGATGCTGCTGAAATTAATAGAAGAAGAAAAGCCTACGCATTTTCTCGTTGCATTCGACGCTGGGAAAATTACGTTTAGACACAAAGAATATACGGAATATAAAGGTGGACGTGCCAAAACGCCATCTGAGCTCTCCGAACAGTTTCCGCTGATCAAAGAGCTGCTTAAAGCGTTCAAGATCCCACAGTTTGAGCTAACAGGCTATGAGGCTGACGATATTATTGGAACCTTGACCAAAGCTGCCGATGAAAAAGGCGAGAAGGTGCTTCTCGTTTCGGGAGATAAGGATATGCTGCAGCTGGCTTCCGAGCATGTGACCGTTGCGATCACACGGAAAGGAATTAGCGAAGTTGATCTTTATAATCCTGCAGAAATAAAAGAGAAATACGGGCTCACGCCTGCGCAAATTATCGATCTCAAAGGGTTGATGGGGGATACGTCGGATAATATCCCAGGCATTCCGGGTGTTGGGGAAAAGACTGCACTCAAGATGCTGCATGAGTTTGGAACGGTGGAAGAAGTGCTTGCTAATGCAGCAAGCCTCAAAGGCAAAATGAAGGAAAAAGTCGAGGAGCATGCGCAAAGTGCCATGATGAGTAAAGAACTCGCGACCATTTTCCGTGAGGTTCCGATGGAAACCGAATGGGATGTTTTCCGCTATGATGGCTTTGATGGACAAGCTTTATCCAGTATGTTCCGTAAGCTGGAATTCAAATCACTCCTGGAAAAGATGGATTTCGGCCCAAGCGTTGTCGAAGAGGGACAAGCTGTCGAAAGTTTGGAAGCAGTTGTTGTAACAGAAAACAACATGGAAGAGCTGATTGGCAAAATAGGCGATAACGCAGCCATCCATGTTGAGGCTATAGGGGAAAATCCGCATCAAGCTGTGATGGTTGGCGTTGTCTGGTTTACGTTTGATGGGGAAACAAATACATCTTACTTCGTGCCTATAGCGCTGCTGAAAAGTGAAGCGGGCGAGCCGCTGCGTACTTGGCTAAGCGATGATACCAAGAAGAAACAGCTCTTCGACCAGCACCGCGCACAGCTTGTGCTGGCTTGGCAAGGCGTCCAACTCAGAGGTGTGGACTTCGATGCACTGCTGGCCGCTTACTTACTCGATCCGACAGAGTCGAATCTTAGCTTGAGCGGCTTAACGGGCAAGTATGGCCTGCCGGGCGTCAAGACCGACGAGGAAGTATTCGGCAAGGGAGCGAAGTTTCGCATGCCTGAGCTTGAAGCGCTTAGCGACCACTTAGGGCGCAAAGCGATGGCTATTGCGCGCATCGTGCCGGTGCTGCGCGAAGAGCTGGAGAAGAGCGAGATGCATAGCCTCTTCTACGAGCTAGAGCTGCCTCTCGCGGGCGTGCTCGCAGAGATGGAGCTGCGCGGCATCGCGTTGGATGCCGAGGGGCTTAAAGCGTTCGGCGTGGAGCTTGCAAGCAAGCTGGATGCGATCATGACCCGCATCTACAACCTCGCCGGTGTAGAGTTCAACATCAACTCGCCGAAACAGCTTGGCGAGATCTTGTTTGAGAAGCTGGGGCTGCCAGCTTGGAAGAAGACCAAGACCGGCTACTCGACGGATGCCGAGGTGCTTGAGCGCCTTGCGCCCCACCACGAAGTCGTAGGGGAGATCTTGAACTACCGCTCGCTTGCGAAGCTGCAATCGACGTACGTCGAGGGGCTGCTCAAAGAGGTGCGGCCGGAGACCGGTAAGGTGCACACCTATTACCGGCAGACGATTGCCGCCACGGGCCGTCTCAGCAGCCAGTTCCCGAACCTCCAGAATATTCCTATTCGTCTGGAGGAGGGGCGTAAGATCCGCAAGGTATTCGTTCCATCCGAGCCTGGATGGTACATGCTTGCTGCGGATTACTCGCAGATCGAGCTGCGCGTGCTGGCGCACATCTCGCAGGATGACAATCTGAAGGAAGCGTTCCTTCAGAATATGGACATCCACACGAAGACGGCCATGGATGTCTTCGGGGTGGAAGAGAGCGCCGTTGACGCGAACATGCGCCGCCAGGCCAAAGCCGTCAACTTCGGGATCGTTTACGGCATCAGCGATTACGGCTTGTCCCAGAACTTAGACATTACCCGCAGGGATGCAGCTCAGTTCATTGAACAGTATTTTGCTGTTTTCCAAGGGGTACGCAAATATATGGATGAGATCGTGAAGGATGCTCGCAGAGACGGTTATGTCACGACCTTGCTGCAGCGCCGCCGCTATCTTCCAGAGATCACGGCATCGAACTTTAATCTGCGTTCCTTTGCCGAACGTACAGCCATGAATACGCCGATACAAGGTACGGCCGCAGATATCATTAAACTAGCCATGGTCCAGATGGCTGATCGTTTGAAACAAGACGGACTCAAAAGCCGCATGCTCCTTCAAGTACACGATGAGCTCGTCTTTGAAGTCCCTGAAGAGGAGCTTGAGACCATGCGGCGCGTCGTACCGGAAGTCATGGCTGGAGCTCTTAAGCTGGATGT
Source organism: Paenibacillus alginolyticus DSM 5050 = NBRC 15375 (assembly GCF_000422905.1). Taxonomy (GTDB): domain Bacteria; phylum Bacillota; class Bacilli; order Paenibacillales; family NBRC-103111; genus Paenibacillus_E; species Paenibacillus_E alginolyticus. Next base: position 26,088 of record NZ_KE383950.1, read on the forward strand.
CCCGCTGAGCGCAGATGTTGACTTTGGTCTTACTTGGTACGATGCTAAGTAAGTAATGCTACATCACACACAAAAAGAGGTGAACATCCGTGCCTGAACTACCTGAAGTCGAAACGGTCAGACGTACGCTGAACCAATTAATCACCGGAAAAACGATTGAGCATGTTCAGGTCAGACTGCCTCGCATTATCCAAAAGCCTGATGATATTCGTATGTTTGAGATTTTGCTGCAAGGTCAAACGGTCGAGACGATAGAACGCAGAGGGAAATTTCTGCGCTTCATTCTTACCGATTACGTCATGGTTTCGCATCTGCGGATGGAAGGACGATATGGTCTGTATGATGTTGAAGATCCGGTGGAGAAGCACACTCATGTGTTGTTCCGTTTCACAGATGGCAGCGAGCTCCGTTATAAGGACGTAAGACAATTTGGAACGATGCATCTGTTCCCCAAAGGGGAAGAGCTCACACAGCCTCCGCTGCATAAGCTCGGACTTGAGCCGCTTGATGAAGACTTCACCTTCGAGGCTTTTCGAGACCGGATCGCTCATCGTTCGACGAAGATTAAACCGCTGCTGCTCAATCAAGAATATATCGTGGGAATCGGGAATATTTATGTAGACGAGTCCCTTTTCTTGGCTGGCATCCATCCCGAACGCGAAGCCTCTTCACTGAGCAAGAAGGAACTCGAACTCCTTCACTCCGCCATCATTCGTACACTTCGTGAATCGGTTGAAGTTGGAGGTTCCTCCATTAAATCGTACGTGAATGGACAAGGCGAAATTGGTTTGTTCCAGCATCAATTCAACATTTATGGCCGACAGTCACAACCGTGTAAAACATGCGGGAGAGAGATTTACAAAACCGTTGTTGGCGGCAGAGGAACGCATATTTGCCCAACCTGTCAACCGTTAAAGAAGACGAGAACCCGAAAGAAATTAGAGAAATAGGCACGTGAAGCATGCCCTTCCCATATGATAAGGAGTACTTAGCCTAGAGAATCGGCTTACAAGCTGGTTTCTAGGTAAAACTCTTAGGAGGGGTATTATGCTTCCTGTAGTTTCACTACTTATTCTTGCTTTCGCAGTTTCTTTGGACGGTTTCGGCGTTGGAGTGATGTATGGATTACGTAAAATAAGAATTCCGTTCGTATCCATTGCGATTATATCACTTTGGTCTGGTATCATTATCTACAGCTCGATGCAGATCGGTGTATTGATGTCTTCCTTCATGTCTCCCTTGGTAGCTAAGCGTTTCGGTGCTCTTATATTGATCGGGATTGGCATCTGGGCATTGGCACAAACGAGACAACAAAAGTCGCAAGAGCATCAGGAACGAGAGGGAGCTTCCTCTTTGGATCAAGCATCAATAAGCAGTGTTCTTCCTTCATCAGAGGGTAATCAACCTGGATCTGGAGAGGTTCTCACATTTGATACTTTGCAGCGAACGAAGGAAATACTGAATATCGAACTGAAACGCTTCGGACTGGTTATTCAAATTTTGCGCACTCCATCCATTGCAGATGTTGACAAATCGGGTTATATTTCAGCTTCAGAAGCTACATTGCTTGGTTTGGCGCTATCTTTGGATGCGTTCGGTGCAGGCATAGGCGCAGCATTAATTGGTTTCGTTCCACTGCTAACAGCTTCCGTCATATCGATATCCAGTGGTTCATTTATAGCGTTAGGTTTGCGGTTTGGTTTACGGTACGCGGAAATGAATTGGATGAAGAAACTGTCTGTTCTGCCGGGATGTGTACTCATTATTATGGGGCTTTTGAAAATGTTGTAGCACGTCCTTTATGCAAAGAAATCATTTATTTCGTAAATCATTGGGATATGAGAAAGTTTTCCGAGTGGAAAACGATTAGGAGAGATCTGCCCATGAATATCGGGTTAACAGGAGGAATCGCTTGCGGCAAAAGCACGGTTAGCGCCATGCTGGTCAGCCGCGGCGCCCTATTAGTAGATGCGGATACCATAGCACGCGATGTTGTTGAGCCCGGCAGCCCTGTTCTTGAACAGGTTGCTGCACAATTTGGACAAGCCGTTCTTCAGGCAGACGGCTCGCTTCATCGCAAGAAGCTCGGAGAGATCATTTTTGGGAATACGGAGGCACGCAAGCAGTTGGAAAGTATTCTGCATCCGCCAATTCGTGCACAAATACGTGAACAGATGGAAGCCTATGAACGGCAATTTCCGGATAAACTGGTTGTGGTGGATGTCCCTTTATTATTCGAATCTAATTTATCCTACCTGTTTGAAGAGGTTATGGTTGTTTATGTGCCGCGTTGGGTACAGTTGGAGCGGCTTATTGAGCGCGATGGACTGACGGAAAGTGCGGCGAATAATCGCATAGAAGCTCAGATGTCTATTGAGGAGAAACGTAAATTCGCGGATGTTGTCATTGACAATAGTGGTACATGGGAAGAAACGAACGCTGAAGTGGAGCGGTTTTGGCTAGACAAGGGGCTTTCATGATCTTTTTACGTAAAAAACGAGTTTTTGCCCTGCTTCTTGTCTGTTTTGTTCTGGTTCTCTTTATGAATAGTGATTTTATCGGAAGAAAGCTATACCCGATCTACTTTGAGCAGGAAATTAGGCAGAGCGCGGCGAAACACAATATAGATCCATTTTTAATTGCTGCGATTATTAAGGTTGAGACGAATTACAAGTATCATTTGGAGTCAAGAAAAGGCGCGTTAGGCCTTATGCAGCTTATGCCTGACACAGCAGACTGGATAGTAGAATCCACGAATTTAGGGCCTCACATGCAGGAAGATTTATTAAAAGTGGACGTAAATATTAATCTTGGTTCTTGGTATTTGAGCTGGCTTAAGAAGCATTATAATGGTAATTTAATTTATGCGATTGCGGCTTATAATGCAGGCCAAGGGAATGTGAATAAATGGAAGCAAAATAACGTTTGGGATGGTTCGGAAGCGCATATTAATCAAATTCCATTCGGGGAAACACGTCATTATGTTCAGCGGGTGCTCTATTATTACGAGAAATACACGAAGCTTTATTCGGAACAATGGGGGAATAAGAATTAGGATTCCTTCTCTTCATAAACAAAGAAGCATTGGACTAGCTCCTTGTGGGGGCTTAGAGTCCAATACTTCCTGTTTTGGAGCTTCAGTAGCTAGGATTCAAGATTACTTGAATTGACCAGCCAAGGATTGCTCTGCAATTTGTACTAAGCGACGAGTGATGTTACCACCAATGGCACCAGCATCACGAGTAGCCATATTACCCATATAACCATCTTGTGGGATGGCGATACCAAGCTCTTGTGCTACTTCATATTTTAGCTGATCCAAGGCTGCGTTAGCTTGAGGAACAACTAAAGTATTGCTGTTACGGTTTTGTCCTGCGCCCATGTCTGTTCACCTCCTTGTCGTTTGGTAATAGTATTGTGTGCATATCTCCTAAGTTCATGACATGTAACATATGGTAATAGATCAAAAAAGAGAAAGGAGAGATAGCGAATGAAGTGTCCGTTCTGTGACTATTCCGGTACGAAAGTTCTTGATTCACGTTCAGCTAATGAAAACAAATCGATTCGTCGTCGTCGAGAATGTGAGAAATGTGCGAGAAGATTCACCACATTTGAGATGGTGGAAGAAACGCCGTTAATCGTGATTAAGAAAGATGGAAGTAGGGAAGAATTTAGTCGAGAGAAAATATTAAGAGGCTTGATTCGAGCTTGTGAGAAGCGCCCGGTATCGATGGAGAGGCTTGAGATGATGGTATCTGAAGTGGAAATGCAGCTTCGCACCACGGCTCATGCTGAAGTGGATAGTTTAAGCATTGGCGAAATCGTCATGGAACAGCTGTACCCCGTCGATGAAGTGGCGTACATTCGCTTTGCCTCCGTATACCGACAGTTTAAGGACATCAATATGTTCCTGAAGGAGCTTACGCAAATATTGGGAAAGCATGATACCGGACTGCTCCGGGATAAATAATGCAAAATGAATAATTTAATCTGTAAATATGACAAAAAATAAGAAAAAGACAGCGGGATTCCCGTTGTCTTTTCTTATTTTTCCCGTGAAATCAACAATCATGGGATTAAAATTTATTTGAAAAAAATAAATCTTTAGACATCAACCGACTGTATTTTTGTATGCTTTCGTGCATAATTCCTTTATTGAGTGCGTTTGTCCAGTTCACTCCTAAGAAAATGAATAAACCGAATAGCTTCATCTGGGGTTAAAACGTTGTTATCAAACTTAAAGGAGAACATGTTTAAAAGATCACTTTCTGGAAGATGCAAGTTATCTATTAATTGCTGTACATCCAAACTCATTCTACCATCCACCGTAATTTTTCCCATCATCTTTGTTCCCTCCTAGTCTTTCTACATCAATCGGACGGAGGCGGTAGCTGGCTGACATTTTGGACATTCCTAGAATGCCATTTTAGTCCCTGTAGCTTTGCGTCACCACTTTTCAGTGGTTTTGCCTTTATCGTACCGATTTATGTTTGTAAGAAAACTATATCATATTTACGGATTGAGTATCCATTTATTACATTATTCGAAGGATGGTTGAAGCATATGTCCGTCAAGTCCAATCAAATTCCAAGCATTTCTTATGAATTAGATATCGTAAAAGTTGCTAACTCTCTCGGAATTGATCAAGATCGCTTATTGGCTTATGTGTATGCAAACTCGGACTCGAAGGAACAATATGAGGTAAAGGAAACCTTTCCAGATTATAAGAGTGGTTGATCGTATAAAAAAAGCACTACAACGTAAGGGTTGTAGTGCTTTAATCGTATTAAACCATGATTTTGCAGATGTCGTTCGTGAATTCAACCGGATCTTGAAGAGGCAAACCTTCGATTAAGAGTGCTTGATTGTACAGCAGGGCTGTATAAAGATTCAGCTTCTCTTTATCTTTGTCAAAAGCGTCTTTTAAGGATGCGAACACTTCGTGATTGACGTTGATTTCCAGTACCTTCTCAGCCTTCACGTTAGGGTTATTTGGCATCGCATTTAAGATTTTTTCCATTTCGATGGTCACATCGCCGTCCGTCGATAAGCACACAGGATGCTTTTTAAGACGCTTCGATGCTTTGACGTTTGTAACTTTGCCTGACAACAGATTTTTCATATAATCGAAAAGCTCTTTGTTGTCATTTTTGTCAGCATCAGATTCCGCTTGGCTGTCATCTACTTCAATACCAAGATCGCCGCTTGAAACGGATTTAAATTCTTTTTCTTTGTAAGTCATGATCATTTTGATCGCGAATTCATCGATATCATCAGTGAAATACAAAATCTCATAGCCTTTGTCAGTGACAAGCTCGGTTTGTGGAAGCTTATCGATTCTTTCCATCGATTCTCCAGAAGCATAGTAAATGTACTTCTGATCTTCCGGCATTCTTGCCACATATTCGTCCAACGTAACCAGCTTTTTCTCCTTGGAGGAGTGGAACATCAGCAGATCCTGTAAGACGTCCTTATGGCTTCCATAATCGCTGTAGACACCGAATTTGAGCTGTCGGCCGAAGGATTTGTAGAATTGCTCATATTTCTCTCTTTCGTCTTTCAGCAGGCTTTGCAGCTGGCCTTTGATTTTGCTTGAAATGTTTTTGGCAATCAGCTTCAATTGACGGTCATGCTGCAGCATTTCTCTGGAAATATTGAGCGATAGGCTTTCGGAATCAACCATTCCTTTAACGAAGCTGAAATAGTCAGGAAGCAAATCCGCACATTTGTTCATGATCAATACGCCATTGGCGTAGAGCTCCAAGCCCTTTTCGTACTCTTTGGAATAATAGTCAAAAGGAATATTTTCCGGGATAAAGAGGATGGCTTGATAGACGACAGCGCCATCTGCGCTAACGTGAATATGTTTGAGCGGCTTGTCGAAGCCGTAATGTTTCTCGTGATAGAACTTCTCGTAATCATCCGGAGTCAGTTCGCTTTTGTTTTTTCTCCAAATAGGAACCATGCTGTTGACATGCTGCTCTTCTTGGTAATCCTCGAAGTCGCTTTCGCTGCCTTCTTTCAGCCTTTTTCCCGTGATGTCCATTTTAATCGGGTAACGGATGAAATCAGAGTATTTTTTGATGATCGCCTTTAAACGATACTCGTCTAAAAACTCATCGAAGTTCTCATCTTCTGTATTATCCTTAATTTTCAGAATGATCTCCGTGCCCACTTCGCTTTTCTCCGCTGTTTCGATCGTGTAGCCATCGGCGCCAGTGGACTCCCACTTGTAAGCAGTATCGCTGCCTAAAGCTCTACTAATAACCGTAACAACATCTGCAACCATAAACGCTGAATAGAAGCCAACGCCGAACTGGCCGATGATATTGTGACCGTCTTTTGCTTCATTTTCTTTTTTGAAAGCCAAAGATCCGCTCTTCGCTATGATCCCCAGGTTATTCTCCAAATCTTCCTTCGTCATACCAATACCCGTATCACGCAGTGTGAGTGTGCGATTCGTTTTGTCGGCAACCACTTTAATGAAATAACTATCTTTGTCAAATACCAACGTGTCATCGGTCAAAGCTTTGTAATAAATTTTGTCGATAGCATCACTGGCATTGGAGATAAGCTCTCTTAGAAATATCTCTCTTTGCGTATAAATCGAATTGATCATCATTTCCAATAAGCGTTTGGATTCAGCTTGAAACTGTTTCTTTTCCAATGGGAGATCTCCTTTCGAATATGTAGAAATTAGTCAGAGATGATTATTAGCACTCTCAGTTGCTGAGTGCCATTCCTTACTTTTATAACACTCCTTTATTTTATTGTCAATATTTCATTCGATATGAACTTTTTGAAGCTATTTGCAACCATTCTGAGCCGTACATTTCGTTATTTCGTTATAATCCGCATGAGAATATCCACACTGGGGAACCCATATTCTTCATTGTGTTGTTCTTGCATATTTTACTGCGTACACGAAAGGAAGGTTTTTCCCAATGGTCATGCTCTTCCGTAGAGGCATAATATCCACTTTGGACAGCCCCAAGTTTATGGGAGATTCATCATTGCCAAATTCTCAAATGAGATTGATATCACGGCCTTCAATGATTGATTTTGGATACCCTTGTTTGGCAATTTTGATCATTGCGCGTCCGATCTTCTCTGAAGTCGTAATCGAATTCGGGAACCATTTTTCTAACATTGGGTAGAGAGGTTTCGTTATGGTGTAAATGCTCTGGTACAGTTTAGTCTTGGACTTGACGCCGTGCAATGGAAGAATACCTCCTGGACGGAACATGTAAGCCGCCTTAAATGGAAGCTTAAGCAAATCATTCTCCGTTTTTCCCTTCACCCGCGCCCACATACTGCGACCCTTTTCCGTACTATCTGTTCCCATTCCTGTTACATAAAAGAACGACATGTTGGGGTTCAATCTCACTAATGTCTCAGCAACATGCATCGTAATATCATAGGTGATTGCCCGATAGCGGTCTTCGGTCATGCCCGCGGAAGAGACACCAAGGCAGAAAAAACAAGCGTCGAAGCCCGACAGTTTATGCTCAATGTCAGATAGATCCAGAAGATTAGCATGCACCTGTTCGTGCAATTTGGGATGTTTCTGACCGGTGGTGTTTCTACCTACAGTTAGCACGCTCTGAACTTGAGGATCGAGGAGGCATTCGCGCAGCACGCTCTGTCCGACCATGCCTGTAGCTCCGAAAAGAAGGACGTTCAAATCTATCACACCTTTCACTTCAATTGTATCGAATGTACGTTCCGTAATGAATATTCTACCATTAATCGTACAGAAGTAATCGATTATTCAATTTTATTTATCCTAACATTTACGCCAAGCGTGTTAAATAACTACCCTGAAAGTAGCTGTTCACGAAACTAATTTTCATTATTCTGTGGTGTCCTGTGAGGGACATGGATGGCTAACGGGAATCTAATAGTAATTAAACATTTCATCCTGAAGACATTTAACATGTTCCAGATATGATTGCATTCATGAAACTATTTTAGGCAACAAGAGGAGAATTCTATTGAATTGAAAGACTTAAAAATCGAATTATAGCGTTATGCCTACCGGTTGTGAGGAGGATAATGATTTCCATTCATGATAAACCCGGCTCTGCTGCTGATAGGCAGTAAACCGGGTTTTGTATTTTAACTCCTAGAGTTCGTAAATTTAAGACGTAAGCATTAGGCGTCGAGTTAATGCCCAAAAGAGCAGAGCCAAGACGCTTACTGAGGCACCCAGCAAGCATACGCCGATCCAGCCAGTATGAGCGTAGACAGCAGTTGAAGAAATTGAACCGACAGCACTGCCGATTGAATAGAAGATCATGTAGCCAGCAGTGAGACGGCTGCGTGCCTCTGGACGTAACTTCAAAATCATGCTCTGATTGGTGACGTGCACAGCCTGCACCGCGAGATCCAGAACGACAACTCCGATGATCAATGCCCATAGCGAATGCTCGGTAAAGCTAATCGGCAACCAAGATCCTAGAAGCAGAACAAGAGCTATACCGGTTGTTCGCTGTCCTAGTCCACGATCGGCGAGACGTCCAGCTCGCGCAGCTGCTAGCGCTCCCGCAACACCTGCTAGTCCAAACAACCCGATTAATGTATGTGAAAGAGATAATGGAGGAGCGCTGAGCGGCAGTACGAGCGAAGTCCATAAAATGCTGAACGCAGCAAAGATTAGCATACAGATGACAGCACGTATGCGCAGTATCGGTTCTTGAATGAACAGGGTGACCACGGAGCGCAGCAATTGCGGATAGGATAGGGGAACTTTTACTTTATCGTGGTGTGGCAGCATCCGAAATAAAGCGATAGCCATGAAAAGCGTTATTGCCGCGGAGACATAATAGACGGCACGCCAGCCAGCGAGATCCGTCAGTACACCAGCGATGGTGCGTGCCAACAGAATGCCGATCACGACACCGCTTGTCACCAAGCCAACCACTCTGCCACGATCAGTCGGTGCAGCCAAAGTTGCAGCAAATGCGACAAGCACCTGTACCACGACGGCAAGCAGCCCTACCACAGCCATACCCCCCAAAAGCACAGTTATTGTAGGAGCAATGCTTACAGTGAAAAGTGCTAATACGGATAATAGCAGCATACTGACAACCAAACGACGTCGATCAAATAGATCGCCAAGCGGTACTAAAAGTAGAAGTCCCAAAGCATAGCAAATCTGAGTGATTGTAATAATTATGCCTATGAACGAATGATTGATGCTGAACTCCTTAGCTATAGAGTCGAGCAGCGGTTGTGCGAAATAGATATTGGCGACAGCCAGCCCGCTGGCGACTGTTAGCATCAGTGTGGCCGAGCATGAAAGTGATGAAGTGTGAATCAATTGGGATTCACCCGATTCAGATATGTCGGACTCAATTCGTACTGTATTCACTCCTACCCCGCTTGCATCTCCAATAGTAACCACCATATTTTCTTCAAGCTTTTCCATTGTGCACTCGCCTCCTTGAATAAATTACATAATAACATACTGATCAGTACGTTATTAAGATAAAAATATATGTCGAATAACTCTGTTTTGTCAACTGTTTGACAATGAATCACCGGGAAGTATAGTATTATATCATACTGATCGTTATGAAAAGAGGGAATTAGCATGGCGAGGCTCCGTGAATTTGATGAGCAAAAGGCATTAGACGCAGCTATGCATGTATTTTGGGAAAAAGGATTCGAGGCAACCTCGTTAAGTGATTTGACGTCCAAAATGGGAATCCAGCGTCCAAGCATTTACTCCGCATTTGGTGACAAAAAAGAACTGTTTGAAGCTGCGCTTCGTAAATATACGCAGTTTCACGCTTCTAATGTTAGAGCTCGACTTCAAAAAAAGTCATCCGTTAAAGAAGCATTTCGTTTCTATTTTGAAAGTATAGTGACTGAAGAATACGAGGAGGGGCCTAATCGGGGATGCTTCTGCCTGAACACGATGGTGGAACTTGCACCTCACGACGCCAAATTTGAAATACTCACAAGAGAGCATCAGATGTATCTATCCGCTATATTTCAAGAAACGATTGAGCGGGGCATACGATCGGGTGAGCTTGAGAACGTTACGAATGCATTAGCCTTAGCACAGACGCTTGTAGTATCGTTAATTGGGCTTACTGTCATGATGAAATCACGGCCAGATCGCTCATTTATGAATAATTCTATAGAACTCACACTTTCATTGCTCAAATAGGACGTAAAAAAAACGGGCTTTCGCCCGTTTTCTAAATCGAAGTTTTCATATTACCATTTTATTTTTTGGTTACTGATGTGTACCACTCGTTGACTTCCTTCGTTGTCTGATCACCGCCATTAGCCTTCCAACTAGCGACGAATTCGTCAAACGCATTCACTGGCAATTTGCCATAGATGATTTTGTTGAATGTTTCCATTTCAGACTGACGTAGAAGGTTCCATTTCGAAATCATGGTCGGCGTCGCCGCACCAGTAAAATAGTTTTGCTTGCGAATATCCATTTGGGACATAACGACTTTCGCAGCATACCAGTTTTCAGGTTTGCGGAAATCTGCGATCTGCTTCTCGTAAGGAGTTTCCGGAGTTTTACCGTCCGCAAGCTTAACCAGCGTCTTCATATACAGGTCTGGAATCCGCGCTGGTCCGGTTATGAATGTGAAGTCATTGCTGAAGTCCTTGATTTTATCTTTATCACTGGTTGGTTTTCCGTCCACGATGTCCCAGTCGTAGCCTTTGGCAAAGCCGTTTTCGAATTTGCTGCCGGTTGGCGGGTTGGCCAAGTTGTCTAGCATATAGTTGTAGTACAGGAAGATGGCTTCTGGATGCTTAGCATCTTTATTAATCATGAAGCTGCTGTTTACGCCAGAGTTTTGCCATTTCGTGCCGGCCAGTCCATCTGGACCTGCGGGAACCGGATAGGCTTTATATTTCGAATTTTTTACGTTCTTAATTAAATCCGGAGCCGGCCAGTCTGGAACCCAGTTAGCTCCAGGCAACACACCTGCATTTCCTTTTGTCCAGATCTCGGCAGATTTACCTTCGTCCCACAAAGCTGCATCTGGATGAATATAGCCTTTGTTCATCCACTCTTGAAGCTTCGCTAGCGCTTTCTTGGCCCCCGGATTGATAGAACCATATTCAAGCTTGCCATTCGCATCTTTGTTCCATTGCTCCTCAACGGAGCCGTAAGCCCCGAACAGCCAATCAAGCCCGCCCATCCATGTGTTCGTATTATTTTTCAAGGAAATCGCGAGCGGATAGACGTCCTTAGGAGACAACCCGTCCGGGTTCTGATTCTTGAATTTGTCCATCACGTTCTCTAAATCTGCGATCGTCTTAGGAGCCGAAAGATTCAGCTTCTCCATCCAATCTTCCCGAAGCCACAACATCGTATCGTCATTATCTGTATATTCCAGAATTGGCAGGTTGTACTTCTTGCCATTTCTCGTGAATGGGTACCATAGTTCTGGATGTTGAGCGGCATGGTCTTTCCAAGTTTTGTTAGCGTACTTATCAAATAACGTGTCAATGGCAACAAACTGGCCAGAATCGATCAATTGGTTGGTTAGTACGGGGTCCGTTGGTACGAATACGAAATCTGGCAGTTTCTCGCCGGAAGCAATAGCAAGCTGAAGCTTCTGCTTATATTGATCCCCGCCTGCAGGGTACCAGGTATCTTTGTGCTTGATACCAAGTGTCTCCAACATCCAACGGTCGTGGACATTGTTTTCTTTGGTGTCGCCTTTGACATATTTCTTTGGCGGGGCAAACATGACGACGGTGCTAATTTCAATTGGCGGATCGTATTTGCCTTTGGTGAATCCAGCATCGGATGCAGCAACGTCTTTCGAACCGGTAGTGTCTGGTTTTCCGGCTTCACCGGTCTTTGAGCTGCAAGCCGAGACTACGATGAGTGAAGTGGCCACGAGCAGCAGCCATGATTTTTTGAATGTATTCACTTTTGATTTCCCCCTACGGTGTAAGATTACTACATGCTAACTCTACCAACTTATTGGGGAAGGTATCTATATGATTATTTTAGTTTCCGTAAGACTTTGTTAGGCAATTAATTGCTGTCTCTAAATTCTTGCGGCGTTACACCGAACTGGCGTTTAAACACTTTGATAAAGTAAGCTGGATCCAAATAACCGACTTCCATGCTGATTTGATACACTTTTTTGTCGGTTGTTTTTAGCAAATGACAAGCACGCTCCATTCGGAGAGAGGACATGTAATCGCTTATTCCCTCACCGGTTTCAATCTTATAAATTTTGGATAAATGTGTCGGATGCAAATTCACGTGGTCTGCCAGCGCACGCAGCGAAACATCGAGATGAAGGTTTTTCTCCGCAAAATCCTGGACTTTCTTCACATAAAGGGATCGAATATCCTTGATTTCATTCGATGTATTCTCTTTGAGCTTGCCAAGCACGCCCAGAGACCACTTTCTAAGCTTGCTGATGGAGGAGAAGGCTTCTCCGCTCTGTAAGGTTTCAATCTCCGGGCCAATTAAGTTGGCCAACGTGTAGCCGTTCCGATGCGCTAGATGCGTGAAGGAAGCAGCGATTGAAAATCCAGCCTCCATACAGTGCTCCCAGGATTCGGACCATCTATCATCTAGCTCCGCGAACACGGTCCCTAGTTTATCTTCCGCTGCATCCCAACGCCCAACCTCAAGCAGATTAATCAATGTTGGAGGCATGTGAATAGCGTCCAAGGTTCCCTTCGAAACGTTTTGCTCGAAATCACCAACCCGCATAACGAACTCCCGTTCATCCCCTACAATTTGCCGGAAATAGGCTGAGGCCTGCCGATAATGATCAGGTAGCTGGTCGGGAAATTGAAACCATTCCGTAATCACGATGGACAGAGATCCTTTCAAGAATTGTTTCACTTTATACTGAAGCTGCATGGCAAGCTTTTCTAAAATAGTTTCTTTCCCAACGTCAGAATGGTCTTCCTTGAGCTGAAGAAGAAAGGCAAGATACCCATGCTCTTCCTTAACACCCCAGACCTCTGTGAATTCTCCGATAATCTCTTCGGCCATATTGATGATGGCATATTCCATTAATTGCTGCCCATTGTGTTTATATTGCCCGAATTCTTCCTCCATTCGGACGAGCAGGAGGGCACAGTCCCCATAACGAAACGGTAGTCCGTAATTCTCCAGCTTCCGACTCCATTCTTCGGTGGGCATGCGATGACCCCGTAAGGCATCAAGAAGCAATTGGCCGCGAAGAAGCGGTAAGTTTTCCCGAAGCGTGTATTGGGTGCGTTCATAGGAGCTAATGCTTTCCCATTCCGTATTCAATTGATCAATCGCAGATTTGACTGCGTCAAACAACTCGTTGTCGGTAGGCGGTTTAAGCAGGTAGTCCACCGCTTGGTGGCGGACCGCCTCTTTCGTAAATTCAAAGTCGGAATGACCGGATAAAATAATGCATTTTATTTTTTTATCAAACATGCGAATTCGCTCTATCAGCTCTATACCGGTCATTTCAGGCATGAGCACATCAGATATGACAATATCGATGGGATGCGACTCAAGGATTTGAAGCGCCTCATGCGCAGAATAAGCTTTATGAACCTGTTCGATGCCGAGCGTATGCCAAGGCTTATGCATGGATAGGTTGTCTACCCAGTGAGCTTCATCGTCTACTATGATCATTTGCATGTTACGTGTCTCCTTGTATGAAGGGATGATGGCGATGCTCTTCTCCTGAGGTTATTTCCCAAATAATCTCTGTTCGAAAGCCTCCTAGAGGCGATTTCGTGAAATAAAGGTAAGAATTATCCCCGAATTGATGAATGATCCGCTGGTTGGTATTCCAAAGACCGCAGCCCATTTTCTCTTGCAAGGGCTCCCGCATTTTACAATTTAGCGCCTTTTGCTGATCCTCCGTCATCCCAGGACCGTCGTCATCGATATAAATCCTGCAGTAGCCGCCTACAATCTCGCCGCTGATTCGAATTTCACCCGATGAATACGATTTCCCAACCCCATGAATGACGGCATTTTCCACAATCGGCTGCAGCAGCAAGCGTGGAACTTGTTGGTTCAGCAGCTCTTCGGGTATATCGATATGATAATCAATTCTGCCGTTACGCAGTTTCTGAATGTCCAAATAGTTGACGATCAGTCGAATTTCTTCGTCCAGACTAGCCGTTTCCCTTTCCATTCGGGTCGTGTAACGGTAGTATGCGCTCAGATTATACGCCATTGAAACGACAGCCTCTTCGTTCTTCATCTGGGCCATGTTAACAATGTAGCCTAGGCAGTTATAAAGAAAATGCGGATTAATTTGAGCCTGCAATTGCTTCAAAGTCGCATCCCTGGCCCGTAGTCTCTCATTGAGCACGTTTTCAATTAAACCTTGAATTTGCTGAGACATATCATTAAATCGATAAAACAGAAAAGAAAACTCATTATGTGCATTGGCGTTGATCCTAACTGAAAAATCCCCCCGCTGCACGCTCTGTAATCCGCGAATCAGCTTTCTAATCGGACGTTGAACGTTCCGGTAAAGCAGCACGGAGGAAGAAATACCGACTACAAAAAGCAGGACCATCGATAAATAGAATAGATTGCGGCTGAACGATATCGGACCCAAGATTTGATCCAGTGGAACAATGTCAACCAGATGCCAGTCCAATAGGGGAGATTTCACAGCACTAACCAAATAATTTTTATTTTCTAATCTCACGACCTTCTGCATCGTATCTGCCAGAGACTGCCCGTCCAAATAATGGATGAGGTCATTGGATAGCTGCGTGGACGCGCTGCGATTCAGTATAGGAGTCTCTCCCTTGTGGTAAAAGAAAGGATCTCCTTGACCGCCTGCCTTATAAGTGTCCAGCATATTTTGAATATTTTCATGACCAAAGCTGGCTTCAACCACCAAATTACTTCCACTAAGCGTATCCTGTTGGCCGAAAGAATCCGTATAGAACCAATAGAAGGACTTCAGATCACCTTTGGGCACCGTTTCGCCATCCCCATAAGTCCATTTTCCGGTCATATTCCTTTTCAAATAATTATCATCGTACTCGGACGTTCTAATGGCATTAGAAATGGCTTCTTTGTTCTGTTGGGAATATACCGTGTATTTAACCGGCCATATGTTCATAATACCGGACTGCAGCACCATCTTTTCCTGAACCGCATATCTAGTCTGCATGCGATCATAGCGATCTTCCCAGATGTTTAATCCATTGAATTTCTGAACATTTGGATCTTTGGAAAAGGTCATGACAAAGTCCATCATCTGATTGATCCTTGAGTCAATCTGACTGGATAGAAAAGAGAGTTGTTTGATGTTGGATGCCTGAAGTTCTTTATCTATAACATTGAATGCGATTCTATTGGAATAGGTAAATACAAGAATGATCGGGATGAATAAAATGACAATCAGACCGTTCATTTTGGCAAATAGGCTAAACCTTGAACTCATCCTTCTTTTGATTAACTCGATGCCTCTGCGCAGCTCCATAGCCGATCCCCCTAAAAGATGTCCTAACAAAACCCTATCAATCCTAACAATGTCTTATAGTTTAAGGGTAGCGTTTGTTGATACTATATATATCAGGGTTTGTCAAAATACACAAATGAGTTTTTATGGAACGGGGTAGAGAGAGCTATGGAGGCGAATACAGATCTGCAAGTGACCCACAAGGCCACCGAACGCGTGAAAAGGAAAAGTAGCTACAAGCAACCATGGATGCTTCACTTCATGGTGCTGCCGGCTGTCATATTGGTTTTCGTTTTTTCTTATCTTCCCATGTCGGGGATCGTCATGGCGTTTCAGGATTATAAATCAGGATTGGGAATAACCGGCTCCCCTTGGGTGGGCTTGAAGCATTTCCATTATATGTTGGCGAATGATTACTTTTTGAAAATTACGTGGAATACCCTGTTCTTTGCTTGTGCCAAGATCGTGCTGAACTTAATCATCCCATTTATCTTCGCCCTGTTATTGAATGAGGTAAGGAACATAGGGCTCAAAAGGTCGATCCAAACACTTGTCTACTTTCCCCATTTTCTTTCCTGGGTTACACTCGCAGGCATTCTGATTGATTTGCTTGCCCAGACTGGGCTTGTCAACCAGTTCCTTTCCAGTGTGTTTGGCATTAAGCCGATTTTCTTTCTGGGCGACGGCAGTTGGTTCCGATTTACCATTATCTTCAGTGATGTCTGGAAAGAATTTGGGTTCAATACGATTTTCTTCCTAGCGGCGCTTACGGCTATTAATCCAGCGCTGTACGAAGCAGCTGAAGTTGACGGAGCGAGCCGCTTCAAGCAAGCGTTTTATGTTACGATACCATCCCTTATACCGATCGCAATCGTAGTTGCAACTTTGGCTCTCGGCAATGTGCTGAATGCGAACTTCGACCAAGTGTTTAACTTGTATAGTCCTCTGATCTATCAGCAGGGAGATATTATTGACACGTTTGTGTATCGGGAAGGTCTCCTTAGTGGACAATTCAGCTTCGCAACGGCAGTCGGTCTATCTAAATCGCTTATCAGCTTAATCTTAATCATCATATCCTACCGTCTTGCTTATCGATTCGCTGGGTATCGAATTTTCTAAGCGAATGCTTACGAAAACTCAGTAACGCTTACGAAGCCAGTTTTCTTGCGAAAACTCAGTAAGGCTTACGAGGCCAGTTTTCTGACGAAAACTTTAAGGAGGACAACATATGTACCACAAAACGTTATCTTATCGCATATTTACCGTGTTTAACAATACGCTGTTGATCATAATCTCTATTCTTTGCCTACTTCCGTTAATCCATTTACTGATGGTGTCTTTAAGCTCAAACGCTCCTGCCAACGCTGGGTTGGTTACGTTTTGGCCGATCGGTTTTACATTTGAAGCCTACGCAAAAACGTTTAACAATGCCCAATTTCTTACATCGCTTGGGGTATCCATACAACGGACTGTCCTTGGAACGGTGCTTGCGATGTTAGTTAACGCAATTGCAGCTTACGCGCTCTCGAAAGATACTCGCGTCTTTCGCGCTCGCACCGGCTATCTCTGGTATTTTGTCATAACTATGCTGTTCAACGGGGGCCTGATTCCCAACTATATCCTTGTCTATAAGCTTGGTTTGATGAATACGCTGTGGGCGCTTATTCTGCCAGGAATGGTAGCAGTCTATAACCTCATTCTGCTTCTTAACTTCTTCCGTAACGTTCCTAAAGATCTTGAGGAAGCTGCCTTTATTGACGGAGCCGGACATTTGCGAACCTTTTTCATGATTTACTTGCCAATCTCATTACCAGCCATAGCGACGATTACCTTGTTTACGATGGTGGGACATTGGAACGCTTATTTTGACGGCTTGATCTATATGAAAGATGCTGAGCATCTCCCGCTTGCAAGTTTCATGCAAACCATCATTGTTCAAGCGGATATGTCCAAGATTGATCTGTCAGCGGTTGCCAATCAATCGCAACGAACGATTCGGGCATCTCAGATATTTATCGGCGTGCTGCCAATATTAGTGGTCTACGCCTTCCTGCAACGGTTCTTTGTTAATGGGATTTCCATCGGTGCCGTCAAGGAATGACTTGTCGGTTCAAGCATAAGCTATTACAAAAGAAGAACACTGTAACCTTTATGGCTACAGTGTTCTTCTTTTATAATTATACATGTTTATTCCTTCGGCATCTTACTCATATCCATGTACAACACATTCCACCGATGACCATCCAAATCAGTGAATCCAGCGCCATACATCCAGCCCTGATCATGGGGCTCACCGTAAATTGTGCCGCCTGCCTTTGCCGCTTTCTCCAACATCTCATCTACTTCTTCTTTGCTCTCGGCATCAAAGGAAAGCAATACTTCTGTGCCTTGCTTAGTGTCCGCAATATCATTTTTTGTGAAACTTTTGAAAGTGGACTCCGGAAAAAGCATCACGATAACGTTGCTATTTCCGATTAGCAACCCAGCGGCATCATCGCTATTTTGATGTCGCGGATGAAAAGAAAATCCAAGACTCGTGAAAAACTCTTTTGACTTTTTGAGGTCTTTCACTGGCAGATTGAGCCAAAATTCTTTTGTCATCATCAACTCTCCTTTTTATTCGTAGTGACTAGTACTGAGTACTTATGGTTAATTTTAGCATGAAAAATGATGTAACATCTGTATTTAATGGGCCGCGGCTTCTCCTTGCTTCCGATGCTGGATCATCGTTGCTGTCAAACCAATCAATGCAGCGATGAACAGGTACCCGAGCATAATCAAGGCATAATGCCCGATTTGCGTGTGGCCACCTAGTGTAATGACATGTTGAAGCCCATGGAGAGCATATGTCATCGGCAAGCATTGACCGATCGCTTTCATAACTGGAGAGCTCAGTTCCGTTGGAAACGTTCCGCCGCATGTGGCAAGCTGCAGAATTAACAAGGTCACCGCTGCGAATTTACCGACCAGACCGAATAAGTTTATGAGCATGAGAATAATCGTCAGGAATGTAAAGGATACTAATAAGGTAAATAATATGAACAGCGGAATGCTTGTAACTTGCAATTTGAACCCAAGAAGAACGATCGTATCAACAATTGCCGTTTGGATTAAACCGATTGTATAGAATAGGCCAAGTTTATTTGTAAAGTGCGTGCTTCCAGCAATATTAGGTTCTTGCCGACGACCAAGAGGAAGGATATTGGCCGCCATGATGCCACCGACGAAGAAGGCCAGGCATAAGAAATACGGAGCAATGCCGCTGCCGTAGTTAGGTACGTTCGTCACCTTCGATTCGACAAGCTGAACAGGTTCGGCAAACATCGATGACCTAGCATCATCCATATGAATACCTGACGTTTTCAGTGCCGCATCATTTAGTTTGCTCGAAAGTTCTCCGGAACCGTCTGTCAACTGAATGAGTCCGTTCATCAGTTCATTTGTACCTGTATCTAGCCTTTGACCGCCGTTCGCGAGTGTTTGAACTCCTCCAGCAAATAACTCGAAACCGTTGCCCCATTTCACAAAGCTCATCTGCAGCTTCGCTGCGCCGCCGGATAATTGCGTAACTCCGTCAGTAGCCAGCTTA
The DNA here is from genome assembly GCF_000422905.1 of Paenibacillus alginolyticus DSM 5050 = NBRC 15375. Classification (GTDB taxonomy): domain Bacteria; phylum Bacillota; class Bacilli; order Paenibacillales; family NBRC-103111; genus Paenibacillus_E; species Paenibacillus_E alginolyticus. The sequence continues at coordinate 45,105 of NZ_KE383950.1, forward strand.
AGCTTGCTACCGAAGGTTTGAATACCTTCACTCGTTTGGACTTGTCCATCACTTAACTTTTGCGAGCTATCCGAAAGCTTGGACAGAGCTGCGGACATTCGTTCTAAGTTTGATGTCAATCCTTCGGATGCTTTCACGAGGCTTTGCAGCTTATCATCATTAGCAGCATCAGGATGTGCGCTGACATAGTCGGCCAATGCCTTGTTCAGACTTTTTGCGTCCTGTGCAGCTTGAGCTTGTCCCTGAGCGGCTTGTTTGCTGCCGTCCGACCACTCTATCAAGCCTTGAGAGATCTGAGACGAGCCGAATTCGATCGACTGAAGGCTATCGGCAAGCCGGTTCATATGTTCAGCCATATTGGCAGTTCCTTCAGCAGTGCTCTGGACTCCTTGCTGCAGCTGGTGTTCGGTTTCCGTTAGTTGGCCGCTGCTCTCTTGTAACCTCGAGGCACCTCCGGATATTTGGCGAATGCCATCCGTCAGCTGGGAGAACCCATCTTTGGCACGGGATGTGCCTTGATTTAAGGATTTGGCGCCGTTTCCAGCGTCACTAATGCCTTTTGCCAGCTCTTGCATATTAGCGAAAACGCCGTCAGCATAAGATTTGGTAATGCTCGCGTCGATTTTTGCCTTCATCTCCTTGACGGCCGAAGAGCCGACTTGGGAAGCAACGTAGTTGGTTCCGGCATTCGTTCTATAAATCAGCTGTGCCGGCTTCGGATGTTCGTCCATGAGCGTCCCGACTTCTTTGGAGAAATTTTCAGGCACCATGATCGTCATATAATATTGTCCGTCTTTTAAGCCGTCTTCAGCTTCAACTGAAGTAACGAAATGAAAGTCTAGCTCTTTGTTTTTTTGAAGCTCGGCAACAAAATCGTCACCCGCGTGGATAGGCTTGTTGTCCAACATGGATCCTTGGTCCATATTCACAATAGCGACAGGTAATTCAGTCAGTCTGCCATAGGGATTCCAGTACCCAGCTAGAAATAATCCGGCGTAGATTAGGGGAACCAGAACCAAAAATCCGAGTGCGATTCGCCCGTGCTTATGCTGAAGCAGAGCCTTCCAATCCCTGAGGATGAGTTGAACACTCTTCATAATCCATCTTCACTTCCTTATAATTTGCTCTTTAATTGAACTCACATCCTTTATTGTAGCTACTCCAAATGATAAAGTATAATACATAATTTATTATAAAATGATAGCTTTTAGGCTATTAGCGTAAGGGAATGATCACTCATTGGAGTTTATACAGCTGCACTATTTTCAAACCGTTGCCCGCTTGGAGCACATGACTAAAGCGGCGGAAGAACTTCAAATCGCCCAACCTTCCTTAAGCAAGACTATTGCTCGTCTAGAAAATGATTTGGGCGTACATTTATTTGACCGCAAAGGCCGCCAAATCCGCTTGAATCCGTTCGGAAAAGCTTTTCTTGCTAGGGTGGAACGTGCATTCATGGAATTGAACGAGGGGAAAAGGGAGCTCAATGATTTAGCAGGGCTGCATGAAGGAACGGTCACGTTGGCCGTGACGATTCCCCGAATATTGCCAGAATTGTTGGGTGCTTTCTTAACGCAATTTCCACATGTAAGGCTTCGGCAGTTGATTGAATCGACTTCCTCCATGAGGCGCCTGCTGGAAAACGGGGAAATCGACTTGTGCATTTCTTCAATTCCGATCGAAGGCTCCGACATCGAATGGAAACCGCTCATGACGGAGGAAATCTTCCTGTTAGCCCCGCCTGAGCATCGGTTAGCAGATCGTGATGCGATCTCTCTTTCGGAAGTAAAGGATGAGCCATTTATTAGTATGAACGAGGGGTACGGCTTTCGGAACCTGACGGACGCATTTTGCCGAGAGGCTGGTTTTACGCCTAATATTGCTTTCGAAGGGGATGAACCGAATATTATCGGCAGCTTGGTACGCAAAGGGTTGGGCGTTGCCTTCGTGCCTGCCTTGTCCCTCCCGGATACAACGGTTCCTTCACCTGTACGGCTTCGGATCACGTCTCCTGCCTGTCACCGAACAATCGGAATGGCCTGGTCAAAAAGTCGTTATCTTTCACAGGCTGCCGGGCGGTTTCAGCAGTTTATCGTGGACTATTTCGCTAAGCTAAACTGCATAACAGAGAGCATCCACCCCGAGGAGGTAGTGTGAACAAACAAAAAATCCGCAACCTTATAGGGTACGGATTGTCGGATTGGTTGGTAGAAGCTCGTAACTAAGATCCAATTGAACCGGTGTTTAAACCGCTTTCAAATTATTTCGCTTTTAACGATGTAAGGAAGATGATCACAAGAGATATCCGCTTTGAGATCAAGGATACATTGCAAAGCTTGCTTCTCATCAATACTCAGAATACTGGTCAAGTAAAATAGCATGTGATCATAGACTGAGCCGAATTTCTCTAGTTCGTTGGGGTTATCGGACAAATATTTTTGATGTTGCTTAACGAAATTCTCGGTGACAGGATTCAAAGTGATATACCTCCAACTGGTTATAAAATCAATCTATCACAATTGATTAGAGGTGAATAGGAATTTTTTTATATCTATGGATTACCATACATTTTCTTTATTTTTTTGAAAAACCACAGATAGTAACCGTATGAAATTAATAGAGTGAAGGTTATGGTAATGAAACTCCAATACCACTCCCAATTTAAGTATTTAATCAATTGAGTATACTTTACTAGATTGACTTCAATTATTGTAATAACTGTTGGAAAAATAAGAATGTAAATAGATTTAACAAACCTTGATCTGTCTTTAGGAAAATGAACATTAAAAATGGCACTTACGGAAGGGAAGACGAAAAATTCAAAAGTAAAACTTGATTTGTAAACTATCTTTAGAAACCCTACAGGGTATTCAATTAATCCTTTTTGGACAACCCAAGCACCAAATAACCAACTGGGAATTTGCATGAATAAAAAACTTACTTGTGCTTTGATCGAATTTTTCGGTTTAATAAATATCACCAGAAGAACAGCAGTAATGATCCAAACTGAGTAAAGAATGATCATATCCATAATTATCAGTCCCGTTATTTTAATACTTGAATTATCGTCAAAAGTGAAGAGTTTTAATCTTTATAGGTTAGATATCCGAAAAGCGCTTTTAGCCCAAAAAAATAACAGCCAAATAATAATCCTGAAACCATTATGATCAATGCGGCCCAATGATAAACCACCTAAATGGAAGTAGGACAGAGCCGCACGAGAAACTCGCCCGACTCTGTTTCAAATTTGTTAGTCTGTTCTTCTCTATGCCTACCTTGCCATCCACCTTGTTGGCCGGTCCACTGTCCACCTTCCATACCATGATAAGGCATTGGATAGTGATGCGGATGGTGAGGATGATGCGAATATGGAACAGGATAAATGATCACTGGATGATGATGCATATGCGGATGATAATGGTGATGAGGGTGATATGGGTCAGTCAGCTTCACTATCCATTAACGATGAAATGCTGCTCAGTCGCATGTTAGATAGATATTGAAATAATTCTCATTCTCGTTATACTAACACTATAACATTGGCCGTGAAGCACACGCCGCTTTGACACATTCTCCACCTTCCTGGGTGAGATTGTGTCAAAGTGGCTTTTTCGGTTCAGCGGCCAATTTTAAGGAAGGAAGTGACAAGTGATAACTAGATTTGACCAAGCCTATGAGGAATGGATGAAATCAGTCATTGCTCAAGAAGAAAATCACAGAAGGCGCGAATTATTGGAGAAGGGACTTGGCCATGGCACACGTGAATTTTTGCGTTTTGTCTGGTTTCCTGCTGTAAGAAATTTCAATGATTTATATCCCGAATGGGAGGTGCGTGATTCTAACAATGGGTATCGTTATCTGGACTTGGCTTATATGCCTGGTGGCGATGTAAAGGGAGGAATCGAAATACAAGGCTATGGACCCCACGCAAGAGACCTCGATGTGCGTCGCTTTAAGGACTTATGTTGGCGGCAATGTTTATTAGCACTTGACGATTGGATCTTTATGCCGATTGCCTATCTTTCCATTACGGATGAACCCAAACGTTGCCAGCAGTTTGTACTTTCCTTTATTGGGAAGTTCATTGCGATGGATGTGCCTAAAAATTTGACCTGGCTTGAAGCTGAAACGATCCGTTACGCGAGACGGATACCTCGTCCATTTACGCCATCAGAATTGTCCTCCCATTTACGAATTACAGACCAGCATGCGCGGCGGATTCTTCACAAGTTAGTTGAGCACCAATTTCTGTTTGTAGCCAGCGGTAGGCAACGTTATCGTTCTTACGCCTTACGAACTCAATAATTCTTATTTGATCAAAGAGCATAGATCTGAAGTTGCTACGAATTCAAGATGCGCTATTTTAAGCAAAAGATTAGCATTCAGCCTATACCCTACTCCATAACGTCACTGGTGTTCGTTAAATCAATCGAGAAGGCGTATTCTCATGTATAAGTACAATGCGGGTCGTTAGCAATGACATTACAAGTGGGGCTGACGAAGAAAACTCGACGCAGAC
>NZ_KE383950.1:50182-81835 GCF_000422905.1 Paenibacillus alginolyticus DSM 5050 = NBRC 15375
ATCGCTGCCAGCGATGCGCTCTCCCAGCTGAGCTAAGGCCCCTCAATGCCGCTCAATGAATGTCGACTTTTCGTATTATACATGAATTATTCAGCCCAAGCAAGCCCTTCGTTGGAGAATTTTCTTAAAGCAATTCTTCCATGCATCGCCATTTGACGTTTCTGTTGCAATGGGCGGCAAACGTTGTTTTCAGCCGGTTATTCATGCTAACCTATTAGAATAAACTAGTTGATCGTGTAGGAGTGACGGAGAGTGTCGAATGCAGTGTTGTATTGGGTTTTCTTAGGTGCGGCTTTTGTAATTCCGTTTGTGATCGGTGTGTGGTTAATGCGGAAAACGAATCGATTGGGGGTCTCTTTTTGGATAACGACAGCTTTGAATATCGTAATGACGTTGGCTGCTGCGTTTTGGTGGAAGTCGGTGACGGATGATCCGTTCCGCATGATGTTTGGGATGGCCTTCTATGGGGTATCGGCAGTAAATCTGATGGTTATTGAATTTTTTGCTTTATTCAGCATTCGTAAGAAATTAAATCCTTAAGGGGAATTTTCACACATGTCGAAATCATATTCAACATTTTATTATTATTTTTTCTTGACTGCTGCCGTCCTTTGGATGGCGTTTATTTTTTTAAAGTCGGCAGAATCGTATCAGCAGCAGAGCTTGCGGCCGTTGTTGGAATCCAAGCTTGCTGGTGTTCAATTGATGAGCATATTCCCACATTGGGAGTTCTCCTATGACCACCAAAAAATCTCGTGGCAAGACCCCATCGGCGCCATCGAGTTTTTCATAAGAAAAGCAGGGCATGTTAGCGAGTTCGCTATTCTTGCCCTGCTTTGGTCCTTAGCACTGCTGGCGAAGCCTGTAAAAGTAATCATAGCACTGCTCACCTCTTCCATCATTTCGTTAGTTTATGCGGCTTCCGATGAATGGCATCAAACTTTTGTAAAGGGTCGAACGGGTCATGGGATTGATGTTGCGGTCGATGCCATGGGGATACTTCTGGCCATTCTCCTTGTCCTAGTGGTTCTTTGGGTAAGAACTAGGATTAAACGAAGAAGATTAAGTTAGTTAGAAGCATGTAGACTTTTCTTTTTTTAATCGATTTCCATTTCCAGTGCTCGCGAGCTTCGTTTTCCAAATCTTGCTGCTGCCATTGCATCAGCTTCTCGGATACGTATAGATCTGTAGGTTGCATAAGGTTCACCTTCCTTTCTTTTCCTGTTAGGTCTAGTTTACAACTAGAATAAGGGGAACAAAAAGAGTATAATTCACTTTAACGATTTCCCCTTTTATGGAAAGGAAGTTAGGTATGCAAATTTTGACTCATTTCTTAGAGCTCCGAGCCAGTTTTGAACATGGCGTAGAACATGAGCCACAGCCTATAACGTTAGATGAATTAGCGAAAAGAATGTATTGCTCAACGCGCAATGTCAAGATTTTGCTTAAAAAAATGATGGAGCAAGACTGGATTTCTTGGAAACCGGGCAGAGGTAGAGGCAATGTCTCTGAGCTTACGTTCCTAGTCACAGCGGAGGATATGATTTCGAAGCAGGCGATGGAGTTGGCGGGCAGAGGTGATTATAAAGGAACGATAGAACTGATTCACCAATTGGGCAGGGGAGAGGCGCTGCAGGACTCTTTCATCGATTGGTTATTCAGTTATTTCGGTTATCGCGCAGTTGAACAAGATGAGTGTTTCAAGGATACTTTACGGTTCCCCGTCTATAATTGGCTGGTGTCGTTGGATCCTGCGCACTCTTTTTTTGCATTCGATTGCCAATTGATGAGTCAAATTTTCGATACGTTAATTCAATATAATCTACAAACAGCGGTCGTTGAGCCGCATTTGGCGCATTATTGGGAAGTTAGCCAGGATGGCTTGTATTACACGTTCTATTTGCGAAAAGGCGTGCTGTTCCATCATGGCAGAGAGATGACGGCGCACGATGTTTTTTACACTTTTTCGAGATTGAAGGAACTAGGATTATCCGCGACGCAAGGTTGGATGGTCGAGAGTATTGAAAATATGACGGTGCTAAACCGGAGTACAATTGCCATTGAGCTGAAACAGCCGAATGTGCTCTTTTTGCAGCAGCTGTCGCATTCCTCCATGGCCATCCTCCCAGAGGACATTTGCCGGGAAAACGAGGGGATTTTCGGGCGTATGCCGATTGGGACAGGGCCGTTCAGGCTTGAACGAAATGATGATTATATTTGCAAGCTGCGTGCTTTTGATTCTTATTTTGGGGTTAGGCCGCATTTGGATCAGGTGGAAATATGGCTTTTGCCGCAGGATTTGTCTGAGGTTGGCCCTAGTTGGGATATGGTGCAAGTACTTTGCGACCATACGAACTCCCGTAAACCAGTTGGTGCCGTCGGTAAAGATACGGAATGGCATCAGATTGAGAAGTCGATTCTGGGCTGCAGCCTGCTTACCTTTAATCGTAATAAAAAAGGGCCTCAACAGGATATACGATTCCGCAAAGCGATTGACCTTATTTTGGATCGCGATCGAATGATTATGGAACTTGGGGGCTTAAGAGAGGCACCTGCCAGCAGTTTCCTGCCTACGTTGGATCGTAAAGGGGGAGCCTCTAATTATCGAACAGATTTCGAGGAGGCTAAGCGCCTGCTGGAAGAGATGGACTATACCGGTGAGCCGCTCCGTATGTATATCTATAGTAACAATAACGAAGATGCGCTTTGGATCTATAAGCAGTGTGCCAAAGTGGGTGTCAGCATTGAAATAACCCCCCGGAGTAAGTCAGATATGATGAGGCTGGATACGATCCAGGAAGCAGATCTCATTTTTTATCACATATGTATGGAAAGTGAATATGACCTTCATATTATTCAGACGCTTAAGCAAAGCAACAGCTATGTCCGTGCGCATTTAAACGATGAACGAATGGCTTGGGTTGATACAGAAATTGATCAAATTCTTGAAGATCCAAATCGCGAAGCGCGCATTTGCAGGCTAAACGAGTTGATTGAAGTGCTGCAGGAAGAGAAATCGTTTCTCTTTGTGCTCCATCGATCTCAGCAAACCACCTATCATGATTCGATCAAGGGAGTGAGTATTAACGATTTGGGTTGGGTTGATTTTCGAAAAATATGGTTTACTCCTAGCGTTTGATAAATCCTATATAACTGGAAATACTCTTCTTTATGATAGGACATTGGAGGGTATGACATGAGGAAAATTAAACAGGCGAACATTGTTCGCTTCACGGAACGTAATGATGTTCGGTGCGCTGATGTAGAAGTTAAAGCAGATGGCATAAAAGGGAGTTTGCTAGTTGAATTCACGGCCACGAAAGATAACAACTTTGACATGAGACATGTGTATCGCAAAGACGCATCGAATGAAATCGACTGGTATGATAACAATTTGCATGCGGCGTTTGAAGACGTTTCTGAGGAATTGTTCAGCAATAAAGGGCTTGATAAGGAGTGGGGCGAGCGTGAGGCATTTATTGAAGAGGTCCTGTCATTTGGTTCCATTCGTAAAGAGCTGGAAGAGCACTTTCGACGTACGCACACTTCTTCGCTTTTTCATACAGACGATGTGGAAGATCAGACCTTTTTACATTAATAAAATAAAAAAATAAACGACCATTAAGGTCGTCTAGAATAAGGTTCGTAGCGGCTTTCCATGGCGTGCCAGCGTGCGTTAGCCACGAAAAAACCGATGAAGACGAAGACGAGAAGACGAATCGGTACCCAAACCCAATTGAGCTGTTGAAAACTAAGAAATTCGATGACACTAAACAATAACGTGAGTCCGATGCCCCAAGGGAGCAGGCCGAATAGAATTAAATACCTGGATCTTCCTAGCTGTTTTCTTTTGTGCCAAACTTCTTTACGTGGATCGCTCATAGCTAAACTCCCTTTTTTCTTTTCATTATAGCACTGCTTCCGAAAAATCTCGAATGAGTGATCCAACTTTCAAATATACAGGAAATAGTGGGAAGCACTTGGCTGAAGGCTGAGTGCTTTTTCTTTGAATAGGGATGACCAAACTAGGAAGATTATGGTAGGATAAGGAAGTTGAAAGGAGGGTTTATCGTGCTTACCAAATTACTTGCTTTCGGTTTATTATGGCGTCTTGTTGGCAATCCGTTTCTTGCTCTTCTTATTTTATTAGTCATTCTGTACGTGCTGGACAGAAGATTTGTCGGGTTGACACCAAACATATTTAAGCCATTTCAATTAAGCCGCAGAGCATCAAGATTGCGAAGTGACTTGCACGCTAATCCGCATAATACGTCAGCTAAATTGGAGTTGGCCAGGATTCTAATTGAGCGCAAAAAATTCAGCGAAGCGCTTCTCTACTTGGAACAAACTTTGCCTATTATGGAAGAATCCGCAGATGTCCACTATGAGATTGGCCTTTGCCACCTTAAACTTGGGAATCTCACCCAAGGTGAAAGCTATATGCTCAAAGCGGTAGAATTAAATCCGCGAGTCAAATTTGGCGAAGCTTATTTACGGCTTGGTGAAGCTTTGGCTCCATCATCTCCTCAGAGAGCAGCGGAATTCATCGAGCAATTCCGCGACCTGCACTCTTCGTCGGTTGAAGCTTACTACCGTCTTGGCCAGCTGTACCAACAGCTCGGCCGCACAGAAGACGCCAAGCGCGCTTTCCGCGAAGCTCTGGATATTCACCGCGGCTTGCCGCGTTACAGCCGCAGACAGCAGCGGCGATGGGCGCTATTAGCCCGCTTTAAATGAAAGAAGGTTCCGCTCAGTTGGCGGAACCTTTTCTTTGTGCGCTCGCATACAGCCGCACGAGCAGCCAAGAGACAAGCAGCCCGATGAGAATCGCCGCGACCGTGTGTAGATCGTACAGCCAGAGGTGCTCCTGCACTGGCGCGATGCGATCCCAGAGCGCCAACAGCGCGGGATGCACGAGGTAGATGCCGAAAGAAGCTCCGCCTAAGGCCGATAACACGGCGCCGAAGGGTGAGGCGCTTTGCAGCAGCTTACGCCCCCATTGGATGCAGCAAAGCGGGATAGCCATGCAATACAAGAGAAGTGCTAGCTCGAACCATGAATTTTCGATAGAAACAAGTCCATATTCGTTGAGTAATAGCATCCCTACAAAAGCGGCACCGGCCAAGAGCATGACGCTCCAAATCCACCCTTTATAGCGGTTAGACCAAGAAACAATCGCTGCATAATGAATGCCCATGAAAGCCCCGAATGCAAATAGGGCTGAATAGCTTAGAAACAGGGAAGCGTATTCTGGTAGAGGATACACCCAATGATGAAAGCAGTAGGCAGCTGTTTGAATCCCGATACCAATAGGAATAAGTCCTTGACGAAACCGTTGCGACCGTCTAGCAGCCGTCATCATTAGAGGGAACAAGAGATAAAACTGAACAATAATGACCATATAATAGAGATGATAGCTGGCATTTCCCGACAAAAGGAGTTTGATTACGTGTATAACGTCAAATCCAATGGTGCCATGGAATAGGAATTGGTTGAATAGGTAGTAAAAAAGGGACCAAAGCACATAGGGAATTAGAATTTTTCGCAACCGTTTCGTCCAGAAAATCCGCGACATTTCCGGCTCCCAGCGTTCGTAGTACGTATAAAATAAGACAACACCGCTGATCCAAATAAACAATGGAACGGTGAACAAACTGGCCTTGTTGAGGATGAAAAATACATCATGTGACCCAGTTCCTAACGGCAGCTGAGTCGCGTCCGAAGTACCATGAATGACGAGGACTGCAATAATCGCTATGGCACGTAATATGTCGATTTCGGTAAGCTTGGGTCTGGATGACATGTCTATGACTCTCCTTAATTTCACTTTTTTCACTCTATCATGAAAGAAAAGAGAGAACAATACAGTTTCCAAGAGAATCTTGCTTGGCTTGACGCTCCCCCGCACCCGCGATAAACTGAGAGTAGAATGAACTAAGTGAGAGTCAAGAGGGTGAATGAACGTGAGTTATGAATACGTCATGCAGGCTGTATTGTTAGTTTTTCTGGTTATTATTACTTTTTTTGCAATGATGATATGGACGAAATGGCGAAAAAGAGGACGGAGATAGCCCCATGTATTTTATTAATCATGAACAGATCAATCAAAGAATTCAGTTTCTGGCTGCTTTAGCTGATGCTAGCAAGCAATTAGAAGAACAGTGGGCGAAAGGCACCCATGATCTTGTATGGCAGCTTGCGCAGGAACGTGTTCTTCATTTAGCGATCGAAACAGTGACAGATATTGGGAGCTTGCTGATTGATGCTTTTATACTAAGAGATGCCAGCAGCTATGAGGATATCGTGGAAATTGTACATGGAGAAGGCGCCTATTCGGAATCGTTAACGGAGACGCTGCTTCAGCTCGTAAAGCTCAGAAAGCCTCTTGTCCAAGATTATGTGGACTGGAACCGCCAAGAATTGAACCCGTTAATCTCGAAACTTCCAGCTGCTTTTGAAGAATTTGCAGGTAGTGTTCGAGCTTTTATTAAGAGTGAATTGGAATAACATACATAGTTGTTTCTTAATTTACTTATTGTTAACAATGCTGTAAAATGAGACTTAAATGACAGTTCCGAGGTAGGTGAGAGCGTGAATCATACACTTGAGACATCCACGCGTAAAGTGATTCTTTCTATGCTCAAAACTCAGGGACCGCTTAGTGTCCATGATATTTCCAAACAGCTCGGGATTACGGAAATGGCAGTTAGGCGTCATATCCATACCTTGGAGAAGGATGATTTGCTCGAAACGAAGCTGGTTCGGCAAGCCATGGGAAGACCGACTAACGTCTATACATTAGCACCACAAGCCGATGAATTGTTTCCCAAGAAATATATGCAATTGACGCTCGATTTGCTAGATGAGTTATTAGAAGACGAAGGTCAAGAGAAGATCGAACGTCTTTTTGAAGGCAGGCAAGCTAAGCTGGAATCCCGGTATCAACCGCGCATGAGCGATAAGAGCTTGGAAGAACGGGTAGCTGAGTTAGCCGCTATTCAGAACGACAATGGATACATGGTGGATTGGTCACAGCTTGGAGAGGACACGTATATGTTTAGTGAACATAACTGTCCGATTACACAGGTGGCGAATACATTTGCACAAGCTTGTCAGTGTGAGTTAGCCTTGTTTCGGAATTTGCTTGACGCGAACGTGGAGCGAACGGAATGTTTAGCGAAGGGTGCTAGCAAGTGTGTCTATATCATTAGTCAAAATAAATAACCATCAACCTCGTATCCGGAGGATGATGGTTTTTTTGTATGTCCTAACGCGAAGCGGCGAGGAGACTTGCAGCTTTATCTGTAACCCAATCGAAGCGGCCTGCTTCGATTTCTTTGAGATTAATTAAGGAGCCGCCGATGCCTAATCCGTAACAACCAATGTTTAGGAATTGTTTGATATTCTCCTCCGTTACCCCGCCGACGGCAATCAATGGAATTTGGTCTAGAGGTCCCATCAATTCTTTGATATAAGTGAGACCTAAGCTTGCACTCGGAAATACTTTAACAGCCGTAGCGCCTGCCTTCCATGCTTTGACGATTTCGGTTGGTGTCATTGCGCCTGGGAAAATCGGAATCCCCTCCGTACTAGCGTGGCGGATCACTTCCTCATCCATATTCGGAGTTACCAAGAACGAAGCACCAGCTTGGATTGCTTTCTTAGCATCCTCTAGATCTAGTACAGTACCAGCGCCAATAAACATGTGCTTCCCCGATTTATTCTGCAGCTCGCTAATCATACGAAGAGCCCCTGGTGTATTGAGAGTGACCTCCATTACGGTTATGCCGCCCTTAAGAAGTGCATCAGCTAAAGAAAGAATGTGGGCCTCTTGCACACCTCGAACGATAGCAATGATACGGGTGCGTTCGATTTCTTTGAGTCCTTGCTCTCTGTTCATCTTAATCCTCCAAGTGTTCTAGTTTGATTTGTTTTTTATTATGACAGGTCTCAGAAATTTTTCCAGCTTTTTTGTGTCAAAACAAGCTGCGCCTACCTATACTGTAGTAAATCATAGGCATTCGTCTAGAAGTCGCCATTCACCCTCACAGCTTTTAGGTCCAGGAGGTGCCCGTCATGACATGGATAGAAATAAGTATCGTCAGTTCTGCAGCTGCTTTTATCGTGCTCATCGTCTTTGCCATTCGCATGTTGATTACCATCGTGCAGTTCTTAGGCAAATTAGGCGATACGGCTGCTCAAGCTAAGATAAGCTTAGCTGAGTCAGCAGAGCAAGCAGAGCATTTGATGAAAAAGGTAGGGCTGCTCACGGAAGAGGTGCATATGCAGATACTTGCATTAGAGCCGAGTATCCAATCAGTGGAGAAGGCAGGAGCAGCTATAGGGGATGTTGCTTCTGCGCTTCGTAAAGCCTCACGAATGATGAACGAATCGATTCATGGTGCGGAAAAGGTTGTACATACCCACCAGAAGCGAATCCATGACGCGATGGAGTGGGCAACGACGGGTTTAGAGCTGTGGCAAAGATGGAAAGCACATAGGAATGCCAAATCAGACAATTAAGGAGTGGATTTCTCATGTCCAATGAAAGAAAAGGTAAAGATCTTCTCATCGGTGCGGTTGTTGGAGGCATACTCGGAGCGGCGACGGCGCTTCTGTTCGCACCGAAATCCGGCAGTGAATTGAGAAGTGACATTGCGGAGCAAGCTCAAGTGGTTAGTGATAAAACGGTACAAATCGCAAGCACTGTAAGCCAAAGAACGCAAGAAGTTGCGAAAACAGTAAGCACAACAACATCTGAGCTATATGGAAAAGCAAAAGACACAGCCGTAAACGTCGTGGATACGGTTCGTTCCTGGAAAGAGTCCAAAAGTGACGAAGAGCTGATCTCCCCGGAAGAAGAAGTTAGCGAGGCTGCGGAAGATTTGGTCATTCTAGGAAATCGTTAAAACAAAAAAGCAGGAAGCTCCGAGTCTAGAGCTTTCTGCTTTTTCCTTTACCACTTGGAAGGATCAATTTTACGAATATCAAGACCTTCCCAGACGTTCTTAATGTTCGCCGTTTCTGGATGATCGAAGAGAAGCCAAGCTGTAGGGAGGTAACGTTCCCCATATTCACTTGATGGCTTGTTGATGATCTCGTTGTTATGAACGAGTACCGTTGAGGCTCCGCCGTCTAAATTCGCAGCCGTTACAGCGCCATGCTCTAGGAAAATCTGCTGCACATCATACAGCGTTGCTCCGATGCTATGTTTCTGTCTGCCATCGATGATGGCAAATAGAATAGAGCCGTCCTTCGTCTGCGCCATGCTGGTCCGAGGAGCTATTCCCCAGCCATCGGCTTGGCTCTTGATCTGACCAACACCATTCACAATGAATCGAGGGCTGAAGGATACAGCTTCCTGAACGCCCATGTCCACAAGCTCGGAAACCTTGTATTTGCCTGCAATCATGCGGCCTTCTTTATCAATACCAACAACTTGCACGGTGCCGTTCATGCCTTTGTCATTATAAAAGATTTTTCCTCCGGAGATGACAATTCCTTCAGGCTGGAAGCCGTTTCCTTCCCAATTGGGATCGATAAAACCTCCGCCATTCACACCAAGAATTGCTCCAGTTCTTTTGACCATAGAGGAAACCTTCTCCCCTTTACCCGCTTTCTCAGGTACGGCAATTCGAAGCTTTTTCGGATCCGAAATCGTGACGAGCTGTCCTTTGAAATTGGTCCCCGAAATGGGTTCAATGGTGACCAACTCTTTCTTGGCAACAACTGGAGCAAGTGGAGAGGTGTGATCAATTTCAACAAATCCTTTATCTTTCTCATCGCCCATTTCGTCAAATTTCTTCCAATAAGCTTCCACGCGCTTCTGCAGCTCTGTAGATCCTATCAAATATTTGGCCCACTCCCGGTGTTGGGTTGTAATCAAGGTGTCAGCCATCATTAATCTTACATTCGAACCAGAGGAAGTAAGGAAAAACCAACATAAGGACATTACAGAAAGTAAGGTAAACCCAAGTACCCCATACACGATAAAGCTCATTCCCACAGATCTCTTTCGTTTAACTCTCGTTAGACGAGTAGACTGCTGGGAGGTGGTTTGTTGTACAGCCATGTTTTCTTTACCTATCCTCTCTGCCAAATAATCAATCTAACCATCCTTATAAATAAACGAAAGAAAAGGAGGAAAAGTTTCATAAATGACTGAACTTTTCTCCTTTTTTTGGTAAGTTATTCCTAAATAGGCTGCTTTAAAGTCTGGAAAAGCGAATCCGTTACGGTATTACGGTCGTATTGAAACTCCAATCCCATTCCTGTGTTTTTCGTTACGCTGCGGATGATTAAATCATGATATTTCTTTTGACGAATTGCTGCGATAACGACAAATTTGCTGACACCTAAAGGATCGAAATAGAGTTTTCCTTCTTTTTCGATATATTTTTGTACATGATTAAGGTTGACGAATAAGTCTGTATCCATCTTCTTAAATCCTTGTTCTTCAAGCTTATCTAGAAAATGACTGAAATCCAGTAAGGAAGTCACACTTCGGCTAACTTTGCCAATTCGCGTATGGTAAGTAATTTCCTTCGTACTGACTTCGATAAACAGTGTATCCGACATAGGGACCAGCTCCTGCTCATTATTGGCATGGACGTCCTCTTTCTCGAGATACCCGGCTTTCTCCATTAGTTCTGTATATGAAAAGTTGTAGGCATCCGACAGCTTTTTCAGCGTGACAGGAGAGGGTTTAATTTTCTCATTGGTCGAACGATTCCTCTCTAATTCAAGGTCTCTGATGTAAGCATGCGATAGACCGCTTTTATGAGCGGCTTCACGCAAAGACATCTTGCCCCGCAAGCTTTCCAAAAATTTCCCGAATCCTTCTAATTGTTTCATAATAACGTATCCCTCCATATGGTTTAATTGTAAATGAATTCGATTGAAATGAACATCTTTAAGGCGCGAATTGGTGCCAATTACCTCAAATTCCAGTCAAGAACCGCTGCGTGCATATTTAAGCACTCAAATTGGTAAATTAGTAGCAATATCTTGGAAAGAGGCTGATGGCATGGCAAGAGATTTACCCATAGGAAACGGGAATGTGCTCATTAATTTCGACGCTGCTTATAATATTCGTGACATGTATTACCCTTTAGTAGGTCAAGAGAATCAATCTAGCGATCATCTTTCACATTTTGGCATTTGGTGTCCGGAAGGGTTCTTCTGGATTGACGATCCAGAGGTTTCAAAAAAGCTCAATTATTTGGAAGATTCGCTTGTTACTAACGCTGATTGCGCCCATGAAAGGTTAGGTCTTAGCTTCGTGATTCGTGATGGGGTCGATGTTCAGCAGAATGTGTTTTTACGCAAGGTGAAGGTAGAAAACCGCTTTGATGTGGAAAGAGAAATTAAACTTTATTTTCATTTGGATCTCCAAATCTATGGAAATGGCGTCGGAGATACGATTTATTATGATCCTGAATTGACTTCCCTTTTATTTTATAAGGGTCATCGTTATATGTCATTATCTTGCTTGTCCCCAGACGCAGAGAAAGCAATGCCTAGCGGTTATGCAACCGGGCAAAAAGGGATTCACGGTTTGGAAGGAACATGGCGTGATGCTGAGGACGGTCATCTAGGGGGAAATGCAATCGCGCAGGGATCCGTTGATGGTGTAATTGAATTGACGATGAAGCTTCCGCCAAAAAGCGCGAAAGATGCTTGGTTCTGGGTCTGTTTTGGGCGTACGAAGCAGGAGGTAGAACGTTTAGAGCGATTACTTCGCACAGCAACCCCGCAAAAGTTATTACAACGAACTCACGATCATTGGGTGAAATGGGTGAATCAGGATGCCCACCAGCTATCCCTGCTGAAGCCTGATTTGGAATCATTTTATAAACGATGCTTGTTGATTACCCGAACAAACGTCGACAATCGAGGAGCCATCATAGCTGCGAATGATTCGGATATTTTGAAATTTGCCAAAGATACATACTCGTATATGTGGCCGCGTGATGGCGCTCTGGTGTCACATGCGCTAGACCGGGCAGGGTATTATGAATTATCTAGGAAATTTTTTGATTTCTGTATCAAGGTGCTGACTCCGGAAGGCTATCTCATGCACAAATATAACCCGGATAGTTCGGTAGGCTCGAGCTGGCATCCCTGGGTGGATAGTCGGGGGAATAAGCAGCTTGCGATTCAAGAGGACGAGACAGCTCTCGTGCTCTATACGTTATGGCATCACCATAAGCTGGCTGGAACGATCGCGAACTCGCGTGAGGATTATGAGAAATTTGTGAAGCCTGCAGCGGACTTTCTCGTTCGTTACCGGGATGCCTCCGGACTTCCTTTGCCTTCCTATGATCTTTGGGAAGAGCGTTATGGTGTGCTAGCCTTCACGGTGTCATCGGTATATGCCGGTCTTATAGCAGCAGCGCGGTTTGCCGAATATCATCAGGATAAAGTACGCTCCATCTACTATGCAGATATCGCAGGTCAAGTGAAGAAGGCGGCCGAACAGTATTTGTATGCGCCAGATCAGAATCGCTTTTTGCGGGCTTTATATTGGAATTATGAACAAAATACGTATGTGCCGGACTACACACTGGATATGAGTATGTATGCCCTATTTGACTTCGGCTTGTTTGAGCTTGAAGATCCGCGGATTGTGGCAACGATGAAGATTTTGAAAGAGAAATTGTGGGTACAAACAGATATCGGCGGTATCGCCCGCTATGAGAATGACTATTATCATCAAGTCACCAATGACGTAGCGAAGGTACCGGGCAATCCTTGGTTTATATGCACGCTTTGGTACGCAGAATGGCTTGTGGCGTCTGCCAAAACCGTTCAGGACTTGTTGGAAGCGGAGAAATTGATGCGTTGGGTTATTCTACATGCTGCGCCTTCAGGCGCGATGGCTGAGCAAGTGCATCCTTTCACAGGAGAGCCTATGTCCGTTTCACCGCTGACGTGGTCTCATGCTTCGTTTATTAAGGTAACGCAAGAATATTTGTCGAAATTAAAGCTATTGACCTCGAAGGGAACGAAGCAAGCGGTTGATGCGAGTGAGGATAAAGTATTGGAACCCGTCGTTCATTAGTTGGAAGGAGAGGAAGTCATGAAGGCAATTCGCGTCAAGCAGCTTCGACAGGGGAATCCGACTATTCAGCTTGAAAATGTGGAAAACCCCGTGATTGCAGGGCCTCAAGAAGTCGTTGTAAAGGTGCTGGCGGTTGGCTTAGACGGCACGGACAAGGAAATTCTACAGGAGAAATACGGCGTTCCTCCCGAAGGTGAAGACGATTTGACCACGGGGCATGAGTCGCTAGGGGTTGTGGCTGAAGCTGGGGCGGAAAGCGGATTCCAATTAGGTGATCTTGTAACCGCCATTGTTAGACGACCTTGCAGAAATCAAAGCTGCGTCAATTGCCGCAATGGTCATTCGGATTTTTGCCAGACCGGTGAGTTTGTAGAACGGGGCATTAAAGGGGCTCACGGCTTCCTCTCTGAGTATTACAAAGAGGAAGGTCGATATTTGGTTCAGGTGCCGAAGGAACTGCTGAAGCATGGCGTGCTTGTCGAGCCGCAGAGCATCGTGGAGAAGGTTTGGGACCAAGTGCTGCGTGTTCAGCAGCGATTGATCTGGGAGCCGAGAACTGCGCTCATACTCGGGTCTGGACCGCTTGGTTTGCTCGCTGCCATGACCTGCCGCCTGTTGGGGCTGGAAGCGTATGTCTGGTCCAAATCTCCGCAGGACAGTCTACAAGCGCAGCTTGTGAAGGACAGCGGAGGTGTGTATAAGGAGGCCGGCGCTGACAGCGGCAGCGCGGCCACTATGACGGCGTATGCCGATGGTCTCGGCAAGCCGATAGATCTGATCCTCGAATGTACGGGCTACAGCCCGCTAGCCTTCGAGGCCATGTCTGTGCTAGCGCCGAACGGTGTATTGGCGCTGCTGGGTGTCACGCCAGCTGACCGTAAGCTGGAGATTTCGTCCGACATGCTCAACCAGAGCATGGTGCTGGAGAATAAATGCGTGCTCGGCTCGGTCAACGCTTCGCGCAAAGATTTCGAGACCGCCATCTACCGGTTGCAGCAAATGGAGAAGCAGTTTCCTGGCTGGCTCGACCGCTTGGTTACGAATCGGATGACTTTGGAAGACTTGCCAAAGCTGGATTTTAAGACCATACCGATCAAAGCCGTTGTGGATATTGTTCCCGTGGAACAGTGGGATGAACTCGTGAAACAAACGAATGAAGTGGTATATAGCTTCTCCGTTTAATGGAGTGGCCAGCTGGCTTGTTGATGCCTGCTTGGCCATTTTTTGTTCTTGTTAGACTTCCTTTGGCAATTTTTTTATAATAAGGAGGAAGGGGAGGACGAGTATAGATGTCAAACAAATGGTTACGAGACAATGGCATGCACCTATCGTGGCTTCTAGCTTTAATTGCCACATTGGGAAGCTTGTATTTCTCAGAGATTATGAATTTTATTCCTTGTAAATTATGTTGGTATCAACGCATTCTTATGTATCCGTTAATTGTCTTATTAGGGATTGCAGCTGTGCGCCGAGACTACAAATTAACCATTTATGTGCTGCCGTTGACGATCTGGGGAGCTTGTATTTCTATTTACCACGTTCTGCTGCAATCGGGTGTATTTCACGAATCAGCAACAAGCTGCGGCCCAATTCCATGCGATGTCGATTACTTGAACTGGCTGGGCTTCATCACGATTCCTATGCTTGCCGGAACGGCCTTTATCCTCATCACGATTCTTCAATTTATGACGTATCGAGCTACGAAATAACATCTTTTACCTAAAATAGGCAGGGAATTTGTCTAGCACTGTCGAAATGAATACGTGAAGTATTCATTCCAAAACGAGGTGCAATAATGACGCCAATTCCCAAAAGTGCTGCACTACTGATCGTTCTAAGCGCATCATTGATCGGTTGTGCAGACAAAAGCCTGTTATCCCCAGACTTGAGTCAAGCCCAAAATTCTACACCGCAAGCAGTATCGAGTGCAGCGGCGACTCCTACTCCTACTCCTAAATCAACAGTTAAACCCATATCTACACCTCAATCCACACCCACACCAGTTCCCAGTGCGACACCGAAGTCAACAACGGCTTCTGAGCCAACCGCAACACCAAAGCCAGCAGTGGTAGGCAACTTTTCCAAAACCAAGTCAGTGACTGGCGATCATGTGCCTTATTCTTGGTATTACATGAAAAAGAAAACGGGGCAAGTTCCTGATTTTCCAAAAGAAACGAAATCCTTCACAGCGGACCAGAAAGCGGTTTGGGTTGGAACGGGTAAAAAGGTTTATTTAACGATCGATGCCGGAGGTCCCTTGATTGAGGTCGATCTCATGCTTAAATCATTAAAAGAAAACGACGTGAAAGCGAATTTCTTTATTTCGGGCAATAACATTAAGAAAAATCCGGAGTATTTGAAAAAGGTTGTCGCTGACGGTCATTTCGTTGCGAACCATACGATGACACATAACGATTTTAATGACATGACGGATGACCAGATTCGCAAAGAAATTACGGATTTCGAAGCCTTATATACCAAAATTACAGGTAAAGAAGTCGAGAAATATTTCCGCTTTCCATTTGGGCATTACAATATGCATAATTTGAACTTAGTTTCCAGTATGGGATATACCTCTGTGTTCTGGTCTACAGCTATGCGGGATTGGGAACCGAGAGCCAACGGGGCGGAAGATCCCTACAATGATATTATGAATAATTTGCATGATGGCAATGTGATATTGATGCATCAGGGATCTTTAGAAAATATGCAGGCGCTGTCCCGTATCTGTAAAGAGATCAAGAAGAAAGGCTATGAGTTCGGAATTGTTAATGAACTTCATTCCTGAAAAGCAGCTGTCCGACCGGAAATCTGAACGTTCACCTAGGTACCTTTCAGCTTGGACGCTCATATCCTATCCATGTGGTTACGTATTTCATTAACCGGCAAAGGAAGCGGATAGGTGTGCAGCAAGCGATAGCCGTACTGGACTCCGGAGTCGGAGGATTAACTGTAGTAAAAGAACTTATGAGACAGCTTCCGCAGGAAAAAGTGATTTATTTCGGAGATACAGCTCGAAGTCCTTATGGTCCCCGATCTGCTGGAGAAGTAAGAACCTTCACTCGGCAAATCGTCGAGTACTTAATTCAATTTAATCCTAAAATGATCGTTATCGCTTGTAATACAGCAACAGCAGTGGCCATTGAAGATATTCGTGAGCGGGTCTCCGTTCCCGTGATTGGCGTTATTTCTCCTGGAGCAAGAGCCGCGATCAAAACGACGAGAAGCGGCATAATAGGAGTTATTGGTACAGATGGAACGATTCGCAGCAATGCCTATGAATATGCGTTAAGGTTGATTTCGCCGAACGTTCAAGTATATAGCGAAGCTTGCCCGCTGTTAGCGCCGTTTGTAGAAAAAGGGCTTTATGGTGCGGAAAGTGCAAACGAGATTGTTGAGCAATCGCTTAGACACCTAATCGGCAAGCCGATAGATTGTTTAATCCTAGGCTGCACCCATTATCCCTTCTTAGCGGAGGCCATTTCTCGCGTCATGGGACCGGATGTGACCTTGATCTCTTCAGCAGACGAAACGGCCAGAGAGATCAGCACGATCCTTTACCACCGCGACATACTGGCAGCATCGGGGCAGCTGCCTATCCATCAATTTTTTTGCAGCGGTGAGCCAGAACTATTTAAGAAAATTGCACAGAATTGGCTGAAAGAGCAGATTTCTATAACGCCTGTCGTTTGGCAGGTGCATAATATTTTATAAGTGATTCGAATAGACCCTGTTGGGGTCTATTCTTTGTTTCTGGAGGAATCGAAGGTCTCGTTTCCAACGTACAACATGACTCGTTCGTCCAGCATTTGCATAAGCAAGCATCAGGTATCTCCGCATGAATCCGCATGATTCGAAGCCCGCGGGCATAATCATAGCCATACGAACTAAGTAAATGGGCTGTGAGGTGGTCGTGTGTTAGGATATGGGTATTGGACACTTTGTGAAGAACTGAACCGGCTCTGCAAGATATATCCTTTTCTTCATGCAGAAGAGATAGGCGCAAGTGTGATGGGGAAAAGCATACCAGCTCTGCGAATTGGTCAAGGCGCGAAAGAGATTCATTTCAACGCAGCAATGCATGCGAATGAATGGATAACGACACCGTTATTAATGCAATTCGTGGAAGACCTTGCTTGCTCCTATGCAAGAGGGACTGCATGGCATGGCAGCAACATTAGGCGGCTTCTATCGGAGTATTCACTTTGGGTTGTACCGATGGTGAATCCCGATGGTGTTGAGCTTGTTCTGTCTGGTGTTACCGAGGAACATCCCTACCAAGAGCCGTTGTTGAATTTGAATGAGGGCTCGCTGGATTTCAGGAATTGGAAGGCCAATATTCGTGGTGTTGATCTCAATGACCAATTCCCTGCACACTGGGAAGATGAGGCATTACGTAGAGAGAAGACTGGACCTGGAGAGCGCGATTACGGTGGAGAGGCACCGTTAACGGAGCCGGAGGCAGCAGCATTAGCGCAATTTACTGAATGCCATGACTTTGAGCTTGTCGTGGCGCTGCATACTCAAGGTAGGGAGATTTATTGGAATTATCGCGACTATGAGCCACCGGAATCTGAAGTATTTGCCGAGCGGTTAGCTCTAGCCAGTGGCTATCAGGCTGTTAAACTATCGGACAGTGACGCGGGTTACAAAGATTGGTTCATCCAACAATTTCGTAGACCTGGCTTTACTGTTGAAGTAGGATTTGGGATAAACCCCCTGCCAGTGGAATCCTTCGCTGCACTTTATGAGGAATTAGTTCCGATCTTATTGACAGCGATGGAATTTTAATAAATTTGCCATAGACGAGTATCACGAACTTGAGCATGCTTCCCAAGAACCGTTCAGCCCAGACTTCATATACTGAAGGAAGGAAACTGTTGGGAGGCGTGGATATGGCACCACCTAAAGGGAAGGGCAAGGCATCCAAGAAGAAAGAACTTTCATCCAGAGTGCAATACACGATGAGGCTTGTGGAATCATCCACATGTGCGGTTTGTAAGACACCGTGCACTAGAGGACTTCGGTATTTGGCCATGATGTCTGAGCCAGGAGCCGTTGGTAAAGGTGTTCCGTGTATTTTGACAAGAAGAAAAGTCAACTAGTGCAAAAGTCCACGCCCTGTTATATAAGGCGTGGACTTTCATCATTTTGGGATATGTTCGCTTGGGATGGAGCACTTATTTTCAATAAAACGAATTTGATTCTCAAGTCGATTCCGAAGCTCTTCTTGTTCTTTGTCTGAAGAGGCTGCTTGTCCTTGGAATTGTTCAAGTTCTTGTTTTAAACTATGCAGGTCAGAGCCCGCATTCGCACAGTCATAATTGCTTTCTAGCTGATCGAGCATATATCGGCCTCCTCATGTGGAAAATCGTTATTTCTTATTACCGTTCTTATTGCTTTTTTGATCATTTGTTCGCGTCGTTGTATTTTGTCTGGAATGCCCTTGCTGCTTATGACTTTCTGACATTTGGTTGTTCACTCCTTAAGATGTAGGATTTTGGGCGGTGCGAGATTATTATAAGCATTCGGTTGAATTAACCTTTCTTATTGGTTTTCTGATCTTGTGCACGTGCCGTTGTATTTTTTTTGGATTGTCCTGTTTTTTTATGAGATTCAGACATGGTTGTTCACTCCTTAAAATGTAGGATTTTTGCGCTGCGAGATTATTATAAGCATTCGGCCGAATTTGATGCGATAAAAATGAAAAGCCCCGCGAACGAGTTGGAATCGTCCGTCAGGGCTGAGCTCTGAATAGGTATGGATTAATGGTTAGGTGTCAACAATTTATCTTCTAAGGATTGTTTAACTTTCTTGATTGCATCTGTTTCTAATTTGTGGTTTTGGTTAAATTTAGTGCCTGTCAATGCAAGCGCTTCCTTAACCGTCATTTCCACACGAATCAATTCTTCGCCTTGCGGGATTTGCACGGAATTGTTTGGCATTTGTATCACTCCTATGTCAACTATTTGAAGTGGAAACCTTGATTTGACGCACTTTTAATATAACACACCATGTTAGGTTAAGCAAGGGTTATTAAGACCTATTTTAGAAAAAAGAATGTCGGAGCCTTAGGTCAACATTTTGCTTTTTTCGGCAGCAAAGACGGTGTGTTTGAGCAGCATCGCGATGGTCACCGGGCCTATTCCAGCGGGCACAGGAGTAATTGCGCTAGCCTTTATATAACAAGCCTTATAATCAACATCGCCAATATTCCCAGCATTGTATCCAGCATCCAAAACGATTGCGCCTTCCTTAATCCATGCTCCTTGAATAAATGAAGGTTTACCGACTGCTGCAACGACAATATCGGCTAATCCGATGATTTGAGGAAGATTATTTGTTTTAGAATGGCAAATGGTCACGGTTGCGTTTCTATTCAGCAGCATAAGCGATACCGGTTTACCTAGAATAGGGCTCCGACCAACGATTACCGCATGCTTGCCTTCAATAGGAAGC
This sequence comes from Paenibacillus alginolyticus DSM 5050 = NBRC 15375, assembly GCF_000422905.1. Lineage (GTDB taxonomy): Bacteria > Bacillota > Bacilli > Paenibacillales > NBRC-103111 > Paenibacillus_E > Paenibacillus_E alginolyticus. The sequence goes on from NZ_KE383950.1 coordinate 69,705, forward strand.
TGATAATAATCGAGAATGGCTAGAATGGCGGCTGGGGTACAGGATGGAAAGTTGGCCGTTCCAAAAGCATTTTGCGCAAAGCCCTGCATGGTAACGCCATCCACATCTTTGTCGATCTGAATGGCTTCAAACGCGGCCCTTTCATCAATATGAGGTGGAACCGGATGCTGCAGTAAAATACCATGGATCTGAGGGTCCGCGTTTAATTGTTGAATAGCAGCAATAAGCTCCTCTGTTGTAATTGCTTTATTTAAGTGAATTCGTCTGGAATCTATCCCGAGCCGCTTGCATGAGCTGCTTTTCATGCGCACATAGGTTTCGGAAGAAGGGTCATCGCCAACAAGTATCGTAGCCAAACAGGGAAGGATTCCTCTTGCAGTAAGATGGTCGATTCTTTCAACTAAAGTTTCTTTTATGCTTTTCGTGACGCGTGTACCATCCAAAATTAATTTTTCTGAACTCATTTTACCCTCAACCCTTCATATGTTTGTAAAAACACAAAGAGGTAAGGGGGATGAATCCCCCTTACCTCTGCCCAGGCGTACGGCTGTAACATTAATGTGCTTCCTCATGGGTATCCATGCTTCGCCAGTTACACATCAACTTTTAATTGATCTTATCATAATGGCAGGTTATGGAATATGCAACTCTTAAATGATTTTGTTGATTGTCCTCGATCAACCATAACAACGGATTTCAACAATCTCTGCCCGTTCTGTCCCGTTCGTCGCTTCAACGACCACACGAAGTCGATCAGTCGTTACAACTTCAGACAAAAGATGAACATGTTTGCGCATATGATTATCGAGCCCTTCAGCCACAGTGGTCCAGTCACCGCCGATGAAGGCTTGAAGTTTATAGTCTTTGACCAGTTCAGGAATGATCTCGAATTCAGTCCGATGATGATGCAAATTAATTAAATCTTCGTTCACGTCGTCATTGAAAGTGAGATGTACACTGCGAATCTTCACAGCCTCAGGCCAACTGACTTCAAGCCATTCTGGCTGAGAGGTATCCATGCAAGCAGACGACCATAGATGAGGTCCTCCATAAGGACGCTTATACCCATCGGCGGCTTTATCGGCTGTGAATGCGGATGTTGGCGAGAGCAGACGGAAGCAAATTGGCTTCCGTATGAAGGCTTTCGCACTCCAATCAATGACCGGCTGATGATGATGCATATCACCGAAATCTACGGCATCTACTGATGCAGCATCATGCTTGAAGGAAAGCACGCCCGTTTGTGGTCTGGCAGATAGATGGACGGAAAGCACCGGGTTGCTTCTGAGAATGATAAAAGCATTCTGAGCGGTTTCAGGATGCCAAGAAAGTGCAGCATTTACCCACTGCTTAGAACCCTTAGCGACAGCTATTTGAATGGACGTCACCTGTGTATGGGGGACGTAGTTCTGCGGCTTCCCAGTGCTCCAGAGCTCGACTGTTAGCTCCGTAGCTTCCGAAGCATTCAGCAGCAGCTCGATGCCGTCAATGGACGGATCTGCCGGTACGAGAAGCGCTGCATGCGCGGTGAGCGGCAGCACCGACGCAGATTGCTCAAGCGCAAGCCGCGTCAAGGTGCTGGACGCTGTTATCTCCGCGCGGAGCACGAGGTCTGCCGTGTCCGCGTTCTTCAGACCGAGGACGGCTGCATCCTGTCGAAGCAGCGTCTGCTGCAGCTCGATCAAGTGGCTGCTGTGCAGCTCGCGGGGGGAGATGCCCTTTGCCGCGCAGAGCGCGGCTCCTGTGCCCGCGGCTTCGCCTATGACAGCACATGTCGCCATGACGCGCGTCGTGCCAAAGGCCACGTGGGATGCGCTGATGTTGCGTCCCGCCATCAGCATATTCGTCACGTTGACGGAATAGAGGGAACGGAACGGGATATGGTAACTGCCATCCATATGCATATGTTTGGAGCCTTTAGCTGTGGCATACATTCCTTGTGGCGGATGTAAGTCAATGGACCAGCCGCCGAAGGCGACACGGTCTTCAAACAGCACCTGTGCGATGATATCGTTCTGATTCAGCACGTAGTCCCCAACGAAACGACGATATTCCCTTTTCCCCGGAATGGAGCCGATCCATTCGAGCGTCAGATTTTCACTCTCGAATTTACCGGAATTTTTGATGTAATCCCAAATGCCATAAATGACAGAGGACAGCTCATCCCGGATTCGCTCATTTTCATGAACAACATCAAGCTCACCGCCCCATTCAATCCACCAATAAGCGCATCCATTATCTCCGCTGCGAATGATGCGTTTCATGGGAATGGAGGTTTGTGTGATATCCTTCGCGAAGCTTGGAGCGATATATTTGACCGGTCGCCCGGCGTCTTTGGTGTAGAACAGCAAGGTGCTTCCAAGTGTAATATCGTCCGCGACGAGTGGTGCCCATTCCTCATTAAACTCCTCTTGCGCTTCACGCCCAATGCGGTACTTCGCACCAGCGAGGAAACCGACTAACCCATCGCCTGTACAATCGAGGTAAATACGACTATCGAAACGAATACGCCGTTCAGATCCCATCATCCAGCCTGTGACAGAACGAATCGTTCGACTAGTCTCGTCGCCATCGGCCTCTACCTCATGGACATCCGTGTTTAAAAACAGTGTGATATTCTTCTCCGCTTTGACTTTTTCAAGTACGATCAGGTCCCAGATATAAGGGTTTCCGTCGATATTACGGTACTGGTTCTCCACAAATAGTTCACCCATTATGCCGGTTTCTCTCGCATTTCGATGAACACCGTGGGAGGTAGCACCGCATACCCAGACTCGAACTTCGCTGCTGGCATTGCCGCCAAGGACAGGACGATTTTGGACGAGAGAGACAGTTTGGCCTAACCGAGCTGCAGCGATTGCCGCACAAACACCTGCTAATCCGCCGCCGACTACAGTTATGTCTGATTGAATAATTTCATGCTTCATAACATAGCACCTCACTGGGTTATAGGATATCTTTAATTTCATTGTAGAATATCCTATTTCCATTGAACATGCAGACAGTTACAATAGACATATACTTTATTTCAAAATGGAAGGGGTGAGAGAGTGGCTTTTCGTGATGTGACCATTAAGCTCATCTCCCATGTTTATTGGCACCGTAAAGTGGCTTTTATGCTAGAGGAAGACGAGTATCCTTGTTGGACGATATTTGCCGTAGAAGGTGGCAGATTCTTCTATCGAGTTGGTGAGCAAAAAGGTGAAGCGAAGTTCGGAGACTTTGTCATATGTCCACCCCATACCGTGTTTCAGAGGAAAACGCTCGAACCACTTTCCTTTCACTTCCTACAGTTTGTATGGTTATCTGAACCTAGTTTAGGCGATGAAGCCGTCTGGAAAGGGAAATTGACGATTAACGATACAGAACGTTTATCTTCCAATTATCGTTATTTGAGACAGCTTCCCGGCTGGGATGAAGAGAGCACGCTGCATAAACAGCACATGGTGAATGATTTATTACGTTTGGTCAAAATGGAGCGGGATCACAAAGATGACCCATCCACAGAAGTCGATTCGTTAATGGAGAAAGCCCGGAAGTATATGACGGAATATGCTTATGGAAGCTTATCCCTGTTGGATTTGGCGGTATCTCTGGGACTCACCCCCGTACAATTCACCCGTAAGTTTCGCAAGGCGTTTGGACTAACACCTTCTGAGTTTTTGAATGAAAAGCGTCTCACAAAAGCTCGGCATTTGTTGGAGGGATCAACACTTACCTTGGATGCGATTGCCGAGAAATGCGGATTCGAAAACGGCTTTTATTTGAGCCGCGTTTTTACGCAAAAAATGGGCATAGCGCCATCGATATACCGAAGTAGACATCGCGTATAAAAAAAGGCGTCAACTTTTCCTGAGGAAAAGCTGGCGCCTTTTTTCGTTGATATGAGGCTGGTTTTCATCCATTAAGGTCCGCTATAAGGTAATTTACCTTGAACATACTCGTCCTCAGGCTTACGAATCCAACGTTGCAGGTAGCCTTGCGTATACAGAGCTTTGATTAGAATGATCAGTACAGGCGAAAGGATGACCCCTGCAAATCCAAAGAGGGAAAGGGATACGATCATGAAAGCTAAGGTCGTAAAGGCCGATACTCCGAGTGATTCTCCAGTGATCTTTGGCTCCATAATTTGTCTGACAAGAATGACGACCAAGAGTATGGAACTAAGCCAGATTGCTAGGGTCGTTTGTCCAACAATAAATAGGTAGATGATCCATGGAATGAACAAAGTGGATACGCCGAGCAGCGGCAGTACATCGAATATAGCTGACAACAACGAGATAGAGAAAGCATTGCTGACGCCAAGCAGGAGCAAGGAGAAAAATACAACAATAAACGTCAAAGAGATAAGTTTGGCTTGCGCTTTTATGTAGGAGACGATACCCTTCACGACATTTTCTTTGAGAAAAAAGAAAACGGATTTGAAGGTTTTTGGTGTTTTTTCACCTGCAAGGCGTTTCCAAGAATCAATTTCAATGCTAAGGAAGTAGGCTAAGATAATCCCGACGATGAAGTTGAACATGAAGGTTGAGAAGGATGTCAGTGAGGCTACTAATCCAGATAAAAAAGCAATGATAAACTTGGAGGCATTGCCGGCGAATTGCCCCGCATAATCCTTGGCTTTCGCAATAACATCAGGTGGCAGCGTTTGGAATTGGTTATTCAATTCGCTTATTTTCTGCACAATCTGATCGTTGAAAATCGCTTGATATTCATCCACCTTATCGACAAGACTCATGATTTGGCTGGTGAAAATGACAGCGGCACCGGTTAGTGCGCCAAGGATAATAAGGACGAATACTAAGGTCGAAATCGCCGATGCGATTGACTTACGCAGCCCTCTGCGATGCAAAAACTTAGCAAAAGGCTCGATCATCATGAAAATGATCAGAGCCAAAAAGATAGGGGTAGCGATGCGATACAGGTAACTAAATAACAGCATGAATAAATAAACGGTTAGAACAATGAGAGCAATGTCAAAGGCTGTCCTCCAATATTTCTTGTAAAAAGAAAGCATTCATGTTCCTCCGGTATCTTTATTGTTCAGTTAAAATGATCTGTCCTTGACTCGTAATGGCAATCGTATGCTCATATTGAGCGGATAAGCTGCCGTCATAAGTCCTTGCTGTCCATCCATCTTGATCTACTTTGGAATGGTATTTACCTACATTTAGCATCGGTTCAATCGTGAAGACCATGCCTTCTTTAATCCGCGGCCCTTTGCCAGCTGGCCCATAATGAGGCACTTGCGGCTCTTCATGCATCTCGGAGCCAATCCCGTGTCCGATAAAATCTCTTACAACGGAAAAACCATGCGATTCGGCATACACTTGGATGGCATGCGATACATCGCCGATGCGGTTGCCGGGAACGGCTTGCTCAATTCCTTTGTATAGAGATTCTTTCGTTACTTTCAGCAATTTCTCGGCAATTGGAGAAATGCTACCCACTGCATAAGACCACGCGGAGTCAGCCAACCAACCATCTATACGTACAACCATGTCGATGGTTACAATATCGCCGTCATTCAGGGGCTCCTTCTTAGGAAAACCGTGACAAATCACGTCGTTGACGGATGCACAAGTAGCATATGGATAACCGTGATATCCTTTTTGCTCAGGAGTGGCTCCGTGCTTCGTCAGAAAGCCCTCTACGAATTGGTCGATTTCCCAGGAGGTAATACCAGGTCGAATCATTTTAGCGATTTCTTTATGGCAATCAGCCAGGATACGACCTGCTCTGCCCATTTTCTCAATTTGTTCTTTTGATTTAATTGTGATCATCAAACTTCACTCCTCTGGTGATAGTCCCTAATTAGTCATTATGTCCACTTTGCTGACCATAACTTCATTTCTTTTATTATTTGATGCAAATCCTGGCCTTTCGGTGTCAAGGTATACTCGACCGTAACAGGAACAGTAGGGTAAGCCATTCGTTCCAAAACCCCATGTTCCTCGAGGTGACGTAGGATATCCGTTAATGATTTAGGGCTGACTCCAGTTATCTGGCGCTGCAGCTCGCCGAAACGCTTCGTTCCGCAAAATAATTCGCGAAGCACGAGAAAAGCCCATTTTCCACCAATAACTTCAAGTGTTCTTTCCACTGAGCATTCGATTTCTTTGGGTACTTTAGGAACATAGTTGCTGAGTGGAGCGACTTTTTCATTCTCAAGGGTTGACATAAGTTCGCGTCCTTTCAATTTGGATGTATAGAACTAACTTTTATGTAAGTTAGTTTCTTCCGTGTAATTAGTGTTCTTTGTGCTCACTACTATGTATTTTAAAGTTCGTTAAGTGAATTAGCAATAGGAAGGCATGACCTTGGGCAAAGGTTGATTTCGTGCCTTAGATTCTTTACAATAAGAAATAAAAATTAATGTTTCAGGAGATGTGTACATATGAATGTCAAAATTTCACGCAATGCAGCTAAAGTACTTCAGTTGGAGCTTGATAAAGAAGAAAACAAAGGATTATTGGTTCGCGTACAAGTGACTCATTCACACGGTGACCATGCTCACTATGGTTTGGGTCTTGACGATAAATCAGAGAATGATGTCCTTGTAAGCACAGATAAGGGTATTGACGTTATTCTTGATAAAAATGAACCTTTGCTGGATGGCATCCGTATTGATTACTTCTACACACCAGAAGAAGGCTTCATGATTACGAACCCAAGCAAGGGGAATCACGGAGATCACTAATGCGCAATGATATTCGCATTTGTGATAAATGCAAACACATGAAGGTGAAGACTGCCCTTTCTAAGATAAGTGTCATTGCACCCGATGCTGAAGTCAAAGTTGCCTGCAAATCATATTGCGGTCCTTGTTCCCGATTTGCATTTATTTTTATTAATGGACGCTATGTGACAGCACCAACGGAAGACGAAGTGATTGAAAAGGTCAAAAAGTATGTAAAATAAAAAAAGCATCCGCCCATATCCGGGTTGGATGCTTTTCTTCATTCCAATAAAAATTAAGCATGTACAGCTGATTTCTCCAGCAGCTTGCGAATTTGGCTGTCAATTTTGCTTGGTGAAGTAGTGGGGGAGAAGCGCTTAATCACATTGCCTTGCTGATCAACTAAAAACTTTGTGAAATTCCATTTAATGCTTGAACCAAGTAGACCTGGGGCCTGCTTTTTCAGGTATTGGTAAAGCGGATGGGCGTCTGCGCCGTTCACATTGATTTTGGAGAACAAAGGAAAGTTAACACCGAAATTAATTTGGCAGGCTTGCTCGACTTGCGCGTCGTCGCCGGGTTCCTGATCCTTAAACTGATTGCATGGAAATCCTAACACGCTAAAGCCTTGTTCCTTATAGGTGTCATGGAGCTCTTGAAGTCCTGTGAATTGAGGAGCAAATCCGCACTTCGTAGCGGTATTCACAATAAGCAGCACTTGACCTTGGTAATCAGCAAGAGACTTTTCTTCACCGCGGATCGTGCGAACTGTAAATTGATGAACGTTCAAAAGGGTCACCTTCTTTATTTTTGCTTTATACAAATTAATTGTAAACAACTTTAATGAGTTTGAACAGCTATTTTTAATTTACATTTTTTTCATATCCCAATGTTACTCCACGAATATATAAACATTATGCTTATCACAGTGAAAGTTTATTAGATGATGGAGGGGTAAATATGAAAAGATTACTCAGAAGAAGACGACTGCTTATTGTACTTGCGGCCATTTGTGCCGTTTCTACAACAACTGTCGTATACGCAGGACAAGCTACTTTGGAGGCTATTGCTGTGAAGTTTCAAATAACCTCTGGTGGGAAAACGCTTACGCTTGATAAAGATCCCGTTGTCATTAACGGAAGCACATATGTTCCTCTTCGCACTATTGGTGAAGCGCTTGGCAAACAAATCGAATGGAATGAATGGAATCAATCCATCTCGCTCAAAGATATTCCTAAAGTGACTGGTAAATTTGAGTGGAAAAATGCTCCTGTGCTTGATAAAGGTATTCAAGAAGGCGGTTTTTCAGGTCTTATTCACTTACCTAAAGATGCAGCTGATACGTTCTATACGTTGGCGGATCGCGGGCCAAACGGTGAAGTAGGTAAAGATAAACTTCGCACATTCCCGATCGAGAACTATAATCCACGTATTTATAAATTCAAAATTACGAACGGAAACATTGAAGTCTTGGAGACGATCAAACTATCGCTTCCGGATGGTAAATTGGATAAAGTAAGCAATAGCAAATACATAACAGGATTGCCGAACTTAGTTGGAATCGATGAAGTACCGTACGATGAGAAAGGTGTTACGAAGCTGGCTTATGATCCTGACGGTCTTGATCTGGAAGGTATCGCTTACAGCCCTACTGACGATACATTCTGGGTTTCAGATGAATATCGCCCATCCATTCTTCAAGTGAAGCGTGATGGCACGATTCTAGGGCGTTACGTCCCAAAAGGCGCTAAAGACAAGCTCGTTCAAGCTGGAGCTCAAACGCCAATTTTTGATACACTGCCTGAGGTATACAATACGCGTATTTCCAACCGTGGATTCGAGGGCGTGACTATTTCCCCAGACGGCAAATTCTTGTACACGTCCATTCAAAGTCCAATGGCAAATCCGGATAAGAAAACAGGCGAGTCTTCCAGAAATCTGCGTATCCTCAAAATGGATCTAGCCACGAAACAAATCGTAGGCGAGTACGTTTATGTGGCTGAACAAGCTGGCATGTTCGTCAAAGTGAACCAAAAAGATATCGTGATCAGTGATCTCTCCGCGCTATCCAGCGATGTGCTGCTTGTGGATGAGCGTGATAAAAATGCGGGTGCTGACGCACAGCTGAAACGAATTTACAAATCTGATTTTTCTAAAGCTACGAATATTTTAGGAACAGATACAAGCAAAAACCTGGAAAGCCTATCTATTCAGCAGCTCAAAGACCAAGGTATTCAACCAGTGAGCAAAGAATTAATAGTGGATATTGCTAAACTAGGATACCCGTATGAGAAGATTGAAGGCTTGACGGTTGTTGACAAAAATACAATTGCGATTGTGAACGACAATGACTTCGGTGTTAGCTATGATGATAAAGGCGTATTAACACTAACAAATGCACCAACTCAATTACAACTTATTCAAGTTTCAGACGACTTATCTACGAAATAAAAGTAAACGAAAACCCAGCTCATCGAGGCGCAATCGGTGGTCTGGGTTTTATTATTTAAACAATATCAGCGAGGGCTTTGTCTACGAAAGAATACTTGAACGTAAAGCCATGCTCTACTAATACGCGGGGGAGCACTTTCTGACCTTCCAGAAGCAGGGTAGATAACTCACCGAAAATGACTTTTAAAATAAAAGCAGGAAGCGGGAATAGATTAGGTCTTCGCATCGCATTCGCTAATGCCCGTCCAAACTCTCTATTCGTGACCGGATTCGGCGCTGTCGCATTAATAGGACCTACAATCGCTTCGTTCTGAATGCAGAATTCGATAAGCCTCACCATATCAACGATGTGAATCCAGGAGAGCCATTGCTTGCCGCTGCCTATGGGACCGCCAACACCAAGTTTATATGGCAATGCCATTTTCGGAAATGCGCCTTCCTTGCTGTCTAGGACAAGTCCAACGCGTACTTTTACAATTCGTGTTCCCTGTATCTGATCAGCCGCGCTTTCCCACTGTTCAACTACACTCGATAAGAAATCGACAGGTCGGTGCGGACTTCGCTCGTCAAAGGTTTCGGTTTCTGAGGTACCGTATACGGACATTCCTGAAGCATTAACCACGACTTTCGGTTTCACTTCCATGCGTTCTACAAGCTGAGCCACTTGCTCAGCCGCCTTTAGTCGAGACCCAATGATTCGTTCTTTGGCCGCAGCTGTCCAACGCTGATTAATCGACTCGCCAGCCAAATTCACAATGGCGTCCAGTCCTGCGAATGAACTCGAATCCGTCTTCAGTTGATCCCAAGTGATGGTGCGTACATTCTCTGCAACAGCTCGGGGTGAACGCGAAATATTGATGACTTCATGACCTTGCTGCAGCAAATGAGAAATCAATCGATTGCCAATAAAACCGCTGCCACCGGTTACTGCTATTTTCATCCTGTAGCACCTCCTGCTTTTATTATAGGACCTTTATACAAAGTTTTCCAACTGATGTTATTCTTCTCTTTACATTACTGTGTTATATTGGAAATAGGGAGGGATGCCATATGTTTCGTTTTTTATTCCGAAAATCACCCAAACCGTCCAAGAGAAGCCGCGTAGGGAATTCCAAACCGAGCTTTCGAGCTTCAGATTTACCTCAAGGGCTTGGTTTACTAGAAGGTATTCCGTTAGAACGTCTCGTTACTAAGCTGAATAGTTCACTTCCACTTGATTATGTAGAAAGACTCCAATATCGTGTAAAAGCAGGGAATCCTTCCATGTCCGATGACGAGTTCACCTGTAAATGGTTTGAATTAAAACGATTTTTCCTGATGAATCTCATTTTAAAAAGAACCCCGATGTTTAGCACCGAAATCGATGAGATTTGGCATGAGATGCTGATGTTTACGAGAGAATATCAGCGCTTCGGGGATCAATTTGCTGGTGGCGTTATTCATCATTCCCCTGAACGTGAACCCAAGCAAATGCCGGGCGAACGAGCTTGGTTCGATTGGGTATATGCGCATCTGTTCGAGTTCGCTCCAACGAGTTCGCGGTGCTGGAACGGATTTTTCCGCAATCCACTGGATGAGGATCGAACAGATTTGCTGCGCAGAGCGAATGAAGATGAAATCGCCGAGCAATGGTTCGATATGGAACAGGCTAAGCGGTATCCAGAAGTTGCTGAGGCGATCCGCATACTCATTAAGCAGGCGATTCATGAAGCCAGACATTCAGCGAACAGCCGCAGGTTTGAGGATACAGGCTGGAAGGATTCAATTACAAACCCGAACAACATGGTGTACATGGCAGGAGCCATGATGTTCTTCTCCATTCAGGATAATAATAACTATACAAGCGGGATGAACTCACAGTGGCCTGAGAATGTTCCTAATAACCATAATAACAAGCAAAGCAACTGTTCTTCATCGGGTTGTGGAGGTTCTGGGGGCAGTGGTGATAGTTCTGGAGATCAAGGCGGCGGCGGCAGCTGCAGCAGCGGCAGCAGTTGCAGTTCCGGCTCGAGCTCTTCTTGCTCGTCAGGATCGAGCTGCGGGTCTGGTTGCGGCAGCAATTAATGTTGGCTGTGGAAGCAGCATTCATTTCGTTCGTGGAATCACTTGTTCCTGGCTTGGCTTGATGCCGGGAAGCGGCGAATGGGCGTAAGGAACACTGAGAACACAGTAAACACGCTCGTTTGCACTCTCCGTCGGAGAGTGTTTTTTGTTTGAGTATGGGAGGAGGCGGAGGCTACTCATAAATTTAGCTTCACATCGAAAAGTGCAGCATTGCTGACTCCAAGCTTGACGGAACGTAGATACCTGAGCGACCAACGGTAAAGTCGTGTAATTTAGCAGGTGGAACTCCTGCTTGGAAAGGCAAAAGCCATGCCACCAATAGCGAGTCTTGGGCTACCGCCAGTAATGTCGGGTGCTAAGCGTAGACAGTTAGGCAGTAGGCCTGAAAGTGATGGAGCCTCGAAATACGTAACAACGGGAAGGCCGACAGTCTAGGTATACTGGAAGGCAACACATGGTTAAGCGTGAAATTGGCGAGCGTAACCAAGCTTCCCCGGGGTCAGAGAGCCAGGCATGCTGAACAATGGTTACACGGGAACCTGGGAGACCCTGCGACTCTTTCATGAACAAGTACTTTTTAGGAAAGTACATGAGAGTATGGCAAACAACCGATCGAAAGGAAGAATGCCAAACGGTACGCAGGGAGTCGGATAGCTGCATAGTACCAAAGAAACCGATGTAATGTCGGCGGAGGGAAGGCGGCTACATGTTACCGATCTTGGTAGAGACACATTTACAGCACACAGAGGCGGAGGACAAATGGAAACGAAACTAGCAAGAATAGCAGAGGTTGCAAAAGCAAAACCCGAAGAACGGTTCACATCCTTAGCTCACCTGCTGAATAAGCAAATGCTTAGGGATAGTCACTTAAAACTACCAGCCGACAAAGCGACGGGAGTAGATAAAGTCACGAAGGTTGCGTATGAAGAACAGCTTG
>NZ_AUGY01000033.1 GCF_000422905.1 Paenibacillus alginolyticus DSM 5050 = NBRC 15375
CAGCGATAGATATCGTTCTTATCAAGCTTTGGCCAAAAATGGCTTCCACCATGAAGCCAAAAAGTACGACCTGAAAGAAAATCCAGATCATCTAAAGTGGCTTCATACGATCATCTCTAATGCGAAAGCTTTTATTGGTGGTACCTACCACGGCTTAGATCCTAAGCACCTACAAGCATATCTCGATGAGTTTTGCTATCGATTCAACCGCCGTGAGGTCAAAAGCGAGTTATTCAATAGGTTAGTTCATTGTTGCCTATCGTCTACGACGATTACCTATCCTGAGCTAGTTGGATAATCAAAAAAAATAAATATTTAAGCGTGATGGGGGTGAATTTATAGTGATTCCTTATATGCGAAGGAAACGGATTGTAGAAGAAGTAGGAAAAAAAGAAATCGTATATGTGGAAGAGCTGGCTAATTCGCTAAAAGATATTTCACTTTCTACGATAAGAAGAGACTTGAGATCGCTTGCCGAAGAAGGCCAAATTGAGTTGCTGCGCGGGGGAGCTGTAAGAGTAAAAGAGGATGCCTACGAGACTCCCATCCAAACAAAACAGTTCATGCACCTCGAGAAAAAGGATAAAATCGCCAAATTCGCTGCCTCTTTGGTTAATGATGGGGATGTTATTTACATTGATTCAGGCACAACCGTATTTGAAATGGTAAAATACCTCAAAAATAAAAATGTGAAAATGGTTACTTCTAACACAAAGGTCATTAACGAGCTGGAGGATACCAAATACACTTGCATGATATTGGGTGGAGAGATTACGAAATCTATAGCTTCCATCGCAGGTCCGATGACGGAAACTTTACTGGCGAATATGTTTTTTGACAAGGCCTTCTTGGGTGCCAGCGGTTTCGATACTCACAGCGGAATCAACACACCTGACCCTAAAGAAGCGAAAAAAAAGGAAATTGTTAAGAAAAATTCAAAGGAAACCTATGTGTTAGTTGATAGTTCGAAAGCGAATAAAACAACCTTTTGCAAGGTTTTTGATATTGATGAATGTATTATTATTACGGATGAAGCGAATGAAGTGTTAGAAGCGAAAGAGAATGCTAAGTATTTCGTGGTATCATAACCATGAAAAAAATTGGATTTATACGCCATGGTACTACGGAATGGAATTTGGCGGGTCGCATGCAGGGACAAATGGATACCCCTCTCGCGGAGATTGGAAGACTTCAAACCCGTTATTTGGGGGAGCGATTGCAACAGGAAACTTGGGACGGTATCATAGCCAGCGATTTGATTCGGGCGCAAGAAACTGCTGAGCTTGTGGCAAGCCTGGCAAATATCCCATTGTTAGGGATAGATGCTCGTATTCGCGAGAGGTCGTTTGGTGAATTAGAAGGCACTACTTTGCAAGAGAGGGTTTTAAAATGGGGGGAGCATTGGCGGGAACTGGATCTAGGCATGGAAACAAAAGATCAGGTGTTCATGCGCTGGCAATCGTTTTCGCAAAATATGGAGGACAAATATGCCGGGAAAAGGATTTTGGTTGTGAGCCACGGAGGTTTTATCGAGCCCGTCCTTGAGAATACATGTGGAAGGTTCATGAAAGGACATTTACTGAATACTTCCCTTACTGTCATTGAGCGTGAAGGAATGAAATGGTGCTGTAAGCTGTTAAATTGTACGAAGCATCTTGGTCCATTGGATACTTAATCATAGGTGTTAATTGCAAAAAACTCATCGAAACAACATAATAGCATGTGCTGCATGATGTGGGGAATTTTGTTAAACTAAGCTGAGTTTATTTTAAATCATGAAATGAAGCAACCAGAATCAACTGTTCTTCAACTGGGGACGAAAGCTGTTAATAATGAGCAAACTGCAACCATATATAACAATACTCAAATGAAGAAAAGACTTATAGATCAAGGCTTTAGACCACTGCAACAAATAGAAACAAAGTAACCTATGTTCCCGCATACGGTGCATGTGGAGTGTCTAATATTGATGGTTCGTAAATGAGATTTGACAGTATTGCATAAATGGAGTTATTGATATAGTTACTTAGTTCAGTTGGGAGCACGGCATGGTCAGTTACACTATACGAGCCTGAGGGTGATCCTCAGGCTTTTGTGTTTAATTGCAGGACATCATAACTAGGTTCAGAAGTTTGCTGTTAATAAGGAATTGTCATTTTTCACTATAGTGTAATTTACCCATTGGAGGATTTTCACTTATACTGTCGAATTATTATCCGATATATACAGTGGATTGGATACTACTGTTTAATAAGCGGAATTGTTGATTCTTCGACTATTAAGCGATAGGAAAAAGGTCGATGTGTTCCGAGCCGACTGGCCGCCGCGTGGAGTCAATGGGGCGGTTTGCATAAATTTCGATTCGGGGTTGAACCCATGGCTGAGCAAAAAATCGATAAAGATAACTTTGAGGATATCGTCGCGCTTACCCCGGTCCAAGAAGGAATGCTTTTCCACAATTTGACCGAACCGGATAGCAAGCAATATATGGAGCAGTTGACTTTGTCTTTCGAAGGGAAAATGGACGAGGGGATTTTCAGAAAGCTTGCGCAGCAAACAGTTTTGGTCCGATTATTTGGCGGGTTATCAGACGATAACGGTCTTGCCGACACAATCGGTTTCGCGAAACGGGACAAAGAAGCCGGTTGGCTTGATAAGGTGTCATCTTCAATCCTGCCCCTTCGATGATCTTCTATCATTTACCCGAATTGGCGTGTTATTTAAATCACAGATTCATTTTATTAATGGCTAGCCTTTTATTATTATCGGATGTGGCTTATCTGACAGATCTTCGCTTAAAGGCGGGAAATTTACTAGAGAAAAGGATATTTCAAAGCTTGTGGAATAGAAGACTATTACGTGAAAATAGAGAATTTTACGATATTGCCGGAACGAAAGCAGTTCCATTCATCAGGAACCTCAGGAGGGAGACTTCGCATGTCCACTTTTAAGAAGAACACCCGGCTGGTGAACGAGATGCGGAAGCATGGGCTGCTATGGCCGTTTCTGGGCACACTCCTCTTTGATGCCGTCGGCATAGGTTATCACTCCCGTCACTCGGAACAGGGTTTGCTGATGGGGGGAGCCTTCATCTTCTTTATCTGTCTAGCCTGGTGCTTTCGGAATCGGTGGAAAAGGCTCTTCGTCTTACTGTCTACCGTCAGCTTTGTATTCTACTCCCTGATGCTCGACGCCGCACATCCGAATATGGCAGAATTCGAGCAAATCATCTTTCAAGTGTTTCTGACTTATGCATTCCTTTATACTGGAATCGTCACCACCTATATGGTCGCTTTACTGCTCAGCATGTACCCTGCGACTTTCCTCGGAGGCCCGCAGCACTTGCTGGCGATCGACCAAATATTGGCCCTCATGACCGTACCCGGCATCTTGGCCATCCGGACGCGCAGGCTCCGTGAGCTGGCGCAAGAACGCGACCGTTATCGGATTGCCAGCATCACTGACAGCTTAACGGGGCTCTATGTCCTTCATTACTTGCTGGAGCGGGTCCAAGCGGACATCGACGAGGGCAAAGCCGTCACCGTTCTGCTCATCGACATGAATAAATTCAAACAAGTTAACGATACCTACGGCCATTGGGTCGGCAATCAGGTGCTGGTTCATGCGACGAATCTGCTCAGGCGGTTTCTGGAGGGTCGTCCCGGACTTATTGGCCGGCTGGGCGGGGATGAGTTCGTCATTTTCCTGTTAACCGAAGCAGAACAGGCCCCTTCCGGGGCTATACTGAGACAGGAACTCACCAAGCTGGTCACACAGCACCCCTTTGTTCAGGAGGAGGGCGTCCCGATTCCGATCTTATTCTCGGTGGGCATTGTTTCGACCGAACAGACGGGACTTAGGGACGTATCGGAGCTCCTGCAAGCAGCCGACAGGGAAATGTATGAGCACAAAAACCACTTGAAATCGCAAGAGAATCCTATGCCGCAAAAGAGGTAAATTTCGATTCTCACGTTGTGTAGCTGTAATAACACGGCATGGAATACCACTTTATCGAAGCTCTGCCGCGGGTATTGCTGTCAAGAGCGGCCAAACTCCAGCTCTGACGCCAAAGCCTGCGGGGCTCACCTTTGAGCAGACGGCGGCAATTCCACAGGCGGCTGTACTCGCTTTGCAGGGATTGCGCGATAAAGGAAAGATTCGAAAGAGCCAGCGGGTTCTCATCAATGGTGCGGGGGGCGGCGTTGGCACATTCGCAATTCAATACGCCAAAATGCTTGGGGCGGAAGTCACCGGTGTGGACAATGCCCAAAAGCTAGATATGTTGCGGTCCATCGGCGCGGATTGTGTCCTTGATTATGTGAAAGAGGATTTCACCGCCAACGGAACGCGATACGACCTGATTCTCGACGTGGTCGGAAACCGGTCGGTTTTGTCGATCAGGCGCGCACTAAGGCCGGGGGCACACATGCCATGGTCGGAGGGGCTCTTCCTCGCATACTCCAGACGTTGCTGGCGGCACCGCTGACGGCTTTGCTGGAAAAGAAGAGAATGGCCGTTCTTGTCCACAAGCCGAATCACGACGATCAACTGGTGTGGAAGGCGCTTATCGAAGCTGGCCAAATTACGCCCGTAGTCGATCGGAAGTATTCGTTAGAAGACGCTGCCCAGGCGCTTCTGTATTTCGGAGAAGGCCGCGCAAAAGGTAAGGTCGTCGTATGCATGGAACCGCCGATGGCTTCCCGGTGAAGACCTATAACAGGGGCATATTACGCCACCTCCCCCAAACATCCGTATCATTATTCGGCGGCGAATTGTGGTTTTGCTCAGCCACGGATCGCCTCCACCATGAAAAGCCCGACCTCATGCAGTCTGGGCTTTTCTTCTGCTCGAAATTGTAAACCGTTTGTAGACATCAGAAATATGTCGTCTAGTTTCTTACCATTGTTGTAGACAAAATGTCTACATGTAGAGTTTATATATTCCACACATATCGAATCAGTATGTCTATTGATTTATAAGGGGTATGAGTGAGAGAGTAATAGGTTTGGGGACGAATTGGGGAGGCAAAGGAACTTTTGTTTCCAATTAGATTTTATTTTGGTAATTGTGAACGTTTAAGATTAAATGCGGTGAACCGTACCATAAGTGAGGCGAAATTTTTGGCATTAACCGCTTGCTGGGCGCGGAAATGAAATAAATCGGTTACCTAAATTTTCATAGGCAACCGATCTTATTATGGTAAGTTCGAATTCAAGTTGGGCAAAAGACATTCTAAGCATCACGCCGCGAACTGGTCACTACAACAAACCCCGCACCTATGAGTGTTGGGTTTGTTTTTAATGAATCTTGTAGACATTCGTACCGCTCTCATGATCTGAGCGGTTTTTTCATCTAGTTTGATGGTCACTCCGGAGCCCAATGATTTGCTCGTTCGAGTTTTTGATATCTGTTATTCTCCTTTTGCCCCAGTCATACATCATTTCCAACAATGGCAGCAGCGTCATGCCCAGTTCGGTCATCGAATACTCCACTTTCGGGGGCACCTCAGGATATACCTCCCGATGTATAATGCCGTCATCCGTTAATTCTTTCAGCTGGCTAGTTAACATTTTATGTGTAATTTTCGGTAATAGTCTTTGAAGCTCGCTGAATCGCTGAGTGCCCTCTTTTCCGAGATGCCAGAGGATGATGAGCTTCCACTTACCGCCGATAATTGACAGAGTTAGTTCTTTCTCGCAATTGAAGTCGCCTTGTTTAAGCTTGTCGAGTATTTCTTCTCTTAAGTCTGACATATTCTTCCCCCTTACCGCTCAAAAGGCACTTTTTTGTAACCAGCGCACAAAAAAGTGCATTCTTTTTTTATTTCACAGTATCCATTAGAATCAAACCTATCGAAGTTCATTGTACCATTATACCAAAGAAACGGATCAATAAAACATCCGTTCAACCAATCAAAAGAGGAGTGAATATAATATGGAACTGCAATTGGCATTAGATCTTGTAAATATTCAGGAAGCGAAAGAACTGGTGAAAGAAGTCGAATCTTATATCGATATCGTTGAAATCGGCACGCCGGTTGTTATTAATGAAGGATTAAGAGCCGTGAAGGAAATCAAGGAGGCATTTCCTCATTTGAAAGTGTTGGCGGACCTTAAAGTGATGGATGCAGCCGGTTACGAAGTGATGAAGGCGTCTCAAGCTGGAGCCGATATCGTTACGATCTTGGGAGTTGCCGAAGATATGACGATCAAGGGAGCTCTTGAAGAGGCCAAAAAGCAAAACAAGAAAATTCTTGTCGATATGATCGGCGTAAAAGATATTGAAAGTAGGGCTAAAGAGCTTGATGCACTTGGAGTGGATTATATCTGTGTGCATACTGTTTACGATCTCCAGGCCATTGGGAAAAACTCCTTCGAGGATCTTACGACCATCAAGCGCGTCGTTAAAAATGCCAAAGTGGCGGTCGCTGGCGGTATTAAGCTAAGCACCTTGCCGGAAGTCATCAAGGCGCAGCCGGACTTGGTAATCGTAGGCGGCGGCATTACCGGTGCGGAAGACAAGCAGGCAACAGCGGCTGAAATGCAGAAGTTGATTAAGCAAGGATAAACATATTCATACGGATGGCAAAGCTTTTGCTTTCTGAATGATGCAAATGGGCAATGAAGCTCATGTAGTCGATGAAACCTTAATTGATGATCGTCCTCACTTTTGGTGGGGACGATTCTTTTTCCACACAAAACCGCTAATGAAGGGGTGAAAATGATGGATGCGATGACTTTTATTTTGTTCGGATCCACCGGCGACTTGGCCAAAAGAAAAATTTTTCCGGCACTGTTCAATCTCTATTTAGAGGGAAAATTACCGCGTTCTTTTTCATTGATCGGCTTGGGACGTAAACCATATACAGACGCTGAATTTAAAACCTATGTAGAGCTTTCTTTACAAACCTTCTCCAGAAGCAGGCCTAATGAGTTACTTATGCAAGAGTTTCTTCGCTTCTTCCGTTATCAGGACATAGATGTTACGAAAAAAGAGGGCTTTCGGGAGCTGCTCAACATCGTACTAGAGCAGGAAAAAGAGCTGGACATTCCTGAAAACCGCATGTTTTATTTATCCGTCGCCCCCGAGTTTTTTCAAACCATAGCGGCTAACATCAAGGAAAGCGGTTTGGCCACCGCCATAGGGTGGAAGCGGCTCATCATCGAAAAGCCATTTGGAAAGGACCTTATATCAGCTCGGGAGCTAAACGACAAACTGGTCCAAACTTTTGAGGAAAATGAAATTTACAGGATCGATCATTACCTGGGCAAACCCATGGTGCAGAATCTGGAAACTTTAGTGTCGGACAACCCTATTCTTAAGGCCCTATGGAACAATCGTTACATTGCCAATGTACAAATTACGGCGGCGGAAACGGTCGGAGTGGAAGATCGTGCAGGTTACTATGACAAAGCCGGAGCCATTCGGGATATGTTCCAGAACCATATGCTCCAGCTTCTGATGATGATTGCTATACACCAAATGGCGCATAGTCCCGATATTCCGATCGGCACACGAAAGAGCCATATTCTCAAATCGCTTCGTCCCTTGTCCAAAGAAAACGCAGCGCTCGATGTGGTTCGGGGACAGTATGAAGCGGGGGAAATCGGGGGTAACGCAGTGGCAGGATACAGAGAGGAGCATGGCGTAGGTGCGACTTCGATGGCCGATACTTTTGTCGCAGCTCGTTTGTGGATCGACGACCCGCATTGGAGTGGGGTGCCCTTTTACATCCGGACGGGAAAAAGAATGAGGGAGAAGTCGACCCGTATTGTCGTTGAGTTTAAAGATCCGCAGCAACATGCTTCTTCCAGCCGAAAGCGGACAACTTCCCCAAACTTGCTTACGATCCAGATCAATCCGGATGAAAAAATCACACTGCAATTGAACGGTAAAAATGTGTTGAAGAGCGGAGAAACGAAACCGGTATATATGGACTTCTCGCAGTCCTCGGTTCACATGCCTGAGGCCTACGAACTGCTGATATACGACGCTTTGAGGGGCGACGATACGTTTTTCGCGCGCTGGGAGGAAACAGAATCGGCTTGGGAGTGGGTAGAGCCCTTATTAGAAGCGTTCGAAGAAAACGTGCTGCCCTTGGAGTTGTATCCATCGGGTTCATATGGTCCCGAGACGTCTTGCCGCTTATTGTCGGAGCAAGGTTTCCATTGGTGGCATGATGAGCAAGAAGAAAAAGAACAAAGGAGGTTGCTTGTGATATGAAAATTGGGTTGGTCGGCTTGGGCAAAATGGGGTTGAATTTAGGTCGAAATTTGTTGGATCACAACTATGAAGTGGTTGCGTACGATCTAAATCAGACAGCGGTGAAAGAGCTTCAGATCCATGGTGCTGCGGGCGCCGCGAGCTTGGAGCAGTTAATTGGTTCCCTGGAAACGCCGAGAGTCCTCTGGATCATGGTTCCGCATTCCGTGGTCGATTCCGTGTTAGGCGAAATAAAGCCGTTACTTTCCAGAGGTGATATCGTCATCGAAGCCGGAAATTCTCACTATAAGGAATCCATCCGCCGGTATAACGAGTTAAATGAAGCAGGAGTCCATTTTATGGATGCCGGAACCTCGGGAGGGGTGGAAGGAGCACGATATGGGGCCTGCTATATGGTTGGAGGGGATCCGCTCGCTTGGCGTGCGACTGAACAGATTTTCCGGGATACCGCAGTGGAAAACGGCTATCTCTATGCAGGCAAATCCGGCAGCGGGCATTACTTGAAAATGATCCACAATGGAATCGAATACGGGATGATGGCCGCGATTGGTGAAGGTTTTGAGGTTCTGGAGAAAAGCGGATTCGACTTTGACTACGAGCAGGTGGCAAAGGTTTGGAACCATGGCTCGGTTATCCGTTCCTGGCTGATGGAATTGACGGAACGGGCTTTCTCGAAAGACGCAAAGCTGGAGGGGATTGAAGGCGTAATGTATTCTTCCGGCGAAGGAAAGTGGACGGTGGAGGAAGCGTTGGACCTTCAGGCTGCAACACCGATTATTGCGATGTCTCTACTGATGCGCTATCGATCCTTGGAACAAGATACGTTTACAGGCAAAGTGGTGGCTGCCTTGCGGAGCGAGTTCGGCGGGCATGCGGTGGAACGGTCACACCTAACGGAGTAAGCTTCAATTTCGGCATCATAGATATTCATAAAGCTTTAAGGAAAGTCTAAGCGAAGAACATCCAAATATTTGAAGAAAAGGAGTCTCAACTATGAATCGTTTTTACTATTCCGAGAGATGTTTATTACGGAGAAGGCTCTCTGGAAATATTGAAAAGTCTCCAAGGATATAAAGCCATGATCGTCATCGGCGGCCAATCGGTGAAGGTCTCGGGTTACCTGGAGAAAGTGGAAGCTTATTTAAAAGAACCGGCTTTCAAACGCGGTTGATCGAAGGGGTGGAGAACGGCCCATCCGTAACTACCGTTCAAAACGGCGCCCGGCAGATGACGGAATTTGAGCCTGACTGGATTGTCGCCGTCGGAGGCGGATCCCCAATCGATGCTGCCAAAGCAATGTGGATCCTGTATGAGCATCCGGAGCTTTCGTTTGAGCAAATAAAAGCCCCGAACCCGCTGGCCTGTTTTACGCAGCAAAGCACGTTTTGCTGCGATTTCTATGACGAGCGGAACGGGCACCGACGTTTCCCCTTTTTCCGTCACACGGATCGTGAAAAAGGAGTGAAGTACCCGGTATTCGGATACGAGATCACCCCAGATATCGCCGTTGTCGATTCGGAATTGACTTATTCCATGCCGCCAGAAATTGCGGCCTATACGGGAATGGACGCCTTGACTCACGGAATCGAAGCGTATGTATCAACTTTGCATGATCCGTTTGCCGATCCATTGGCGTTGCAGTCCATTAAATTGGCCGTGGACAACATTGAAAAATCGGTTACAGGAGATCAAAAAGCAAGAGGTGAGATGCACTATGCCCAATGCATAGCCGGTAGGGCTTTCTCTAATGGATTTTTGGGAATTGTACACAGCCTGTCCCACAAGAGCAGCGCGCTGTTCAATATTCCGCACGGTCTTGCCAACGCCCTTTATCTGCCTTATGTCATTGACTTTAACAAAAAGGCGGATAGCGTGCGTTACGCGGACATTGCCAGATTGCTCGGCTTAAAGGGAAGCACGGAAGAGGCGCTCGTCGATTCCTTAACGGAGATTCTCCGCGGATTGAACAAATCGTTAAGGCTTCCATTAACATTGAAGCAGTTCGGCATTACCGAAGCCGATTTCCAGAAAAAGCTGGATCAAATGGCAGCGGGGGCGATCCAGGATCCATGTACGCCCTCCAATCCCCGGCAAGTTACCAGTAGAGGACATGAAGCGAATTTTCATCTGTGCGTATACTGGAGATAAAGTTAACTTTTAATGTTGATTCTTCCTACTTGAAACCCAAAAAAATCCGGGTTTTGCCCGAATGGTTAAGATCCGGATTTGGTGGACAAAAAAGACCAAACAAACAAGCTGAGACCGGGTATTCTATTGGTATCAGCTTGTTTATGTGTTCGTGAATCAAAATCAGTACAGAGCGTTATGGCTCATAAGGGTTTCTTGCGTGGTGATCAAGTGGCGGAGAGAAATTTTGCCTTATTGATGATAGGTGAACCGTATCATAAGTGACGGGAATTGACTAACAAAGACGGAGTGAATACAATAGAAGATCATATTCGCCACTTTTCACAACTTGCTGTTTTTTGATGTGATTGTAATCGCTCAAGGCACCGTATTTTTTTCGACGCGGGACTTTGGATTGTATGATTTTTGTATCTTTGCTGACTAAGCGCGAACTTTTGCTCACTTTCATTCGCTACCTTCGCTGATGCCAGATGCCAATCCTAACCGTCATATCACATTCATTCAAAGCGAAGGCCGTCACGTTGCGGCATTTCGCTTTTTTAAATATTGAATGTTCCGTAAACAATGTGAAATCAGCTATAATATAGGGGTGGATGCCCGGGGTGTCAGCATGAGGAGATCACGATATGATGAATATTTTTAAGGATTTTTTGCTGCAATTGGCCATTATAGCAACCCTTGTTTTTACCTTTCATTTATTTTTTGCGGAAAGGTTAGGAAAAAATCATTTCAAAAGAGTCATCCAAACCTTATTATTTGCACTATCCATTTTGCTGTGCATGTCCTATCCTGCTAGTATTAACAATCATTTCAGTTTGGATATCAGAATCGTTCCTTTACTGTTAGGGACTTTATATAGCGGTATGGGAACAGGTATATTGCTAGCCGCCATTATCATTTTATACCGACTTTATCTTAGAATTGATCTGGGACTCTATACGACGATTCTGACCCTTGTGATAAGCATGCCGGTTTTCGTAATTTTTCAAAAGTTGTACATAAAAGCTAACATGGTCAAGCGGATAACCATTGCGCTGCTCCTATCCGGTTTATATTGTCTTGTTGGAATAACTTCAACGTATTTAGTTGGTAAATTGTCCTTTAACATTTTTAAGGCAGAACTTCTACATAGCATGATTACGTTAGCGGTTGTGTTTTTCTTTGTTTCACTTGATGAAATCATAAAGGAAACACTCAAAAAAAATCAGCAGCTGCAATCTAAAGTCAAGGACGCGGAAATTGCCTTTTTACGTTCACAGATCAACCCCCATTTCTATATAATGCTCTGAATTCGATCGCCGCATTATGTATCCACGAGCCTGGTAAGGCCGAGAAATTGACCTTGGATCTGTCGCAAGTTTTGAGAAGCGGTTTTGACTTCAAACAAATGGAAACGATGACAACTTTAGATAATGAATTGGAGCTCGTCAAAGCCTATCTCAATATCGAACAGGCACGTTTTGGCGCTAGATTGTGTGTCGAATACGATGTGAATGCCGATCTGGATATCCGGATCCCTCCGCTGATCCTGCAGCCATTGGTTGAAAATGCCGTTAGGCATGGACTGATGTCCAATGTACGGGGGGGAACCGTGAAAATAACGATTATCCAAAAGGAAGCGAGCGCTTCTGTCAACTTTACAGTAGAGGACAACGGATGCGGCATGAGCGATCAAAAACAGCAGGAAATCCTTCAAGAAGATACGACAAACAGAGGCATTGGGCTGAGAAATATTAGTCAGCGCCTCAAGCATCTTTATGGTGAAAGTATTTGTATTGAAAGCGCAGAAGCAAAAGGGACGAAGATTTACTTCGAGATTCCGGTACTTCCGCTAAGGCAGATGGGAGGTTGAAGCATGCTGAAAGCCATAATCGTAGATGATGAAGAATTATCGATATTACGGTTGAAGAACATACTCTCCGTGAGCGGTGAGATCGAAATCTGCCATACGTTTCTGAACCCGTGGGAAGCTTATGATTATGTGAAGACAAACCCGATACAACTTGCTTTTCTCGATATTTCCATGCCTGAAATTAACGGGATGAAGCTCTCCAGCTTGCTGCATGAACTCGATGTTTCCATAGACGTGATCTTTGTAACCGGTTATGACGATTATGCGGTTCAAGCTTTTGATCTGAGTGCGTTGGACTATCTGATGAAGCCCGTAACCGAACAAAGAATGTCCAGGACGTTGGACAAGATCCTAAAAAAACGATTAACTGCACCTGCTGCAATCGCCATGGAGATTGTCCGACAGGATCAAGAAATACTGACAGGGCAAGAATCACGGATTGTACGATTAATCACCGCAGGATTATCGAACAAAGAAATCGCCAATGAACTGAACGTTTCGGCAGAAACGGTGAAGACGCATATTAAAAATGTGTACAGAAAGCTGCAGGTTAACAATCGAGTTCAAGCCCTCCAGCGTGCGAAAGATTTGAACATAATTGCATGAGAATCCCCCAATCGGGGGATTTTTTTGCGAAGAAAACCAGCATAAAATTAGTATATAGCAAAATTTGTCGTCATTTAAGAGAAGAGTGCGATAGGGTTTTGTATTTGGTCAATACGAATAAACAGGAGGATGTTCAATTATGGGAATCTTAAGCGGGTTGTTGGGGAATGCCACGGAGATCGATGTACAGAAAGTCGAGAAAGAATTTGAACTCATACTCGCTCCTCAGGAGCAAATTGAAAAAGCGTTTCAGTTGATTCGCGATTTGCTGGTGTTCACCGATAAGCGGCTGGTTATGGTCGATAAGCAAGGCGTCACCGGTAAAAAAGTCGAATATCGTTCGATTCCGTATAAAAGCGTAACCAATTTTGCTGTCGAAACCGCCGGACATTTGGACTTGGATGCAGAGCTTAAAATTTGGGTATCCGGTATCCATGAACCGATTGTGAAAGAATTCAAAAAGGACAAAAACATCTTCGACGTACAGAAGACACTGGCGCGGTTCGTTTTAAAATAAAAAAGGACAACAGGCGGCGCCGGTATTGTACCGGCGCCGAATAAATGAAAAGAGGGCTATAGAGAATGGTGAACACGACAAAATCTTCCGGCTTCAAGGCGTTTGTCCACGGCCAAAAATTTGCCAACTTCATATTGACCGTTGTTTTCTTAAATGCAATCGTAATCGGATTTCAGAGCTATCCTGCGATTGACGAGGCTTACGGTTCGTTATTTCACACGCTCGATGTTATATTTTTGGGCATTTTCACCATTGAGGTCATATTGAAATTAGTTGTTGACCGGACTCGATATTTCAAGGACGGGTGGAATTTATTTGACTTTACCGTTGTTGCAGCGAGTCTTATCTTCATCAATTCCCAGTTTGTCAGTGTGCTTCGAATACTGCGGGTGCTGCGGATTCTCAAGACGATTTCCTCGATCCACTCATTGCGCAGAATCATTACATCGCTCTTCATGGCAATTCCAACCATTGGAAGTATTTCGTTATTAATGATCATCGTTTTTTTTATTTACGGAGTGGCAGGCGCCACGTTTTTTTCGGAGGCTTCCCCCCAATATTTTGGAGATTTATCCAAGTCCCTCATTACGCTCTTCCAGATCGCCACATTCGATGATTGGGCCAATATTTACCGCCCTATCGCCGAAAACTCGCAGTTTGCTTTGGCCTATTTTGTAACGTTCATTTTTATCGCTGTATTCGTCATGCTGAACCTGGTCGTCGGGGAAATTGTAAATAATGCGTCTAAGATCCCAAGTGAGGTTCAAGAAGATATTGCCGATATTGAGAAAGAAGTTCATGAAATCAAAGTAGACTCGTCTGAAATTGCACTGCTGCGGAAGGAACTTCAGGACTTGAAGCTCTTATTGATGAATGAGAGAAAAGAACTGATAACGAAATCAAGTTAAGGAGATGCCATTCCACGTGCAAGAGACCCTCATGAACATCACAAAGAAACAGAAAAAAGGATTAATCATTTGTGCAATTATTATTGTAGCCATATATTTGGGAATGACCGTGTATTTCGGTTTATTTATGTCAAACGTGCGAAAAACTTCAGTTATAGATCACAAGAACCGTATGGATGTTACTCAGGCAGAGGCCCAATATCCTCCGAAGAAACCCGATTTTACTGAGGTAAAGATTGGTTCTTACTTGGAGAACATACGTAATGTTTCCATAGCGGATTCGTCATTTTCTGCCGATCTCTATATCTGGTTCTCCTGGCAGGGCAATAAGGAACTAAATCCAGGTGATCTGTTTCAAATTGTAGGTGGAAAAATAGATTCTAAGGAACTTTCAAGTGAGCACTATTCAGACGACGGCAGCAATTATCAACGCTATAAGATTAGCATTACAGCAGATAAGGTTTATAACACAACGCGGTTCTCACTTGAAGACCATATGCTTAATATTCTTATTGAAGATAAAAAGAACGACGGTGCAGCATTAAACTATGTGGTGGATGACAAATCGGCTATGAGTTCCAGAGTGAAAGTTCCCGGTTATCGTGTCACTAAATTTGAAGAAGTGGTTAAACCGCACGAGTATAAGTCCACTTTTAGTTCGCCCAATGCTAAAGGCCAGTATCGGGTTTTCTCCCAGTATGCTATAGGTATTTCAATGATCAGAACCGACTGGAGCTTTTATTTTAAAATATTTCTCCCTTACTTATTGTCTGTTGGTCTCGGCTTAGTAGTATTATGGACAAAACCCGAACTTATCGATGCCCGAACGGGCCTCGGCGGCGCTTCATTTTTTGGCGTCATTGCCAATGCCTATGTAGTCAATTCCCTCGTGCCGGCAAATTCAGGCACATTCGGGCTTTTGGATATTCTCACTTTATCGGCGTTGCTTTCGGTCTTTTTAATTGTGGCCGCGGCCATTTTGTCCTATAACTTATATCAAAAACAAGAAAAGCCCGAATTATCGGTAGCATTCGACAGAGTTGTATTTTATTCCATTACGTTTGGATACTTGTTGTTATCCTTAGTTTTACCATTCTGTACTTATTTGAACGTTTGACCTAGAATAACCGCCGGAAAAGAGAAAGTCGTATTGCTACCGCCAAATAGCAATGCGACTTTTTGTACTTCTACTTATTTGCTAGAAAATTCGCGTTAGACCCGATACGGAGAACTGTACCATAAATAGTGGTAAAGCAAAGAGTTGAAGTAGCAGTTGTTTTTAATGCCATTGAAAAAAGTCTTTCTCTTATTGTCAACGTTACGATAACTAATTGAAATGATGAAAAGCCGTTAAGGGGTTCATAAGCCATCTTAAAAGATTATATTAGAACAGATTACTTACATGAAAACCCAGAATGATTAAGGTTTCAGCGGACTATAACAGATTGCATCGGAAGGTCGGATTGACTCGCATATAGTGCATATAGAGGTTGTTACAATGATGGAATGGAGGGGAGGGGGAGCCTAAATAGGCTATGCCCTTTTCTTATCAATTAGTTTTGGAAGTTTAACTGATTTCGGTTGAACCGTCTTCGTGAACGTCAATTTGATTAATCATCTTGTGAATCATATTTCGTAGAAGCTCCTCGTTGCTAACCACGAAGAGGGCGGCAAATTTAGTTAATTCCCACTTAAAAGTCGAAACTCGTGAGGTTGTTTGCTAAATCTGATTGATTTTTTTGCGTTAAAATTAAACTTCAATTGCACAATATGTTCACTTGAAATCTGGGGGAAGTAATATTCGATTGACAGTTTTATTTTTATCCCCTAAAGATTTATATACTCGCTTAAATTCAATAAGTAGGATACTGGACTTAGGAAGCATTATTTTATCGCAATCTTCCGTAGGTTTGGGTTTATCACCAATAAGAATGTTTCCATCAACACTTTGTCGTAAGATGTACTTATTGTAGAGCACTGTACCATTGTTTAGAGTGATTGTCGCTAAAATGACTGTGGTAGAGATTTTGTTAAAAATAATGACCATAGGTTGTAGGAAAGCTCTGTATAGTACATATAGTAGTAAAAAGATAATAGAAATGCCTATGTATGATTTAAAAGTAGGTAATACTAATAATGTATCAACAGATTCTTTCTGTTTTAGACTGAGGGAGGAATTAAGGTAACTCAGAATCCAATTGATGAAGTAACCAAAGTGAGAACTAAGGATAGCTAAATAAATTATAAATAGTATTGGAAATAAAATTGACGTTTTTTTATTCTTTTTAAATTTCTTTAAGCAAAAGGCCAATAATTTATCGTTTATCGAAAGAATTAGAAAACTGATAAGTAATAACATTGCAATGGCTTGGAAAATTAAAATCATTAAATTTGAAATGATAGGATTTTCCGTATATGGGTAAGTAATACTTAATGGATGTTCCATATTATTAAATGATGTAGAAAATACCGCCATATATGTAAGCACACTCATTGCTGAAAATTCAAGAATAAGCATTCTAATTACTCGTTGATAACCGGTTAAAAAAGCTTTTTCTTCAAGAGTAATAAATATAACTGGATGTGGAACAAAAATAAATTTTAACAAGCCTAATACTGTAAGTATGAGTGTTACTCCAATACCACTGAAAACCCAAGACACAGTTTGCTGATCCAAAATATCATCTCCTTATTATAATAGGAATATAGTACCATAGTTTCGACATATTATTAGATAATAGATTAATAGCTTCTCATTGATCATTGAAAAGCAAGGCTTTTACTATCTTTTTGTCGAATAAGTAAGAAGAATATAGAATTTTTAAAATTCTTAATTTCATACTTTTATAAAAAGGTGATAAATGTGACTCTACCTTCGGAGCTATTAAACATATTTTTAAGCAAGCAAAAATCCTACAAAATGATACTCGTTTTAGCACTCTTATCTGAGGTGCGTGAAACCGAACTAAGGGTTGTCTCTTTATTGAAATTAAAACAACGGTTCCTCTCGCTGCTTCAAGAGAGAGAATCAAACGGTCTTTTGGTCGACCGGCCACCTGAAAAAGCGGGAGCCACTTGGAATAGCATGACTGTAGGCAACGTACAGTCTGTCATTTCCACCCCAATTTCAGCACTCTCCTTCATTTTGGAACAAAATAGCGAATCCATCGGCTTTAAGAAAGAGCTATATGAGTCCTGGTCAGA
Organism: Paenibacillus alginolyticus DSM 5050 = NBRC 15375; assembly: GCF_000422905.1. Lineage (GTDB taxonomy): Bacteria > Bacillota > Bacilli > Paenibacillales > NBRC-103111 > Paenibacillus_E > Paenibacillus_E alginolyticus. The sequence continues at coordinate 17,459 of NZ_AUGY01000033.1, forward strand.
CGATGTTCTAAGTGAACTTTACAATTACGCTCAAACAGAATTAGAAAACTATTACAATCAGCAGACACCAGAAAACTTCTCCATAAAAGAAGCGCTATCCGATATTTTATCCACCTATCTAGCAGCAAAAAGAGAAACGTTCGCAGGACACAGACTCGGCAATCTTGTAAGACAACTGATACCAACCGAGTTAAGGAAGTTGCCTTTTACCCACTCGGAATTAAAGATAACTGGGTCAGTAGGACAAGGAAATTGGGCTACCATTCCTTGGATCGCTATCATGGATAAGCGAATCACAGAGACAACACGCCATGGCGAGTATCTGGTCTACCTTTTCGCAGAGGATATGAAATCCGTCTACCTGACGTTCCTTCAAGGAGTCACGATCCCAATCGAAACGAAAGGTAAGGCAGCGGCCTATCAATATTTCAAAGAAAAAGTGCAAGAAATTCGAAACATGCTCCCTCTCGAAGGCATGGTTAAAGACGATGCGATTTATCTAACATCTGGCGGCATTGGCCAGGATTATCAGGTGTCTACAGTAGCTTATTACCGTTACGATTTGGACCAAATACCAGATGATGAACAGCTCGTCGCAGACCTTAGCAATGCTTTAATTAACTATAACGAATATGTAAATAAGGTGCTCCATCCGAAAGATGAACCTGAGGCACTCATTAGTTTCAATTATACGATCAGTCATTTGTATGCTGGGCAAGGTATTTTGAATTATCTGCATGATAATGAGCCGAATCCTATCTCCTTAGAGGAATTAGTAACCAATCAAGGCAGTGTTCTTCTATCCGGGGATGATGTGAAGCATCCAAAGGAAAGAGTCCGACATCTGGGACGAGCATTGCAAGATTTGAATTTATTATCTATAAATGAGAATCAGTTCTCCTTGACCGAGCTAGGTCAGGAGTATACGAACCATTTTAGCGAGAATAAATGGGTCTTAAGTGATCTCCAAGTCAAGATAATTCGAGATCACCTAAATAACTCGGAAATTCAAACTCCGCTTACTAGAAGCATTAATAAAGCTATCGAACTATGTAAGGAGCTAGGCTCCTTCACCTTAGACGAATTCTCTCCAATGTTTAACAATGCTCTCGGCACTCTTGAGACTTGGGGAGAAGTTACCCAGAAGCAAAGGTCTATTTTTATACTCAACTGGCTAGAGATATTGAAGTTTGTTACCAAATCAGGTCAGCAGTACACGTATAACGAGTGGGAGGAGACACCTCTTGTGGATTCACTAACAGTAATCGAGCGAGTAGCTACGATTAAGAGTTTCATCGCCAGCAAAGGGTTCATGTACCCTGATCATTGGATCGAGAACTTCTTCTTATCTCTAAAAGCAAAGCCCTTCGTCATTCTGGCAGGAGTTTCAGGCTCTGGCAAAACAAAGCTCGTGAAGCTATTCGCTGAGGCAGTAGGAGCAACCGCGAGTAATGGCCAATTCTCATTAATCCCAGTCCGCCCGGATTGGAGCGATCCTTCTGATCTGTTGGGCTACAAGGATTTGTCGGGTGTTTTTCGACCTGGGAAATTAACTGAAGTGTTGGTTGAGGCTTCAAAGCCGAGTAATCAGCATAAGCCCTATTTTATATGCTTGGATGAAATGAATTTGGCTAGGGTTGAGCATTATTTCAGTGATTTACTGAGTGTGCTTGAGACGCAAGAGTGGGATAATCAACGGATTGTAACAACGCCGCTTATACATAGAGACTCCCTGCAAAATGAGTCAGATAAGCAATTGTACGGCAACCTGCATCTGCCAGATAATGTTTATATTGTTGGAACGGTGAATATGGATGAGACGACGCATCCTTTTAGCAAAAAGGTATTAGACCGCGCCAACACGATCGAGTTTAATTACATTGACCTTGGTCAGTATCCAAAGGGTAAAGGGATGCCGGTTAGTGAAGGTGCTGCGGTTCCTCCTAATTCATTATTGCGAAGCGAATATTTGCAATTGGTTGATGTTTATCGTGACTATAAGCAGTTAACGGAAGAGACGACTGAGTTATTGGTGAAGATCAATGGGATTTTGGAGCAGATTCATTCGCACGTAGGGTTTCGGATCCGGGATGCGGTGAGTTTTTACATGATTTATAATGATCGGTTTGCTTTGCTCAGTAAGGAAGCGGCATTCGATATGCAGTTGTTGCAGAAGATTTTGCCTCGTATTCAAGGGAGTAATTCGTCTGTGAAAAAAGCTTTGCTTCAATTGATGCAGGTGGCTCAGGATCGTAGCTTACCTATTACGGAGTATATGGAGGATGCCTCTAAGCTTTATCTCTCTCCAGAAACGTTAGCAGCATCCAAATATCCACAAAGCGCAAGGAAAATCGCCTTCATGCTACGGAGGTTAGAAGAAGATGGCTTTACCTCATACTGGCTCTCTTAATCAAAGCACGGAATTGCTGCGAATCGAGACGAATCTGTTCAATCTCTATATTCAGGGCAAGCCGTTCCATCCCACGGTTGAAACTTTGAATCTCCATCGTAATGGGGATGAGGAGTGGGTAGATGCCCATTTTCACGCTGCACCGCTGGTGGATTCGTTGGTCATAGATTCTATTTCTGTTTTCTCTCATGAACACAGGGTGATGACGAGTTGGAGTTCGGGCGATGTGTGTGCGCCGACTTTTTATGAAACGCAGGCCTATGAACTGGTCATTGAAAAGAAGGCGGATATCCCCTTAACCTTTCACCACGACAACATCCATGTGAGACAGGCGATTAAGCCGCTGGGGAAGATGATTTTATCAGGGATTCTTAATTTTCAAAATGAAGTTGGACTCTCTGAGCTGGAGCTTCGATTGAATGGTGAGGCTATTTTTCGTCTTCAGTTAGAGATTTTTCCATCGAAAATCGATTATAAGAATGACTATCAGATGATCCTTAACGATGTTAATGAACAGATTTATAATCTTTCCTTCGATTTTCTGCGGAAAACGTACAACCTGACAGGGTTAAAAGAAACGAATCATCAGAGTTTGACGGAGTATTTTACGATTTTGCTGCATGTATTTACGCAGCTTGTGCAGGCTGTTGAGAGGATCAAGCTGTCGCCACATTTTAAGCTTCAAAGCGAGAATCGTCTAGTAGATGCTGCACGTGTGAAAAGAGCCGGAAAAGAGAACATTGCCTACCTAGCCAAGCGCCCACATCTATTAGCTAAGGATCCTGTGAACGGGATCATTCAGGTAGAGGGCCAGCGGTTTACACCGACTCATTTGCTTGAGACTAGACGCCATGTTCATTATGATACGGCCGAGAATCGCTTCGTGAAATGGGTGCTTGTACGCATTGGGCAGAAGCTTAAGGATGTTAAAACGCGTTTAGCTCAAAAAAGTCGTATAGAAGATCCTAATCTTACGAAGAAGCTTAATTTTATGCAGAGTCAGGTGCAGCGGTTGTTACAGCATGATTTTTTGGAAGTTGGCGAGATGAGTCAGCTGTCTATTTCTCTGGTTTTGCAAATGGCATCGGGGTACCGAGAGGTATACCGTTATTATTTAATGCTGTTAAAAGGTTTGTCGATTCAGAATGATCTTTTCCGATTATCGATGAAAGATTTGGCTCAGCTCTATGAATACTGGTGTTTCTTGAAGATTCACCATCTTTTAAGCAAAAAGTATGAGCTGCTCAAACAAGATATTATCAAAATCAATCGGAGTGGGCTGTTCGTCACACTGGATAAGTCCCAGCAGGCGAAGATGGTGTATAAAAACCCGCCCAACGGGGAGATTTTTACGCTGTTTTATAATGCGCTGCCCAAAGATGATCAGCATAGTCCAACTCTGTCCCAGCGGCCAGATAATGTCCTGACTTTGAAAAAGAACGACGCCGCGGCGGAGTATAAATACATTTTCGATGCTAAATATCGCATTAATCCTGCTTATGAGGGTACGCCGTACTTCGAGAGATACCGGATGCCGGGGCCGGAAGAGGATGATATTAATACGATGCACCGCTATCGGGATGCGATTGTGTATTCGGAGGGGCAGGGGAAAGAGTACGAGCGGAGCATGTTTGGGGCTTATGTGTTGTTTCCCTATCATGATGAGGAGCGGTTCCAGCAGCATAAGTTCTATAAAAGTGTGGAGCTCATTAATATTGGGGCTTTTCCATTTTTACCGAATTCGACGAGTTTAATGGAGAAATTCCTGGACGAGATTATCATGGATAGTCCGGAGAAAGCCTATGAGCGGACGACGAGGCCGCGAGGGACTAAGGAGTATTACGGTAATAAATTGTCTGGGAAAAATGTGTTGGTTGGGGCACTGAGTAAGAAGCCGCAACTGGATGCTGCGTTGGAGCATGGATTTTACCATACGCCTTTGCGAAATATTACGGATCATAAGGTGTTGACTAGATTGGAATACGTTGCGTTGTATCAGTCGATTCGTTTGTTTGGTGCGGATGATGCGGGCATCTCGTGGTATGGAAGAGTGAGAGAGTGGAAGGTTGTTCCACGCTCGGCGATAACGGCTATTCCCTCAAGTCGAGGTGCGACGGATGAGCTTTATGTTGTGTTTGAGGTGGATGAATGGGTTAGAAGAGAGAAAGCGATAATTCCCGCGGGGCATGGGATTTATCGGATTTTGTATACGACGGATTATATGCTTAATAGGGCGAAGGAGGTCTCTGAACTGCGTTTGGAGACTGAAGAGGAACTTAGAGATTGGCGGGAGAAGCGGCGTGTGGGTAAGGTGAAGGTGACGCTTGATCGGGAGCATTTGGATTTGGGGAGTTCGGTGTTAGGGATTGGGGTAACCTCTTCAGACTGAGATAAATAAGGGGCACGATGCGAAAAAGTAATGGGAAGCGAATGATTAGATGCTATTGCCGTTGTGGTATAATGGTAATAGTAATCGAAAGGTGGGGTTATCCATGAGCGTGAATCGTGAAGAGTTGAAACGTTTGATCGACCATATTCCTGAACAAGATGCGGCTGAAGTTCTTGACTTTATTGGTTACTTGAACATGAAGCGAGAACGTGAAGCTGCTCAGCAATTGGATATCGAGGCTCTTTCTGAAGATGCGGATCTTATACCACAGGTTCAAAAAAGCCGCGAAGATAGAAACTCTGGACGCGTTTATGGCCAACAAGAAGGGCTCGATTATCTCCGTGTAAAGGTGGAGGAATTTGAGCGTGGACAAAGTTTATAATGTATATTGGTCGCAAACAGCTCTTGATGAGCTAGCTGGTATACTGGCTTATCCTCCTGAAGTGAAGGAAAGAATTTATTTGGAGTCTTTTAAACGACTATCTTACACACCAACCCTTACCGCTGTTTTGGTTAATTGGAAGGTTATTGGGCAAGACTTGGTCTCTACCAAGTCATTCTTGTGTTTGAGGTAGATGAAGATAAATCTGTCATTTGGATAGATGGAATTAAGCATAAGCGTGAAAACGTCTATTGGAAGAAGTGAATGGCAAAATTTCAACTAGCAACCTCCCCCCAATCATGCGGCGGAGGTTTTTTGTTTTGCAAATTATTGGAAGTTTTGAAAGATCTCATGTACCAACAAATGGTTTACTAAAAGATGAGCAAAATCACAAGAGAAGATACTTCTACTTGCTTTCGTTAATCACAATTAATGATTGGAGCAGTATAAATCATATCAACTTTTTTATCAATCTTCGTGAGTATGATAATGCATTTTTATCAAGACAAAGTTTGAACATCTCATCCGCTAAAATTCGTGGATTAACAGCATCCAGTAAATGCAGCATTCTGTACCAAGTTAAATAAATGGGAAGGTTTCGTGTGGAAACTCCCCGCATTTTACGATAGAAACGAAGAAAATCTATTTCAATTGATTGAATTGTGCTAGCTGAGTTTGCAGGCTTCACTTCAATCTGTAATGCCTGTTCTGTACCATGTAGCACATTAGCAAATAGTTGATTAGGGGCCTCTCGAACAGCCCGAACTGCGGTTGGAGACGGAAGAGGAATTGCGGGATTGGCGTGAGAAACGGCGTGTGGGTAAGGTGAAGGTGACGCTGGATCGGGAGCATTTGGATTTGGGGAGTGCGGTTTTGGGGATTGGGTTAGAGTAGTAATAGGAGAAATCAAAAGCACTCGATAATTGGGTGCTTATTTTCTGTTTAATAAAATAAGAAAGACTTGTATTAGAATAACTCTGGGGCGACTACACCTAATCATAATACGCGAAATGTTGCGTCCCTAATATTTATGTGAAGAAACTTTCATTCATTACGGTAGAATATCTAATATTCGCATGGATAAAATGAACAGGGATTCGACTCCCACGCTTTTCTGAACCCTTCCATGCCAGCGTAACAAAGTGAACTTTAATGCCATAAAGTGACTATTTCGCTAAGAAAGCGACGCTTTCAAAAAAACTACGACAATATTCGTGAAAAATAATAGAAATATAGAGATTTTCACTTTCTTCCACTTTGCATAAAAGCTAGAATCTGATAGGATATAAAGAAAGACGATGGATTTAGTAAGAATTAAAAGGAGGCACCTTTTCATGGAAAAACAATTGCTTGATTCCATAGATGAAATGACGCATCTGGATCAACTCGAGGCTGAAGCGATTTATATTATTCGAGAAGTAGCGGCGGAATGTGAAAATCCCGTGATGCTGTATTCGATCGGGAAGGATAGTTCCGTGATGCTGCATTTGGCGCTGAAAGCTTTTTATCCCGAGAAGCCGCCATTTCCTTTCATGCATATTGATACAACCTGGAAGTTTAAAGAAATGATCGAATTCCGCGATCGCAAAGCGAAAGAATTTGGGATCGAAATGATTGTTCACTCGAACGAGGAAGGTGTTAAACAAGGGATCAACCCATTTGATCATGGTTCCGCGTACACCGATATTATGAAAACTCAAGCATTAAAACAGGGATTGGACAAATACGGTTTTACAGCTGCGTTCGGCGGCGGAAGACGTGACGAGGAGAAGTCGCGTGCGAAGGAGCGGATATTCTCTTTCCGTAATAAAAACCATGCCTGGGATCCGAAAAACCAACGACCAGAAATGTGGAAGCTTTTTAATACAAGAATCAATAAGGGCGAAAGCACCCGCGTATTCCCAATATCCAACTGGACGGAAAAAGACATCTGGCAATACATTCGCAGAGAGAACATTGATATTGTGCCACTCTATTTTGCAAAAGAAAGACCTGTACTCGAACGCGACGGACATCTCATCATGGTTGACGATGATCGCATGAAACTCGAAGCTCATGAGAAAATTGAAATGAAGAAGATGCGGTTTCGTACATTAGGCTGCTATCCCCTTACTGGCGGAGCCGAGTCGGAGGCGGATACGATAGATGCCATTATTGAAGAAACGCTTGGTGCGGTCTCATCCGAACGGACAACACGGGTAATTGACCAAGAAGCGGCGGGAAGTATGGAAAGACGTAAACGGGAGGGTTATTTCTAAAATGAAAAGTCTGCTTAAATTTATTACTTGCGGAAGTGTAGACGACGGAAAATCCACCTTAATCGGACATATGCTATATGAGGCCAAGCTATTATTCGCCGACCAAGAAAGAGCGTTAGAGCTGGATAGCAGACTGGGCAGCCGCGGCGGCAAAATTGACTATTCCTTGCTTCTAGATGGGTTACTGGCGGAGCGTGAACAAGGGATTACCATTGATGTGGCTTATCGGTATTTTACGACGGACAACCGTTCGTTCATCGTAGCGGATACACCCGGACACGAAGAATATACCCGTAACATGGCCGTAGGCGCATCTTTTGCAGATCTGGCTATCATTCTTGTGGACGCGAAAAAAGGGGTTATTACTCAAACCAAGCGCCACACTCGGATTTGCGCACTTATGGGCATTAAACATCTTGTTTTAGCTGTGAATAAAATGGATTTAGTGAATTTTGATCCTAAGATATTTGATGCGATCAAACAAGAATTCTTGCAATTGACCGCTGAGTTTCACTTTGAAAGCATTCAGGTGATCCCTGTCTCTGCAACAGAAGGGGATAACATTACGAAAAAATCGCCAAATACCGCTTGGTACGAAGGCCTTGCTTTGCTGCCGTATTTGGAAAATGTGGACGTTCATCAGAACGACAATGCGAAGCAATTTATGATGCCGATTCAACGTGTATGCCGTCCGGACCATACGTTTCGCGGCTTCCAAGGGCAGATCGAGGGTGGGCGTATCGCGGTTGGCGATGAGCTGACAACGCTGCCTAGTCATGAGAAGGCGAAAGTTAAACGGATTCTCGTGGGAGACCAAGATCGGGATTACGCCTATGCTGGGCAGCCCGTAACGATTCAATTGGATCGGGAAGTCGACGTTTCGCGGGGCTGTGTATTCACGAAGGATAGTCAAATTCAAGAAGCGGACAGTTTTAACGCCACGATCCTTTGGATGGACGATTCCGTACTGACGCCAGGTAAAAACTATCTGGTCAAAGTAGGTACGAAAGTACTGCCAGGTACCGTAACGGCCATTACGCATAAAATCGAAATTAATACTGGAAAAACGGTTCCAACCGATCATATTGTCAAAAATGAATTGGCAAAATGTGAGTTTTCTTTATCAGACAAAATCGTTATTGATTCTTTTGAACAAAATAAAAGCATTGGCGGATTTATTCTGATCGATCGTGTCACCAATATGACATCCGCTTGCGGAGTGATCGAGCAAACCCTTCAAGGCTCAGATAAAGTTGTACAGTTAGATACGGAAATCACCAGAGAAGTTCGTGCTCAGCAAAAAGGTCAAAATCCTTTGACCCTTTGGTTCACGGGTTCGGTTTCAGATCAATCGGCCCTTGCGAAGGAAGTTGAAAAACGTTTGGTATCGACAGGTCATCACACCATGTTACTCAAGAATGGCCAAGGTGAATCGTTGCAGCGATTAGCAGAGGTTGCCAAATTGATGAACGATGCTGGACTGATTGCATTGGTATCGAATGATTCCCCGATCGAAAACGACCAGGCCGCGCGTGACATCATTGGCCAAGAATTTGTTGAAGTTTATGTAAACAGAACGGTTGCAGGCAGTTCGAGCACAAATACTACACCTGGGAACCCGGAAATCGTAATCGATACAAGCAAGTTTTCAATCGAAGAAGCTGCAAATTATGTAGTGAAACGAATTATCAAATATTTAATCAATGAGAGTAGTCGTGGACAATTCCTTAATTTCTAATACTTAAATAAATCGACGCAACGAAATAGTCTTTGAAAAATAGTATCCCTACATCACCGTGAATGGTGATGTAGGGATTTTTTTCTTGTGTCCGCGGCATGGGGCACCTGTTAAGACTCTATTGGTGTGAAAATTGGTGTTAAGTTGGTGAAAAAACCTCTCCTTGTTAGCGAAGTCTTTGGCGCAAAAGTAGGCTGGGACGAGAAGGAACGCATGGTTATTATTGATAAACAATAAGAATTTAAAGATCGCATTATAGAGGTCGTAAAGCTAAAGCCATCCTAATAAGAATGGCTTTAGCTTTTATTTTGTCGATAGTAATGTAAAGGTAGCAATCACAATCACAGTCTAATTATTGTTCCTTGTGATATAATGGTAATATTGTGATGGGGAGGGGTATTATGGATTTTGTTAAAATAGATCATTTAAAAAGAGAACTGGATGATCTCAGACCTTTACCATCCGCGGCTGTAAGGAACTTAGATGAGGTTTATCGCGTTGAGTGGACATACAACTCAAATGCAATCGAAGGTAATACGTTAACTCTACTAGAAACCAAATTAGTCTTAGAAGAAGGACTAACCATAGGTGGCAAAAAGCTACGTGAACACTTCGAAGTTATCAATCATTCGGAAGCAATCAACTACGTTCAGGATGTTGCAACTCGGAACATTGAACTTACAGAATATGTAATAAAGTCAGTTCATCAACTCGTTCTTAAAAACATTGACGATGAAAACGCAGGGCGATATCGGATGATTAATGTTATGATATCAGGCTCACAGCATACCCCACCGCATTTTACAGTAGTTCCTGAGCAAATGGAAAAGCTAGTTCAGTGGTATCATGAACAAAAAGATAAACTACATCCAGTTGAACTAGCCGCGCAGTTCCATTTCCACTTCGTATACATTCATCCTTTTTCTGATGGGAATGGGCATACAGCACGACTATTAATGAATTTATTTTTAATGGCATACGGATTTCCGCCTGCAATTGTAAAAGCTGAAAATGATGCAAGACTGAAATATTATGTGACTTTAGAAACAGCAAGTATAGGCAATGATCTAGGGCCATTCGTAGAACTAATTGCCGGATGTGTAGAGGATAGTTTGCAAAGATATATTGGAGCTGTAAAGTGACTTCGGTTAACCCTGTCTTTATTATGGATGGGGTTATTTGGTTTCTATGCGGGTTGTTTCGTTTGAATAATGAACTAAAAGATGCTATTTTGTGATTACGATTATGTACAATTAAAATCCTTCGGAAAAGAGAGCCAAACGCGATGAACAAAATAATCAGGTCGAAAGTAGAAGCCGAGCTTCAAGCCTTCGTCGGGACTGACGCTTATATCCACAGCGAAGCGACTTCATTTGTCTTCGTTCGCAATTTCAAGGTCAAGGTTACCCATGCCTTTATAGCGGGGGAAGGCCCTTTTCGTGCCGCTCTACGATTCGATGGGCATGGCTGGCTGCGAATGGAGGCACTCACGCATTATGAGGTAGATGGGAATGGTCGTCTTTTGCTGGCCGGCTATGATGACAGAGGTCGGATGAATGTTGCTCTGCACTTGGGAAAGGAGCCGTTTCCAGAATGAACAATATCGATAAAGCCAAAAAGCTGCTTGCGGTGTTTGCCCATCCTGACGATGAGTCGTTTATTTGTGGAGGTACTCTCGCCAAATACGCCAGTGAGGGGGTCGACATTACGTTGGTGAGCGCCACGCGGGGTGAAATGGGACGACGCATGGGCAATCCGCCCTATCTCAACCGGGAATCGATGGCGGCTGCCCGTGAAATGGAACTACGGCAAGCCTGCGAGAGCCTGGGCATCCAGCAGCTCCTATTTTTGGATATCCGCGACAAAACAGTGGAGTTTGCCGATGAGGATAGCCTGACAGCACGGATTGCGGCTCTCATTAATGAAGTGGATCCCGATGTCGTGCTTACGTTTCACGAAACGCTGGGTGGACACCCAGATCATTGCGCAATTGGAAAAGCGACGACGGCCGCGTTTCAACGAATAGGACATCGGGGCGCTTTATATTTCATTACGTTCGGCGACGCGATGGAGCGTCCGGAGCGGTTCGGGTATTCCCGTAAGGATGTCATCAAAATCGACGTGCTTGCACATCTGAAAGCAAAGCTAGCCGCGTTTCGGGCCCACCGATGCCAGACTGAAATCGACGAATGGGTATGGCTGCCCGACCAAGAGGCGCTGGCGAGATTCGGTAGATATGAATACTTTTTGAAGGCGGATAGGGAGGCTCCGGCGCGGGCTCTTGATGATTTGTTTTAGCGTCTGTCTCGGATCACATGGGTGTCTCGGCTAAAGCGGTTTTAGCCAAGGTTTGAAGCACTGTACTATCCATTGGCGGATTGTGCAGGCCTGCACGAACATCGCGGTAATACCGTTCCAAAGGCCGATTGCGGGACAAACTCGCGGCACCGACAATTCTCATCGCCAAGTCCACGATTTTGATGGCGTTGTTGGTGGCAACATACTTGGCCAAGCCGAGCTCAGGTTTCAAAGCGGGTCGGTCTTCCTTCTCACGATCCCAGCGATCCGCCGCCGCATAAAGGAGCGAGCGTGCGGTTCGCAATTCGATTTCCATCTCTCCGATCGAATGCTGGACGGAAGGGAGTGCGGCGATCGGTTCGTTCATATGGTTGGGGCGATAGGAGCGGGCAAATTCAAGGGCGTAATCACGTGCCGCCATGGCAATGCCCATGTAACAGGCCGGAATATGCAGAAGCCAGCCGCCCCCGTCATCCATGCCTTTTCCGGAGAGCCTCATGTCTTTGTCTACAAAAACGCCATCCAACACCACATCGTGACTTCCGGTCGCGCGCATCCCGAGTGTATCCCAGGTTTCCACCAAGGTCACCCGGTCCGTCCGATGAATCAGGAAGTCGTCTGTACAGTCTTCATCCGGGATATACGCCGATACTACAAAACGATCGAGGATAGGGGAAAGCGTGCTAAACGTTTTGCGTCCCGTAATCCGCCATCCGCCGTCTGTAGGTACTGCCGTCGTTTCGGGCTTTCCGCCACGGCTGGGACTGCCGGAGGCTGCTTCGCTAGCAAAGGTGTTGATCATCGTCCCGTCGCTCACGACGGAACGGCACAAATCGGCAAAAATGGCCTCCGGCCATTTCCGGGTTGTCCGGAGATGAAGGATCTGACCGACATGCCAGCCAACGGCCAATGCGGTTGATCCATCCCCGTAAGCGAGCCTCTCCTGCAGCATGACGAGGGCGTAAAGGGAGAGTCCATTCCCGCCGAATTCTTGAGGGACGGTTAGCTTTAAGTACCCGGCCTCACGCAGGTCTGCGAAATTCTCAAAAGGAAACGATCCCTCTTGGTCATGCTTCGCGGCCCTCCCCGCAAAATGGGCAGCCAGCTCCTCTGTTTTTCTGGCCCAAGCCCGCTCTTCCTCGCTGCGTATATATTGATCAATGACTCGATTCATCCACTACACACTCCTTTCCTTCTTATTATATCAGCTGGCGTATAGCCGAGTTAAACAGGAAACACAGATAGGGGATCTTCAGCTGTTTATTTGGAGCTTCCTTTTTATGAGGAACTTTCATCATACCCAAAGAACCCGAACGATTGGTACACAAATCGTTCGGGTTCTTTTGCGTCTTAGCGATTTTAAACGGGATAATCCGTTCGAAAGGTGTTTATCCCAAGCGGGAAAAGTTACGCATTCACATAACTTCGATATTCCACATATAAAAATAGGTGAATCACGCTTATAGATCTTTCATAATGAGGAGAAGTCCATGATCTTAATCGAAGGTACCAGCAATGTAGCCTTTGGAGAAGGTACGCTGTCTGAGTCAGAACTAACCATTTATCAAAAGAAGAAGAACAGCCCTATTGAGTATCGGTATGATTCCGTTGATACCCTGTTGTTTGAACTGTACATGCGAACGCAGATTATGGAGTCCGCGAAAGAGCTGAATAAAGCTCGTGTCTATTTTGCAGATTTCAAAAAAACGCTATGTAACCCGATGTATTGGCACTTAACTAATCATGGGAGGTTCCAGCTGAATAGCGGAGTTGCTCCACAAGATGCGATAAGGGATATATTCACAAATGGCAGCTCTTACGCATTCGAATGCTCAATGGCTGTCATCGTCGTCTTGTACAAAGCCCTATTAGAATCCATAGATCCTAGACAATTCGATATATTGTTTGCGGACCTTTTATTATTTGATTGGCATTCAAACAGCAAATTGCACCTAATCGACCGGACATGTAATGAGGAAGCTGTGGTTGGTGATGTGCTCTATTTTGAGAACCCCGACTTTGTACCTTCGGTACCCTGGTGGAAAGGAGAAAACGTCGTCCTGATGGAAAACGACCTTTTTTATGGACATGGACATGGCCTCGGAATTACTTCTGGGGAACAAGTCATTAAAGTCCTGAATAACAACAGAATGATTGGCAGTACAAAATCAGCATTTCTGTCAGATCGTTATGTTCATCCGGATTTCTCCTGCTTCGCAGAATTTCAGCATCGTTTACGGAAGAAACCCATTATTGCGAAAGTAGGAGATTGGATTTATGTTCGAAAAAGCTGAATTTTTAACAAAACATGGTAAATGTGCCCAATTTATATAGACAATGACCTATTTGCGAAACCTTGCATATGATGACGTATGCCTACTTCAGAAAGGGGAAAGAAAATGACAAATCGTAATTTATCGACGGAGGATAACCTCCCTATTTATCAAGCTGGAACAAGGACGGAGACCTACCATCCTGCTCAACAAGCTCCGACATTGACGGAGGCCTACCATCCAGTTCAACAAGCTCCGATATTGACAGGAGATAACCTCCCTATCTATCAGCAGCCTTCAGCAGCACCGGGAGCGCATTATCCAATGCATCCACATCACGAACATGCTCATTATACACATCCTCACCATGCTTACCATGCACATCTTCATCACGCCTATAACCAACAACACCATCATGCCTATCATCCCATGCACCATCTTGCGTACCATCCGATGCATCACCACGGTGCCTACTACCCACATCATCATTACATGCATCACCATCCTATGCATCACCATCCTATGCATCACCATCCTATGCATCATCATCCTATGCATCATGATCCCATGCATCATCATCAACACCATACTCAGCATCCTCACCATACACAACATCACCACCATACCGGGCAAACCCATCATCATCATCACCAACAGCATCATATGCCTTCACAATCAAACTAATGCGTTAACCGACCACCCACTATAAGCAGCCTACTTCAAACTTGTTCATTGACCCGCATACGAGGTGCATGTAAATAAATATTAAAACAAAAACCTAGAAGCTGTTGCTTCTAGGTTTTCTTGCTTTCGCGCGAAACTTCGTAATGCTTGATTAGCACAGTGTGCAGCTCAGGGGCGAGTTAGTGAAGCTGAGCGCCATTGCTCTAACCCCCAAGAATTGTTATATGAATCTACAAGTTTTGAATCTATCGGCCCTATTTTATCGCGTGATACAATTGAATCAATAAGCCAAAACCGACGATGGTTTTGGGTAAAGCGCCTCGTGCTCTTGGACTGAGGCTTTTTTGCCTATTCGGGAAATCCGGCGATTGCTTCGAAGAACGTATACATGCCTCCGTTACGCTTCGTATACTGAAGATATCCGACTATGTTATAGGGAGTGAATCACCACGATGCCAATCTGGCGCCGCTTGTTTCCGAACACCTTGAAAATTAGGCTTATCATGGCTTACATCACCCTCCTGATGGTTCCTTTGTGTGTTGCCATTTTTTATTTGTTTCAGCATTTCGAATCCATTCGCCAGAAGGACATGATGGACCAAATGTCGGAGCGTATGCAGCAGGTTCATACGTCTTTGACGGATATGATGGCATTCGCCTATAAGGCGAACATCATGCTGAGCCAGGATGAGAGTTTGATCCAGATTATGGACGATCCGGATAAGTATGACCCCCTTGACCGAAAGAAAGCGATTGAAAGCAAAATGTTTGGAATTAACAACAGCTTTTTCTTCCATCAAACGGAGCTATATTTTCGATTCATCGATCGGAAGGGCCATGTATACACCTCCTATGCTCCCAATGGGAAGTTGACCAATGGGCTGAAAGAAATGCAAGATTGGCAGAATAAGCTGCAAAACGGATCCCATCCATACCGCTGGGTGGCAGATGATTGGAATGATGTGAACGGCAGCCAAGGGAGCAAGCTTCTGAGCCTGTACACCATCTTGGATGACCAACTGCGGGGAAATTTCGGATTGGCGCGCATCAGCATCAACATACAAGAATGGTTCCGCAGCACGTTAAAGGATAGCCCGGCCAACAAGGATCTGACCATCTTTACAGGCCAAGGAGAGATCGTTCTGCAAAGCAATGAATCGGCTTTCCGCATGGATTTGATGCAAAGGATCATGTCTGCACGGGCGTCGGAAGGACATTTCGAAGACGAACGAGCCTTGTCTCTTGTCAATTTCACCTATCTAGAGGAACTGGACTGGTATGTGGTCAGCCAAATGCCTTTAAGCGAGCTGCAGCAGGAGATCCAGCGGTTAAGGCTTATTGCTTTCTTCTTTCTGGCCATTCTGGTCATTGTCTTCGTCCTGGTGACGATCTTTCTATCGGCCCGCATGACGGAGCCGCTGTATGTCCTGGAGCGGAGCATGGAGGAAGCATCGGACAAGAAGCTGAATGTCAAAATATCCATCGGCAAAGGTGCAACGGACGAGGTGCGCTCTCTAGGAGAAAGCTTCAACCGGATGATTGATGATGTCGTCGTACTCATAAACAAGCTTAAGCTGGAGGAGCGGCAAAAGCAGGCGGTTCGATTCCAAATGCTGCTCTCCCAAATGAACCCGCATTTTCTGTTGAACACCTTGAACACGGTCAAATGGATGGCAAGAAAAGAAAAGCAGGAAGCGATCGCGGGTATCTGTACCTCTTTGGGGTTCATTCTGGAGGCAAGCCTCAGCTCGGAAATTGAGCTGGTCACCCTTAAAGAAGAAATAAAACTATTACGCTCCTACGAATCCATTCAGGCGTTTCGCTTCCGGGATCATTTCACCATCCATTATGAAATGGATGAATCGGTTCAATACGCTCTAGTTCCCAAGTTTAGTCTGCAGCCTCTGGTGGAAAATTCCATGACACATGGCTTTGACGCGGCCAAAGGCCGCTGCACCATCTGGGTCAGGGCCAAGGCGGAGGGAAGCGAACTAATTCTTGAGGTAGAAGATAACGGCATCGGCATGGAGGAGGCCGCCCGCAGGCCGGTAAGGCGAAGCGGACACGGGATCGGACTAAGCAACCTGAGAGAAAGGCTGCAGCTGCTTTTTAAGCGGGAGGGCTCCATTGATTTTGTATCCGGCGCGGAAGGGACCCTGGTCCGGGTCCAGCTGCCTTTGCTGATTGCGACGCCTTATTCACAGGAAGGAGATGGTGGACATGTGGACGGTTTTGCTGGTGGAAGATGAAGGTTTTGTCCGGGAGGCCATCCGGGAAACCGTGGACTGGGGACGCCACGGCTTTTGCATTGCGGGTGAGGCAGGTAACGGAAGGGAGGCTCTGGCGGCTATCCTGGAGCTTAAGCCCGATGTTGTGATCGCCGATATTGTCATGCCTGGCATGGACGGGATTGAGCTGCTAAAGGAAACACGGAAGGCGGGAATCCGCAGTCGGTTTATTATGCTGACGGCGATGAGCCACTTTGATTACGCTCGGGACGCCCTTCAATACGGCGCCTTCAACTATCTATTAAAGCTGTCTTTAAATGATGATGTGCTGCTGGAAAACCTGGCACGGATCAAGGAGGAATTGCTTGAAGAGCTTCGGGGTGCGGGAGAGGCGCTTTATCCTCTTTATCACCGTACCTGGTCGGGCATCCGAGGAACAAGCACATCGGCTCATGAGGATCCGGCTGGAACGGTTACGGCAGCGGAGAAATTTCGTAGTCTGAGGCTTGATATTATTGCCGTGCTGAGCGGAGCTGTTCCCGCTGCTGCGGATCAGGCGGGTATCCGGCCGGAAGCGTATCTGTTGGTCCAATTCTTCTATGAAGGGGGACAGACAACCTTCTTTTGCTGGAGTTTTCAGGAGAAGGAAGACCATGCCCGCTGGAATAAGCCGAACCGTCCGGCCGGACTGACAGCCGGCAGCAGTCTGGCTCATCTGTCCCAGGATTGGCGCTCAGCGCTGAATCAGTTGAACGGCGATTGGTACGGCCGACAGGCAAGCCCGGTGAAGGAGCGGCATGAGCTGCCGCCTATCGCGGAGTTGGAAGCCGAATTGATCCGCTGCTTTGAAGAACGCAATGAACCCAAATGCGCTGAGGTGGCAACCCTTATCTGGGAGAGCATGGAAGCCTCGTCGTTCTCCCATATGGAAGCGAAAATGCTGGCGGCCCATCTTCTTCAAATCCTGGCGATGCTGGCAGGACGAAAATCGGAGGTTCTTGAGGGAATCAGCGTCAACTCGGCCATAAGCCATGAAACGCTGCTGGCGCATGTGCTGCAAACCATACGGGAGCTTATCCGGCACCTGAAGGAGGAACAGGTCAGCTTTACGGACCATCCCGAGGTGAACCGGGTAATTCAATATATGCTGGAGCATTACCAGGAAAATATCAAGGTTGCGGATTTAGCCAAGCTGGTAGCTATCAATGTGGATTACTTAAGCACCGTGTTCGGCAAAAAAACCGGACTGACGCCTATCGCCTATTTGCAAAACATCCGGATCGAACAGGCGAAGCGCTTGCTGCTGCATTCAAAGCTAAGTGTGGAGGAGATCGCCTTTCAATCGGGCTTTGCCGACGATGCCTACTTCATCAAAGTATTCAAGCGCATGGTTGGGCAAACGCCCAGCTCATTCAGACGGGAGAACAATATCTAAGTTTTGTACTATCAACCTGCAAGTTTCACCCCTTAGAAGCAAAGGCGCGGCTTGGTATAGTTGGGATGCATCAAACATCCGATTACAGGGAGGTTACAGGTAAGATGAGAAACAGAAAATGGATGCGTGCAGGACTGGCTGCGCTTGTGGCAGTGCCCCTAGCGCTTGCCGGATGCGGTGGAAAGGTCGGCAATCAAACAGAGGGAACGACTTTGCCTACGGCAAGCACGGCGCCTAGCGCAGCGGCAAAAAAGGAACCGATCAAGCTTACCATGTGGGGAGGCGTGCCGCCCGAGAATGGTCCTCAAGCTGTTGTAGACAACTGGAACAAGCAAAATCAGGATATCCAGGTGGAGTATGTGCGGTTCGTCAACGACGATGCGGGAAATCTAAAGCTGGATACGGCTCTTATTTCCAGCCAGCCCGTGGACATGTACATGAGCTATGATTTCGGCCTCTACGAGAAGCGGATCAAAGCAGGCAACGCTCTTGATCTGAGCAAGTTCACCGACTACAATGTCGACCAAAAAATGGGTACAGGCGCCTCTTTGTGGAAGGTTGACGGCAAGTATTACGGCGTTCCCACCCAGAAGGGCATGTCCTTTGTCTGGTTGA
Source organism: Paenibacillus alginolyticus DSM 5050 = NBRC 15375 (assembly GCF_000422905.1). Lineage (GTDB taxonomy): Bacteria > Bacillota > Bacilli > Paenibacillales > NBRC-103111 > Paenibacillus_E > Paenibacillus_E alginolyticus. The sequence goes on from NZ_AUGY01000033.1 coordinate 36,169, forward strand.
ACAAGGACATGCTGGATGCCAAGGGGCTTAAGGTTCCCACGGACTGGGGTATGGACGAATTCAGGGATTATGCCAACAAGCTGAAGGGAGACAAGGTGTGGGGAGCGGCGCAGAGCGATTATTACTTCAATGTGCCTATCAATGGCTCCATGCTGAAGCAAGGTCTGCAGCTGACCAAACCGGACGGCACCTCAGCCTTCGATAATCCGCAGACGGTTAAGACGCTTCAGGTGTATTCGGATATGATGTTCAAAGACAAGAGCATTATGCCCCATACGGAGCAGATCACCTCGAAGCCGGCCCTGGATCAGATGTTTGTGAAGGGGGAAACGGCGATGCTGTTCTCCACTAACCAGATTTTCAGGACTACCAACAATGTGAAAGATTATCCCCGCACCTTCAAGGTGGCTGCAGCACCGGCTCCCAAGGTAAGCAAGGATCAGACCGACTATATCAACGCCGGCGGATTAGGTGATGTGCTCTCCATCAATCCCCGCACCAAGAATCCGGAAGCAGCCTGGAAATTTATGAAGTGGTATTCGGATACGGGGATGCTGCCGATGGCGGCAGGCGGAAGAGTGCCATCATCCAAAGACTTCCCCGCTGATGAGGCTATCGCTCTGATGTTCAAGGGCGTGGAGAACACCTATGATATTGATTCCATCAAGCGGGTTATGTTCGGCAGCCTTCCGCTCGGATTAAGCCGTCTTGACAAGAAAACGGGAATCGAGCAGCAGGTCATCTATGACAAGGTCTTCACTCAGAAGTTGACTCCCGAAGAAGGTGCGAAGGAACTGGCACGGGTGCATAACGAGAACTTGCAAGCGGCCAAAAAATAAGATACCTGAAAGCTAAAGGAGAGGCAGGGACATTCGTGCCGCGCTTCTCCTTTGCTGTAAGCCCATATTATAGAGAAAGGTGGTGACCGATCGTGAACTGGATGAAACGGCAGAGGCTGCTCGGCTATGTATTCATCGCCCCTAATCTTATCGGAATGATGATTTTCATGCTGATTCCAGCCCTGTTCTCCTTTTATTTGATGTTTACGGATTGGGTATTCGCTAGCGGGGAACCACCGCATTTTATCGGATTGGACAATTTCAAGATGATGGTGAGAGACGACTTATTTGCTATATCGGTCAAAAACACCCTGTTGGTGTTAATCCCTGTGCCGATTGCGATTATGCTGGGATTTATGATCGCGGTCATGCTGAACAATCGTGTCTATTTCCAGAAGACGCTGCGTGCCTTCTTCTTCGCTCCGTATTTTACAAGCGGCATCGCCATTGCCTTCGTCTGGATGGTGCTGTTCCAGCCTGCAAACGGTCCCATTAATGCCTTCCTGCATTCTATCGGCATAGCAGATCCGCCCAAATGGTTTGCCTCTCCCGATACGGCCATGTATGCGGTGCTCGTCATGATGATCGCAGGCGGCATCGGGTACAACATGATTATTTATTTGGCTGCCCTGCAGGAAATATCCTCAGAGCAGTTGGAAGCCGCCAAGATGGACGGAGCGACGTTTGGGCAGCTGCTGCGTCTTATTATTCTACCATTGGTCAGTCCGACGACATTTTTTCTGATGATTACCGGCTGTATCGGCTCCATCAAGGGCTTTGGCATGATCTATGCCATTACCCAGGGAGGACCCGCCAACAGTACGACGGTTTTCTCCATTTTCGCCTACAAGAAAGCCTTCAACTTCTATGAAATGGGATATGCGTCCGCCGTTTCGTGGACCATGTTCTTGCTTATCCTTTGCATTACGCTTATTCAGTGGGCAGGTCAGAAAAAGTGGGTCCATTACTAAGGAAGGGGGAAAGACGCAACATGAATGCAAGAAGCACCAGAATGATCAAAGAGCGGCTGGGCAAGGGCTTGAATACCATTATCATGGTCCTAGTCAGCCTGCTTTTGCTGTTGCCAATGATCTGGATGATTAGCACTTCGTTTAAGAAAGCCAAGGACGTCTTCACCTACCCGATCCAGTGGATTCCGCTTGACCCGGTGCTGACCAACCACATCAAGGTCTGGACGGCCGGAGACGGATTTGCCCTCTTTTATTTGAACTCTCTGAAGATTTCCGTGTTTCTGATGATCGGAGCACCGCTGCTCGCCGCTTTGGCCGCATATGGATTCAGCCGCATTGAGTTCAAGGGCAGGAACGCCATTTTCCTCTTGTATCTGTGTCTGATGATGATTCCGCAGCAAGTGCTGTTTGTCCCCAAATTCATCATGTTTGAGTGGATGCATATTTACAATACCCATTGGGCGCTGATTCTCCCGGGCTTGTTTACGGTATTCGGCGTATTTATGATCCGGCAGTTTTTCATGAGCATTCCCCATGAAATATCCGAAGCGGCCTTCATTGACGGGGCGGGGCATTTCCGGATTTTCTTTCAATTGTTCCTGCCACTCTCCAAGCCGGCACTGGCCACCTTCGCTATCATTGATTTTACATGGACGTGGAACGATTATGAGAACGCGCTGATTTTCCTGCTGGACAAGAAGCTTTACACGGTTCCGCTTGGCATGCAGAATTTCATGCTGGAAGCCGGCGTGGATTACAACTTGATGATGGCTGCCGCCACAGCAGGCGTCGTGCCGCTGCTTATCGTATTCTTTTTGGGCCAGAAGTATATTATTCAAGGTTTTTCAAGCTCTGCCGTCAAAGGATGATGAGCTACGGCAAGCAAAAAGTCTAGTATGAAACAAACGATGATGATGGAGGTACGAAATGAGGATAAGCAGAAGGGCAATTCGTGTATGGCTCATCATGTTATCAGTATTATTGGTATCTGGAGGACTTATTCCTCCAGGGGGAATTTCGGTTTCCGCTGCTGCGTCGGACGTAATTTACGCTCGCTTAGGAAACGATCCGATTTTTAACGGATTGACGGTGCTGCCCGGGGATACTTCCACGACCCCGCAAGTGGCCGTGAAAGGCGGCGAGCAAAGTTGGGGGACGAACAAAAGCGGAGGCGTTCAGTTTATGTATTTGAATGCGGCTCCTGGCTTTTTCATTGAAGGGCAGAGCCAGGTAGAGGTTTCGGTCGATTATTACGACGGTGGGACCGGCAAATTCAATCTGATGTATGTAAAGCAAGGCGCGTGGCAGGAAGAGAAATATGTTCAGCTAACCGGAAGCAACACTTGGAAGACGCATCGATTTTACGTTTCCGATGGCGCTCTGATTACAAAAATGCGTCTAGGCCTGTACGGACCCAAGATGGGGAGCAGCCAAGAGGATGTCTTCATTAAATCGGTGACCCTGGCCAAACTGCCGGATTACAGCACGGCAAGCTCGGTGCGGGCGGTGTTGAAGAGCAACAGGACCTATGAGGGCATTAAAGTGCGGCTGGGCGGCAATGAAAAGTACGCCGAGCCGATAGTCTCCTATGGTTCCAGGGAGGGGTGGTCTACGCAAATCAGCAATAATTACGCCTACATGTACTTTGATCTCGACAGTTCATATGGAAGCGGAAAAAATCAAAAAGTGGCAGTCGACTACTTCGATCGCGGCACAGGTAAGTTTAATTTGCGTTTCACCGCGTCAAATGGCAGTACCGAATCGGAGATGGTGCAACTGACGGGGACAAATGAGTGGAAAACACGCGTTTTTCAGCCGGTGGACGCTGACTATACGACGATTCGATTGGCAGGGAGCGGGGAAGATGTCGTCATCGGCTCCATTAAGGTTTCGAAAGCGGACGATCCGGAGCCCGTTCATGAGGTTGTTACGGCGACATTAGGTGCGAATCCCGTATTCAGCGGCATGCATATGTTTCCCGGGGACCCGCAATTGCGCGACCAGAGCGGCAAGGCCGAAGTCATCGGGGGCAAGGACAGCTGGCGCACGGATAAAAGCAATTCCCGCAACTTTCTTTATATGGAAGTGACCGATGAGGAATTTGTCTCTAGAGGAGATCGTCGCGTCGAAGTGACGGTCGAATATTTTGACGGACCTGTTGGGAAGTTCGCCTTGTCATATCTGAATGACACCGGCTGGCATGATATGAAGCATATTCGACTGACGGGTTCGAACAGCTGGAAAAAGGAGCGGTTTATCGTGCTGCAGGCCGACTTGAGGCGAGTTATGCGCCTCGGCATTTGGTCGAGCGAAATGGGTACCACCAGCGAGAAGGACGTTAATTTCCGTGAGGTTTCAATCCGGCCTTTGGACAACTACAGTGACGCGCAGTCGGTGAAAGCTCAGTTAAATAGCGACTGGAAGTACGAGGGAATTAATGTGTTCCCGGGAGACAATGCCAAAAATAAAGCGCCGATCGTTGTAAGATCAGAAAAGGAAGGCTGGTCGACGGATACGGCGAATAGCGCGAAATACCTCTATTTCAATGTAGATGATACGTATGTTTACGATGTGGATATGCCGATCGAAGTTGAGTTGACTTATCTCGACGTTGGCAAAGGCACGATCGTTACCGAGTATGATGCCGTGAATGGCGGGTTTACGAAAGTAAAACCGATTCAATTGACGGACTCGGGGACATGGAAGACGATTACCATCTCTCTGCCTCACGCTAAGTTTTCCAATCGTGCCAACGGCACGGATTATCGTTTTTCTTATGCAAAAGCATCCGTAGATACGGCTCAGGATGTCGTGATCTCGGCGGTCACCGTGAACAAATACGTGCCTGAGACGCGGGATATGAAGATCATTCCGACGACAACGGGAAATGTATTTCTTGTGGGAGAACCAATCAGCATTGACTTGAAAACGGTTGCAAAACAGGTGGATTGGAAACTAGAAAATTATTGGGGTGCGTCTTTCGGCAACGGATCGGCTCCCGTCGGCAAGGATGGGAACCTGACCCTCCCGCTGCCGTCGCTGGATAAAGGTTACTATAAACTTCAATTAACGGCCAAAGACGGAGAACAAATCGTTAAGAATGCGACGACTTCGGTTACAGTGCTCGCTCCCAAAGCGGATCTCGCCGACGCCCCTTCGTCATTCGGCGTTGCGACCCATTTCGGCCAGAATTGGGATCCTATTCTGATTCCGCTCGTTTCCAGACTGGGTGTCAGCATGGTACGCGACGAGCTTAATTGGGGTGCGATTGAGAAGGAAAAGGGCGTTTATCAATTCCCGGAGCGGTACGATTCGTATATGGCAGCCTTAAAGCAGCAACGAATCTCGCCGTTTATCGTGCTGACATATAACAATAACCTATATCCCGGCGGCTTTCATATTAAAGACCCTGCAGGGGTAGCAGGCTTTGCGAATTACGCGCGCGCCGTATTGAATCATTACGGTGATCAGATCAAGAATGTTGAAGTATGGAACGAGTATAACGCCTTTGGCGGCGGAGCATCTGCGTCGTATTATTATCCGCTGCTGAAAGAGACATACAATGCTGTAAAGGAGCTTCGCGAGGATGTGCGCGTGATCGGACCTGCCGGAGTGACCATTCCTTACGATTGGATTGAAGAATTGTTTGCGATGGGCGGTCTGAACTATCTGGACGGCGTCTCCGTGCACCCGTACCGTTTTCCGGAAATCCCAGAGGGCGGCGATCTAGCTTTAGACAAGCTGAACAAGCTGATTGCAAAATATAATACTTCTGGTAAGGAAATACCGCTTTGGCTGACAGAGATGGGCTGGCATACGAAGTTGGGCGGAGATGGCGTCTCGGAGGATAAACAAGCGGAATACCTTGCCCGTTATAATATCCTGGCGATCTCCGAAGGCGTGGAAAATATCACCTGGTACGATTTGAAAAATGACGGTACAGACGCAGAGAACCGAGAGCATAACTTCGGTATTATCGTAAACGAGGAAGATGGACGGGGCGCCTATACGGCCAAGCCAGCTTTTGCAACTTACGCGGTTCAGACGAGGCAGTTGGCCGGAGCGGAATATATAGGGCAGGAGCAGGTTTATGGCAACGTAAGAAGCTATCTGTTCCGCAAGAACGGCGAAGATCTGCGCGTTCTATGGTCGCTTACTCCGCAGAAAGTGGTCTTGTCGACGGAAAGCCCTGTGATCGTAACGGATTTCACTGGAGAAGAGCAGACGCTTATGCCTTTGAATGGCAAAGTCTATTTAAAGCTTGGCAATCAGATGTTTTATGTGAAGGGCAACATTTCCGGCATTCAGGCTGGCGGCTTATTCTCTGCAGATGACGTTGTTGCGGCCGTGAACGATCATGTTCGCATACGGGTAAAGCTCGATAATACGGGCAGCACTACAGCGATGGAAGCCGAGGTTGAAGTGGCCGGCGTCACGCAGACTGTATCCGTCCCGGCGAACGGGCAGCTTGACGTGCCGATCTCCCTGCCCGTGGTTCCAGAGATTGGGAGCCGGACCTATATTGCCAATGTGAAAGTAGACGGCAAGCCCAGCGCTCACTTGCTTGTGAACGCCCGAATCGAGAAGCCGTTCGGCGTGGCGGTCGAGCCGTATATCGTATCCCTTGGCGATCAGACGGGTCAGTTGAAAATCTCTTATACGAACAATTCTACCGTATCCGGTTATACGCTAACGAGCTTAGATTGGCAGATGGGCGAGCTTTCCGGCTCGAAAACATATAACGAAGCAATTCCACCTGCTTCCGCGTGGCAGGGCAGCATAGATATTCCGATTCCTGCATACGGCAAACCTTATGTTTACCAAGTGAAGCTGAAATTTAAAGAAACGGCACCCGTAACGTTGGATGGCTACACCGAGTTCAATCCGATAATCAAGAAAACGGCTTCCGGCGAACGCTTGCAGGAAGTCCAGGTTCCCGGATACGCTCTGAATCTAATTGAGACGGGCAACAATCGGGTGAGAAGCTGGAAGGGGCCGGATGATTTAAGCGGCGATTTCTGGTTGAACTGGGATGAGGAGCATTTCTATTTGACCGCCAAGATTAAAGACGACATCCATTATCAGGATCAATGCGGTTCCTCATCCTGGACCGGCGACGGGATCCAGTTTGCTCTCTTCTCAGGCGTTGCGGGAAAGGAGATACCTGATAAGTACGAGTATGGTTTTGCGGTTTGCCCGAACGGGCAAACCGTCGTTCACCGCTGGAGCACTCCGCAGGGCGTTGAAGTGGGAGACGTAACGAATGTGGAAGCAAAAGTGATCCGAGATGAAGAAACGAAATATACGTATTACTATATTGCCCTTCCGTGGAAAGAGCTTGCTCCAGTCCATCCAAATAAGGGAATGATGAGCTTCAGCTTGTTGTTCAACGAGAACGACGGAGCAGGCCGGAGAGATTTCTTCGAATGGGGTGGCGGAATCGGCTCTTCGAAAGACTATAAGGAGCTGCGTCCGATGCAGTTTATGAGGGCAACCGTGCAAGAAGCCGACAAAACCGCGCTGATGAGCGCGATTTCCGGGGCCAGACAGCTTCATGGCGCAGCCGTGGTCGGCAATAAAGCCGGTCAATATCCGGCTTCGGCGAAAGAAGAGTTTCTAACGGCTATTGAGGCGGCGGAACCGGTGGTGGCCGCTACGGGAGTTTCGCAGGCAGCGGTGGATGCCGCAGTGACGCAGTTGAGTGCAGCAACGGCTAAATTCAAGGCAGCCGAAATCAAAGAAGATCTGGGTGAAGGCAAGTCTACTTTGACAGGTGTACAGCAGGTGAACCAGGGCCAAAACTTTAATGTAACGATGGGATTGACTGGCTTTACGCAAAGTGTATACCAGCAAGTGTATGCGCAAGATTTGACTCTTCATTATGATCCAGCGAATTTGCAATTTAATTCAGTTACTTCACTGAAAGACGGATTTCAAGTCATCGATCAAAAGGAGGCCGTGCCAGGGCAAGTCCGGATTTTGGTTTCCAGTGTGGGCGCGAACCAAGGGGTGCTGGCTCAAGGCGACTTGTTGACTATCAAATTTACGGCTAAACCTGTCACTCAGGCAACCTTTACGACAATTTCTGTAAGTAATGTCATTATTGCCAATGGACAGGGGAATGAACTGCAAGTAGGCGGAGCCTCTCGCGAGATACAAATAAGTACTCCTGGTATACCTGTAGATAAGTCGCTGTTGAATGCGTTGATCACAAGCGCACAGGCCAAGTACAATACTGCAGTGGAAGGCAATGGGGACGGGCTGTATGCGATTGGCTCCAAAGCGCAATTGCAGTCTGCTATCGATGCAGCCACTGCGACAGCAAACAATACGAATGCCACACAGCAGCAGGTAGATAGTGCGAAAGCCGCATTGGAAGCTGCCATTCAAGTGTTTAACACGAAGAGAATAACGGCAGATGTCAATGGAGATGGAATTATTTCTATTGGAGACTTGGCTATTGTAGCAGGGACTTATGGTAAGCAGCAAGGTCAAGCGGGTTGGAATGAGAAAGCGGATATCAATCATGACGGTAAGGTTGATATTGAAGACCTGGCAATTGTGGCCAGAACGATTTTACGATAAAAAAACACGCATAATGTGTGCTGGAACGGATTCTTACTCGTATTAGCGAAGATAGGATTGAGGGGGAGAGCTGAATAGGCTCTCTCTCCAATTATTCAGAAATATGTACCGAAAGGGCGTACTTCATCGATGTTAAAAAAACTCCTCGTATTCAGTCTGACGTTACTTTTGACTATGTTCTTACTTCCTCAAATCGTTATACATGCAAACTCCGGACCAACCTTTTTACTTTCCATCACGAACCAAAGTGTTTCTGAAGGAAATGACTTCCAGGTGACGGTAAGCGGAAAACAATTAAGCGATATGTACGCATATGAGGTTAATTTAACCTTTGATCCCAGCCATTTGAAGTTTGTAAAGAGCGTTAGCAAAAGTGAAGGCTATACGGTTAATCCGATTGTAAACGGGAATAAGATTCAAATCGCGCATACGCAAATAGGCAATAAACCAGGCGAGAACGGGGATGTAACACTGGCTACACTGACATTTCATGCGGTTAATCAGGGTTCGGCCAATATTGAACTAGACAGTGTGAAACTAATGAATTCGCAATTAGTGCCTAATATTGTTTCGATAAAAAGCAAGCTATCGGTTCTTGTAAAGCGATCGGGTAACAGCGGCAAACCTGCGGTGGATATATTCAATAGTGATATTGTCAATGTAATAAACTTAGTTCGTTCTATCGAGTCCAAAGTAATGGAAGCCAAGAAGTCTACTGCCAAGATTGAACTGGCTGACATTGAAGGGCACTGGGCTGAAAAGACCATCGATACGTTCGTGAAACTGCACGTTATCGATGGGTATGAAAATGGAACTTTTCAACCGGATGGCAAAATTACACGCGCGGAGTTTGCAGTGATGATCTTCCGTGTATTCGATATCAGCGGCGACATGAATCATTCACTTGTTCTGAACGATATTGATCGCCATTGGGCTAAAAACGAAATTGAGAAACTTGCTAGCGCAGGGGTGATTGCCGGTTACGGAGACGGAACCTTCCAACCGGACAAAACCATCAGCCGGGAAGAAATGGTCGTTATGTTGTCCCGAATTGTCAACTTGAGTAAAGCGGACAAGGATACTTCCAAGGGCAACTTTGCCGATATGGCAAGTGCAAGCTCCTATGCAATGAATCAAATCAAAGATGCAGCAGAGGCAGGCATCATCAGCGGGAAGAATGACGGGATATTCGATCCGCAAGGCAACTCCACACGAGCAGAGGCACTTACAATCATTCTGAATGCATTGAACCTTGATCCTCAAGTGAAAACGCTCTTGGACAGCTTGAACTAATCTAAGGCGGATGGTCCCGTAGTCATCATTGTTGCTTATGCAGAATTACCCATCAAGCGAGCGACCCGAGTCCAGTTTGGAATGGAAAGCAACAATTCCGATTTAAAATTGTAAATGAGAGATTGAAGCTGGGTTACTGGAACGAATCGGCACCGTAGTCTGCTAGTTCTATACTACAGCGACAGTTTAGGCGCGCCGCGGCCAGCCCCGGTTAAGGACGCTGAACCCACCTGGGGCCCATGCAACCGCGCATGGGCCTCTCTTTAACCATTCTAGTGACTATGATCGTGCTCATGTTTGTGATCATGATGGTCGTGATCATGATCGTGGTGGTGTGTATGGTCATGATCGTGATCATGATCATGCGTATGCTCGTGGTGATGGTGGTGATCGTGACCATGATAGTGATGATGATCCTCATGTGCGTGCTCATGATGGTGGTCATGCGCCAAATGCTCGTGCGTGAGCTGCCATTTGCCAATGTACGGATCGATCTGTCCGACGACGATGCCTGCGATAATGCCGGCCCCTGTCGGCGTTGTCATCTCCATGGCGTATGGTGTAGAAGCAATCGGCACGCCAACCATCATTTCAAGCGTTGCCGGCGCCGGCACTGGGTAAATGCCGTGGTCGATATGGATCGTGCCGGAACCGAGTGGCACTGGCGAAGCGTAAATACGCTCAATGTGCAAGGAGTCGATGGCCAGCGCTACGCCGACAATATCGACGATGGAATCGATGGCGCCTACTTCGTGAAAGTGAACTTTTTCGATGGAGGTGCCATGAATTTTGGCTTCCGCGATCGCGATTTTTTCAAAAATCGCCAAGCTCAGCGCAGTAGCGCGATCCGAGAATTTCGCTTCGCGAATGACTTTCACGATTTCGGAATAGTGACGGTGATGCTTCGGCGGATGCTCCGGATCGAGCACGACGTCTAGCTTCGTCGCGGAGATGCCGCGTTTGATCACGCGCTTCCAGTCCAGCGAGTAGGGCTCGAGTTTGATTTTGGACAACTCATCTTCAATATAAGCGCGGTCTGCTCCCGCATCGACTAAGGCGCCAAGCGTCATATCGCCGCTTATGCCCGAGAAGCAGTCCAAGTATAGAATACGCATGGTGGTTGATCACGCTCGTTTCGACATATTTTTGTTGATGAGACCGGCGTAGTAGCCTGCGCCAAAGCCGTTGTCGATGTTGACAACGGAAATGCCCGGCGAGCAGCTGTTCAGCATGGACAGCAGCGGGGCGACCCCGCCCAGATGGGCGCCGTAGCCGATGCTCGTCGGCACTGCGACGATCGGCTTCGCCACGAGCCCGCCGACGACGGAGGCGAGCGCGCCTTCCATGCCGGCTACGACGACAATCGCATTCGCCCCGCGAATGAGCTCCAGCCGGCGGAACAAGCGGTGAATGCCAGCTACGCCCACGTCGAAAATACGTTCGACATGGCTGCCCAGGCATTCCGCTGTAAGGGCCACCTCCTCCGCCACGGGGAGGTCGGAGGTGCCTGCGCAGACGACGGCGATATAGCCGTCGTGTACTTTCAGCAGCGGGCGCTTGAACCAGGTGAGGGCCCGCGCCGTTTCGTGATAGGTGACCCCTGCCACGTTCGCGACAACCTGAGCGGCTTTCTCCGCATCTACCCGCGTGGCCAGCACGCGGTCCGTGTGTTCCATCAGCCGCCGGAAGATCGTCTCGATCTGCTCGGCGGTTTTGCCTTCCCCAAAGATCACCCCCGGGAAGCCTGTCGGCTTCTCGCGCTCGACGTCGAGCTGCGCGAAGCCGAGATCAAGGTTGGCAGGGCCTGCGCTGCCGTCCTTGATAATTTGCTTTTTGGCTTCTTCAACATCCAAATCGCCCGTTTGGACGAGCTTTAGTATTTTGTCTAAATCCATCATAGGGAAGCTTCTTTCACCTTATCTTTGGTTTCTTTGGAGAGTACCTCATTCAAGCTGCCTGTGCGGTAGCCTTGCAAGTCGAGCGTGACATATGTGAAGCCAAGCTTGGTAAACTTCTCGTAGATCGCTTCGCGGTGCTCGACGACTTTCATAATCTCGTCCGGCATGACCTCAATGCGGGCAATCTTATCGTGGTGACGCACACGAACTTGATACAGGCCAAGCTGGGACAAGAGAAACTCGCCTTCGTCGAGCTGGTCGATTTTCCATTTTTCAATGATCGTACCGCAGGGAATCCGCGAAGAGAGGCAGGCAAATGAAGGTTTGTCCCATGTGCTCAGTCCGAGCTCTTTGGAAAGCGCGCGAATCTCGTCCTTCGTCAGGCCGGCTTCTTGCAGCGTACTGCGCACGCCCTGCTCATTCTTTGCTTGAAGGCCCGGCCGGTAGTCGCCCAGGTCATCCACGTTGGAGCCGTCCAAAATATAAGGATAACCCAGTTCTTTCGCGATATTTTGCAAATGGGAATAAAGTCCTGTCTTGCAGTGGTAGCATCGATCAGGATTGTTGGCTACGAAATTGGCGTTCTCCAATTCCTTGACCTCTGTTCTATGCAAACGGACGCCGAATTGCTCCGCCAATTGAACGGCCGCATCAAACTCCCTCGAGGGAAACGTTGCGGTGATGGCGAGGGATAAGCGCTTCCGAGATGTCGATGAGCAGCACTGGGCGTTCCGGACTCTGCAAGCGTTGTCGGCCAAGCACATCATTAATGGGGTAGCGGCTGATCGGTTTGACCCCGAGGGTACGACGACGCGGTCTGAGTTTACAGCTTTGCTGGTCCGCACACTGGGCTTGGCCAAAGCGCGGACAGCCGCTCCGTTCAGCGACGTACTTGCAGGCGCCTGGTACGCCGAAGATGTAGCGGCCGCATATGAGGCGGGCCTTATCGAAGGAGAATCGGTAAGCCTTCGCTCCGGATGAGCGGATTACTCGCGAACAGATGGCAGCGCTGACTGTAAGGGTTTATGAATATTTGAATGGCACGGTTGCCACCGGCAGTACGGAGCTTGAGCGTTATGCCGACGCTGACCAAGTCTCGGCTTGGGCTCGTGAAGCTATTATGAAGGCCGTGGCTGGCGGGTTCATGCAAGGCCAGGCGCCGGATCGCTTCAATCCGCAGGCCGAGGCTACCCGGGCGGAGGCCGCGCAGTTGATCCGTAATCTGCTGCAGCGCTATTAATTAGGAAGAAGAAGGGATATCTAAAAAGCGGCGGAACAGAATGGTTATCCTGTTCCGCCGCTTTTCCGTTCCGGGCATATGGTCCCGGGGAATCGATCTTCATGATGTAGCTTGGATCTATTCGTATGAGGAGGATGCGAAGATGTTGACTGGATCACGAGGTTTTTCGTTGACAGTTGTTCCTATACAGACTTTTACGGTATCCTTGGATTTGATTATATCCAATCTGCGGGATTGGTGATTGATTCCAAAGCATTGAAAGAGAATTCGATCAACTGTTCTATTCTTATCTACTGCGTGAATAAATATTCAAGGATATATTGGCCTGAAAACTCCAAGCCTAGGCTGGCCACTTCGCAGTACATTTTTTTATACAGTACAAGGAGAGGGCGAGTAGAATTATATGACGCGGCCAAGCATGATAGTATTGGGAAATTTACCAAGCGAGTAATGGTAAGCTTTAGGTCTGCAAGGTAGGTGAAGTAGAAGTTCCTTCAACTGCACTTCCCAATGATACGGTAACGGATGGACGGGATGCCTCCGATGGCGGTGGTTCCGACAGCGTATACTTCCCACTTGAGAATCACTCACGTGATTTCCTAGCTAAGAATATTAGCTCCATAAGTGTGGATGGTAAGAGACTGAAGCTATATGTGGACAACGATGAAGTTATAGGGAATGAATACCAGACCGATATCGGCAGAATTGATCTCATTTGGAGTATTATTTGCTGGACGTGTTATTCAAGCAGTGGGTGCAGCAGTTTCAAAGGGATGGTCAGACTCATTAGACTGGCGGAAAGTCAGTTATACCTATAAAACGGGATCGGCGGAAACCTCTTTTTCCCTTGTATTCCTGTCCGAAAATCAGCAGATTCTCTGGCTCGATGATCTGTGCATGATCAAACTGGGCGGAAGTGAGGATCTGGTACAGAATGCCGGTTTTGAGGAAACTCCGAATGGGGATGCTGACCCCGCCAAGGATTAGTATTGTATTACGGATTACCTGAAGGCCGATACTTTAGAAACGCTTAAAAACGCGGAAAAGCAAATATTGCTGTGAATTTGCTCCTCTCTCCCCACTATTTCCCGGATTGGATGCTGAAAAAATACCCGGGGCTCAAGAGCAACAGCGCGGGGAACATCAAATTCGTGATTGGTCAACCGAAAACAAAAGAAGTCATCGAGGATTATTTGCGGACCGTGATCCCTTTAGTTAAGGATTACAAGTCCTTGTTGACGGTTACGATAACCAACGAGCCGGTATACCAAACCAATCGCGACCCTTATTATTTGCCTGCGTGGCATGACTACCTGAAGGAGCTGTACGGAAACAAGCTGGCTGAGCTGAATCAGGTATATGGAACGGCTTATACCACTTTTGAGCAGATCCAGATGCCTTCGGCAATTGCAGCCACGCCTATTGTATATGATTGGGTAACCTTTAATAACAAGGTGTTCTCTGATTGGCATCAGTGGATGGCGGACATTATTCATGAGATGGCTCCGGACCTGCCTGTACAGTCCAAGACGATGGCAAAGCTGCAGGATAGTCTGAATTGGGGCGTAGACTACGAGCAGTTCTCGGCCTTCAGCCAGATCCATGGCAATGACGCCTACAATGTCATCGGAGACGGGCCTGACGGGTTTATCAAAGAGCTCAGCTTCTATGATTTGCAGCGTTCCTTCCATCAGGCACCGATTTTCAACTCGGAGCATCATTTCATTAAAGACGGAGACGACCTGTATATTCCCGAGCAGGCAAAGCGGGTAAGGGCTATCTTGTGGCAAGGCGCCGTTCATGGCAAAAGTGCTTCCACAAACTGGGTGTGGGAACGCACCTATGATACTACCAACGATTTTATGGGCAGTCTTCTCCACCGGCCTGATGTGGTGGCGGATATCGGCAGGACCAATCTTGATCTCAACCGGCTGGCGGAAGAGGTGACGGCGCTGCAGAATGTGAAGCCCCAAGCCGCCATTCTATATTCCCTGGCTTCCGGCATCTACAACAATGCCAGCGAGGATACGCTGCGAAAAAGCTATGCGGCTTTAGCCTACAGCGGACAAAGGATCGGTTTTGTCAGTGAGAAGCAGGCCGCTCAAGGAGGCCTTGCCGGATACAAGCTCTTGATTGTGCCGGCTGCTGCGCATGTAAGCGCGGATACCCTTGCCGCCGTGAAGGCATTCGGCGAGACAGGCGGCAAGGTGGTGCTGGTCGGCGAAGAATCTCTTTCGCGCAACGAGCATGATCAACCGCTATCTGCTGTGCTGCATGATGCCGTCGTGAGCCGGGCGATCGTCATGCCGGCTGCATTTGGCGCAGGTAAGTTGATGTCGCCAGGCGTCGCGGATATCCGGGAAACTCTAATTCCGTTGCTGGAGCAAATGAATGCGCTTCCAGTGCGGGTGACGGATGCCGGTACAGGTTCTTTGGTCACTGATGTGGGTTGGCAGACGGCCGTGCATAAGGGGCGGCTGCTGCTGAACCTGGTCAACTGCAGCGGGGAAGCCAAGCACGTCATGGTGCTGCGGGAAGAGCGTCCGGCAAGCGTCTCTAAAGAGCTAATAGAGGATGTTTCCGTGAATGCTTCCGATCTGGAGCTGGCGCCTTTTACACCGTACTTGTTGGATCTGGGCTCATCTGCCTCGGTTAATAAAAGTGTGCTGAGCGGAAGTCCGGACCGGGTTATGGCAGATGGCATCAGCGTGGCGACAATCAAGCTGGAGCTGAAAGATAAGGATGGAAACGCCGTTACCACGGGCGCCTCTGTTCAGCTTGCGGCTTCTCTTGGACAGTTAAGTCCGATTGTGGAGGAGAACGGAGTGTATACGGCAACCCTTACTTCAACCGAAGCAGGTACAGCCCTTGTTGAGGCCACTTTGGATGGTGTGCCGCTGCCGCAAAGGGTTCAGATTGTATTTTACAAGATAAGCCAGGAAAGCCCATCTTCCTATGTTCCTCCCGTAAGCAGTCTTACGACGGGCAAGCTGACTTTGGCGGCCGGAGAGGCAGGGGATGTGGGATTGGGCCAGGAGGTGCGCCTGCACATTCCTGCCGGAAGTTTAAACACTTCCGTACGAATTACCATTGAGAAGCTGTATGATATCAAAGGGCTGACAGTCCGTTCGCCGGGTACATTCTTAAGCCCTGTCTATGAAATTACAAAGGATGTGGAAGGCCCCTTTACCCATGCGGTGACCTTGACGCTGCAGTTTAAGCCAGGGGAGATTAAAGACGGCCAAAAGGCTGCTATCTTCTACTACAACGAAAAAGCGCGTGAATGGGTGGAAATCGGCGGTACAGTAAACGGGAACGCCATCACCGTCCAAGTAGATCACTTTGCCAAGTTTGCCGTGTTTGCCATGGACAGCAAGCCGGAGCATCCGGGCAATACCTATCATCCCGCAAATCTACCAACGGATATTGAAGGCCATTGGGCGGAGTCCGGCATCAGGGAGGCGTTAGCCCAAGGTTTGGTCAATGGATATGAGGATTACACCTTCAAACCAGACAGGTCGGTGACCAGGGAGGAATTCCTGGTGCTGTTGGTGCGGGCTATGAAGCCTGCGGCAAGCGGCGGGAATCTTGATTTTGCGGATTCCGGCGCCATCAGCTCATGGGCGAAGCAAGCTGTGGCCGATGCCGTATTTGCTGGATGGCTGGAGGGTTACGAGGATAGCACCATTCGTTCCCAGTCGTTTATTTCACGCGCTGAAATGACGGTGCTGCTCATGCGCGCCACCGGTCAAACAGGGATCGCAAGCCCGGCAACGGGCAAGGCTTTCTCGGATCATGCCGATATCCCACAATGGGCCGCCGGGTATGTATACGAAGCAGCCCGGAAGGGCGTTATAGAGGGGGATGGAGAACGGTTCTATCCGGATGGACTAACCACACGGGCAGAAACGGTTATTGCCATTCTAAGGTTAATTTCCCTTAAGCGTTAAGCTGGCAAGGGAAGCAAGCTTACCCGGTAATAGGAAGAGGGAGCAAAAGAATTCCGGTTGTCATCTGCGACAGCCGGAGTTTTTTTGTATGACGATCATCCGCTCTTCAAAATGCTGAAAATTGCATAAGCAATCTAGGCGTGCTTAATGTTGGCTAATACGCCCTGAAAGCAATGTTTACCAGCAAATAAGCATGTGCTGTGGTCTAATATGACGAGATGCTTCGATATTAGAATGAATAAGCAAACTGAGCGTGCTTAAACATTTAAAGGACCTAGTCACAGGCCAGGTTTAACTCTTACACCCAACTCTGATAATGGAATGTCGTCATATACTTTTGGGGTCGGTTTCCTTACAATTAACACTATTAACTAACATAAGGGATGTGGTGTAGAAGTATGTTATACTTCCGTTAGCGACAAGTGAAAAGGAGATTTATAATGCCTACGATTACGAAAAGACCATTCGATCAAGAGTTCCAAACGATATTAAGTGAATTGCAATCCGGGTACCATGCAGGGGAATTGAGTAAGAAGGAAAGCTCAGAGCTGCCTAATGATGTATATCTCATTGAAGTTGAAAATACGATGGTGGGGTATGCCGTGGTTTGGGAATACACGAGTGCGAAGCAGTTGATTCAGAAAGCGGAGAAAGATTATTTTAACGATGATGAAAAATACTTAGAACAAGACTTCTATATTGATATCAAGAACAAAACAGATTATGTATTTATAGAAGCATTGGATGTACTGAAAGAATTTGAACGAAAGGGCTATGCAGCATTCTTCATGGATTGGCTTAAACTGACATACCCGAATAAGAAAATGTATGTTTACTCATTAGAAAAGTCACGTAATTTTTGGTATAAGCAGGGTTTTGAGGTTGTAGGTCATACAGTATGGATGTCGTATAATTAATTCTCGAGTTGAGGTAGGATCACCTCTGTATAAACGGAGGCGATCCTACTTACTCAAAGGTAACGATTTTACTTATTAACCAGATAAGCCGCAACTTCTGCTAATCGCGAAGCGTAACCCCATTCGTTATCGTACCAAGTTGCAACGGATAGGATTTCACCCTGCAGTTGGGTCAATGGTAGGTCAATGATGGAGGAGTGGGGGTCGCCGACGATACGAGATGATGCCCATTCACCTTCCAGAACATCAAGAACTCCCTTTAATTGACCATCTTTGGCAGCACTGCGGAAAATATCATTTACCTGCTGTACCGTACACGGCTTTTCCGTCACAAGGTTTAATTCAGCAATACTTCCAGTGCGCGTTGGAATGCGGTATGCCTTTCCGGTAATCTGCAAATCATTCCAGATAAATTTAAGGGCTCTTGCAGCTCCTGATGAAGATGGAATGATATTCTCAGCTGCAGCCCACGAATCTCGGCGATCCTTCATAGGCTGATCCGTTAGCGACTGGGTGTTCGTGTAAGAATGGACGGTGGAGAAAAGACCATACTTAATCCCGAAGTTTTCTTTGACTATTTTGACCACTGGAGCCAATGCGTTGGTCGTACAACTCGCCATACTAATAATTTTATGCTTTTCTGGATCAAAACTATCCAGATTTATCCCTTTCAGCAAGACAGCGTCACAATCTTCAAGACTCTTGCTAGGCCCACTAACTAATACTCTATTTGCCCCGCGATCCAAATGAACTTGAGCAACAGCTCGGGTGACAGCTCGGCCTGTACAGTCAATTACCAGATCTACATCTAATTCTTTCCAATTAGGGACTTCCTTCGATGAATCGATAAACTGAATTTCGCGTCCGCCGATCACCATACTGCCTTCTTGTGCCGATACGACTTCGTGCCAGCGCTTATAATTGGTATCAACTTCGAACAGAGCGGCAAGTGTTGCTGCGTCTTTAATATCGGAGATGGACACGGGAACGAATAGTTGATCCTGTAAAGCCACTCTTAACAATTGTCTGCCAATACGCCCAAATCCATATATTCCTATTTTGCCCATGGTATAACCTCCATTGAATAATATGAATTTCCTTACAGGTACGCCACAATTTTATCACGTTTTGGTCCCTATCACACAGGAAGCATTTATTTATCAGCTAATTTGGCCTGTTCTTGTTTTAATCTTTCAGGGGTAACATTATCTCCGTTCGGATCAATAATAGTAGAATTCAAGAGCAAGCTGTCTATTGAACCACGAAATATTTGAAGATATTCTTTTCGCAAATTGGCTTGTTCTGTTTTTTCAATCTCCGTTAACCCGATTTCCCTCTCTTTTCTTGAAAGCTCATTAATTTTATTTAAAATGGTAAGCATGGTGAATCACTCCTTTTATGATTTGTGTAAAGTTGGTAAATTTTTATTCAGAAGTTTTCAAAATATCATGATCAACGTATCTTTCCCCATTCATTTCGCTTATGACATTTATCGCCACTCTAGCTCCGTCACCGGCGGTGATGATGGCATGTACGCTAACGCCAGCTGCTGTACCTGCTGCCCAAATACCATCGAAACTTGTTTGGCCATTTGTATCAACCTCAATGATCGTCTTAATTCGCGGTTCGGTTGCTGGTTTTGTTTTCAAGCCCAAATGTTCCGCAAGCTCTGTTAAAGCTCCTGTTGCAATAATGATATATGCAGCTTCATGTTGTCCGATATTGGTTTCAATGCGAAAACCTGCATCTATTTTAACGATATTTTGAACCTTCTCTTCCTGCAATGCAGCGCCAAATTTAACGGCCTGTTTCTTCCCAATATCGATAAGATCAGGGCCGGATATTTCTTCAATACCATAATAATTTTCAAGCCAAGCCCTTTTTGTCATGCTTTTGTCATTATGGAGGAGTAAAGTATTCTTTCCTGCTTTTGCTGCAAACAATGCTGCACTTGCTCCAGCCGGACCTGCGCCAATCACTGCGATATCATACATATCAACAACTCCTTCGAATGTGGTTAATTTAGTTTAAATTATCTCAAATTTAAGATTCTTAGTTATGAGATAATAATAGGCTTTATAAAGTGAAAAGTCAATAGGTATTTTATTAGCAATGGAAAGAACTAACTTAGTTTTGGTGGTTATAAATTAATCATGTTTGTACTAGGAACCGATAAAATACGTATGATAGGAGTTAAAGAAATAAAACATGAGTTTTAAGGGGAAATGTTCTCATTCAAAGAATCCGAGTATGCCCTTATAAACAACTTTATGGTTAGTATTATTTTTTAAAATTATAATTAATGTGATTAACCTCTCGAGATGGGAGGTTTTTTCGTTTAAGCATTAATAAATTCCCACCCCATACTTACTCCAATGTTACTAACTGACAACTTTTTCAGTTCTTATAAAGACTTTTGTTTCCTTGTATAATAGCAGTGAACGAATACAGTTTATGGATGGAGGGCTGAAAGTGAACTTTAGAACTCTTGGAAAAACGGGATTACAGATATCGGAAATCGGGTATGGTGCATGGGGCATCGGCAAAACGGCTTGGATCGGTGCATCCGACGATGAATCGATCGATGCGCTGAATCGTTCCATTGAGCTGGGGCTGAATTTTATCGATACAGCCTTGGGTTATGGAGACGGTCACAGTGAAAGACTGGTCGGGCAAGTTGTAAAAGCCCACGATAAGCCAATTTATGTGGCTACCAAAATACCTCCAAAAAATAGACAATGGCCTGCTCGGGACGGGGTTCCTGTGGAAGAAGCGTTCACTGCAGAGCATGTTATTGCTAGTACAGAGCAAAGTTTGCGAAATCTGGGCTTGGATACGATCGATGTGCAGCAGTTTCATGTCTGGTCGGACGAGTGGGTTGGTCAAGGAGATTGGCTGGAAGGGATCCGCAAACTTAAAGAGCAAGGTAAAATCCGCCATTTTGGCGTATCGATTAATGATCATCAACCGAACAACGCCATCAAGTTGATAGAATCTGGGCTTGTAGATACAGTACAGGTCATTTATAACATTTTTGATCAAAGCCCTGAGGATCAACTGCTGCCTGCCTGTGCCGAGCATAATATCGGTGTCATTGTCAGAGTTTCGCTGGATGAAGGCGGCTTGACGGGGCGAATTACCCCGGATACGACGTTCAGTGAGGGTGACTTCCGCAATAACTATTTCCGAGGTGACCGCAAACAGCAGGTGTATGAACGTGTTCAGAAGATCGCTTCCGATCTGGATATTTCCATTGATAACATGCCGGAAATCGCACTGCGGTACGTGCTCAGCCATCCTGTTGTTTCAACAGTCATTCCGGGGATGCGCTCAGTTCGTAATGTGGAGAATAATATGCGGGTTGGAGATGGGCAAGGATTAACAAAGGAACAAATCGAGAAGCTCAAGCCGCATCGCTGGATTCGGGATTTCTATAGAGGTTGATTCATTAATGAATAAGCGGTTAATCCTTTAGGGGATTAGCCGTTTTTTTATACCAATTTGTCAGTCTACCAAGCTTAAAATTCCGGAACCGAATGTCCAACTGACGTTAGGGTATGATTGCCTATACATTCTGGAAAAGATGATATAATAAGACTACTAAATAGGTGCCTATGAAAGGAGAAGTCATGGACGGAATCAAAATTAATTATGAATCTATAGATGCATATATTTCTATGTTTCCACCAGATGTTCAGGAGATCCTTAACAGATTAAGAGACGTAATCAAAGAGTCGGCTCCAGGTGCAGAGGAAAAGATCAGTTATCAAATGCTTACGTTTGCTTTACATGGAAACTTAGTACATTTCGCCGCTTATAAAAATCATATCGGATTTTATCCAGCAGCTAGCGGAATTGAAGCTTTTAAAGATGAGTTATCCCAATATAAAGGAGCAAAAGGATCCGTGCAATTTCCAATAGAAAAGCCGCTTCCTTATGATTTAATAAGTAGGATTGTTAAATATAGGGTGGCTGAGAATCTAAGGAAAGCAGAGGGTAAATCGAAAAAGTTGAAGTAACTTTGCCTAGTATATCGAATGTCATTTTATATCGAATTTTTGAATATTTTGAATAATATTTTTATTGTATAAAAAAACCATTAAAAGTATAATTTCTTTAATGGATTTTTCCATTTGACTAGACATTCTTTTCAAACAAAGGGGAGGAAATACAATGAAAAATTGGAAAAATTGGATACTTATGATTTTGGTTCTGACAGCCATGGTTTATTCATCCGTTGTATCGCAACCTTGGGCGCCATAATCCCAAAAAGGAGCTAGGCGAAACCTAGTTCCTTTTCACTTTTAAATAAAGGAATGAACAAATATGATCTACTTTATACTTGCAGGTATTATACTTTGTCTCATGTTGAAACGTAATTTATTGACAATTGTGAATTCCTTTGCAGCATTTAGAATGCCTTATTTACTGATCGGTACCTTTGCGTTTCAAATTTTTGTTTATTGGTTGAGTATTCGAACGGGGCGCAATTATTCTATTCTGCTTGAACTCTCTTTCGCTGTAATGATCGCAAGTCTATGGATGAACAGGCATTTACCAGGCATTATTTTTATATGCTTTGGGGCTGTGTTTAATCTAATAGCGCTTATTATACACGGTGGATTAATGCCGGTATCAGAGAAGGCTATGATGATGTCTGGGTTTAATGGTTCTTCTCTTGATACAGACAATCCTCGACATCAATTAATGAATACATCCCATTTTTGGTGGTTGGGAGATTGGATTCCTTTTTTCAATCATGCGATAAGTATAGGGGATATTTTTGTAGGTTCCGGCTTTATTCGATTTCTATTAGGAACCGCTTCAAAGAGGGAGTAGCATGAAGGACAAAAACTGGTACACCATGGTATTATTCTTGACCGGAATATATACACTCTATATCGGCTTCGGATTTATTCAGTCCAATAAGGATTGGAAATCTATAATTATAATTTGCTTAATATTAATAGTTGATCTGTTTCCGACAAAGTTGCCAAATGGACTTTGGTACAGCGTTGGAACACTAAGTATTCTTTATTTAACGTATTCAAAAGGTATCTCAGCAAGCACGGTTCCGATCATACTCAGTACATTAATGTTTTTTTTGGTAGCTAGCAAACCTTTCTATAAAATTAACTGGTATCGCTTGTTTTCAACTTTAGGGATGTACTTTATTAGTATGGTATGTTCGGCGATTACATTGAAATTTATGAATCAATTACCACTCATCGTTCAAATTCTGGGTATTACCTTCGTTTTTGAAAATGTTAACTTTTTATTACTTGCGGGAATCATGAAGTTTGTAAATAAAGCTCCGTTTTTCAATAAAATAGCGTTAAAGCAAATTTATTTATTTCATGTTTGCATACTATCCATTCCTTTGTATCATCTAGTTCAGTCTACGAATGCAATTGATCTTCTTACTGAGACAATGATTACTGCCTTTCTCATGCTAGTTATTAACTTCCTAATCACAGCCTATAACAAACATATCTATAAAATAGAAGAAAGCAAACAACGCTACCAGTCTTTATTTGACCGTAATCCAGATATTGTTTTTACATTAGATCTATCTGGTAAGGTTACGAGCATTAACCCAATGTTAGAAAAATTACTTGGCTATTCTCCGGAGTCTATATTGGATGTTAATTTATTTGAATATGTGATTTCTACAGGGAAACAAGAAGCTCTACATCATATAGAACAATTATTGCTGGGAAATCCACAGCAATTTACAATGGGCTTTTCGACGAAAGATGGTTCTGGCCGTGAACTGTTCATAACTTGTGGTCCGACTGTAGTGAACGATCAAATAGTTGGGGTCTATGGAATTGCTAAGGATATTACCGAGCAAAAGCAAGCAGAACAGATTATTCATAGAATGGCGTACTTCGATGAAATAACCGGGCTTCCGAACCGGAGCAACTTTCAAGAGTGTATGGCGGAAACACTGGAAAAGACTAGCGACAACTCCTTAGCAGGATTAATGTTTCTGGATCTAGATAAATTCAAACAAGTAAATGATACGATGGGGCATCATATAGGTGATCTTCTTTTAGTTGATGTGTCCAAACGCATTATCCAATCCGTTCCGCAAGGATCTATCGTATCTAGGCTGGGGGGCGATGAATTTACGATTATTTTTCCGAATCTAAGTCATACAGAAGAGGTCATACCCATTGCCGATGCGATCTTACGAGCATTAGCCGAACCTTTTTATTTGAATAATAGAGAATTATATATAACGACCAGCATAGGGATTTGTGTATACCCTGACCATGGAATTGATGTGGAGACACTGATCAAAAATGCAGATGCCTCTATGTATCGTGCCAAAGAATCCGGTGGAAACACCTACAGCGTATATTCTAAAAATATTCAAGAGCTTAATGAAACCAAGCACAAGATACATTCTAACTTGCACAAAGCAATTGAGCGCGAAGAATTTTATTTGCATTTTCAACCGAAGATCGATTTGACTACTGATAAAATAAACGGAGTAGAGGCCCTTATTCGATGGGAAAATCAAGAATTGGGACCTATGTCGCCCGTTCAGTTTATTCCGATCGCTGAGGAGAGTGGCTTGATCCTGCCCATCGGGGAATGGGTGTTAAGGACGGCATGTAAGCAGAATAAAGCTTGGCAGGATGCAGGCTTCCCTCCTATTGTGATGTCGGTTAATCTTTCCTCGATTCAATTGCAGAATGAGCATTTAGTCCGTACGATTGGGCAAATTTTGCGGATGACGGAGCTAGATCCTCAGTGGCTGGAAATCGAGATAACGGAGAGCATGCTGCTGCAGAATACCCAACATACGATGAAGGTGCTTGAAGAAATAAAAGAGCTCGGTATCTCTATTTCCATCGATGATTTTGGAGTGGGTTACTCATCACTTAGCTATTTGAAGCATTTTTCATTTGATTATTTGAAAATGGACAAGTCTTTTATTGATAACTTAAACATGTCTCCAAAAGACGAATTGATTATAAGCGGTATTATCAAATTGGCACATAGCTTAAACATGAAAGTTATCGCCGAAGGGGTCGAATCGAGTGAACAGCTTTCTTACTTGCGTGAGCAAGGTTGTGATGGCGTTCAAGGGTATTTGATTAGTAAACCTTTGTCGGCAGAGGATTTTATTGAGCGGGCGTGGTCTCTAAAAAATGAGAGATCACATAATATCTAGATTTTATATAAGATTTTAACCACCGTCTGTATCACGATTTAATGTGAATGGACGGTTTTTCTTGTTCAAATCTCTATTATTAATGTGATAAACTAACCTTACAAAGTTACATTTTCCGGAGGAATTATGAACGATCTAGCAAGAAAGTTGGAGCTCGCGCTGAAAGAAATTGAACGATTGAATCAGGAGAATTTTCAACTGAAGCAAAAGCTTGCTGTTATTTCAAAAGATGATTCTGAGGTTGTTAATTTGAATCTTCCTCAAGATGCTATTGTGATGAATGAACCAATCGTTAAGATAGAACTCGAAAAGGGCAACGTCCATAATTACTCTACACCGAGTGAAAAGATTGCGTTATTTCGCAGTCTTTTTCGTGGTCGTGAAGACGTTTATCCAAACAGATGGGAAAGTAAAACGGGAAAATCTGGGTACTCTCCAGTATGTGGTAACGAATGGTCATTTGTTTGTAAGAAACCTCAGATCAAATGCTCAGACTGCTCCCATAAAGAGTTTCTCCCTGTAACGGATGAGATCGTATCACATCATCTTGATGCAAAGATTAACCGTACGATTGGTGTTTATCCAATGCTGCAGGATGAAACTTGTTGGTTTCTAGCAATTGATTTTGATAAACAAGATTGGAAACAGGATGTAGCCGCCGTCATAACAACTTGTGAAGAACTTCAGATTCCTGCTTCGTTGGAACGCTCCCGTTCGGGAAATGGGGGGCATGTATGGATATTTTTTGATCAGCCTATTGAAGCAAGTTTGGCACGGAAATTCGGATGTGCTCTTTTAACCAGGACGATGGAAAATAGATATGAGCTTGGTTTGGACTCCTATGATCGTCTTTTTCCTAACCAAGATACGCTTCCAAGAGGTGGATTTGGCAATTTGATAGCTCTACCTTTGCAAGGAGGCCCTCGAAAAGAAGGGAATAGTGTTTTTGTAGATAGGGATTTTATTCCGTATGAAGATCAATGGAGTTTTTTATCAGGTTTAAGGAAAATGAGTATTTCTCAAGTAGAAACTAAACTGAAGCAGATTACAAGAAATTCAAAGGTTTTAAACGTGGGTCTTTGGGAAGAGGAAACAGAAGAGGATAGACCATGGGAATTAAAGCAAATGAATTTGGACGTAGAAGAAATGGATATGATACTGCCATCGAAGGTTCATATCACTTTATCTAATATGATCTATATTGAAAAGAACGGATTATCAGGTAAAGCAATTAATCGTATTAGGCAGCTCGCATCCTTTCAAAATCCAGATTTTTATAAAACACAAGCAATGCGGTTGCCTACTTATGGCAAACCTCGCGTCATCGGATGTGCAGAAGACTTTCCTAAGCATATTGCTTTGCCCAGAGGGTGTCTCCATTTAGTCATTAATTTGTTAAATAAGTACAATGTTGAATGTTCGATAACCGATGAGAGAAATAAGGGGTTAGAGGTAGATATACAGTTTTCAGGTCAACTCTCAATCCTGCAGGATACAGCGGCGAGATCAATTTTAGCTCATGATACAGGTATTCTCTCTGCTACAACGGCTTTTGGAAAAACGGTAGTTGCAGCATCAATTATTGCTTCGAGAAAAGTAAATACCCTAGTGTTGGTACATCGCCGTGAATTGATGGATCAGTGGAAGGAAAGATTAAATACTTTTCTAAATCTGCAAACAAAAGATATTGGTGTCATTGGGGGCGGGAAGGAAAAACGAACGGGTGTTATCGATATTGCTGTCATTCAAAGCCTAAATAATAAAGGTCAAATAAAGGATTACTTAACAGAGTACGGGCAAATCATTGTAGACGAATGCCATCATGTTTCGGCTTTTAGCTTTGAGCAAGTATTGAAAAAGGCAAATGCCAAATATGTAGTTGGTTTAACGGCTACTCCAACCAGGCAAGATGGTCAACAACCTATTGTTCTTATGCAGTGCGGTCCGATTCGAACTAGAATAGACGCGAAGTCACAAGCTTTAGTAAGGGGATTTGAACATAAAGTGTTGCCAAGGTATACATCTTTTCAATTGCCATCTCAGACGGTCAGTCCTTCTATTCAGACAATTTATCAGTTATTAGTAGAAGATGAAAAAAGGAATGAGATGATTTTTGACGATTTATTAAAATGTTTAGAACAAGGAAGATCACCGATCCTTCTAGCAGAACGAACAGCGCATGTAGAGTATTTTGAAAAGAAGCTTGAAAAGTTCGCTAAAAATGTGATTGTGTTACGAGGCGGTATGGGCAAAAAGCAGAGGGAAGCGATTAGGCAACGGATTGCGAGCATACCTGATAACGAAGAACGAGTTTTTATTGCAACGGGTAAATTGATTGGAGAAGGCTTCGATGATGCTAGGCTGGATACGTTATTTTTAGTTCATCCAATCTCGTGGAAAGGAAGCTTGCAGCAATACGCAGGGAGATTACATCGGTCACATGCTAACAAACAAGATGTTCAAATTTATGATTATGTTGACATTCAGGTACCACTTCTCATGAGTATGTATAGAAAAAGGGTAAAAGGATACCGAACAATGGGGTATAGCGGGATGGAATTGTAGATATGACAGAATAACCACCATAAATGAAAGGAAAGAAATTTACTATGACCAAGATTTCAATACCGGAGCTTAAGAAACAATTAAAAACTTATAAAGCTGAAGAGCTAGTCTCTATCATTATCGATTGTTATAAATCAAGTAGCGATGTAAAGAGCTATATTCATATGATGCTGGAGCCTGAAAGTACAGAAAATCAATTGTTTGATGCAGCCGAAAGGAAAATTTCGCAACAGTTTTTCCCTGACCGCGGCCATCCAAAGCTTAAATTGGCAGAAGCAAAAAAGGCTATTTCTGAATTCAGCAAGCTTTGCAACAATCAAGCGAGAACGATAGAATTGATGATCTATTATGTAGAACTCGGTGTGAGTTTTACTAGCAGTTACGGAGATATCGATGAACCATTTTATTATAGTATGGAGTCTATGTATCAAAATGCTTTAAATAAAATCAGAACAGATAGCGGAAGTGGATTGTATCATCTCTTTCGAGACAGGCTTAAGGGGATTGTTCGGAATACAGATGGAATGGGTTGGGGCTTTCATGATCAACTAGCTGGAATGTTTTATGAATTTGCAGCCGACTATGAAGATGAAATTGAGTAGTTATTACAGATAAAAGGAGATATGTCATATGACGTATCTCCTTTTAATCTCAATCAACGATAGAGATCATATATTCTCCCCGATTTTCACCAGGTTTTATTACTCCTAAATCTTTCAGTTTTGATAAATTCTTGGCAATACTTGATGAGGATGCATCTAATGTGTCGTCGAATAACTGCCTATGAAAGACCTCGCCATCTTCCATTCTAGCTATTAGTTCAAACATCGTTCTTGCGTGGCTCTTCCCAAGTATCTCTCGCATGTATTTAATTTTGTCATACCTTTGGAGTTCATTAAGCACTCTTGTAAGAGAGGCATTAACACACTCAAGGTAAAAAATGAGGAATGGCTTTAGATCGCCTTGTGTAGCCATCATTAGAGTATCATAATAATCTTCTATTCGTTTGTCGAAATACTCTTCAACACTAAATGCATCTTTGATCTTAGAGAGATCGTTATGAATTAATCCTACTAAGGTCGAATATGCTCGAGCCGTCCGTCCGTTTCCATCAGGAAATGGATGAACATATCCGATCAAATGATGGGTAATGCCCGATATTAAAAGTGGATGAAGCTTTTTCTCTTGAATGATTTCAGAATCATAGGCACTCATACATCCTGTTACACTAGTATATAACCAAGAGAAGAAGGCATTCATCAAATGGGGGGCCTGATTAAAAGCGGGAGGCTGATAACTAATGTTTCCATCGCCGTCTTGAAGTGCAACAGGAATTTGCCTATAGCCCTCCGGGTATCCGGTTAAATCTTTCATTAGTAATTGTTAATGGATTCTTTTTGTAATCTTGATAAAGCTTTTCAACTTCTTTATATTCTAATTTGTTTTGTTCTATTTTAGTTGTAAAATGTGCGGTCTTAACTAATGAATTACGCAGAATATTTGGTTTTAGCGGGTGACTTTTTAGACCCAGCCTTGCCAGTGCACCAATATTCCTTTCTGCTTCAAGAATAAGTTGTTGAATCTCGTAGTCGAAGGGATTAACATTAGGGCGATATACCAACCGAGCCCCATCATACATGAAATGTTCAGATGAAAAAGTATATGTCATTTTACATCACTCTTTTACACTTGAAAATCCTTATATATTAAGGGTTTATACTAGTAATTATTATATTCAATTACACTTATTATGTACACATTTAAATGCAGATAAACTAGCCTAGTTTTTCCTCAAAGAGTAACTATAGGTTAGCTCAAATTCATTCATTAGCTGAGAGAAAAAGTAGAAGCGGCATATTCCTTGTACAACCCGCATATCCATAATCAAAAGCATAAATAGCAGGCAAAGGTGCCTTAGGTCCAAGAGCGACACGTCGTTCTCTGCACCTGGGCACCTTTTTGTTTTCATTCATTTAGGCGAAGAGGTGAAAGGAGTGAAACAACAACCAATTCGGGCCATTCCGCTCGCTGTCAGGATCATCCCAAATGTGGATGCCGGCTTGGCTCTTCAGTTGGAATTGAAGCCGGGCATTCGCAGCCTCGGTCTGTTAACGTCCAGCATCGATGATGTGGGCTACACCGCTATCGATGAAGCAACGAAGAATGCAGCAGTCGAAGTGGTATATGCTCGTTCATTTTATGCGGGATCAGGTCATGCTTCTGGACCGCTATCAGGAGAATTTATAGGGATCATAGGCGGTGCATCGCCCGCCGAAGTGAGAAGCGGGCTTGATGCGGCTATCCAGGTGATGGAGACTGGGGCTTGTTTTTACTCCCTCAACGACGAGGGAACGCATGCTTACTATGCTCATGTTGTCTCCAGAACCGGTTCTTATCTGTCCACATTGGCGGAAATTCAAGAAGGAGAGCCTCTTGCCTATTTGATTGCTCCGCCACTCGAAGCTGTTTTCGGACTCGATGCTGCACTCAAGGCAGCCGATGTGCGAATGTGTAAGTTTTACGGCCCTCCGACGGAGACAAATTTTGGGGGAGGATTATTGACAGGCAGTCAATCTTCTTGTACGGCAGCAGCCGAAGCGTTCGCGGAGGCCGTTCAAAGCGTTGCTCGAGAGCCTAAGAAAATAGGGTGAAAAGAAGCGGGTGTTTACAAATGGATGGAAGATTGATGTCTTTGGGCATGATCGAAACGTACGGTCTGCCTGCTTTGATTGCAGCCGCAGATGCTGCAGCCAAAACCGCAGATGTGAAGGTAACGACTTATGAAAAAGTGGATGCCGGCATTGTAACGATCTATATTTTGGGCGATGTTGCAGCGGTCAAAGCTGCTGTGGATGCAGGTGCGGCAGAAGCGAAGCGAGTGGGCAAGCTGTTATCCACACATGTTATACCTCGACCTGATCCTGCTGTACACACGATGATTCAGGAGGCTTGGGCTAAAAACCAACCGAAAGCTTCATCAAAGGAGGAGCTCAATAAGGCTCCAGCGCCGCATGAAGTGAGCGCACCAAATTGGAGCAAAATGACCGTAGCACAGCTCAGAGAGCTTGCGCATCATACCCCCCGATTCCCAATAACCGGTCGAGATATCCAATTGGTTAGCAAAGCCGAACTGGTAAGGCTTTTCGCGGGAATGGAGGGGGAGAGCTAATAACATGAAGCTCGATAGCGATTTACAAGCGATCCAGGAGGTCCGCCATTTCCTTCAAGAGGCGAAGGCGGCACAAAAACAACTGGAGCAAATGACGCAATCGCAAATTGACGTCATCGTAGCAGCCATGGCTCAAGCGGCGGAGTCGGAAGCGGAGCGGCTGGGCGTTCTGGCCGTAGAAGAGACAGGCTTCGGAAAAGTCGCGGATAAAAAAGCGAAAAATCTCTTCGTTGCAAGAGATGTCTACTCGGCAATCAAGGATATGCAAACGGTCGGTATTATCCGCAAGGATGATGTGAAGCAAGTCTGGGAAATCGCTCAACCCGTCGGTATTGTTGCAGCCATTATACCTTCAACGAACCCAACATCGACGGTCTTGTTCAAATGTATGATCTCACTTAAATCAAGAAACGCCATCGTGATCAGTCCGCATCCATCGGCACTGCGATGTTCGCAGGAGTCGGCAGTCGTCATGCGTGCTGCAGCGGAGAAGGCAGGAGCCCCGCCCGGGCTGATTCATTGTCTATCGGTTCCGTCCCTTGAGGCGAGCGGCGAATTAATGAAGCATAAGCTGACCGATCTCATCTTGGCAACGGGCGGAACCGCAATGGTCAAGGCCGCTTACAGCTCCGGTAAGCCTGCATACGGTGTCGGACCTGGCAATGTGCCGGTTTACATACACAGGAGTGCGAATATCGCCCGAGCTGTGAGCTTAATTTTGCAAAGCAAAACGTTCGACTATGGAACCATTTGCGCTTCGGAACAAGCGCTTGTCGTCGATCAAGCGATAAAGGCGGAGCTGGTCGCGGAATTGAAGCGGCAGGGGGCTTACTTTTTGAACACGCAAGAAAAAGAAAAGGTCGGCTCGATCCTCACCATTGGAAAAGGAATGAACCCGCATGTGGTTGGCCGTTCTCCGCAAGTGATTGCGGGCAAGGCTGGCATAACCGTTCCAGAGGATGCAAGGGTACTTATCGCGGAGGAGTCGGAGGTAGGGCATGTGTATCCATTTTCCATGGAGAAACTCAGTCCTGTACTTGCTTTATATACCGTTAACGACTGGCAAGAAGGCTGCCACCGCTGTATCCAACTGTTGGAGCTCGGAGGTCTTGGACATACACTCGGCATTCATGCCGAGGACTTGTCGATCATTGAGGCGTTCGGTTTGGAGAAACCAGCATCGCGCATTGTGGTGAATACAGGCACTACGTTCGGTGGCATTGGTGCAACGACGGGGATTATGCCATCGATGACGCTGGGCTGTGGTTCCTATGGCAACAACATCACATCCGATAACATCGGACCTCAGCATTTGCTGAACATCAAGCGAGTAGCTTTTGGCATAAAAGAGATGCCGACGGAGTCCGATACGAACCGTGTTGTAGCTCTAGTGGCGGAAAATTTGGAAAGCTCTAATAAACTAGGTATTACGCGCGATGAAGTTGCGCAGATCATAAAAAGCGTGCTTTCCGAAATGCATTTGCATACATAACCCAAGGAGGAAATTCAAATGGCAGGAGAAATGACAGCTTTAGGTTTAGTGGAAACGAAAGGCTTGGTAGGTTCAATTGAAGCGGCAGACGCCATGGTCAAGGCAGCGAATGTGAGATTGGTCGGTAAAGTTCACGTTGGCGGAGGACTGGTCACGGTCATGGTTAGAGGAGATGTCGGCGCTGTCAAGGCAGCTACGGATGCAGGCGCTGCGGCTGCGGAAAAAGTGGGAGAGCTTGTTTCGGTTCACGTGATTCCTCGTCCGCATTCAGACATTGAGTTCATTCTTCCTAAACTCGAAGGTTAAATACGTCTATGACGCTTATTACGGAATCGCATCTGCGAATGCAACTGATTAAAGGTCTGCCGAATCCGTTTCCAATAACGGAAGGGGATAAGCTGACGCCAGCAGCGGCTGACTTTTTAAAAGATAGGGGAATTCCATTGCGGCGCGTGGCCCCTTCGGAGTCAACAATCCTTCCCAGGAGCGAGGATATGGGGCTCAAGCTCATTCCAGTCGGCGTGTCAAACCGGCATGTTCACCTTTCTCCTGGGCATGTTGAAGCGTTGTTCGGCGTCGGTTACGCATTAACGCCTCAACGTGAGTTATCCCAAAAAGGTCAGTTCGCTGCGCGCGAAACCGTGACATTGGTTGGTCCAAAAGGGATCCTCCAACATGTCCGCATTCTGGGTCCTTCACGTGGAGCTACACAGGTGGAGATCTCGCGTACAGACGGATATGCGTTGGGTGTTCACCCCCCGGTCCGATTATCAGGTGATATCCAAGGGACACCAAGTATTACACTCGTTGGTGCGAGCGGAACGATTGTTTTGCAGCAGGGACTGATCATTGCCAAGAATCATGTCCACATGTCCCCTGAAGATGCCCAAACCTTTCAGGTCAACGAAGGAGACCGCATCATTGTCCAAGCAATGGGGGAGCGGCCGATTATCTTTGCCGATACGATCGTGAGAGTTAGCACGCATTTTTCACTGGATTTTCATATCGACATTGACGAAGCGAATGCTGCCCATTTGAATACAGGGGATGTGGTTCGGATGATCGGCAAAAACGGTGAAATCACGCGCGCCGAAAGGAGGCAGCTCTAGGTGGAGATCAAGCAAATGGTCGAAACTATTGTTCGTGAGCTCATTGATTCATTGGAGAAGCAAGCGGCCAAGCGGCCAAAGGTGCTTTACATTTTTTACGACAGTACGGCTCATGAGGCTTTTACCGATCATTTTATATGGTTAAATAATCACCAGGTTAATCATGATATTTTGTTCCTGGATGGCGAAGCTTCTTCTTGGCTGGGTAGGCATCAAATTGAATGCGGCGGTCGTGGAAAAACGATTGCATCCGACGAGTTCGCCCCGTCGCCACTAGAGGTGCCTCTCGAATATGAGGGCATCGTGATCCCGGAAATTGATCTTGATAATGCGGCAAGGGCCGCTCTTGGCATGAAAGGGACCATCATATCGGAGATCATCTTTTCCACATTAGTTCTGAATAAATTTGTACTCATCGGCGATGATATTTCCGGGTTAAAACGGGCAGATCGGCGGACGCTCAGGACAATAACACTGCCTAAGCCTTATGTGAACCTTTTTGATTATTACAAAATGGAACTGCAAATGTATGGCGTTGAATTTGGTCCGTTGAAGCTGCTGGCTGAAATGGTTGTGAATAAAATCCGTTCGGATTCTGAAGTCGCAGAAGCGGACAGCACATTGAAAACAGACGAGCGCACCGAGGATAGCGGGCACATCTTTTATGAAGGAAAGCTCATATCAGCGGAATGGGTGACGCAGGAATCCAAAAATAAATCTCTTCGCTCGCTGCGAGTTGGCAAGAGAACGATCATATCTTCACTGGCCCAAGACATGCTGAAAGAGAAAGGCATCACGATCGAATATGCAGCTGAAAGGTGAGGTCCTATGTTTTTAGGAAAAGTAATCGGCAGTGTATGGGCTACGCAAAAAGAAGTGGGCATGGACAATTTGAAATTGCTTGTGATCCAGCCGA
Source organism: Paenibacillus alginolyticus DSM 5050 = NBRC 15375 (assembly GCF_000422905.1). GTDB lineage: Bacteria > Bacillota > Bacilli > Paenibacillales > NBRC-103111 > Paenibacillus_E > Paenibacillus_E alginolyticus. The sequence goes on from NZ_AUGY01000033.1 coordinate 70,299, forward strand.
TGGATTTCAGAGACAGCGAAGCGGGCACTCCGATTATTGCCGCAGACCGTATTGGAGCTGGTGTTGGCGAGAACGTGATTGTGTCCAGAGGGAGTCCGGCCCGAACCTTGTTCACAGATAAAATGGTTCCTATCGATGCAATGATCGTAGGCATTGTAGATAGCTATGAAGTCACGCAAGAAACCGAGGAGGAAGTATGGAAGAGCAGAAGCAAAGAGTGATTCAGGAATATGTGCCCGGCAAACAACTGACACTGGCTCATGTGATTGCCAATCCAGACCCGGTTTTGTATACGAAGCTCGGTATTGAAGAGAGGAATGCGATCGGGATTTTAACACTTACTCCCACGGAAACGGCCATCATTGCTGCTGACATTGCGACTAAAGCGGCAAGTGTGGGCATCGGTTATTTAGATCGGTTCACGGGCTCGCTCGTGCTCACGGGGGAAGTAGCAGCTGTGGAGATGGCGATTGAGGCTGTGAATGCTTTTTTGCAGGATAAGCTGAAATTTGCGACTGCACCCATAACGAGGTCATGAATTTATGAAAAAAGTAATGATCATCGGCGCTGTCCGAGCTGGAAAGTCAACGTTAATCAAAGCCCTGTTTGGAGAATCGGAGCCTGCGAGCAAAACCCAAAGTCTCATATATCGAGATTGGATCATTGATACACCCGGTGAATACAGCGAGAATCCTTTGTATTATCGCTCCCTGATAGCGACCTCTCATGAGACTGCAGCTGTTGTACTTGTGCAGGATGCTACTCGGAACAGAAACTATTTTCCTCCCGGATTTGAACAGGGGTTTCCGATGTTGACACTTGGGGTCGTGACTAAAATTGATCACCCGAAGGCAGACATAGATAGAGCCATAAGCCTTCTAAGGCAGTCATTGCCTGAAGGTGAAATCTTTTTAACATCGGCTGCATCCACTGAGGGAATTCAAAAGCTGAAGGAAAGACTAATGGAGATTGTAAAGGACTAAATCCACGATGTGAAGAGGGATTCATGGTGGCACCGATCATGGAATTGTGCAGGAATCACACGATTTTAAGCGAGGAAGAAGCCCAGACGATCAAGGAGATGGCCGCTCAGCTGCAATTGATAGCCGATGTGTCGGAATCGGATGTATTTATTGACTGCCCGCTTGCAGACAAGGGTTCGGCGCTTGTGGTTGCCGAGGCACATCCATCCTCAGCCCCATCCCTGTATAAAACATCCGTCGTCGGACAATATGCTTTTGCGCAAAATGAGCCTGCTGTAATGTTTTGTCTACTTTCCGGGCAATCCGTGATCGGGTCGAGAGGCATCTCACAGGAGCAGATTGCTATTCAGCAGAACGTCGTGCCAATCCGCTCAAGAAGCGGCAATGTCATCGGAGCCTTGATTATGGAAAAAGACATCTCCGAAAAGCTCGAGCAGGAGAAAAATGTGACGAGATTAATGGAAACAACCGAACAGCTGAGCGAAACGCTGCTTACTGTGGCGATGTCTCAAGGCAGTATGCAGTCGCTTATGCACGAAGGCATTGTTTTATTTGATGATAAAGAGTGTGTGACTTATACCAATCCCCGAGCTGCCGAAATGCTGAAGGAAATCGGTCATGTCGGTGTGATTAACGGGTACCCGATTGCCCAGTTGTTTTATGGCAGATTGGAAGGGAACCCTCTTATTGGCCACAAAGGACTCATCCATCAGGAGCTGCAAATTGGGCATGTATCCTTTGATCTAAAAGCCATGTCCATCTACCGGGATCAGCGGGAGGTTGGCGGCATTATTCTCATTCGCGACATTTCGGATATAAAAGAAAAAGAAAAGCAGCTAGTGATCAAATCCGCTGTTATTAAAGAAATTCATCATCGTGTAAAAAATAATTTGCAGACCGTCTCCAGTCTACTCCGGTTACAGATGCGAAGGACCAAGCTTGAAGAAGTGGAGAGAGTCTATCGCGACAGTATCAACCGTATAAACAGCATTGCTGTCATTCATGAAATGCTTGCTTATGAAGGAATTGAGACGATTCACTTCAACGATGTAGTGGACCGAATTACGAAGAACATTATCTCGTCCTCTTCCAAACCGGATCAGAACATTTACCTGAAAATTTCAGGGGATGAGCTTATTTTACAGTCCGAAGTTGCTACGACGCTTGCGCTTGTCGTCAATGAGCTTGTTCAGAACTGTGTGCTGCATGCTTTTGGGGAGAGACGTACCGGGGTTATTGAAATTTCCCTGCAATGTAGTGGCACCATCGTCTGTGTCCGTGTATCTGACAATGGCGTCGGATTGGATGGGGCAAACCATTCAGACAGGAAGGGTCATCTTGGCTTGAAAATCACAGAGACACTTGTCGAGGAAAATCTCAGCGGTGTCATTAACATAACTTCGGGTGAACAGGGTACGAATGTTCAAATCACTTTTCCGCTTTCCAAAGCGCAGCATAAGGAGGACGAATAGCCATGAAAAACGCCATCGTTGTTGTGGATGATGATCCGATCATTCGTATGGATATTCGCGAAATGCTGGAAGAGGGCGGATATTGGGTCGCAGGAGAAGCCAAAAATGGCGAGGAAGCGGTAGAACTCGTTGCCAGATTAAAACCGGACCTAGCCATCATGGATATTAAAATGCCGGTCATGAACGGTATCAAAGCGTCCCAAATTATACGCAAGCTGCAGCAGGATACCTCCGTTTTACTGCTTACGGCGTACAGCCAGAAGGAATTAGTGAAGGATGCCCGTGAGGCGGGGGTGGCCGCTTTTTTGGTCAAACCGGTGTCAGAGGAAGATTTGCTGCCCGCTGTGGAAATTGCTTTGAGTCAAAAAGAAAAAATGGATTCACTAAAACAAGACATCAAACAGTTAAAGCAATCCATTGAAGAGCGCAAAGTGATCGAAAAAGCGAAAGGCATCGTGATGATGGCATACGCCTTAAACGAGGAAGAGGCCTATCAGAAAATGCGAGCTGCGAGCATGACGACGCGTATTTCTCTTTCGAAGCTGGCGGCAAGCATTATCGTTGATGGTGTGGGGCCTTTATCCGGTGCGGTGCAGGATAGGTGAACGGGGAGATGAATAACCAGTGGATTACAAGTGTCGGCCTGGATATCGGAACGAGCACGACCAAGATGGTTATAAGTCGTTTGAAATTAGTGCGATCGTCGGGTGCTCTCAGCCTGCCTCGATTTGAGATCGCGGAGCGGGAATTACTGTACACGAGTCCGATTTACAGCACTCCGCTGAAGGGCGGCGATGAAATTAATGCGGAGCGCATATGGGAAATCGTGACCAAAGAGTACGAGCAGGCAGGAATCCGTCCGGCGGATTTGAAATCCGGCGCCGTGATCATTACCGGCGAAACAGCGAATAAAACAAACGCGAGACAAATTCTGCATCTGCTCGCCGAACGCTCGGGCGATTTCGTTGTAGCAACAGCAGGCGCTGATTTAGAAGGGCTGCTTGCTGGCAAAGGCGCTGGAGCGGAGCGCCGTTCCATGCAGATTCGAGGTGCAGTCGCCAATATCGATATCGGCGGGGGTACAGCCAATGCAGCTATTTTTCAAAGAGGCAAGCTGGTTGGAACGGTCACCTTTCATGTTGGCGGCAGGCTTATTCAATTAGACTCGAACGGTGTGGTTGTAGACGTATCGCCATCGATTCGTCCGTGGCTGAAGACGAACGGATACAACGTTAAAGCAGGTGACACAATCAGCTTTAGGTTCATAAAGGAGATCTGCATGGGAATGTGCCACTGCATGATGGATTATTTAGCCGGGCAGATCAATCCTGAGCATGATGAATCGCTTCGCTCCTTGCTGAACGGCGAGCCGCTTGCGTCAATGCCTCCCATTGGAGAATGGATGGTATCCGGAGGGATCGGCCTGTTGATGGAGGCGAAGCTGCCGGAAAACTTGGCGGATGTGGCGGTGCATCAAGATATTGGCCCTCTGCTGGCACACACATGGAAGGAACTATCGGTCCAATATCCGATTCGACTCATCCGTGCTGATCAAACGGTCAGAGCGACCGTCATAGGTGCAGGGATGCAGAGTACCGAAATCAGCGGCGCTACGGTGCATTTGGATGCATCGCTGTTACCGATACGTAATCTGCCCGTACTGGGGCTTGATATATCTCCGCAGATACTGGAACAAAATGGGCTGCTAGTGGATGCGCTAGATGCGTTGATGAAAAGCGGTGCAAGCCTCTTTGATCGGGATCAGTCACCTCCGTTCGGGCTTGCTTTAACAGGAATGAATAACCTTACTTATTCATCGCTTCAGCACTTAGCGGATCGACTGCATTTGAGCTTTATTCAACATTTTCCTGCTAGCGAAGCTATGGTGATCATCTGTGAAACGGATATCGCGAAGGCGCTCGGACAATCTCTAGCTAGACGCTGTGGACGCCGTCCGAAAGTCATTTGCATCGATCAAATCCGTGTGGAGCATGGGGATTATATCGATTTGGGCGAGCCGATATCTGGGATCATGATTCCGGTGGTGGTGAAGACGTTAGCCTTTCACAACAGAGCGGAGGGGATAAGTCAGTGAACCTGAAAACGACGTTGCTGGGTACAACCTTTCAATTCAAAGATTTAAAGGAAGTCATGGCGAAGGCAAACGAGGAGAAATCAGGCGATCAGTTGGCCGGCATCTCCGCACAGGATGCGAAGGAGCGCATTGCTGCCAAGCTGGTCCTGTCCGATTTGACGCTGGCCGATATCCGCAATCATCCACTGCTGCCGCCGGAAATCGATGAGGTGTCGCGGATCATTGAGGACGGAATGAATGAAAAGATATACACCGAGGTTCGCAATTGGACGGTAGCTGAGCTGCGTGAGTACTTGCTGCGGCAAGAAACGGGAAATGATGAAATTCGTAGACTTTCTCGCGGCTTAACGAGTGAGATGGTGGCCGCTGCCGCCAAATTAATGAGCAACCTTGATCTTGTGCAAGCTGCATCGAAAATGGAAGTTACAACGCATTGCAACATTACGATTGGCCAAAAGGGAGTGCTGTCTGGTCGGGCCCAACCCAATCATCCTACGGACAATATTCAGGGGATCAAGGCTGCTTTATTTGAAGCATTAAGCTATGGGATCGGGGATGCAGTTATCGGTATCAATCCGGTAATTGATTCAGCGGATAGCGTCAAAAATATTTTGCTGGTTACCAAAGAAGTGATGGAAAAGTGGCAGATCCCGACGCAGAATTGTGTCTTGGCACATATCAAAACCCAAATGCGCGCTATTCGTCAAGGCGCTCCTGCCGACATGGTGTTTCAAAGCTTGGCCGGCACGGAAGCTGGCAATAAAGCGTTCGGCATCGATATTGCGCTGCTGGATGAAGCCGATGAGCTTATTGCCAGGGAAGGCACAGGGACGGGGCCGAATCTGTGGTATTTTGAAACGGGCCAAGGCTCCGAATTGTCAGCCGAAGCGCATCACGGCATCGATCAGGTCACGCTCGAATCCCGTTGTTATGGCCTTGCTCGAAAATATAAGCCGTTTATTGTCAACACGGTTGTGGGCTTCATCGGACCTGAGTATTTGTACGACAGCAAGCAGGTCATTCGGGCTGGTTTGGAAGACCATTTCATGGGCAAGCTTCAGCAGCTGCCGATGGGGGTAGATGTTTGCTACACCAACCATATGAAGGCAGATCAGAACGATATGGACAATTTGGCGGTGCTGCTTTCCGCTGCAGGTGTCAATTACCTGATTGGTGTGGCCATGGCGGATGATTGCATGCTCAATTACCAATCTACCAGTTATCACGATATTGCCACTTTGAGGGAATTGATGAGGCTGCGCCCGGCCCCGGCTTTTGAACAATGGCTGGTGAAAATGGGGATCATGGAAAATGGCCGATTAACACCGCTGGCGGGAGATCCGACTATTTTTATGTAACATTGTTGATTCTTATGAAGCCAGTTTTGCTCTTGCAAAACTCTAAGGAGGAACAAACATGAACAAAGCTGTCCCCATGGATCAGCTTGTCGATATGGTGATGGCAGAGCTCGAGAAAAAGCTGTCCGCATCAAAAGCTGCTTATAATCCGGCGGCCATTCGCTCTATGAACTCTGTTCTAGATAATGAGGAAGCGCAACGATCTACCCAAGTAGAAAAGGTGTCACTGGTGTCTGAACTGGACTCAGCCCCGGCGCCCGAATTGGACACCTTCACCTCCAAAATACCAACTCCCAAATGGGAGGAAGGCATGAATGAGCTGCTTGCCAGCACCCCTGCACGTATCGGCGTATGGCGCACGGGAACGAGGGCGCTTACCAAAGAGGTGCTGAAATTTCGCCGGGACCATGCCGCTGCTGTAGATTCCATTTATGGAGAAGCGAGTCAGGCGCTTTTGGACGAATTCGGTTTGTTTACGGTGGAGACTCGTTACGAGAATACGGAAAACTATTTAAAACGCCCGGATATGGGACGTATTGTTACCGAAGAAGGAATTGCCGCCATCCAGAAAAAGTGCAAGATGAAGCCGCAGGTGCAAATTGTCGTTTCGGATGGGCTGAGCGCCAACGCGGTAGATGCCAATTTAGGCGATGTCTATCCTTCATTACTGGATTCGCTGAGTGCTTACGGGTTATCCACAGGTACTCCATTTTTCGTCCGTGGCGGGAGGGTCGCTGTCATGGATCACATTGGCGAAATTGTGCAGCCGGAGGTGCTTGTGCTTTTGATCGGGGAAAGACCTGGACTCGTTTCGTCAAAATCGCTAAGTGCTTACATCTGCTACAAACCGCGTAAAGGTACGGTAGAGAGCGACCGCACGGTGATTTCCAACATTCATCGCGGAGGTACCCCTCCTCTGGAAGGCGGTGCGCATATCGGCACAATCGTGAATAAAATGCTCGAGCAAAAGACGAGCGGTGTCAACTTGGAAATCTAACATCTAACCGTCAGTGTTCCCCTTAAGAATGTGCTTCGTTAAGAAGCTTTTCTATAAAGATGGTCCGGAGAAGGAGGTGGAGGCCGAATGGAACTGACGATTGGAATCGTAATTATTGCGGTAACGTGTTTGTTTGCTTTATGGATTGTCAGAATCGCCAACAAAAGCATTCGCGAATTCGATGAAAGCAAGCATGAAAGTTTCCTAGGGAAATGAGACTTGTGACTTGTTTGTACAAATCGTATTTATTTGATGAGGAGGATAAGAGATGAGCATACCTTCCAATCATCATGAAAAAGACAAAAGGGATTTAAACAAGTTCGGTTATGCCCAAGAACTGCTGCGTAGTATGGGTGGATTTTCCAATTTTGCGATTTCATTCTCCATCATTTCCATTCTTACTGGCGCTGTATCGCTATACGGTCACGGATTAACTTATGGCGGTGCGGGTATGATGGGCTTTGGCTGGCCGATTGTCGCCCTTTTTGTTATGTTCGTAGCGGCAGTCATGGCTGAGCTCGCTTCCGCGATTCCGACGGCTGGTGCCTTGTACCACTGGGCGGCTATTTTGAAAAACAAACGCTGGGGCTGGTACACCGCATGGATCAATCTAATCGGCCAAATCGGGATTGTGGCTGGTATCGATTATTCGGTAGCCCTATTCGCTGATCCGCTCATCGCGAGTGTGTTCGGTTATGAATCTAACAATACAACCGTGTTGATTTGTTTCACGATCATTTTACTTACGCATGGCATTCTGAATCATATTGGGATTCGTATCGTTTCAAGACTTAACGACTTCTCCGCATGGTACCATATCGCTGTGGTGGCGGTGCTTGTTTTGTCTCTTGCCTTTTTCACCAAAGGAAACTTGAATCCTGTCGATTATTTGTTTAAAGTGGGCGAAACATTCTCAGATAAACCGTATATGTTTGCTTTTCTGATCGGACTTTTGCAAGCGCAGTGGACATTTACGGGGTACGACGCCTCCGCTCATACCATCGAAGAGACCATTAACCCTCGTGTTCGGGCGCCTTGGGGTATTTTCACATCCGTTGCCTACTCGTTTGTCATTGGATTCGTGATGCTTGCTTTTGTTACCTTGTCCATCAAGGATGCCGGTGCTGCTGCGGGTTCAAGCAATGCCTTCATCTATGTCATCAGCCAAGCGCTTGGCGGTACATTCGGTTCTGTTATCCTATGGCTGGTCACCGCCGCGATGTGGTTCTGCGGTCTAGCTTCCATCACTTCCTTTTCACGTATGATGTATGCCTTTTCTCGAGACAAAGGGATGCCGATGAGCCATCAATGGGCCCAGATTTCAAAGAAATACCGTACACCTGCTAAAGCCATTTGGCTGGCCATAATTCTATCTTTCCTACTCGCTTTCATCGACTATATCATCAAAATGGTTAATCCCGATGCGACTTATACGACGATTGCGTTCCTAACAGCGGTTAGCGTTGTGGGCCTATATGTGGCTTACGGCATTCCGATCTATCTCAAGCTGAGAGCGAAAGCAGAAGGCAGATTTCAAGATAAGCATCTCGGACCGTGGAATCTCGGAAAATACAGCACGTTCATCTCAGTCGTCGCGCTTTTGTGGATCATCTTCATCTGTATCGTCATGGTGATTCCTCCCAATCAAATGGCCGGCTATGCCGTAGCTGGGATGCTGATACTTCTGATCATTATGGATTTGGCTTATTATAAAAATCACTTCCCTGGGCCACAGGCCGCACTTAACACTTCCATGGAAGAAATCGTTCGCCGGGAAAAAGAACTTGAGAAAACCTCCTCTGTATAACATTTGCTAGATTGGGGCATCCTTTTACTAGAGTTTAAGATTCTAGTAACGAGGTGCCTTTTTATATGCAGAAATCTTGGATATTATCGATCATTTGTATCTCCATTATAAGTATAATTTTTGGCTGGGTTCGCCATGCCGATGCGCAAGGTGAGCAAGAAGCACTTCAGTTATTGAACACAGTGAAACCGTACATGACGAGTGAGAATCAAATAACCTTCAAATATACAGGCTATTACAGTACGTGCAGTGGTATTAATCAAAATTTGCTGCAAGTTGGGAAGAAACTATCTCAAGCTTTTGGAACTCCTCAGGCAGAAGTGTTGAGTGAATCTAATTCACATCCGATCTATACAGCGAAATCCGAGGTTGCACCCGGAGCGGTCGTCACCGTAACCGTTGCAAGTCCGCTGGGACAAGCTGCCTGTTATGTCGTCTTGCGATTAGACGCTTCTGATGAAGCCGAACAGTCGGAGTTGGTTAATTGGCAAGAGCAAGCAGGCGAACAATTAAAGAGGCTGGGTATCAATGGCCAATGGAATGTTATGGTGCAAGGTTATGTTAATGAACAAGAACAGTCTGGTCAAAAGAGTTCCACTGAGCTGGTAAATGCTATTGCTCTAGCTTTTAAAGGCAAAATCGTAGAAAGCTATAAGGACCAGAAAACGGTAAGTGCGTCGTTGGCGTCTAAGGAGTTCCATTCTTCTGTTAAGAGCGGTAGCCAAACGGTGAATCTGCAGGTTGCTATGCATCAAGAATCTACGACAGGCAAGTTTCGACTAACCGTAGGCACTCCGATCATAACGATGGAGTATTGAAAGTACAGTGTGAAGGTGCAGTTAATGCTGCTCCTTTTTTATTTGCTTCTATTTTTGGGTCAGATCAAATTTAATAGTTTTCTCAGGTTTAATAGATAAATAGATTGGTTAGAATGAGTAACAAATAGAAAATAAAATTGAAGTATATAAGAAAGTAAGCAAGGAGGTGATCTTAACATGCTGAAGAAAGCCAATCAAAAGAAGCCGATCCTGCCATCGAATAATCCCGTTATTATAAATAATCGCTATTGTTTCCTGATGTGGGCCAAAACGGGTAATAAACGATATCTGAATATACTCCGAGGAGTGGGAATATGACAACGATAACCAAGCCGGTCATCCCTAGTATAATTGCAGAATCGATTGAAAGCCTCCGTAGTGAGGGATGGGTGGATGACGACTTCTTTAACTTTTCGCAATATGATGAGGAATGTCCAGAAGCTCGCATTTTATTTCATTACTTTCGGAACAATCGTGCAACTTTTGCAGCGGCTATCGTCAACAGTTATGTGGTTCATGAAAGGATTATGGAAACTAGAGCAGCAGAATAAGCTGCTAGTTGAACAAAATTATAATGCCTTTGTTTTCGGATTACTAAACATTAATCGGTTTGACGATTGCTTTCAAAAAAGGAGTATAAAGAACACGTGCTCAAGCGGCAGGTGTTTTTTTGTTACCACATAAGAAAATATAAGTTTTCGGTTCCCAAAAACCGAATTTCTTATTGGCGATAAAACCTCATATAGGGATCTTTGGTCGTAGAGCAAAGTCTCTCCGCTATAGGGATCTTTGGTCGTAGACCAAAGTCTCTCCTCGTTAAACGCGGTCGCTCATCTTTGAATAAGTAAGGGGATGTTATTAAAGTAGGTAAGTATCAACCTTATAAACTTTTTTGTAATTGGAAAAATAAAACATTGCAATACGTTTAATAACCATGGTATATTATCACTCCGGCCGCAAGACAGGCTGGTGAAAGTAACTTGAAAAAAACTAGTTGCAAAATAAAAATCAGTATGGTATATTACTTTTCGCTGCTTCGGTAACACGGCAGTGAACGAAAGAAATTGATCTTTGAAAACTGAACAACGAGTGAGTAAGCACGAACGAGAAATCGTTCAAAAAGAGATTGTAAAATCTCGCTAGCAACGCAAATGAGCAATTAAGCTTTCAAATAGTTTTACTATTATGGAGAGTTTGATCCTGGCTCAGGACGAACGCTGGCGGCGTGCCTAATACATGCAAGTCGAGCGGGTTTATCCTTCGGGATAAGCTAGCGGCGGACGGGTGAGTAACACGTAGGTAACCTGCCTATAAGATCGGGATAACTATCGGAAACGATAGCTAAGACCGGATAA
>NZ_AUGY01000034.1 GCF_000422905.1 Paenibacillus alginolyticus DSM 5050 = NBRC 15375
CATTTCAGGAAAGTGAGTACTTCAAGGAGAAGTCCAAAGAACGCTACAAGATCGAGGCGAAGAATAGCGAACTTAAGCACAGGCACGGGTATGATGTAGCCACTTCCGCGGGTCTATTAGGTATGGAACTGCAAGGGGCAATGGCGATATTCGCAGTGAATCTAAAAAGAATTCTGAAACTGAACGACTAAAAACCATGACCCAACAGGGCTTTACAGAGGGAAAAAGACGGCGTTTACTCCCGGAATGTGGGAGTAACGCCGTCTTTTTCTGTAGAGCATTAACTTGATTTAGGAGGACGCAAGTTTTTCAGTGGCCTCGCTTCTGCAGATAGTCCTTTTTATTTTACGTGTAATTGATAAAGAAAGTACAAGAGATTCTCCTTTACCTATTCGGACGAGGATTCGAAAAGATTATGTTACAATGGTACAATAGCGTCACTCGCCTGTACACAGGCTCAAGAATCATAGGAATAAAGGGAGAGAATGCAAATGGCCGTTACGGCGAATGAAGTTGCGGAATGGATGATGGAGCAGTTGAAATCCGCGGGTATTTTATATCAGAAAGAAGCGGTGGACTATATAATTCAACATTTTGGGGAATCCTTCATCTATGTGAATGAAAATGGGAATCAAGCGATTTCCAAAGATGTGAAGAAAATTTTCAAAAAACTTCATGGCGGTAAAGCTGCTTGGGAGCGCGATGGATTTTTCTGGGGATGGCATTAACACAGCGGAGAGACTTTGAGCTACGCTCAAAGATCCCTATATTAGTTATTGCATAGGCAGAGGCTGTTTTCTTCCAGTTTAGGGCTGAAGCCGTTAGGATACAGGCATCAGCTTTTTTTGTACGTTTTTCCTTAAAAAAATGTCAATAATCCAAGTTGCTAAAACATAGAATTCATAATAAGATAAGAGTAAGCAGATAAGTTGTCTGAATATTTAAACAAAATTATATGCGCCAATTATGGAGGGGATTGCCGTGAGTAAGAGTCATGAAGTGGAGTATTGCAACCTAGAGTTACGATTTGATCGCCGGCTAATCCGGAACTTCATTAAAGCACTCATTCAGGAAGGTTATTCTCTGTATTGGAACGAAAGCGAGCTGCAGTTCATCATTTCCATTCGTACAGGACGCAAGCTGATTAAGCTGAAATTCGAACGAATCGGTGAAAAGTATAAAATCGTAGGCAATTATTCCTTCAAAGATGAGAAGCTCGCCGAGATGATGGAGAAGTTGATTGGTGATACACGTGGTCATGCTGTAGTAAAAAGATTCAAGGATCGGCAAATTCTCATTGAGAATATTATGTTCGGTGAAATTATTCGAATGGTCGAGATTAGCGGTATCGAACATAAAGTGCTGTATCAGAAGGAGCCTGCCGTGACCGTAGAGGAAGTCATGCAAGCGCTGCGATCCAAGCGTACCGACGATCGGATTCCTATTTTGCGTATGGAGCTTGATTACGAACTAGCTACCCTGCATGATGCTATGGCTTCTGGCGATGTCAAAGCTGTCATGGAGAGCAAAACCAAGCTGATCGAATTGAGACAAGAAATGCTCTTATTGGAGATGTGAAAATGAATATTGGAATCAAATAAAGGGAGAGTCTTTATCTAGTGAATAGATAGGGGGTCTCTCTTTAAATTTATTGTAAAATTACGCTTGTTAACCCGAACGTCATCGCATATAATCGACTTATGAAAGTTAAAGCACTTTAACTTTTGAAGGGGGATCTTTTTTTTCAACCAACCTAAAATGTATTCACTTTCTAAAGTTAAGGGGGTAGTAAACGCCAAAAGTTAAAGCGGTTAAACTTTATGAGAATTCACTTGAAAAGAAAACAATGAAAGGAGCGGTTTCGCTGGGCACAAGCAGAGGTAGTCGTCGAGAAAGCAAGTATTTCTACCTGTTCGTTTCACCCTGGATCATCGGCTTCATTGTATTCGCTTTATTTCCGATTGGGGCATCGCTCTATTACAGCTTCACCGACTACGATATCATTCATGCTCCGGTATACGTGGGCTTGAACAATTATTCAGAACTTTTCAAAGACGAGCAGTTCTGGAACTCGTTTAAAGTCACGCTGCAATATACGTTTTTTAGTGTCCCGCTAACGTTATTGCTTTCCTTGGTTTTTGCTTTGCTCATTAATCAAAAAGTTCCGTTCCGCGGCTTTTTTCGGACGGCCATGTATTTTCCAAGCATGATTTCGGGTGTTTCCATGTCATTGTTGTTTTTCTGGGTATTTAACCCGCAGGCTGGATTATTCAACTATGGACTCTCCTTCTTCGGCATTGAGCCGATTCACTGGCTTCTTGATCAGAAGTATGCGATGTGGGCTTTAATTATCATGTCTTTCTGGGGGATGGGAGCGGGGATGCTCATCTTCCTAGCAGGTTTGCAAGGTGTTCCGACCAGTTTGTTAGAAGCAGCAAGGCTTGATGGTGCTGGACGCTGGAGATCATTCTGGAACGTAACATTTCCCATTATTTCTTCCGTTTTCTTATTTCAACTTATTATAGGCATGATCGATTCCTTCCAAGTGTTCACGCAGGCCTACACGATGACGCAAGGCGGACCTAACTATTCTACCTGGTTTTATGTGTATAACATTTATGTGAACGCCTTCAAAAACTTCCGCTATGGCTATGCCTCCGCGATGTCGTGGCTGCTGCTCATTGCCGTTATGTTCGTCACCTTCCTCATTATGAAAAGTTCGAAACGTTTCGTGCACTATGAAGGAGGGACGAATGAATGAATAAAACGAAAGTCATGTTTGATCCCATGCAAATCATTGGATTTTTGATTTTGATTGCCATCACATTTATTATGCTCTCTCCTTTATGGTTCATGGTCTCGACAGCACTCAAGACAACCAAAGAGATGTTGACTTTTCCTCCAACTTGGATTCCGAAAACGTTTGCTTTCAGTAATTTCAAGACGCTTTTTACGAATCAGGATCTGAAATTTGGTCAGCAGTATATGAATAGCTTCATCGTTGCCGGTCTTTCCGTAATTGGAACCGCGATATCATCCAGTCTGGTTGCATTTGGCTTTTCGCGGTATAACACTCATTTGAAGTCGCTATTCTTTATGCTCTTGTTGAGCACAATGATGCTGCCATATCCAGCCATTATGATTCCGCAATTTCTATTATTTCGTCAATTGGGCCTGCATGATTCTTTGCTGCCGCTCATATTGCCTGCATTTTTTGGCTCTGCGTATATGATATTTCTGCTGAGACAGTTCTTTTATTCATTACCGAATGAATTGTTCGACGCAGGAAGAATTGACGGGTGCAGTGAGTTTCGTTTGTTCTGGAACTTGACATTGCCGCTCTCAGGTCCGGTATTAGCGACGGTATCTATTTTCACCTTCATTTGGTCATGGAATGATCTGCTAGCTCCTGTCCTTTACTTGGATTCGCAAGAGCATTTCACACTTCCTATCGGCATGGCTGCTATGCTTTCTTCCAAGTTCCGTATTGCACCGTGGAATTTACTGATGGCTGCTTCCATTTTGTCCGTGTTACCGATTATCACACTATTTACGTTTGCTCAGAAACGATTTGTTGAAGGTATTGTGCTTACGGGTATTAAGTAAATCTTCATAGGATAAAAGGTTAACATGGGGAGGAAGAAGGATGAAACAGGGAAAAAGGAAAGTCATCTACGCATTAAGCCTAACGTTAGCAAGTGTATCGGTGCTGTCCGCTTGTTCAGATGCAGATAGTAATGGGAAGCGCAGTGAGCCAGTCACGATCACGCATTACACAATCGACTCGCCGGATCGAACGTTTGTGGAGAAATTGATTCCAGACTTTGAGAAGAAACATCCAAACATTAAGGTCAAAGTGACGAAAACCCCTTACGAGCAATTTGATTCCAAGCTTCAATCCTCGATTGCTGCCAATAATTCACCTGATGTCACATCTCACTGGGGTTATGGCGGATTTATGGAGTATTACAACAAAGGGATGCTCGCTGACCTCAGCTCGATCATGCAGGCGGATGGATTCAAAGCTTCCGATTATAGCATTCCGGATGACGTGATGAACATTTACAAAGTTAACGGTAAATCTTATGGCATTCCACTAAATAGCTATGTCACTGTCATGCTGTATAACAAAGACTTATTTGACAAAGCCGGACTGGCCTACCCGCCAACGGATTACAACGATAAAAGCTGGACGTATGACAAAATGGTGGAGTATGCAGCCAAACTGACTGTGGATTCGAAGGATATGAACAAGGCCCAATATGGTTTGGATTTCGGTTGGGGCGAACGTGATCAGAAACCGCAATATTTTGGAGCCAACGTCTACTCGGACGATACTTGGAAGAACGGCGGAAAGCCTTCCGCAATCAATTTGAACAAACCTGAAGTCATTGAGGCGTACAAGAAGATTTATGGGTTGATTTGGGATAAAAAGGTGTCCCCGACGCCAGCGTTTTCCAAGTCGGTATCCGGACAATTCGGCGATCCGTTCCTTTCTGGCAAAATCGGTATGTCCGTAGTCGGGTCTTGGAGCTTGGCAGCGTCTAGTGAATTTAATTTCAAAGTCGGTGTCGCTGCAGTGCCGCAAGGTCCTAACGAGAAGATTCGCAGTGTACTTTACGTTGATCCGTTGTTCGTCCTGAAGGATTCCAAGCACCCGAAAGAAGCATACGAATGGATCAAATACTTAATTACGACAGATGTGCAGGAGAAATCCATTGAGCTCAGCGGCGGCAACCCGCCTGTCAATCAAAAAGCGGCCGAGAAGTACTATGGGAACTTCGAAGGCATCGACCCTAAACTAATTAAACAAGTGTATGAGGGTGCATACAAAAATGGCTTCGAATCTTACAACCATATGATTTCAAACTACTCGCAAATTAATGAGCTGTTCATTAACGAGCTGGCTAGCGTTGAAAATGGCGACAAGAAAGTCGAAGAGGCTTTACCAGGTATTCAAGATAAATTAACCAAGTTGTTGGAACGTGTGAATAAATAGTTAGTCATCTCAAGCAGGGGGAATGCTGCGTGCGGGTACTGCATTTGCATTCCTCCTGTATATTTGAAACGCTAATTGTGGTACTTTGGAAACATGCTGTAAATCGACTTGATTACTGCAATTATAGAGCTACAGGAGTTGTTTGATATGAAAGTAAGCATCTTTGACGTCGCCAAGAGAAGCGGTTTGTCAGTCGTTACCGTTTCACGTGTCATTAATCAAGCTGGCACTGTAAGAGAAAAAAATCGCCAAAAAGTGCTGCAAGCGATGAAAGAGTTAGATTACCATCCGAATGCTGCTGCACGAAGCCTAGCTCGTGGCAAGACGGGTATCATTGGACTCGGCATTACCACTTTGAACGATTCTTTCTTGGATGCAGTAGTCAAAGAGATTAACGATCGGCTTGCTGAAAAAGGTTACTTCTTAGCGCTTTCGATATCTACAGACGTGTTTGCATCTTTCGATAATTCTATGTTTCAAGAGGACCGTGTGGACGGTGTCATTATGCTCTCGCCGGTTCATGAGGATGATTATGTGATGGAATTGAAAAAGAAGAAAATCCCTTTCGTCATGCTGGATAATCAGCATATTCATCCATCGATATCCTCTGTCATCATTGATAATTATAAAGGCGGCTACGAAGCCACGAAGCATTTAATTGACTTAGGCCATAAGGAGATTGCCCATATATCAGGGCTTGAACCGTATTTAAGCAGCAGCGAGCGGCGGCGCGGTTTCGTCAGTGCGATGCAGGAGGCAGGATTGGATCCTTCTTGGATTGAAAAAGGTGATTTCAGCATCACCTCCGGTTATCAAGCGGCAAGTCGCTGGATGCAGTCGGGAAAACTTCCGAGTGCGGTTTTTGCTGCAGATGACCTAACAGCTTTTGGTGTGATGGACGCGCTCAAAAATGAGGGCTACAAAATACCGCGTGATATGTCAATTGTCGGCTTTGATGATCAGATATTCTCGGAGGAATTCCGCCCCAGATTAACAACCGTACGTCAACCGGCGGACAAAATGGGTCAGCATGGCGTCGATATTTTGCTCAAGTGGATTGATGGTACAGCCAAACGCAATATAACGGTGCAATTGGAACCGGAATTAATCATTCGAGAATCCACCACAAGAAAATGAAACTAGAGCTGATGGATATATACAGGAGTTGAAAGAATGAAATATTATTTGGGTGTAGATGCAGGCGGGAGTAAGACCTACACGCTCGTAACAGATGAACATGGACATATCATCGGGAAAGGGCACAGCGGCAACGGCAATCATCAACTTGGTGTAGAACAAGCACTCGGAAATATTACAAACTCCGTAGCCATGGCTCTACAACAGGCAGGTCTAGCACACAGCGATATTGAATATGCTTTTTTTGGCCTAGCTGGTGCTGATCGACCGATTGATTATACGATCCTTCGCCCGCTAATTGGCGGACTGGGATTCACGAATTATGGGATTGATTGTGATACCATGATTGCCTTGCGTGCTGGTACCTCCCAGCCTTTTGGCGTTGTTCTAATCTGCGGTAGCGGAACGAACAGTGCAGGAAAGAACAGGCAGGGTGAGTTTTTCCAATGTGGAGGCTACACCTATCAGTTTGGAGATTTTGGCGGTGGAGGCACACTCGCTGTAGAGGCTTTTCGGTCTGTCATTCGGTCATGGGATGGCAGGGAGCAACCTACGATGCTGACTGAATTGCTGATCCAATTTCTTGGCTATAATTCGGTGCAGGAGATGTTTGACGATTTTCTGGATAACAACAAATCGGTACCGCTCCATACGACCAAACTGTTGTTCGAAGCCGCAGAGCAGGGTGATGAGGTCGCCTGCCGCATTCTCAAGGTGCAAGGGGAAGAGCTAGGCAAGTCAGCCGCAGCGGTAATTAAACGCTTAAATATGGAGCAAGAGACTTTTCAAGTTGTCCTTGCGGGCAGTGTTATTGCCAGAGGTGATGGGCCTTTTATTTATTCTTATATTGAAAAGGCAGTAAGCGAAGTTGCCCCCAAAGCCACAATTGTGAAGTTGAACGTCGAACCTGTGATTGGCGCTGTTTGGATGGCTATGGAAGCCGCAGGCAATCCCGTTACAATTGAAGTGTACGAGAAACTCCGGACCGTGTCCGATTATCAAACCATACAATTATTAGATAAGACTAGGATGTGAGTGTTATGAGAGATGCATTGAAAATTGCCATCATTGGCGGAGGCTCGTCTTATACGCCGGAAATCGTAGAAGGTTTTATTTTAAGATATGCCCAGCTGCCCATAAAAGAGCTTTGGTTTGTGGATGTGGAAGAGGGCAAGCACAAGTTGGAGATCGTCGGTAATTTGGCAAAAAGAATGATCGAGAAATCCGGTTTGCCGATTGAGGTTCATTTAACCTTGGATCGCAGAAAGGCAATCGAAAATGCGGATTTCGTAAGTACCCAAATGCGCGTAGGTCTTTTGGAAGCCCGCAAATGGGATGAGCATATTCCTAATAAATATGGTGTTATCGGTCAAGAAACGACCGGCCCGGGCGGGATGATGAAAGCACTTCGCACGATTCCTGTGCTGCTTGATATTTGTAAGGATATCGAAGAGCTGAGCCCTAATGCGTGGCTGCTGAATTTCACGAATCCCGCAGGTATGGTGACGGAGGCCATTCATAAGTACTCCAACGTGAAAAGCATTGGCCTTTGCAATGCGCCTATCGGCTTGCACAAATGGTTAATGAACAAGTATGAGGCTGCCCCTGAACAGATATACACCGAGTTCGTTGGGTTAAACCATCTTCACTGGGTAACACGCGCTGAAATCAGAGGCGAGGATAAATTAGCAGAATTGCTGGATCGCAAAGAAGAATATAGCGGCAAAAACGTACCGGCAAGCGAATGGGATGCGGATTTCTTACGTTCATTGCAAGCCCTGCCTTCCTATTATTTGAAATATTTTTACATGACGGATATCATGCTTGAAGAACAACTCGCATCGCTCAAGGAAAACGGTACTCGTGCTGAAGTAGTGAAACGCGTTGAGGATGAATTGTTTAAGCTTTATCAAGATCCTGACTTGCAGGAGAAGCCTAAGCAGCTGGAGAAACGTGGTGGCGCTTATTATTCCGAGGCAGCTGTCAATCTCATGGACTCCATTTACAATGACAAGCGGGATATTCAAACGCTGAACGTTATGAATGATAACATCATCGACTTTTTGCCGAAGGATGCTTGTATTGAGGTGAATTGCGTCATTACAGCGGGTGGCCCTATTCCGATGGGCTTGACCAAAGTTCCTGAACATGTCAAAGGTCTTATTCATGCAGTCAAAACCTATGAACGCCTCACCATTGAAGCAGCCGTTACTGGCAGTAAAGATCTCGTCCTCCAAGCACTGGTTCATCATCCTTTGGTGCCGTCAGTGGCAGTAGCCAAGACGATTATGGAGGAAATGCTGGAGAAGAATAAAGCGTATCTACCGGCTTTTTTCAAATAATGCAAGATGAGAAAGCTCCCTGAAAGGGGAGCTTTTTTGTTGTTAAAAAGACTATTGTTAACGTGTGCATAGATGTGATATGCTTTGAATGAGGTGAGGGTATGAGCGTTACCATTAAAGATATTGCCAAGCTTGCAGGTGTGTCTCATACAACGGTTTCCAGAGCACTGAACAACAGTCCGCTCATTCAGGAGGAGACGAAGGAGCGCATCCGAATCATCGCAGAACAGATGGATTACACGCCTAATTACAGTGCGAAGAGCTTGGTACTCGATCGTTCGTATAACATGGGGCTGTTTTTTACCACATTAAGTAAAGGAACTTCCGCCGGCTTTTTCTATGAAGCTATCCGTGGAGTTAATAGTGTCATACAGGATCGATACCAATTGATTGTTAAAGGGATTGACGATTACACTAGTTTTCATTCGATTACTCGGAAAAGCTTTGACGGCATTGTTGTTGTCAGTCAGAGTGATGATGATCAAGCCATCATTGACCACATTGCCAGCAAAGGGATCCCGCAAGTTGTGCTGAATCGGCCTGTTGAAACTTCAGGCGTGCTGAATGTTCTCTCCGATGAGGAGCAAGGCGCTTTTCTAGCAGCTTCTTATTTGATTGAGCAGGGACATAAACGCATTGCTCTTATTGAGGGTGTCAAAGGGTTTAAATCCGCACAGAATCGGAAAGACGGCTTCGAACGAGCGATGAAGCATTACCTGATTACCGTTCCATCCGCATATCGCATGCCGGGGTTGTACGATCTGGAGAGCGGACACAAGGCGATGCAACAGTTTCTGTCACTGGAGGACAGACCGACGGCCGTATTTTGCTGTAATGATGAAATGGCGCTTGGAGCGATGAAAGCGGTGTCGGAAGCCGGCATGAGCGTGCCAAAGGACATCTCCGTGGTAGGTTTTGACGATACGGTATTCGCAGCTTACGTGACGCCAGCGCTGACAACCGTTCGAAGACCGATTGAGCAAATTAGCAGAGAAGGCGCTTTGCGGCTTCTTGGAAATATAGAAAATAAGCAGCACGAAACGGAGCAGTTGTTATTGAAAACAGAGTTGATCGTGCGGGAATCCGTACGATTATTGACACCAAAAGGAGAGAGGGATTAGCGATGAGCATTCTGAGGGAGTTATTAAATGATATTCCGATTCCACAAATGGTTAAGATTCGGCAGAAGTTTGATCGTACCATTTTGGAAAATCCAGAATTGGAATTAGTGAATAAGCTTGCCAGCAGTGGGGTTATGGAAAGCATACATCCCGGTCAACAGGTTGCTGTTGCTGTGGGAAGCAGGGGGATTGCTAATATTGCAGGCTTCACCAAAACGACCATTGATGCCATTAAAGATAGAGGTGCATTCCCGTTCATCGTGCCTTGTATGGGAAGTCATGGCGGTGCTACAGCCGAAGGACAGACGGAGGTATTGCTGCATTTTGGCATTACGGAAGCCTCGATGGGAGCGCCGATTCGTTCTTCGATGGAAGTCGTGAAGATCGATCAACTGCCTAATGGTTTGCCCGTTTATGTAGATCGCGTTGCTTCAGAGGCAGATGCTATCGTCGTTATTAACCGTGTGAAGCCGCATACGGCGTTTCGCGGACGCATAGAGAGCGGGATCATGAAGATGATCGCTATCGGGCTCGGCAAACAAAAAGGCGCTGAAGCGTGTCACCAGCTCGGCTTCAAGTATATGGCGGAGAATGTGCCGGCCATGGCCAATTTGATGATCGAGAAGCTGCCTATCGTGTTCGGCGTGGCGCTTGTAGAAAATGCTTATGACGAGACTTGCCAAGTGGAAGTACTGCCTGCAGCTGAGATTGAAGTGCGTGAGGAACAATTGCTCATTGAAGCTAAATCGCGTCTGCCGAAAATTTTATTCGACGAAATCGATGTCCTTGTCATTGATTATATTGGTAAAAATATTAGCGGCGATGGCATGGATCCCAATGTTACGGGCCGCTACCCAACTCCTTACGCGCATGGCGGCCCAGATGTTGCCAAAATGGTTGTTCTGGACTTGACGCCAGAAACAAAGGGGAATGCCAACGGTGTAGGAACGGCTGATTTCACCACACAAAGACTAGTGGATAAAACAAATTTAGAATTCACTTACGCAAATGGGCTAACTTCAACCGTTTGTGCGCCTACCAAGATCGCAACAACGCTGGAGAATGATTTCTACGCGATTAAGGCAGCCGTTAAAACCTGTAACATTCTAGATTACACGACCTGTAAACTAGTTCGGATTCAAGATACACTTCATCTGGGCGAAATTGAAATTTCCGTGAATTTGTTAGATGCAGCTCGTCAGCATCCGGATATTGAAATTTTATCAGAACCCTATGAACTTTCATTTGATGCAGAGGGGAATATTAGCAAATGACAGTTGACGCAGTCAGAGATAAGCCTTACATTGTCGCCGCGGATATCGGGACAACGAGCACCAAGACGCTTGTAATTGATCGGGATGGTCGAGTGCTAGCTTCGCACTCGATTGAATATCCGCTCTTCACACCGGCGGCTGATCGGGCCGAACAAGATCCGGAACAAATCTATGGCGCCGTTGTGCAAGGAATTGGCGCTGTTGTTCGCAAGCTTACTATCACACCTGAGCAAGTGCTCTGTGTCTCCTTCAGCTCAGCCATGCACAGCCTCATTGCTGTAGATGAGCAGACGAAGCCACTGACCGCATGTATCACATGGGCGGATAACCGCAGTGCGCAATATGCGGAAGAGCTTAAGCGCACCGGACTAGGCCAGCAGATATACTCGCGTACTGGAACGCCGATTCATCCTATGTCACCGCTACTTAAGCTGATGTGGTTTCGTGATAACGAGCCTGGGCTCGTCAAGGAAACTTACAAGTTCATTGGCATCAAGGAGTACGTCTTCGCGAAGCTGTTCGGTCGTTATCTCATTGACCATTCACTAGCCAGTGCAACAGGACTATTCAATCTGGAGAAGCTCGATTGGGATGCAGAAGCGCTTGGCCAGGCCGGTGTAACGCCGGAGCAGCTTTCTGAGCTGGTGCCAACAACGCACCGCGTAGAAGGGCTAAGCGCCGAGTTAGCCTCTGCAATGGGCTTGTCCGAGAGCACGCCGTTCATTATCGGCGCGTCCGACGGCGTCCTCGCGAATCTCGGCGTAGGCGCTTTCGAGCCAGGTGTCGTTGCTGTCACCATCGGCACTAGCGGTGCCGTACGCAGCGTAGTCACCAAGCCGCAAACCGACCCCGAAGGCAAGCTGTTCTGCTACGCGCTAACAGAAGACTTCTGGGTCGTAGGCGGACCGATCAACAACGGCGGTATCGTTTTCCGTTGGGTGAGAGACCAGATCGCTACGGCGGAAGCCGAAGAAGCCCGCCGCCAGGGAATCGATCCCTATGATTATTTGACGGAGCTAGCGTCACAAGTTGCTGCGGGCTCTGATGGCCTGCTGTTCCTGCCACTGCTATCCGGCGAACGCGCGCCTTATTGGAATGCGAATGCACGCGGTGTTTACTTCGGGCTGTCACTCAGCCATCAGAAGAAGCATATGATTCGTGCTGCGCTCGAAGGCGTCATGTTCTCGATCCAAGCAGTTAGCGCTTCCTTGGAACGGATTATGGGACCTGCTACTGTGATTCGCGCGTCCGGCGGATTTGCTCGATCTGAATTTTGGCGCCAAATGATGACGAATATGCTCGGCACATCTGTCACTGTGCCAGATTCGATTGAAAGCTCAGGGATCGGCGCAGCTTTGCTAGGCCTGCTAGCAATGGGGGAAATCGAGGACCTCTCCCACGCTCATCAATGGATTCAGGTAGGAAAGGCTCACGAGGTGAATGAAAACGATTATCGCGTCTATCAACAATTGACATCTATTTATTCAAGCGTATATCATCAGTTAAAAGATCAATTCGATGCGATTACCGCTTTTCAACAACAGCACCTTCGGAGCCCTCAAACATAACTTAGCTATTCTTTTATGAAGGTTTGCCAAGCAAAATGCTGGAGGGGAAGATGACGATGAATTTATTCAATCTTACAGGGAAAACAGCAGTAATTATTGGCGGTAACAGTACACTTGGAGGTTCTATGGCTCTTGCTTTGGCTGGACATGGAGCGAAAGTGGCCATCGTCGGTCGTAATCAAGAGAAAAGTGATCAGGTTCGTGAGAGTATTGAAGCCATTGGCGGGGAAGCACATACCTTTCAAGCGGATGCAACGAGACGGGAAGATTTGGAGCTTGTTCTCAAAGAAGTTATCGCTTGGTCCGGCGGCGCGGATATTCTAATGAACTGCCCTGGCAAAAATAGTGCCACGCCTTTCTTTGACATTTCCATGGAAGAATGGGATTCTATTATGGAGGTTAATTTGAAAAGCGTCGTGTTAGCCTGCCAAGTGTTTGGGAAATACATGGTTGATCGAGGAGAGGGAGGAAGTATTATTAATATTTCATCCGTTTCGTCAGATCCGCCGCTTTCCCGTGTATTCACTTATTCCGCTTCGAAAGCAGCTGTCAATAACATCACGCAGAATTTAGCCCGTGAATTCGCTCCGAGCCGCGTCCGTGTTAACGCGATTATTCCTGGATTCTTCCCAGCGGAGCAGAATCGTAAGATACTGTCACCGGAACGTGTCGAGTCCATTATGCGTCATACACCTATGAATCGATTCGGTGAAGCGTCTGAGCTTCAGGGTGCTGCTGTGTTCCTTGCTTCTGAACAAGCTTCTAGCTTTGTAACAGGTTCTGTTTTAAGAGTGGATGGCGGTTTTGGCGCGATGACGATTTAAAATATTTATATATCGGAAGGGTGTATGAGAGAGATGTCTAAACAACAAATTGGTGTAGTCGGTCTAGCGGTTATGGGTAAAAACTTGGCTTTAAACATCGAGAGCAGAGGATTCACTGTATCCGTTTTTAACCGTTCTGCGGAAAAAACAAAAGAGCTTCTGCAAGAAGCCCCAGGCAAAAAATTAGTAGGTACATACAGCATAGAAGAATTCGTGCAATCGCTCGAAGTTCCACGCAAAATTTTGATTATGGTTAAAGCAGGCGGTCCTACTGACGATACCATTAACCAACTTGTTCCTTATTTGGACAAAGGCGATATCCTGATCGATGGAGGCAATGCGTTCTTCCCAGATACGCAGCGTCGTAATAAAGAGCTGGCGGAAAAAGGTATTCGTTTCGTTGGTACGGGTGTTTCCGGCGGTGAAGAAGGCGCGCTTAAAGGCCCATCTATTATGCCAGGCGGACAAGAAGACGCTTATAATCTCGTTGAGCCTATTCTTACTGCGATTTCTGCCAAAGTAGGCGACGATGCTTGCTGTACCTATATCGGACCAGATGGCGCTGGCCACTACGTGAAAATGGTGCATAACGGCATCGAGTATGGCGATATGCAGCTTATTTGCGAAGCTTACCAGTTGTTAAAAGATGTACTTAACGTAAGCGTAGAAGAGCTTCATGAGATCTTCACAGAGTGGAACAATGGCGAGCTCGACAGCTACTTGATCGAAATTACACGTGATATTTTCACCAAATATGATGCAGAAACCGGCAAGCCTATGGTTGATGTTATTCTAGATTCCGCTGGTCAAAAAGGAACAGGAAAATGGACAAGTCAAAGTGCTTTGGACCTTGGCGTACCGCTTTCCATTATTACAGAATCCGTATTCTCCCGTTTCATCTCCGCGATGAAGGAAGAACGCGTAGCGGCAAGCAAAGTGCTCAAAGGACCTGATGCTCCAGCCTTTACAGGCGATCGCAAAGCGTTTATTGAGGCTGTTCGCCAAGCGCTTTACGCAAGTAAAATTTGTTCTTATGCTCAAGGCTTTGCTCAAATGAGAGCAGCTTCTGAGGAATATAACTGGGATCTTAAATATGGCAACATCGCCAAGATCTTCCGCGGCGGCTGTATCATTCGTGCTAGATTCCTGCAAAATATTATGGAAGCCTATGACCGCGATTCTGGACTCAAAAACCTGCTGCTTGATTCTTACTTCAATGGTGTCGTTGATAACTATCAACAATCATGGAGACAAGTCATTGCAGAAGCGGTTACTCGCGGTATTGCTGTTCCTGCTTTCGCATCGGCGCTTGCTTACTATGACAGCTACCGTACGGAAAGATTGCCAGCTAACTTGCTGCAAGCGCAGCGTGATTATTTTGGTGCACACACGTTCCAACGTGTGGACAAAGAAGGTTCCTTCCACTTCAATTGGATGGAAAACTAAGAGGATTAGGCTTTTAAGCCTCTTCCTGCAAACCATATGCCGCTTCACGCAGCCACATTTTCAGGTGATCGGCTTCTTGATCAAAGCCGTTCCGTCTGTGAATGAGCATCAGGGAGACTTCGGCAAAATAACGAAAATTTCTTAATAATCGTGGTTGAGTAAGACCTTGCATAAGCGGGTCTTCTTCAGCCACTTTTTTCTTAATAAACTCCAGTATCCACACAACATCCTCTTTGCAAAGCGTATAGCTTGGGTGCAAAATTTGCTCCAGTTTGCCTTTTGTGCGGTTGTGATAGGCAACAGTTGGGTTCAAAGCTCCATCTCTCCTTGTCGGCATATGGTCTCTCTTAAAATCTTAACTGTTTGTGCTGGAATTTATTCACACTACTATATGATTTTTTGGTGGATTGTATTCATGTCGATTTGGCTATGTTATGATGTTGGGAAAGTTTGTATGAACAGCATATGAGAAAAGGGGATTAACGTGACAGCAAGCAATATTATACTTGTAGGCTTTATGGGGACAGGCAAATCAACGGTTGGAAAGAAGCTGGCAGAGCATCTGGGATGGAGCTTTCAAGATTCGGACGTTGCACTGGAAGAAGCGCATCAGACAAGCATTTCTGACTTGTTTCGCCTGCATGGTGAATCGCATTTTCGCGCTTTGGAAAGTAAGGCGCTGGAACATATATTAGCTCGTAAAGGACAAGTTGTGGCTACAGGCGGTGGCGCAGTGCTGGCCGAGTGCAACCGAGCTTGCATGCTGGAGAATGGCTTTGTAGTAGCGCTTAAAGCATCACCAGAGATCATCATTCAAAGAGTGAGCAGCGATACGAGTCGTCCTCTGCTACAGGGGAATTTAGATGAACGTGTTCACCTGCTGCTTGAACAACGTAAGTCTGCTTATGATTTCGCACATTCCGTTATTGATACTACGCAATTAACAACGGACCAAATTACGGCACTTATTATTCAACAAGCTGAGATTTAGGAGGAGGGGACAAGCTAGAAGCTTAGTCCTCCCACTCCAGCATGCCGCCGGTCATGTTTTTAAGACCTTTATAGCCTTGTGCCTCCAAGAAGCTAATTGCGCGCCCGCTGCGGTTTCCGCTGCGGCAAACGAGAATAAGCTCTTCGACTTGGGGGATTTCACTGAGGCGATCTGGCAATTGAGCTAGCGGAATATGTATAGCGCCTTGGATAATACCGGCAGCTACTTCATCATCTTCACGAACATCGACAATCGCAAGTTGTTCGCCAAGGTCCAGTCGTTTTTTGATTTCGGATGGTAAAATCGTATCCATTTCGGACCTCCATGCTTGTTATGTGGGGAAGAAACCCCCATTACAAGTAATGATAGAAACAAAAAGTCTAGATGTCAAACCTATGGTTAATAACAGGAGCTGTGATACCATGCTGTACATCGGTTTAGCCGGGATATTAGGCGCGATTGCCCGATTTGGGCTCTCCGCCTTATGGAATCCTACGACGGCTTCCGTTTTTCCTTGGGGAACTTTCAGCTGTAATCTAATTGGCTGTCTGATTCTTGGATTTCTAACTTTCGCCACTAAGCTTCCCATACCTACTAGACTTCGACTACCGATAACAACTGGTTTTATTGGATCCTTTACTACGTTTTCTACGTTCAGCTATGAAACCATGAACATGCTAAACCATGGGTATATGATCCTTGCTGCTCTTTATGTTTTGGGAAGTTTATGGGGAGGACTCGGTGCTACATGGCTTGGTGTCCGTATTGGTGAGTCTGTTCGAAGGGGCGTTCGTCGTTCATGATAACATGGTTATGGCCCATTTGCCTGGTAGGTTTTGGGGGATTCTTTGGTGCAATTTGCCGATTTCAGCTAGGGACATACATCGCAAACAGGTTCCCAAGTTCTATTCCGTATGGTACACTGACAATAAATCTTTTAGGTAGTTTTTTGCTTGGCCTGTTGATGAAGTATCATGCTTTTGACGATTGGAAACTGTTGATAGGTACGGGATTTATGGGTGCTTTCACCACATTTTCCACATTGAATCTCGAAAGCATTAAGCAGCTCCGTGCGGGACTGTGGCAAGCTTGGATCCTATATACACTGCTCAGTTATACCGGTGGAATTCTACTGACATTCCTCGGATATTACATATAAACACTTACGAAGGAGTTATCAACGACATGAAAGCCATCGTGAAACCAACTGCCCATCTACAAGGGGAAATAAATGCTCTCTCCTCCAAAAATTACACAACCCGCTATTTGCTAATTGGAGCACTTGCAGACGGGACTAGCACTATCTATTATCCGGCTCATAGTGAAGATAGTGATGCCATGAGACGCTGTGTCCGTGATTTAGGCGCTATTATTGAAGAAGATGATGAGAAAATCGTTATTACGGGTTTTGGTAAGCATCCCAAGCATGTGTCTGAACTTAATGTTGGGAATGCCGGCGCTGTGCTTCGCTTTTTGATGTCGACAGCCGCTTTTTGTCCGGATGTAACATTTGTAAACACATATCCCGAATCTCTGGGCAAGCGTCCGCATGATGACCTTATTGATACGTTGCAACAAATGGGTGTGAAAGTGCAACATTCGAACGGACGTCTGCCGATAACTATTAAAGGGGGACACCCGCGCGGCGGCAAGCTCACAGTATCCGGTAATGTTAGTTCCCAGTTCCTTAGCTCTCTCTTATTTATGACACCGCTGCTAGAAGAGGATAGTGAGATTGAGGTACTGCATGATTTGAAATCCAAAATTATTGTAGGTCAAACACTGGAAGTACTAGAACAGGCTGGTATTATTGTACATGCCAGCGAAGACCTTATGCATTACCGCATTCCAGGTAGACAATCCTACCAAGCCAAAGAATATGTCATTCAAGGCGATTACCCAGGCTCTGCTGCGATTCTAGCAGCTGCGGCAGTGACGAATTCAGATGTACGTGTTCTTCGACTTGAAGAGAATAGCAAGCAGGGGGAGAAGGCTTGCGTGGATGTTCTGCGAGCAATGGGTGTCAATTTAACTCACGACAATGGTGTTGTGCATGTGAAAGGCAACCAAAAGCTGGTTGCTGGTGAGTTTGATGGAGATCACTTTACAGATGCTGTGCTTGCAATGGTTGCAGCAGCTGTATTTGCAGAAGGCACTTCTCGTTTCTACAATGTTGAAAATTTACGTTATAAAGAGTGTGACCGTATCACCGATTATTTGAACGAGCTGCGTAAAGCCGGTGCTGATGTAGAAGAACGCCAAAGTGAAATTATCGTGCATGGTAAACCGCAAGGTGTCACAGGTGGGGTCGAAATTAATGCTCATTTTGATCACAGAGTGATTATGGCTTTAACAGTTGTTGGTCTTCGTTCTGAAAAGGGTTTGATCATTCGAGATGCCCATCATGTGGCTAAATCCTACCCGCAGTACTTTGATCATTTACGTTCCATTGGTGCTCAGGTTGAACTTGTGAGTGAGACATAGATTCCCAAAACAACGAATGGGTGAGTCAGCATGACGATTATTTGGCAGGGTTTAAAGGTGACGTTCGGTTTCTTCCTCGTTGCTGGACTTGTGTTTGCAAGCAGTGTATTTGCTGTATTGCTGTATGCCAAAGTGACTGGTAAAGAACCAGCTATATTTGCGTCCAATCCTGCGATACTTGCTCCCAAGCCTTCAGCATCCATAAAAGCAAATGAGGCTGCTTCTCCGTCGCCAGTTATCCAGATAAAAAAATCAGCAATGATTGATGCGCCTGTCTTCGCACAACTGCCTGAACTGCCAGCAGGTTGCGAAATAACAAGTTTAACGATGCTGCTGCAGTATCGTGGTATTACAAAAAGCAAAATGGAACTTGCGGCGGAAATGCCTAAGGATGATACACCAGCGACCTTGAATACGGACGGTTCTATTGCTTATTGGGGAAATCCTAACACAGGTTTCGTAGGCGATGTAACTCGGAAGCAGAGAGGTTTTGGCATCTATCATGCCGGACTATTTCCACTGTTGAAATCGTATATACCTCAAGCCATTGACATTACGGGTGAGTCCTTCGAATTATATGAGCAGCAAATTGCGAATGATATTCCGGTTATTATTTGGACCACGATCGATTTCAACATACCTTACAAATGGGTAACTTGGGATACCCCGAAGGGACCAATCAAGACCACATATGCTGAACATGCTGTATTATTGGTAGGATATGATGAGAATAATGTATACTTGAATGATCCATTAAGCGGAAAAAAGCAATTGCAGGTAAACAAAACTCAGTTTATCGACAGTTGGACCGCAATGGGGAAACAAGGTCTCACGTACCTGAAAAAATAGGAGGGAAACTGATGGCGACTTTTGAAAATCCGTCAAGAGAGCACATTAAGGAGATCCTAGCGAGTGCGGGTAATATTGCCGTAGTTGGTTTGTCTGACAAACCAGATCGTACTTCGTATATGGTTTCCGCGGCAATGCAAAGCAGGGGATACCGAATTATTCCTGTCAATCCGAATGCCACAGAAATACTAGGCGAGAAATGCTACGCTTCTTTATCTGATATTCCAGAACCTGTGGATATCGTTAATGTGTTTCGCCGTGCTGACCAAGTGGTTCCTGTCGCTGAAGAAGCTGTTAAAATTAAAGCGAAGGTTTTCTGGCTCCAGCTCGATATTGTGAATGAAGAAGCTGCACGTATTGCTAGCGAAGCTGGATTGGAAGTCATTATGGACCGCTGTATTAAAGTGGAAGATGCGATTCTAAATCCTCGAAATAATTAAAAATCAACGCACTTTGGACAAAACCCAAAAACCGCTTTTCTTTTACCAAATAGGTAAGGGAGAAGCGGTTTTCTGTATGTTTGGAATTAGGCTTTTAATATATCATGGTCGACGTACCGTTCACCATTTAACTCACTAATCACATTAATTGCGACTTTAGCGCCATCACCGGCCGTAACAATTGTATGCATACTGACGCCAGCCGAAGTGCCTGCTGCCCATACGCCCTTAAGGCTGGTGTTGCCTTGCGCATCTGCATCAACGACTGTTTTGATACGTGGTTCTGTTCCGGGCCTCGTTTGAATGCCTGCAGCTTCTGCAAGCTCAACGGACAGCCCTGTTGCAAGAATAACATGTTTTCCTTCGTACACTCCGTTGTCTGTTGTTACTTGGAAACCTTCTTCGGTTTTTGCCAATTGCTCCGCCTTGCCTTGTACGAATTCAGTCCCGAATTTAGCAGCTTGTTTCTTCCCGATTTCCACTAAATCAGGACCCGCTATCGCTTCTACACCATAATGATTCTCGACCCAAGCTCGTTTAGTGACGCTTTGATTGTTGTCAATGACAAGCGTCTTTTTACCTGCTTTCGCTGTGAACAGGGCTGCACTAGATCCTGCTGGGCCTGCTCCAATAATAATAACGTCGTATGTCATTACGGTAACTCCTCCTACAAAGAGAATGGGATACAATTGGATTATGGCATAGCTGATAATTCATAGTCAATTTTCCTTCGGACATCCCAATGGCTTCCATAAATAAAAAATCAACAAGCGGAGAGAATAAAAAAGGCCCCAAAAAAGGTGTCCAAAAATATGAGAGTCCGAGGAGGATTTACACATGTACAACAATACCAACAGCTTTGGGAATGCTTCCCAAGGTTATCAATTTTCACAAGGTTTTCAGGGGAATAATGCGCAATACCAAGGTTACCAAAAACAGTACCAACCTATAGGGGCTGTACAATCTTTCTATAATCAATCTAACGCTGGGCAAGCCAACCAAGGATTTAATCAAATGAATACTCCAGCATCTCAAGCAATTTCTCAAGAGTCTTTTCACACTGCGAATTATCGTGGAAATCAACCAGGCCATGATGCTTACAAACGTAGCGATTCTTCGATGCCATCTCAACAACAACAGCAACAATCTAGCTTCCAAAGCGGATATTCTTCTTATATCCCAATGAATAACCAATTTGGATCAAACCAATCCCAACAATATGGTTATTCATCCGCTCAACAACAACAACCATTTGTTTCGAGTCAGTACGGCAGTTCTGTACAGTCGAATCAACAACCATATGGACAAACTTACGTGTCACCAAACGCTTTCCATACGGCAAACTATCGTGGGAATCAACCAGGGCATGATGCCAATTGGCGTAGTGATTCCTCGACACCTTCTCAGCAATCCTTCCAAAGTGGCTATGGATCACAGCAAAACATGCAGCAAAACATGCCACAACAATCGCTTCAATCTTTTAGTTCCGGATTTAATAATCCAAGCATGGGGCAACAATCCGGATATAATTCCTCGTTTTAATAGGGGAACCGTTTTGAATGAAATTACGAGCAGGTCGAACGCCGACCTGCTTATTTTGTTTTGACAAACAGGCTAACAAGCTTTACGATTTGATAAGAGAGGGCTTATGCTTATGAGGTAGTTTTCTTCGAAAACGCTGAGCTTGTGCTTACGATGTCTGTTTTGCTAAAGCAAAATCTTAGGAGGTAGCATACGTTTGAACTGGATGGGGAACTTACAACAGCTTGGCCGCTCATTAATGCTGCCTACCATTGCGCTTCCTATCGCTGCTGTGTTGCTTCGTCTAGGGGATCTACCTTGGGATGTCATTCACGCATCTAGCTTAGGGGATATGCTGCTGTTGGCTGGGAATACGGTCTTCGATTATATACCAATTATTTTCGCTGTTGGTGTGGCGCTAGGCCTTACGGAAAGTGCTGGGATTGCTGGTTTATCAGCCATGCTGGGCTATTTTATGTTCACAAGACTAATTGAACATGAACTGGGGACTCAATTTCAACTGGGTGTACCGGGTGGGATATTAATTGGATTACTTGCTGCTATTATTTATCATCGCTGTAAAGAAATCAAGCTCCCGGAATACATACAATTTTTCGGTGGTCCCCGCATAGTTCCGCTTATTATGGGGCTGTCCACGCTTGTAGTGTCTTATATTATGATCACTATTGGCCCCTACTTAGAAATGGGGATGGGCAAGCTTTCCAATTGGCTGCTTGGATTAGGCGGTATGGGTGCCTTTATTTATGGGATCGCGCACCGTCTTCTTGTACCGTCGGGTCTGCATCATATTTTGAATAACTTTTTCTGGTTTCAAGTAGGTGCTTATCGTACGCCAACGGGACATATGGCTTATGGGGATTTACCTAGGTATTTTGCCGGGGATCCGACGGCAGGTATGTACATGGCGGGATTGTATCCCATTATGATGTTTGCCCTCCCAGCAATCGCTTTTGCGATTATTGGAGAAGCGCGGGAAGATTTGAAACCGAAGATTAAAGCGACGTTCTTGACGGCAGCGCTAGCTTCTTTTTTAACCGGCGTCACGGAGCCTATTGAATTTGCCTTTCTCTTCGTAGCTCCGTATTTATTTGTTATTCATGCGATTTTGTCTGGAGCAGCCATGTGGTTGGCTTATGAATTGAACATTCAACACGGTTTTTCTTATTCGGCCGGGGCCATCGACTACGTCATTAATTTGCACCTATCGCATAACGGTTTATTGCTCATACCGATCGGTATCGTTTATGGGCTTCTCTACTATTTCTTGTTCCGCTGGGCTATTCGGCGGTTCCAGATTCCTACGCCCGGTAGAGAAGAAGGTTCTTCACTTGAAGAGTGGGCAGGCGATATTCCATATCGATCTCCACTCATTTTGCAAGCACTCGGTGGGAAAGACAATATTAAGAAGATTGAAGCCTGCATTACCAGATTGCGTCTTACACTTGCCAATGATCGTTTGATGGACATCACGGCATTACGACACTTAGGAGCAGCAGGCGTCATCCGTCTTGGAGGAGGCAATGTTCAGGTCGTGTTCGGAACATTCTCAGAGCTAATTCGTGAAGAGATTATGAAAGTATTGCGCAAAGATATTCATGTGGTGTTATTTACTTCGCCAATGCAAGGACGCATGATTCCGATTGAAGAAGTGCCTGATCGTATCTTTGCTTCGCGTTTGGTAGGAAACGGCGTTGCTTTTATTCCCGAGAAAGGAGAACTGGTTTCTCCTGTTGCCGGGACCATTATGCACATTTATCCGACGATGCATGCCCTTGGCATCCTGACCGAGGAAGGCTTGGAGGTCCTGCTGCACATTGGCATCGATACGTCTAGTTTGCCGGGTAAATGCTTTAATGCAGTAGTTAAAGAAGGCGATCACGTGGAACCGGGGCAACTGCTAGTTAAGTTTAACTATAATAAAGTTAAAAAATTCGCTTCATCGATGGCGACACCGATGATTATTACGAATCCCGATCTTGTTAAATCTTGGAGCTTTGCTCCATTTAAAGCTGTCAAAAAAGGCCAAGGTTCTGTGATGTCTGTTGTCCTAAAGCCTACTAAACAATCGGGGGGGACGAATGGATGATCAGAGGAATAGGAGCGTCTTCAGGGATCGCAATGGGTCAGGCTTTTGTCATACCTACTTGGGAGTGGGATTTTCCTGAGAAAATGATTGATGTCACCGATTTGTCTTATGAATTTGAACGTTTGTATGATGGTATTCGATCTTCCAAAGATGAGCTAGAGATCATTAAGCAAGAGATTAAGGATGTAGTAGGACAGGATCAAGCTTATATTTTTGATGCGCATTTGGCGATTTTGGAAGATCCCATTTTTATGAACGAGATTCAGGGGATTATTGAACTGCAGTACAAAGCGGCGGAAGTCGCTGTAAAAGAAGTTATCGATAAATTTGTCGATATGTTCAATCTCATTGACGACGAATATATGAAGGAACGAGCACTTGATATTAAAGATGTCGGAAACCGGCTTCTGAAACACTTGCTCGGCGATACAAGCTCAACAGTACCACCGATCGATCATCCATATATATTAGTCGCCAAAGAGCTAACGCCATCGCAATTGGCTCACTTGGATCCGGCTAATGTGCTTGGACTGCTAACGATTCTCGGTGGCACACATTCGCACGTTTCCATTATGGCAAGAGCAATGTCCGTACCTTATGTGCTCAGTTTGGAAGGGAAGCTTCTGCGGCCTATTCAAAATGGCGACTTCCTCATTATCGATGGACAAGAGGGTACCTTATACATTAATCCTGATAAAATAACGATTGAGCGGTATCAAGCACGCAAAAAGAATTGGCTCGAGTTCAAAGAAAGCTTGCAAGAGATAGCTGACGTTGCTCCAGTAACGTTGGATAAGAGCTATGTGAATTTACATGCCAATATCAATTCCGTGCTGGAAATCGATCAAGTTTTACGCAACGGGGCTTCTGGGGTAGGTCTATTTCGGACGGAATATCTGTACATGGACCGTGATTCACTTCCGAGCGAAGACGAGCAATATGAAGTATATCGTCATGCAGCGAGGCAGCTTAAAGGTCGCCCCATCGTCATCCGAACGCTCGATATTGGCGGAGATAAGAAGCTTGATTATTTGCCGCTTGCAAAAGAAGATAATCCATTTCTTGGGTATCGGGCGATTCGTATCTCGCTGGACCGTAAAGATCTGTTTATGACGCAGCTTAGAGCGATTCTAAGGGCCAGCCATTACGGCAACGTGAAAATTATGTATCCTATGGTCACTTCACTAGATGAGGTGCGTCAGGCTAAAGCTCTGCTCGAGAAAGCTAAGGCGGAATTGTATGCACAAGGCTTGCCGTATAATGCAAACATCGAAGTTGGATTAACGATTGAAGTGCCCGCTGCAGCTCTTATCGCGGATGTCCTAGCAAGTGAAGTGAATTTTATGAGCATTGGAACCAATGATCTTGTTCAATATGTATTAGCAGTGGACAGGATGAACGAAAACATCGCGCATTTATATAATCCCTATCATCCGGCAGTTATTAGGCTTCTTAAACATGTGATCGACTCGGCCAAAAGTGTAGGAATTCCCGTAGGCGTTTGCGGTGAAATGGCGGGTGACATCCGAGCGCTTCCGATTTGGCTGGGATTGGGAATTGAAGAACTTAGTATTTCCGTGCAGACACTGTTACAAGTGAAACACCGTTTATTAAGCAGCGACGCTAAAAAGTGCAAACAGTTAGTCAATGAAATTCTAGTGTGCAAAACAAGTGATGAAATCATAGAACTGCTTGCTCAAACCGAACAAACAGAATCCATTGTAGGAGGAAATTAGCATGGAATTGACAGGAACAAAAGTATTAGCATTTGTTGATGAAGAGTTTGAAGACTTGGAAATGTGGTATCCTGTTCTACGCTTGCGTGAATCCGGGGTCGTTGTGGATATTGTCGGTCCTAAGGCAGGAGCCGTGTACCACGGTAAATATGGTGTGCCTATTACAACAGACTATGCCTTCGATGAAGTAAAGTCTTCCGATTACATCGGCCTTTATGTTCCAGGAGGATGGGCGCCTGATAAGCTTCGTCGTTATCCGGACGTGATTCGTTTAACGCAGGAGTTTCACGCGGCAGTTAAGCCGATTGCTCAAATCTGTCATGCAGGTTGGGTGCTGATTTCGGCGAAAATCGTAAAAGGGTATACGATGACATCGACGCCAGGCATTCGAGATGATCTCGAAAATGCAGGAGCAACTTGGTTGGACGAAGAAGTGGTTGTCGATCGCAACATCATTTCTGGGCGTCGCCCGCCAGATCTTCCCGCTTTTTCCAAGCGATTTGTGGATGAGCTTATTCAATTTAATAAACAACAGGAAAAGTAACATTCCTCTACCATAGGTGGCAAAAACTACTACTCTTCATTCGGCAGGAAATCGATTAAAATCGTAGAATATCATAGTACAAGCAACTCATGTACATGCCGCCCGCAAAGTAGAAGGAGTGTTAGAATGCAAAAGTATTGTAAGTGCGGACGCACGATGAACCTTCGTCTTCGTACGGTTATTTATCAGAACAAAGTCGACATTGAGAATGTACCTATTTACTCATGTGAAGCGTGTGGTCGCAGTGAAGTTGTTCCTCATGTCAAACCCGAACTTACCGGTTTAATCGGTAGGCTGGGGAGTAAGCCTGAGAAGCAGCAGCTCTTTTTTCATGAACTTTCGGAAGTTGCCTTTCTACTGCTGAAGGTGACTGAAAAAGAGCATATGAATGATTCCATGGAAAAGATCGTTGAAGAACGGATCAATGAACTTTTGGACATCTTATTGCTAGCGCAATCGCTAGGTGACGAACCTTGGACCGAAGAAATTCGCAAGCGGTTATCACAAATCACGCAGAGTGCAATATCGACATAAGCAGTATTTGGCCAATCCCAAAGGGGTTGGCTTTTTATAGTTGATATAACCGTATAACTGCATCATACTTGATGAACTCACTGGTCCCTAATGGACGATTATGTCGGTTATCCTTGCATAATGTGTACATCTTTTGAAAAAACATTGAAATTATTTTCAAAGCATTTTCAATATACATTGCAAGATGGATTAATTTGTCGTATCATAACGATAATATACTAGGATCGCAGAATACTTTTGAAAATGGAGAGAGTAACCGTGACCGTAACCATTTATGATGTAGCAAGAGAAGCAGGAGTTTCTATGGCAACCGTTTCTAGGGTTGTAAACAACAATCCTAACGTTAAGCCGCAAACACGCAAGAAGGTTTTTGAAGCCATTGAGCGTCTCGGTTACCGCCCTAATGCGGTAGCAAGGGGTTTAGCGAGTAAGAAGACAACGACCGTTGGTGTTGTCATACCCGATATTTCCAATTCCATTTTTGCTGAAGTAGCACGTGGGATTGAGGATATTGCCAATATGTACCATTACAATATCATTTTGTGTAATGCGGACAAGAAGAAAGAAAAAGAAATTCGTGTTATTAACACTTTGCTTGAGAAGCAGGTTGATGGATTGCTCTTCATGGGTGGCGTTGTAACCGAGGAACATACACAGGCATTCCGTACGTCTTCCGTACCTGTCGTTTTATGCGGCACGAAGGATGAGAATCAAGCCATGGCATCCGTTGATATCGATCACGAGAAAGCCGCTTTCGATGCTGTGAATGTACTGATTGAAGCCGGTCATCGTGATATTGCCATGATATCCGGAACTCTGCATGACCCAGCGAATGGATTTGCGCGTTATCAAGGTTACAAAAAAGCATTGGATGCGGCAGGAATTCCACTGCGTGATGAATATGTTCGCATTGGGAACTATCGTTATGAATCAAGTGTAGACGCTGTGAAATATTTCTTGGAGCTTTCACCAAGACCGACAGCGATCTTCTCTGCAACCGACGAGATGGCGATTGGCGCCATTCACACGATTCAAGACAATGGACTTAGAGTACCGCAAGATATCGCCGTTATTAGCGTGGACAATATCCGCATGGCTTCCATGGTTAGACCGACTTTAACGACAGTTGCACAACCGATGTATGATATCGGCGCAGTGTCAATGCGTCTTCTAACGAAGTTGATGAATAAAGAGTCAACGGATCATATGCAGGTTATCCTGCCGCACGAAATTATTTACCGCAACTCCGTTACACAATCTTAATCAAATCAAACCTCTAAGCGAGGTCATTCCTTCGGGGGTGATCTCGATAGAGGTTTTCTCATGTAGATAAGGGAAAGAGGATAATGAAATGACATGGAATAAAATTGCTCTTATCGGAGCGATGAACGAAGAAATAGAGCTGCTAGTTTCGCATATGACCGATGTGCGTGAAACGATCAAAGCTGGCATTACGTTTCGTGAAGGTACGTATTTTGACAAGCAAGTTGTCGTGTGCCGAACAGGTGTAGGGAAAGTGAATGCGGCAGTGACGACTCAAATTCTAATTGATAACTTCGGCGTCGAAGCTGTTATTTTTACGGGTGTAGCGGGAGCTTTAGATCCAGAGCTGAATATCGGGGATCTTGTGATATCGAGTGAATGCATGCAGCATGACATGGATGTTACAGCACTCGGGTTTGCTCGTGGCGTCATCCCTTATGAAGCGAAATCCATCTTCGAAGCGGATAGCAAGCTTGTTGAGCTGGCTGTTGCTTCAGGTGAAAAGCTGTTTGCAGGCAAGGTTAAAAAGGGGAGAGTACTCTCGGGGGACCAGTTTATTGCAAGCCGAGAAGTGGTTGCTAGCCTGTACGAAGAGCTTGGCGGTGTTTGTGTTGAGATGGAGGGAGCTTCGGTTGCTCAAGTTTGTTCAATGAATGCCACTCCTTATGTCGTGCTACGATCGATGTCCGATAAAGCAGATGGTTCAGCTCATGTTAACTTTGCCGAATTTACCGTTCAAGCATCTGAGAATTCGTACAAAATGGTTGAGGATATCGTGAAGCATCTATAAATAAAAAGAGCTCAGAATGTCGCCGAAGTGGCGGTTCTGAGCTTTTTTCTACTTCAAATACATCATGGCGAGTTCCTTCGTTTGCCGGTTCTTCTCGGTGATCGCTTGGCGCCTTGGAATCGGCGCCCAAGCCTCTACGGGGTCCAGCCACGTATCCACCAGCTGGACCGGGCTCTTGCTCTGCCAGGCGTCGAGCCACGCCTGAGGCAGCTTCAGCTGGGGCTGCGTCTCCAGCTGATCTAAGACCGCCTGCTCGCTCATAACGAGCCAGAGCAGGCTCCAAGCCCGCGGTACGACACGCCAGATGTCGTACCCGCCGCCCCCGAGCGCTATCCAGCGCCCTTCGCACCACTGGTGCGCAAGGGAGTGGATCAGCTCGGGCATAGCCTTGTACACGCGCATGGAGCAATGGACATGCGCGAGCGGGTCGAAAGCATGGGCATCGCACCCATGCTGCGAGATAATGACGTCTGGCTGGAAGCTTCGAATCGTCTCGGTAAGCACCTCGCCGAAGCACTCCAGCCACGACTCATCCTCGGTGTAGGGCTCCACCGGTATGTTAATGCTCTTGCAGAACGCATCGCCTTCGCCGCGTTCGTTCACGGCGCCCGTGCCGGGGAATAAATATTTCCCCGTCTCGTGAATAGAAAGTGTGCATACCTGTGGATCGGCGTAGAAGGCCCACTGTACGCCATCCCCATGATGCACATCTGTATCGATGTACAGCACCTTGGCGCCGTACATCTCTTTGGCGTGCGCAATCGCCGCGGATGCGTCGTTGTAGACGCAGAAGCCTGCGCCCTTGCTTTGCAGGGCGTGGTGCAATCCGCCGCCCAGGTGAAGGGCGTGTGGAGCCTTGCCGGACATCACCAGCTCGACTGCGGTGATGGAACCGCCCACGACCTTCGCCGTGGTATCATGCATCCCGGCGAAGAAGGGCGTGTCGTCTGTGTCCAGCCCGAAGCGCGTTGCTTCTCGGATCCAAGCAGCTTCCGGCGCGGAACAGCTAAGCGCTTTCACGGCTTCTATGTAAGCGGGTGAATGAACCCGCAGCAGCTCGCTATCTGTCGCGGAGCGAGGTGCCCATAGCGCGCTGTCAGGGAGCGCGCCGGCTTTTCGCAGCAAATCCACCGTCATTGTCAGACGATCTTGATTAAACGGGTGATTTTCATTAAATTTATATTGAATTTCTTGATCATCATAGATAAAGACAGGACTTGCCTTCTTGTTCATATCCCTAATTCCCCCGAATGGACTAACAATTTCGCTTGAAGCTCTAGAATCCTGCGATTACATAGAAATTAATACATGAACCGCTGCTGAAAACGAATGCGATCAAACTGTTCAATGGAAGAGATCGGCACCTCTTTACCGATTCTAACCATTAGGCAGTTGGCTGGATGTGAGCATATTTCTGGGTCATCCGTAGCAAACCAGATCATGTCGATGCTTTTCATCAGCTTCTCCATCATTTGACGGTATTCCCAGACCGTTAATTTGCTTGTTTCCAAGTCCCAATGCCAATAATACTCCGTGGTGAAACAGATGACATTCTCCATCTGCTCTTCTTCGAAAGCGAGTCGAATCATCTTTTTCCCTAATCCGATGGATCGGTAGTCGTCTGCAACTTCGATGGCGCCGAGTTCAATTAAATCCTGCATATGACCCTGTGACCAACGCTCAATTTCGTCTGGGTAGTGAAAGGTGACATAGCCGATAATGGTGGAGCCGACTCTTGCAATGATGATACGACCTTCAGGTAATTGTGCGATTTCGACTAGAGCCTCTAATTGCTCCTTGGGTCTGCGGAACGCATCTAATTTGGTATGCATAATAAGCTCTTGCAAACTTTCTGCTGAAACAGGGCCTTCTATGATAATTTCGGGCTGATCAGGAGCTGCGCGCAGGCTGTGTGAGTGGTATATTTTGATATGCTGCATAACCTTAGCCCTCCTTTTAAAAAACAGCATGATGAACGTTTCCTCTTCCGTTAGGTCATAGTATTCTTATACCAAACTTTGGTTGGAATTAAAAGACGAATTTTTAACGTAGGCGAATATTTCCTAGTATGATATAATAGAATATGTCAAAAATCGATCACATTTTGCTTGAAATAGTCAGTAAAATGAAAACGGTTTACCACGTGAGGAGGGTTTTACGTACATGGATCAAATGAAAGTTGAACTCATTGAAGCTGTATCCCCTAATCCTAACATGAACAATTATGAAGAAACACATGCGTCATTTGATTGGAAAGACATTGAGAAGAGCTTTTCCTGGTATGAAACAGGTAAAGTTAACATGGCTTATGAAGCCATTGACCGCCATGCAGATTCATCCAAAAAGGACAAAATCGCTCTGTACTACAGCGATAATCAGCGAGAAGAAGCAATCACTTTTGGGCAAATGAAAGCAAAGTCCAATCAGTTTGGTAATGTGCTTCGAGGACTTGGCGTTGGTAAAGGCGAGCGCGTTTTCATCTTCATGCCGCGCACACCGGAACTTTACTATTCCTTACTCGGAACCCTCAAAGTAGGCGCTGTTGTTGGGCCGTTATTTGAGGCTTTCATGGAAACGGCAGTCAGAGACCGTTTGGAAGACAGTGAAGCCGTAGCGATCGTTACGACACCAAGTTTACTATCGCGTGTTCCTTTTAATGAGCTTCCACATTTGAAGCATGTCATTCTCGTTGGAGATAACGTGGAGCTAGCTGAAGGACAAGTTGATTTCTACAAAGAGATGGAAAGCGCTTCAACAGAACTTGACATCGAGTGGCTGGATCGTGAGGATGGATTAATTATCCATTATACGTCTGGTTCAACAGGTAAACCAAAGGGTGTCTATCACGTTCAAAACGCCATGCTTCAACATTATTATACGGGTAAAATTGTATTAGATCTTAAAGAAGATGATATTTATTGGTGTACAGCGGATCCAGGTTGGGTAACAGGTACCTCCTACGGGATCTTTGCTCCATGGTTAAATGGTGCAACGAATGTCATTCGCGGCGGACGGTTCAGTCCTCAAGATTGGTATAGTACGCTTCAGAAATATAAAGTAACTGTTTGGTACAGTGCGCCAACGGCTTTCCGTATGTTGATGGGTGCCGGTGATGATGTGGTCACTTCATTTGATCTGTCTTCGCTTCGTCACGTACTTAGCGTAGGCGAGCCGTTAAATCCCGAAGTTGTACGTTGGGGGTTAAAAGTTTATAACCAACGTATTCATGATACTTGGTGGATGACTGAAACGGGTGGACAACTCATCTGTAACTATCCATCCATGACGATCAAGCCTGGTTCAATGGGGCGTCCAATTCCGGGCGTTGAAGCGGCTATTATTGATGATGCAGGGAACATTCTGCCTCCTAATCGGATGGGGAACCTAGCTATCAAAACGCCATGGCCTTCGATGATGCGCAAAATTTGGAATAATCCATCTAAATACGAAGAATATTTCCGTTTGACAGGTTGGTACGTTTCCGGAGATTCGGCTTATCAGGATGAAGAGGGTTACTTCTGGTTCCAAGGTCGAGTGGACGATGTGATTAACACAGCAGGCGAGCGCGTAGGTCCTTTCGAGGTGGAGAGTAAGCTCGTTGAGCATCCGGCGGTTGCAGAGGCTGGAGTTATTGGCAAGCCTGACCCGATGCGTGGAGAGATCATTAAAGCGTTTATCGCTCTGCGTGAAGGCTTCACACCATCTGATGAGCTCAAAGCGGATATTTCCAAATTTGTTAAAGAGGGGCTTTCTGCCCATGCGGCTCCTCGTGAAATTGAATTCAAAGACAAGCTGCCTAAGACACGCAGTGGTAAAATTATGCGCCGTGTTCTTAAAGCTTGGGAGCTTAATTTGCCAACTGGCGACTTATCGACGATCGAAGACTAATAAGCAAGCAAGCCTTCCTTGTACCAGATTTCTTGGTGTGAGGGAGGCTTTTTTTAGTAGAAAAGATAGAATAAGTTATATACTTTTGCTTCGCATCTACCTTGACAAACGCGCTCGTCCCTGAAGGACGACGGAGTCGTTTATCCTTGTATATTTAAGCTTTTGGAAAATAACAAAGACCCGGTTATCCGGGTCTTTGTACATCGTGATTTAGTTGTTATAGGCTATAGCGGCTGATGGCTTAGATTCGCCTGCATCATTGACAGCAGTTACTTTATAATAACCGTTGTAAGCTGCTGCGTAATAGTGAAACTCGGTCGCATCACTCACAGAACCAAGCTTCTTAAAAGTGCCTTTTTCTTTATCACTAAAATAGACTTGATACTGCTTTACTTTATCCTTGGACGCATTGGCTTTCCAGGTTAAAACCACACCTGCGCCATCTGCTTTGGCTTTAATACCGGTTGGTGCAGCAGGCAGGTCCTTTGCACTTCCATGGTTACCATTGTCGGTTCCGATGGGTTCACCGATTCCGCCGTTGGAGTCTGAAGGAGGGTTAGTCGCTCCTGGAATTTGATTGCCGTCGACAGAAGGTACGAACAATGAATCTAGCGAGCTTCCATCTGTATAAGAGGAGCGGCTAGGTACCGATTCTTTCCCCGCTACATCGACTGCTGTTACATAATAACCGATTAAGCTAGTTCCTGGGATTTGATCGGTAAATTTCGTCTCAGCCCCTGCCAAGACCACTTTGCCGCCCATGAGCTGGAACTTGCCGCGGTTATCGGAACGATAAATGCGATAGCCGACGATATCAGGATTCGGACTTGCCTGGAAGGCAATGGTTGCTGTATCACCGGACTTTGTTGTTATAACGTTCGTTGGTGCTGCAGGCTCTTTACCGTCATCAACCCGAGGGTCAACTTCGGATGGTGCGTCATCGTCATAATCGGTAGGCTTATAATTATCGATCGGCTTACGGCTTTTTTCAGGAAGTTTACTCATGGCTACTTCGATTTCTTTGAGCAATTGACTGATCGATTTTTGCCTTTTAATAACTGTTTTCTCTTGCACGAAATCTGCCGGCGTATTATCTTGTGCCATGTAATTTAGCCCGCCATATGAACTGATTTTCATCCGTACCATCACATTGTCGACATCAGTTGGCACATATTTCTTGTTGAAAAGATCAGTAACTAAAAGATCGGACTTCGTCGTTAATTCGCTCGGAAGCTTACCTGACAAGCTGGAAACGGTTGCCGAGACAATACCTTCCGGTTTTGCGAAAGTTTTGGTAGGGAATAGCTCCGGCTTTTGTTCGATCGTTCGATTCATGATGAGTGCCCATATATCTTTGGCGTGATAGGTTTGATGCATTTGCGATGATTTCAACGACGATGACAATTTATTGATCGGCTGATCGTAGCCGATCCACACGCCAACTGTGATGTCCGGGCTGAATCCCATAAACCAAGCATCGGCATCGTCTTGCGTAGATCCTGTTTTACCTGAAATCTCA
Organism: Paenibacillus alginolyticus DSM 5050 = NBRC 15375; assembly: GCF_000422905.1. Lineage (GTDB taxonomy): Bacteria > Bacillota > Bacilli > Paenibacillales > NBRC-103111 > Paenibacillus_E > Paenibacillus_E alginolyticus. The sequence goes on from NZ_AUGY01000034.1 coordinate 33,378, forward strand.
ATTTTGCCGTATGATTTATATTTTTGCATCAAATCTGTCGCTGTACCTTGGCTAATCACCGTTTTCATCATATCCGTAATTAGATATGCACTTTGCGGAGAGTAGACAGGGGTAGGCTTCAGATCATGCGTATAAATCGTTTTGCCATTCGAATCTTTGATTTCTCGAATCATAAACGTATCATTAAATACGCCTTTATTCGGAATAGAAGCATAAGCGCCAGTCAGTTCCCGCACGGAAGTTCCCTTGCTTAAACCGCCGATTACACCGGTCTGCGCAACGTAATCTTCTTTTTGAATGGACGTGATACCGAGTTTTTTTGCGAAATCCCAGGCATCATTAATGCCTACTTTATTCAAAAATATATCAATGGCAGGGATGTTGTAAGACTGGTTTAGAGCTTTTCTGGCTGTCATTAATCCGTGAAACTTGTGATCCCAGTTTTCTGGAAGATGAAAGCCTTTCACACCGTCTTTTAGAATAATGGGGATATCATCCACGACACTAGCCGGTTGAATGGCCCCTTTCTCTAAGGCAGGTATATAAGCGGCGATTGGCTTCATGGTTGATCCAGGCTGCCTGAATGCTTGTGTGGCGTGATTGAGCTGCTCTTCGAAGAAATTGCGCCCCTCAATCATTCCTTTTATAGCTCCAGTTTTAGAATCGATCATGATGGCCCCGACTTGTTCCATGCCCTTTTTATCGTCTGTAGGGGCGAAGTTTTTCTCATTACTCGAGATTTCATGCATGGAATCATAAATCGTCTTATCAATGGTTGTATAGATTTGATAACCGCCACGTAAGAGCTGAGTATGTATGCCTTTTAATGCTTCATTATAAGCGGCCTGATTTTTCTTAGGATCAAGATCAGGCTTTTGGATCTTCAACAAAATTTCGGCTGCTTCTTGCTCTGTTTCAATCATTAGGTAAGGATAAGTCGTATAAGCCTTCTGAGCCGCAGCGGGCATGGAAGCTTTGAGATCAAACTTAAGTGCTTCTTGGTACTGTTCGTTCGTAATTTTCTTTTCTTCCAGCATCCGTTTGAGTACTAATTGTTCACGAGTAACCGCTTTTTTGAACCCATCTTCATCAAACTCGGGCTTACTTGTGAAGGCAGAGTACTGCGATGGGGATTGCGGCAGACCGGCTAAGTATGCGGCTTGAGCAACGTTTAACTTATCCAGATCGTCGATGTTGAAGAGACCTTTGGCAGCAGCTTTAATTCCATATAGATTATAGCCAGTCGCGCCATTGCCATAAGGAATTTTGTTCAAATAAGCGAGCAAAATTTCATCCTTGGACATTAGGCGTTCCATCCGCAGCGCAAGCAGGAGCTCTCTTGCTTTACGTCCGTCATCTTTGTCTAGTGTTAGAAATACCCGTCTGGCAAGCTGTTGCGTAATCGTACTGCCGCCTGTTTGTACTTCCTCGTTCAGCAGCTTCTGAGTTACTGCGCGGTAAAGTCCGCGGAAATCTATCCCGCGATGGTTGTAGAAGTCTTTGTCTTCAATAGCGAGGACAGCGTCTAACAGTAATTGAGGTATGTCATCTAGCTGAGCGAGACGACGGTCTTCTTCCGTTCGCAATTGCCCTATGACAGTATCGTCATTGAAGTAAGCAAAACCTGTTACTGCATTTTCCTGCATCTGCTGACGTATGGATTCTTCGGTGCGTACAGGATCTTTTTTGACAAGTGCACTCACATACCCGAATGCGGCGGATCCACCAACAATCCCCGCCAAAAAAGCACTAATGATGGTCCACTTTAAGGTAATCCAAGTTACTTTGAATGTCGTTCTCACCCAAGGGCGATTCCATTTAGCGAAAAAATTGCGCATAAGTTCCAATATCCTCCTTACATGAACCCTAATAGTATACCATAATTGCACCTTATGCGGTAATGATGAACCGAAGAAACGATGCCGACATGGTTTGACAACACCTAGAAACATGTGATAAATTTTTATCAAATGCGTAGAAAGATCAGCAGTAGGTAGCTTGTGGATGCTTTCAGAGAGCCGGTGGAGGGTGCGAACCGGTACCTGCAGGTTAGTGAATTACGGTCTTGAGCAGTGGATGGGAACCTGCAGCTACATGAGCTGCACAAGTAGTATTTGCCGATTAAACCCCGTTAAAGGTTCTTGAGTGAAAATAGCTAGCCGTGCACATAACACCTGTTATAGATGTACGTAACTACTGTTTTAATTAGGGTGGTACCGCGAGTCAAGTCTTCTCGTCCCTTTGTGGATAAGAAGGCTTTTTTTGTATGTTTAAAGAAAAAGGAGATGGATGAACATGGATATTTTGAAGGATTTGGAGTTTCGTGGGCTGCTGCATCAAATTACGGATCGAGAGGGCTTAGACAAAAAGCTAAGCGAGGAGCGTGTTACGCTTTATTGCGGCTTTGACCCGACTGCAGACAGCTTGCATATCGGCAGCTTGCTGCCTATTCTAACGCTGAGACGTTTTCAGCTCGCAGGTCATATTCCTTTGGCACTCGTTGGCGGGGGAACCGGTTTAATCGGTGATCCAAGCGGGAAAGCCAATGAGCGAACACTTAATGGACCTGAAGTTGTCGAGGCTTGGTCACAAAGCATCAAAAAGCAGTTATCTCGATTTCTCGACTTCTCGACTGAAATTGAAAATAGTGCAGAGCTAGTCAACAATTACGATTGGCTTGGATCGCTGAATGTCATCGAATTCCTTCGTGATGTAGGCAAAAATTTTACCGTCAATTACATGTTGGCCAAAGATTCTGTTGATTCACGGATCTCCAAAGGGATTTCTTTCACAGAGTTCAGCTACATGATTCTGCAATCTTACGATTTCCTGAAGCTCAATGAAACCAAAAATTGCTCCGTGCAAATTGGCGGAAGTGACCAATGGGGCAATATTACGGCTGGTCTTGAGCTTATCGGTAAATCCACAGATAAACGTGCTTACGGAGTAACCTTGCCGCTTGTGACAAAGAGTGATGGTCAAAAGTTCGGAAAGACAGAAGGCGGAGCTATTTGGTTAGATGCTAGCAAAACGTCTCCTTACCAGTTCTACCAATTTTGGTTAGGCACTGCCGACAATGATGTCATCCGTTTCCTGAAATACTTTACTTTCGTTTCTCATGAGGAAATCGAACGACTCGAAGAAGAAGTACAGGCTCAGCCTGAGAAGAGGGAAGCTCAGAAATTACTTGCCCGCGAAGTTACGAAGCTTGTACACGGTGGAGACGCGTTAGAAAGTGCTCTTAACATTACAACGGCTTTATTCAGTGGTAATATTCAGGAGCTTTCTCGTACAGAAATTGAAGAAGCGTTCAAGGATGTTCCATCTACAACGATAGATCAAGATGATATTGCGTTGGTTGATTTGCTGATATCCGTAGGAGCGGCACCGTCTAAACGTCAAGCACGTCAAGATATTGAAAGTGGAGCTGTCACGGTCAACGGTGTTAAAGTGACGCAATTCGATGCAGCAGCCAAAGATTTGGGTAGACTCGGAGAGACTTACATTATTATTCGCCGCGGTAAAAAGAATTACTATCTTGTACAGTTTGCTTAACGAAAAATAAGCCCCTCAGGGAAATCCCAGAGGGGCTTGCTTTTATTAACGGCTGTAGAACTCGACGATTTGTTTCTCGTCAATTTCTTGTGGAAGCTCAGAACGTTCTGGCAAACGGATGTACTTGCCTTCTACGCTTGCGTCGTTGAACTCAAGGTAAGTTGGCAGGTAGTTACGGTTAGCAAGAGCTTCTTTCACTGCGGAAAGACCTTTGCTTCTTTCACGAAGAGCAATAACGTCGCCTGTAGATACGATGTAAGAAGCGATATCTACTTTTTTGCCGTTCACAGTTACGTGACCGTGAGCAACTAGTTGACGCGCGCCTGCGCGGGAGTTGGAAAGACCAAGACGGTAAACCAAGTTGTCCAAACGGCTTTCAAGCAAGATCATGAAGTTCTCACCGGCAATACCTTTAAGTTTGGAAGCTTTATCGAACAAGTTGCGGAATTGCTTCTCGTTCAAACCGTACATGTGACGAAGCTTTTGTTTTTCATTTAATTGAACGCCATAGCCGCTCATTTTTTTGCGTTGTCCTGGGCCATGTTGACCTGGAGGGAATGGGCGTTTCAAGTCTTTGCCGTTACCGCTCAAAGAGATACCAACACGACGGCTTAATTTAAATTTAGGTCCTGTATAACGTGACATTTAGGAAAAACTCCTTCTTTTCAACAATTAGTTTAGTAGATAGCATCTAGATGTCAGGGTGAAGACAAGTGCCTGGTTTTGCTTACGAATCATACTGTGATTCCCTGACAAGAGTAGTTCAGCCGCTGTCTTGGCAGGAGCAAAAGCAGTGAGGGTGATCACAATTGGCATTCACCGAAATCATGTTGTTACTCGACTTCTAATTTTATTAAAAACAGGGGCATGTGTCAAGTCTCAATCCTTTAAAGTGATTCTAAAAAATCGTGCAATACGCACGGAAAAATAGTATGATAATATGAGTTAAGATTTTGCCTGGTTCTATAGGACTACAGTTTGTTGGTGAAGGAGAGCCTATGAGTGAATCACTTCGTAGTTTGATACAACAAAGTCGTACAGAACACTTCGAAGAGTTTCTTCGGCAAGGACTTGTTCTTTCTAGCAACTTTTCCTATTGGGAATCCGATGGCCATCACGTCGTTCGAGATGCTTTTGATGAATGGATTCACCAATTCGGGCAAGCGATGCTGCCGCCTCAAACCGCACTGTTATGCGTGGATACGGATCTGAAAGTGGTTAATGCTTGCTCCCATGATACCCCTCTTACTGATTCATTGCTGCAGGTAGGAGCATCATGGAACTACGCAGAACGCAATGACAATCCGCTGGTACGATGTGCTGAAAATCCTAAAATGCATATCATGACTAGCGAAGAAATGAGCGCAAAAGAACTGAAGTCAGTTTTGGCTGCTTCGATTCCAGTCCTAGATCCACAAGGGATTCCAATTCTTTACTTGGGACTATTTTCCCATATGATTACAGAAGCAGATGAACTTGCGCAATTGTTCTATATCATTTCCCTTGCTTTCCAAGGCAGTTTGCAGAGCGTGGAGGATCGTCGCAAGTACGACCACTTGTTTATGCAGCATCTAAATAGGGAACTTGAGTTTAAGAAGCATGATATTTTATTTGAGGCATCTAAGAAGCTACATGCCAAAATTGATGTCGATTCGGTGTTGACCGAAGTCATTGAATGCATGCATAGCGTTTATCCCAATATACAAGTAGATTTATTGCTTTCACAGGATAATGACTCTACGAATCTATCCGTAAAGCCTTTGAATTTCCAAAGTGCGGAGGATGACATTCTAACGCGTGCTTTTATGGAAGGGCAGGTCATATTTGAACCTTCTTCCGAGAGCAGTGGTCCAAGTACAGGTCAAATAGCAGCTCCATTATCAGGTAAACAGGGCGTATATGGTGTGTTATATATGACCTCTAACAACGATTTGATTCATGCATCGGATTTGCAATTCATATCATTGCTTGCCGATACAGCGGGTTCAGCTTTTGAAAACGCTAAATTGTATGAGCAGTCCAACTTAATGATTAACGAGCTTCGACTAATTAATGATATTACCAAGCAGTTAAATCAGAGCTTGCGTTTAAACGAAATCTTTAATTCAGCCTCGAGCGAGATTTTAAGTATTTTCGGCGCGGATTATAGTTGTATTTTGCAGGCGGATAAAAATAGTGAGAATTTAATCGTACAAGCAACTAATTTGCCAGCCATGTTTCATGAGACCTTTACCATAGGTCAAGGCTTTTCTGGCGCTGTCTATACCTCCAAAGAACCGATTATTATTTCAGACTATTGGAGCAATGACAAGGTCGAGTCAAAGCTGATGAAGTTAACTAACTCCCGCTCGCTGATTGGTTCGCCGATACTCGTGAATGGACAAGTTGAGGGCGTTATTCTAGTCGTGCATAGCAAGCCAAATTTCTTTTCCTATGATAATTATAAATTGCTGCAGGTTCTTTCGGGTCATATTGGACTTGCTATGACGAATGCTTCCCTGCATGCTGAAGTGAAACGAATGGTTATTACAGACAATCTTACAGGACTATATGTACGTCATTATTTGGACGAGCAGGCTAATTCGATGCAAAAAAAGGATTTTTGCGGCTCACTAATCGTTGTTGATATAGATAATTTCAAACGGGTTAATGATACCTACGGCCATCAGGTAGGCGATAAAATCTTGATCCAGGTAAGTCAGATTATTAAAACTAGCATTAGGGATAGTGATATTGCAGCAAGGTGGGGCGGGGAAGAGCTAGCGGTCTATTTACCGCAAGTAGTCAAGTCTCAAACGCTTCGAATCGCAGAGCGTATACGTATTCGTGTTCTAGAGGAGACTAATCCGCAAGTAACCGTTTCCTGTGGTGTTTCGGATTGGAATTGGGAAGAAGATAAGATTAGTGTAGAATCACTGTTCTATCGGGCAGATATGGCTCTCTATCAAGCGAAAAATAACGGCCGCAACCAAATTCGAATCGGTTAGTAACGAGCACTTGTCTAAGGACAGGTGCTTTTCCTTCGCTGTAACACTTTCAAATCAAGGAACCTGGACGCGCAATGTGCAAAAAATGTCGATAAAAGGTTATCTAATCTAATAAATTTGTAGAGGCAGGGAAAACTACACAAAGGATGGAAATATGATAGGGTACTTCACCATTATAGAACCAGACAACTCCTCAATTTTCTCTTCCTGAACCTTCTGTAAAATGTTACAATGATGTGGTCTAAGGGAAGGATGGTCGAAATTTGTCGGTGTTAAACAAAAAAAACATTTTGTTAGTTTTATTTATTTGTATTGTGCTCGTTGCTCTGATTGCCTTTTTATTTTATAACCCTACAGGCATTAAACTTACTCATAGTAATATGCGACAGCTATCTGAACATTTAAGGGACATTGGTTGGCCCGGTAAAATCATCGGAATGGCTTTAATTTTTTTTCAAACGTTCTTTCCGTTTATTCCGTTTGTTGTTGTTGCAGGTACGAATGTAGCTATTTTCGGTATTAAAATGGGGTTTCTTGTTAATTACATAATGTCTTGTCTGGGAGCAATCTCGTCTTTTTACTTTGCTCGCTATTATGGACATGCATGGGTGGAGAAAAAGCTAGACCGATTTCCGTTAGTGACGCAGTTTAGTAAGCGAATGGAGAAGCGAGGATTCTTGTATGTTCTTCTAGGGAGATTGATTCCGATTTTACCTTCCTCGGCGATTAATTTTGGTGCAGGGCTAACTCGAATGCGATTTACTCATTTTCTATGGGGTACCTTGCTGGGGAAACTGCCGATCGTTTTTCTGGAATCGATGATTGCGCATGATTTATTTCATTTCCAGAAATATAAGGGAAGACTACTTTGGTTGCTAGGTATTTTCGTTGTTTTGATCCTATTAGGGAATGGCGTGAAGAAAGCCTTTGCAGCAAAGACGAAGTGAAGACCTTTACTTGGAGAATGAAGGAAATTTTTAGTTGCGTTAAGTAACCTTTCCAAGTTATCATATAGGGAGCAAGGCGACCAATTCAGATGCAAATAAATGGAGGAATGAAATATGCCAAGTGCTAATAATGCCGCAATTGTTGAAATTTCACAAACAGCTAATAAATTCAGATCGTCAATCGTTCTCCAATATGATAATAAGTATATCGATGTAAAAAGTATCTTAGGATTGTTTACTACATTACTTAGCTCCAGCAATTATGATCTTCATGTTCATGGGCCGGATGCAGAAGAAGCGAAAGTCGCTATGGCGGAAGTATTCGCTAAGCACAATTTGGGCGTAAACGTAGTTCAAGAATAGCGTTCATACTCAAAGAAGGTACTCTCAGAATCTCTGAGGGTACCTTCTCTTGTATATTGATCCAATTTCGCTTAATATAGATCATATAAGGACGGATGACTATGCGTATAGGGGGAAGTTGGGAATGTCTTCATCTGATCTATTGCTGGACATGAATCAAAAAGCGCTTAATCTTCTCCAAGAAGATGCAGATAAAATCGAAAAACTAATCGAAGTGCAAATGGAGAATTTGACAACGCGTCAATGCCCACTGTATGAAGAAGTTTTAGATACGCAAATGTACGGACTTTCTAGAGAAATTGATTTTGCCATTCGAGCGGGACTTATTTCCGAAATACCTGGCAAACAAATTCTCAGCAAGCTTGAACGTAATCTTGCGCAGCTATATGAAGCGTTGAATAACAAAAAGTAACCCTTCACAATGGGTTACTTTTTTTGTCTTTGTTATGTATTTAGACGAGGAAGAATACGACGCCTAGAATGATGTAGACCACGAGCAGCAAAAGTCCTTCATACCAGTTGGTAGAGCCATCTTGGGTTATCGACTTCGTAATAAAGACGGCGACTCCGATGGCAGCAATTTCATAGGTGGAGAAGACAATGTTCATAGGAGTTCCACTTACGAAGAAACTGACAAGTATAAGCACAGGAGCTACGAATAAGGCGATCTGTAACGAACTGCCGATGGCTATTTCTACGGCTGCGCCCATTTTGTTCTTCGTGGCCATCATCACGGCGGCGCTATGCTCTGCGGCATTTCCAATAATGGCAATGAGGAATGCACCTACAAACAGCTCAGATAATCCAAATCTATGGGTGACTTCTTCTAATGTACCCACTAACCATTCACTGGTGAAGGCTACCATGACGGTAGCTAGGATTAGAAAAAGGATGGAAGTTCCTTTGGACCATGCGGCCTCACCATGTTCAATAGCTTCATCAGAAAGTACACTTTTGTGTGTAACCATGGAAAATAGGAGCCAGAGCAAATAGGCGGCTATCAGTAATATCGCGACGATCATGCTCATTGTTGACGTTTCTTTGGTTGTTAATCCGCCTGCGAAGATGGCTGGAATGAATAACGCAACAACCCCAAGAATCATTAAGGAAGAATTGTGTGAAGCAAGTTTTACGTTAAATGACTGTTCTTTGAACTTTAATCCACCTGCAAATATACTAAGTCCCAGTACAAGCAGCAAATTGCCGATAATGGCTCCGGTAAGACTGGCCTTGACAACATCGAACAATCCGTCTCTAACTAAGAAGTACGCAATAATTAACTCAGCTGCGTTACCGAATGTTGCATTGAGGAATCCGCCTACGCGCTCACCTGCATAGTGTGCAACGCTTTCCGTGGCTTTACCTAGAAATCCAGCTACAAAAATGATCGCTATACAAGCAATAATGAACTGAAGTGTTGAATTCAGATGCATGTAATGAGCGATACCCGTTGTAACGAAAGAAATGATTAACCCAATGTAAAACAATTTTCCTTTCAAAGTAAACCCCCCGACTCATTCTTTTATTGGAACTTTTTGACTTCTTTTAATATACATACTTTGGAACCCAATGTAAATTCGATAAGTCCGTTATCGCTGATCTTGCTTTCATCTAGTGAACTTATTACAATAGATTTATACAGAGTGGAGAGACTTTGAGCTTTAAACTTAAAGGTCCCTATATTATATATGAGGAGTTGATCTGTATGTCCGAAGACAATCAAACTGGCTTAATTCGTATTTCTGATGATGTAGTATCGACAATTGCAGGACTTGCAGCTCTGGAGACAGCAGGCATCGCCGGCATGTCAGGCGGTATCTCGGAAGGCTTAGCTAAGCGACTAAGTGGAAAGAATGTGCAGCGCGGTGTGTCTGTTGAAGTTGGGCAAGTGGAAGCAGCCATCGATCTGCGTGTGATCGTCAATTACGGTTCCCGTATTCAGGATGTATGCAGGGATCTCCAAGAAAACGTGAGAGAAGCTGTTGAAAATATGACCGGACTAACCGTGGTGGAAGTCAACGTCAAGGTGGAAGGCGTTGCGTTCAAAGAAGAAGAGACAGCAGACGATCCACATCGTGTAAAATAGAAGAAAGACCCAATGATTTCACTGAAATCGATTGGGTCTTTTTTTGGGTTTTGCATCTTCTTTGTGTGTCTGTTCCCGAGATATACTGAGCAGGATCCCCATGCTGATAAGTGAGACCATCATGGAGGAGCCGCCGGCTGAAATAAAGGGCAAGGTTACACCTGTTAAAGGGATTGTGTTGGTTACTCCGCCGATATTAATAAAGGCTTGAAGGGCAAACATAACCATGATACCAACACCAGTTAGCATACCGAACATATCAGGACTGCGAACTGCAACGAGGATGCCTCGCCATAGGAAGATAAGAAAAATAAGTATAAATAAGGCACTGCCAATGAATCCGAGTTCTTCCCCGATAATCGCAAAAATGAAGTCCGTATGAGCTTCAGGCAAATAATGCAGCTTCTGAATACCTTGACCGAATCCTGCACCGGTCAATCCGCCATGACCAAAAGCGTACAAAGATTGCACAACTTGAAGTCCATTCCCTTGAGGATCAGAGAAAGGGTCGAGAAAGGAGGTCAGACGGTTTATCCTGTAATTATTATTGGTGTTTCCTTTGAGCAGGTAAAGGGCAACCCCAATAGCGGCAATGGCAACAGAGCCTGTCCCAATAAAGAAAATATGCTTCAAATTGGAGCCGCCGACCATAATGACAATGGCTGCACAAATGAGTAAAATCATACAGGAGCCAAAGTCTGGCTGCAGCATGATTAGAAAGCATACAAACCCAACAATAAGTAGTGCAGGGAGCAGCCCCTTCTTGAAATTACGGAACTTCTCTTCTTTATTACTAATGAGAGAAGCCAAGTAAAGAATAACGATTAACTTGGCGAATTCCGTTGGCTGAATGCCAAATTTACCTACATTAAACCAACTGGCTGCACCATTTGCTTTTGATGTAAAAATAACGAGAACGAGCAGCACTACGATAACAAAAAAAGCAGGAAGAACCAACTTTTTCAGCTTGCTGTAGTGGAGGTTCATGCAAAAAAGCATGCCGACCGTTCCTATTCCTACGGCCATGAGCTGCTTTTTTGTAAAAAACCATGGATCATTGTTAAATTTTTCATAAAAAGCACTCGTCATTGAGCTTGCACTGAAGACCATGGCAAGACCGAAGCAAACAAGTACAAAGGTTAAAAAAAGCAGCAGAAAATCCGGCGTTCCTCTTCGAGGGGGATTCATGCTGTTTCCTCGCCTAGTCTGCTAATAATTGCTGCAGTTGTGCTAATTTTTGATTGGAAATTTTGAGAACGGACTCAGGGATTGGAGAATTGTAATCCAAGCCATGCGGGAACGTTTCTTTACCTATGTACGCATCTTCTAAGAATAAGATTGCATAAGGAGATTCTAGTTTACCGGATTCAACACGAGCATTTACACGTAAGAAATACACGGATTTGCTTGCTTTATCTTCCAATTTAAAATCATAAGTAGCGCGCGTGTATTCCCACTGCCAACGCACGAAACCAAGTTTAGTCGTTACTTCATCCAGGTGAGCCAAATCGCTTTTTAAGCCTTTTAGGCCAGTTGCTTCAATAATCACTTTTAACGCCTCCATATTGTACGTATGCATTCTTTATTCATGATAGTATGTTTCCAAAGGTTCTGCAAGTCGATAGCAACGTCAATTTTCTAATATTTGATGGCACTTTACAGATGAAACATGATCATTTATTTGGTAGAATAGGTTCAATGACACGGGCAAGCGTGAAAAGTTAAGAAACAAGGATGGGCGGAGGATTTTCCTTATGAACGATTTTCAAGCTAGCTTACAAGCGAATTATGAAGAAATGGTTGCCTGGAGACGCTACTTACATCAACATCCAGAACTCTCATTCCATGAATATCGCACCGCTGAATTTGTGGCGAATCATTTGCAAAGTTGGGACATTGAAGTTCGCACAAATGTAGGAGGCAATGGGATTGTCGGACTGCTCCGCGGCAGCAGTGAAGGTCCTACGGTCGCGCTTCGAGCAGACATGGATGCACTTCCTATTCAAGATGAGAAGATGAATTGTGCATACGCTTCACTTACGAAGGGAGTTATGCATGCATGCGGACACGACGCACACACCGCAACACTGCTTAGTATTGCCAAAGTGGCGAGTCAGCATCGCTCTCAACTGAAAGGGAATCTGGTTTTCCTGTTCCAGCATGCTGAAGAAATTACGCCCGGTGGCGCTGATTCCATGATTCAACACGGGGCTCTTGGAGGTGTGGATGCCGTGTTCGGCGTTCATTTATGGACACCATTTCCTGTCGGCCATTTTTATTCCAAAGCAGGTCCCTTAATGGCGGCACCCGACGAATTCACCATTCACATTCAAGGAAAAGGCGGACATGGAGGTTTGCCTCATCAAACCATTGACAGCATTTATGTAGCTTCTCAATTAGTTGTAAATCTTCAATCGATCGTAAGTCGACAAGTAGATCCGATAGAACCATGTGTGGTAAGCGTTGGATCCTTCCACGGAGGCTCTAGCTTCAATGTCATAGCCGAAACGAGTGTGTTGAATGGCACTGTGCGTACTTTCAATGCAGAACTTAGACAAGATGTGAAGGAACGCCTAGAACGGATTGTACATGCCACCTGTGAGATGTATCAGGCTTCCTATAAGATAAACTATAAATTAGGTTACCCTACAGTTGTTAATGACGGGAAAGAAGCTGAGCGTTTCTTCAAAGTCGGTACCGAGTTGTTCGGGGCAGAAGCCGTGCACGAATCCCCACTTATTATGGCCGGAGAGGACTTTTCCTATTATTTGAATCACCGACCAGGTTGTTTTATGTTTGTGGGTGCAGGTAATGTTGAGGCTGGTATCGTTCATCCTCACCATCATCCGAAGTTTGATATTGACGAGAAATCCATGCTAAATGCGGCAAATTTATTATTAGGAATGGCTTTGGATTATATGGCATGAATGTCGTCCTTCCTTTGGAGAATGCTATAGAGGTAAGTTAACTCCAAGGAGGGATTATGGGACATGGCAGGTAAAACAGTAAGGGACATCATGAGTAAAGATTGCGTGACCGTTACTCTTCAAGATAATGTATACGAGATCGCTTTGAAAATGAAACAGCACGATATCGGATTCGTTGCCGTTGTAGAGGGCAAGAAGCTCATTGGTGTTGTAACAGACCGGGACCTTGTTGTTCGCGGATACGCAGAAAAGCATTCTGGTTCTACTGCTGTCGAGAAGGTAATTACGAAGGATATTGCGACAATAACTCCTGATACAACTGTTGATGAAGCCGCCAAAATGATGGCCAAAGATCAAATTCGACGTTTACCTGTAGTAGAGAACGGCGAGCTTGTCGGAATAGTAGCCATCGGTGACCTAGCGGTTCGCGGCAGCTTTGAGGATGAGGCAGGGGAAGCACTTAGTAAAATTTCATCTGACAGAATACTAGTCGGCAGTAAATAAGAATGATCCATATATAAAAGTAAGCAACCTGTTTCCATTCGATGGAGGTAGGTTGCTTTTTTTGTCAGAAAAAATTGTCATCTTTACTACCGATAAGTGATGAGAGATAATGATGCGAAAGGGTAGGGGAGGTTAACAGCTTAGAATGAATAGGGTCGAACACAGCGCATTTATTGGTGTAATTATTCTAGACGCAGGTTGGCATTATACATATATCAACGAATATGCAGCAAAAATTTTAAATCGTACGCCCGATGAATTGTTGGGTAAAGTCGCTTGGGCAGAATTTCCAGCTGCGATACGGTACGCTTGTTACGACCAATTACATAAAGCCTTTAAAAATAAGGTAGAGGTTCATTTTGAAGAATACATAAAATCGTCCAATCAGTGGGTAAGGGTGAGTGCATATCCATTTGGCGGGAGCTTGCATATTGCACTCCATAAACCGGATTTTGCTGAAATTAGTTCATTGCTAGAAAGTGAGTATTACCTAAAATATACAGAGAATTTTCAAGATTTAATCACAGTGACTTCCGTAGATGGTAAATTTCGATATTTATCCCCTGCAATTCAACCTCTGCTTGGTTATGAGGTCGATGAAATGGTCGGTACTCGGATCTTGACGTATTGTCATTCAGATGACACGGAGATTCTGAGGAGTATTTTAATGGATGAAAACCATGCAACTGCTGCAGACCAAGGGATGATCACCTGTCGTTTTTTACATAAAAAAGGTTGGTACGTGTGGTTTGAGAAAAATTACAAATGGATGTTAGATGAGGATGGCAAAAGAAGTCAGATCTTGGGCATTTGGCGCGATATTACGGAACGTAAGCTGGTCGAGGAACGTTTTGTTCAAGCCCAAAGGCTTGGACAATTTGGCAGCTTTGAACGATATCTAAACGATGAGTATTGCATATGGTCCGAGGAAATGTATCGTATCCACGGTCTTGATCCTTTAGATTCCATGGCATTAAGCGAAGCTATTAAGCCAATCGTATCGGATGATCGCGATAAAGTAGCCCTTGCTTTTGAAACAGCGATTCAGGTTGGAATATCAGAAGTCGAGTATAGGATTGTTCGAAATGATGGAGAGGTGCGCCATCTGAAATCTCAAATCGAGCGAGTCATTCGCGATAACGGTCGCACGGCTGTACGGGGACTCATTCATGATATTACAACGTATAAACAAATTGAAACAGAGCTTAAAAGAAGCAAAGCTAATTTGGAAATTGCGCAAGAAATAGCTGGATTGGGTCACTATGATTGGGATGTGATCAGGAATGATTTGTATTGGTCAGATGAGTTGTTTGTGCTGTTCCATATGCGCCGTGAATATTTTGGGAATACAATAGAAGCTTTTTTTAATGCGGTTCATCCGGATGATACAGTTAAAGTGAAAGAGGCCATTCGTGATTCTTTGCATGGCGGTTTACTAGATTTGGTATATCGCATTATTGTGAATGAGACTGAGGTCCGAATGATTCATACCATGGCCAAAACGACCTATGACGAATGGGGGAGACCGCTGCGCCTCTTTGGAACGATGCAGGATATCACCATACAAAAACAGACAGAAGAGCTTCTTCGCAAAACGGAAAAATTGAATGTTGCTGGACAATTGGCTGCTGGAATCGCACATGAGATTCGTAATCCGCTTACGGCACTCAAAGGCTTTGCCAAGCTGATGTGTCAAGCAAACGAAGAAAGCAAGCTTCGGTATTTTCAGATCATGCAGGAAGAATTTAACCGTATCGAGCTGATTTTGGGCGAGCTTCTGATTCTAGCTAAGCCACAGGTCGTAGCGTTCAAACCTCACGATACGAAGGCTATTTTAAGTGAAGTCATTGAATTACTGAATACAGAGGCAATCATGAGCGATGTGATCATCGAACTAGATTGTGAACCTGATCTTCCTCTGGTTAAATGTGAGCGAAATCAATTGAAGCAGGTTTTCGTGAATATGATTAAAAATGCCATTGAGGCGATGCCAAATGGAGGCGGCCTGGATGTTTCTGTGAAAAAGGCTGCTGGCGGTGTAGCGCTCTATTTCGCAGATCAGGGATTGGGTATATCGGAGGAGCGGCTGCCGCGCATAGGGGAACCCTTTTATACGACCAAAGAGAAGGGAACTGGGCTTGGCGTCATGGTGAGCTTCGCGATTATCGATGAACATCAAGGACATATCGAATATCAAAGTAAGCTTGGCGTTGGCACCACGGTCCTTATCCAACTGCCAGCTTTTTCGTGAAAAAAGGAGGGAATGGACCAGGAAACTGGTCTTTTTTCCATTTGTATATATGGTGTAACTGTCAAAGTTCGCAATAAGGAGGTCAATCTGCGACAAGATGCAGTCTTCTAAATATGCTACATTGATAACGTGTTCAATAATTGTGAATCTAACGAGAAAAAGGTGATAACCATATGGAGAAAGTAAGGATTGGTATTATTGGTCTGGGCAATATGGGAACCGGACATGCCAAATATTTGGTGAACAATGAAGTGAAGGGTGCTCAGCTAACCGCAATATGCGAGTTCAGAGCTGACCGCTTGGAATGGGCAAAAGAAAACCTAGGTGAAGGCGTCCAATTATTCGACAATCTCGATACATTCCTTACTTCTGGGACCGTTGACGGTGTATTGATTGCGACTCCTCACTATGATCACCCAGAGGTAGCTGCCCGCTCATTTGAAGCCGGACTCCATGTGTTGTGTGAGAAACCAGCAGGTGTTTACACGAAACAAGTTCGTCAAATGAACGAAGCGGCGCAAGCTTCAGGAAAAGTATTCAGTATGATGTACAATCAACGTACAAATCCATTATATAAAAAGTTGAAGGATCTTGTTTCTTCCGGTGAGCTTGGTGAAATCCGCAGAACGAACTGGATCATTACGAATTGGTACAGATCCCAAAGCTACTACGATTCAGGCGGCTGGCGTGCAACATGGGCAGGCGAAGGCGGCGGTGTACTCATTAACCAGGATCCGCATCAGCTTGACTTGTGGCAGTGGACGATCGATATGATGCCTAAACGGGTTCGTGCATTTTGTTATTTCGGAAAGCATCGCAACATCGAAGTAGAGGACGATGTAACCGCATTCGTAGAATATGAGAATGGCGCTACAGGTTTATTCGTTACAACAACAGGCGAAGCTCCAGGAACGAACCGGTTCGAATTGTCTGGTGACCGCGGTAAAATTGTGATCGAGGATGGCAAGCTGACATTTTGGCGTTTGCGTGTATCCGAGAGAGAATTTAATGAAACCTATAAGGGTGGATTTGGTCAACCGGAGTGCTGGAAATGCGAGATTCCAATTGAAGGGCAAGAAACAGGCCACAAAGGCATCACGCAAAACTGGGTGGATGCCATTCTGCATGGCACGCCATTGGTCGCTCCAGGGGAAGAAGGAATCAAAGGACTGATGCTATCCAATGCTATGCTGTTGTCGACGTGGACAGACAATTGGGTAGATCTGCCGATCGACGAGGAACTGTTCGAGCAGCATTTGCAAGATAAAATTAAAAATTCCACTGTCAATAAAGAGGCTGGTTTTAAAACACTTGTAGTCTAAAAACATGAACACCTCGCGCTAATGCGTACATGGGGTAAGATGGTGGAGGAATTGGGACATGCAGAAAAGTGATGGAATGAATTACGCGCCAAAAGGGAAGCCGAACATTGTTGTTCAAAAAGGGGAGTTCGTTTTCGCTGCTATTGCCTTGGATCATGGTCATATCTATGGCATGTGTAATGGCTTGCAGGAAGCAGGAGCAGAGCTCAAATGGGTTTATGATCAGGACCCTGCTAAGGTAAAGGCATTTGTTGAGAGGTATCCTCATGTGAAAGTAGCGGCGTCTGAGCAAGAAATATTTGACGATGCCGAAGTGAAGCTAATCGCTTCAGCTGCTGTACCTTCTGAACGCGGAGCGCTAGGTGTCCGAGCGATGGAGAATGGTAAAGATTATTTTACAGATAAAGCTCCTTTCACAACGTTAGATCAATTGGCTGCTGCCAAGGCAACAGTTGAAGCGACGGGGCGCAAATTCGCTGTCTATTACAGTGAACGTCTCCATGTGGAAAGCGCTGTTTTCGCGGGACAGCTCATTGAAGAGGGTGCAATTGGCCGTGTCGTGCAGGTCATTGGTTTAGGGCCGCACCGATTGGGTCATTCGAATCGCCCGGATTGGTTTTTCAAGAAAGAAAATTATGGCGGTATTCTCTGTGATATCGGCAGTCATCAAATCGAACAGTTTCTGCATTATGCAGGGTGCAAGGATGCTACTGTTGTAAGCAGCAAAGTGGCGAATTACCATGCGAAGGATTATCCGGAGCTGGAGGATTTCGGTGACGCAACACTGATTGGGGACAACGGGGCGACAAACTATTTCCGTGTGGATTGGCTTACACCGAGTGGTTTGGGGACTTGGGGAGATGGACGGACAGTTATTCTAGGAACAGAAGGCTATATTGAGCTTCGTAAATATATTGACATCGCTCGCGATCCGCAGGGAGATCAGTTATACCTGGTCAACCAGCAAGGAGAAAAGCACTACAGCCTCCATGGGCAAGTAGGCTTTCCTTTCTTCGGCCAGTTGATCTTGGACTGTCTGAATCGTACCGAGCATGCCATGACACAGGCGCATACGTTCAAAGCAGCAGAGCTGTGCTTGATTGCTCAGGCGAATGCAATCCGTGTGGAGTAGGCTTGCACATTAAATGGACAAAAGCTCTCATAGGCATCGATAATTGCCTTTTGGCGTGATAACACAACTGTACGTTTAGCATAAAATTCGGGTAGTTTAGCGGTATTATCGCTAGCTGCCCGTTTTGTTCTATCGGCGCTTGCCTTGGTAATAATCGGTTATTTCTTGGTATCGAATGCTTTATCGTAATCCTGCCAAATGCCTTTCTTCTTATTACGGGCTGATTCTTGATCTTTCTTAAAAGCATCTACGTACTTGACGTTCGGAGGATATGTAGCCATGCGCGCATACCCCTCTTGAACCAGGGTACGGTTGAACAGTTCTTCACCGATCCATACGTAAACGAGCAAACGGTCATATTGATCCTTTTTATCTACATCAAATTCAAGCTCGACGGTTTCCTTCTCCAATCGCTTCTTCGTATAAGCACTTGCTTCTTTTCCATAAAACATAACGGGTGTATTTGGCTTCTTCGTCTCCGGTGTGTCCACACCAATTAATCGTACTTTCTCTTTCTTCCCCTTCATTGTGACCTCAAGTGTGTCTCCGTCCACGATACGTTCCACTTTTACACGCTCTCTGCCAGCTACAGCTGCGGGTTTAGTCCCACAAGCCGTCATCAAGATGACTAGACTAAGCAGTACAGCAAGAGAGATTTTCCATTTGCGCATGAATGACCTCCTAAGAGTTTTCCATTAGGAAAACTTGCATCGTAAGCATTGACTGAGTTTTCGTAAGAAAACTTTCTTCGTAAGCATAAACTGTGTTTTTCTTTAAGTATGTTTTAGACGTTAGCATGACGGGGATGTTTAAATCAAGTGCTTTCCTTTCATACTAGGAAAAAAGGAGGCAGCACATGATTGCCATGGATCCTACCCGTCCTCTGATTGTTCAGAGCGATTTATCGATATTAGTGGAAACGAATCACCCTGAATTTGATACGGTTAGAGGGACAATATCCCGGTTCGCAGATTTGATCAAAAGCCCGGAGCATCTTCACACGTATCGGATTACGCCATTATCGCTGTGGAATGCATCAGCTGCTGGGATGCCAATAGAAGAAATGTCGGATTTTTTACAACGAAATGCCAAATTTGGTGTTCCTACCGGGGTACTAAGCATCATACGTAAATATGTGAAGCGGTATGGCATACTGCGTATGGAGAATGTTGGAAATGAGCTCTATCTAGTTAGCGATGATACAGTCGTGTTAAAAGAAATTAGCGCTTACGATTCGTTGAAGAGGTATCTAGAGGATACTCGCGGAGAGCGCGCTATTGCTATTTCTCCGATTTCACGCGGTGTCTTGAAGCAGGAGCTTATCAAGCTGGGGTATCCCGTAGAAGATTTGGCCGCTTATCGCAGCGGCGAGTTTCTTCCGATTCAGCTTCGGAAGGAAGATACGATGGAAGCCCCGTTCCAACTGCGAGATTACCAAAAGCATGCTGTAGATGCTTTTAACCGTGTCGGAGAAGGCGGCAGCGGTGTGTTAGTGCTTCCTTGTGGAGCGGGAAAGACAGTGGTTGGCATAGCTGCGATGGCCAGATGCAACTGTGCAACGTTGATTCTGACAACAAATGTGACTTCGGTGAAGCAGTGGAAGCGTGAGATTTTGAGCAAAACGGGCTTAGCGGAAGATCAGGTAGGGGAATATAACGGCACTACGAAGGAAGTAAGGCCTATTACAATTGCAACTTATCAGATTTTGACGCATCGCGGGAAGAAAGAAGACGAGTTCTCGCATATGCGGCTGTTTAGTCAGAGAGACTGGGGTCTGATTATTTATGACGAGGTTCATCTTTTGCCAGCCCCCGTTTTTCGGGCTACAGCAGAGATACAAGCGACACGCAGGCTCGGATTAACGGCTACTTTAATTAGGGAAGACGGCCGAGAAGAAGATGTTTTCTCACTTGTGGGGCCGAAGAAATATGATATGGCTTGGAAAGAGCTTGAGTCGAAGGGCTGGATAGCAAAGGTCGCCTGTAAGGAATTTCGAGTGTCTCTATCGGCTTTCGATCGGGATCGTTATGGAGCCTCGGGTGCTAGGCAGCAGTTCAGGATTGCTGGAGAAAATACCGCTAAACTAGAGGTTATTGACTACTTATTGCGGCTTCATGCGAACGAACAGACGTTAATCATCGGTCAATATATTAGTCAGTTAGAGCTTATCGCTGCCCATACCGGCGCGCCCATGATCAGCGGCGGAGTAGCGCATGAAATCCGAGAGGAGCTATACGACCAATTCAAAAAAGGTCAGGTGCCTCTCCTTATTGTATCCAAGGTTGCCAATTTTGCTGTCGACCTGCCCGACGCCGTCGTAGCTATTCAGGTGTCGGGCAGTTATGGTTCGCGGCAAGAAGAGGCGCAGCGGCTTGGGCGTATCCTTCGTCCTAAGAGCAGCGGCACGAACGCAGCGGTTTTCTATTCTCTGATTAGTGAGGATACGAAGGAGCAGGACTTTGCTATGAAAAGGCAGTTATTTCTAGTTGAGCAGGGCTATGAATATAGCATAACAAGTTGGAATCAAACGACGAAATGATGAGAAGGAGCATAGGATGAGATTTGAACATATCGATAGGAAAATGCCTCGAGAACTAAAAGAGCTCATTATGGAACAAAAATGGTGCTCATCTTTCCTGGAGCAAGGCGTGGCATTCCTTGATTTAATGACGGATCAGAAGTACCTTGCTGAGTTGAACCGGCATTTGTTATTGGATGAAAAGCATACGCTGCGTCTCATCGTATCCGCATTTGGCTGTGAACCGTTTACAAGAGAGGCGTTGGAAAAGCAAGCAGCTCTTCGTATGTCCGGTGCGCAAGTCGCTCTTGGCCTTGTTGGACTTAGAAGAGCTGGCGCTATTGCGGCTTTTCGCAAAGCATGGGGGGAGCAGCTTTTTATCCTGCCTGAGGATGCTTTTGCAGCATGGCAGCTGTTGTTGTTTCCGTCCGATCAGCTTCAATCAGGTAAAGAAGATATGGCTCTTGAGTTGTGGGAAGCCGGGAGCGCAGGACAATTAAACATATCAGATCCAGCAAAATCGATTCATCCTAGAGGCTTGGCACAGCAGCTGTTTCATTTTCTGGTGGCTTGTAACCAACAATTAGTTCTTCCGCTCACGAATAAAGGGACTTTACATAAAAAGCAGCTGCAAAAGCTAACGGAACATCTGGCCTTGCCGAATGACATATTACGCTCATCTGGGCTTACTTACGCATTTAGAGACGTTTATGACGAACCTACCGCGCTAATGATTGAAATAGCTATTCGTATGGGTTTCCTATCCATAAATAGCCAAGGTGACGGTTACCTCTTTAATCAACAGTCCTGTCTAAAATGGCTTCAGGACTCCTACGACAGGCAGCAGGGGCAATTATACCAGATTTGGCGTCAGTTGTTGGTTCCTGTACCTGTTTGGCTTGAACATGGCATATCATGGATGGAGAGGGGGGAATACGGGCAGTGGTATGAGGTGGACATTATTGTGAAGGGAATTCGTTCTTGCTGTTCCTTAGGGGGGCAGGTAACGGATGAAGCGTCACTTCGCAAAGCTATCATGACAACATGGATGGTTCCTTTATCTGTTTTCCGTTTCATAGAGTTGGGTATCGATAAGGAAGATCATCTATGGTTTCGCTGGTTAATCACCCCGATTCAACAGGCCTCACATAATAATAAGGAGAATGACCTCAGATCGTCAGAAACGCATGTTGAGGTGCGTCCCTCGCTTTATGTGCAGCCAGATTTCGAAATGTTGCTCCCTCCGGACGTATCACTTCACACAGAGTGGAATATCGCTGCTTTCGCTGATCTCCAAACGACTGATCTTGTTCGAACCTATCGCATAACCAAAGAAAGCTGCTGCCGTGCTTGGGAAAAGGGGATGAGCAGCGAAGAGATGGTTCGGATGCTGCACGAGAATGCTCTTTACGAAGTGCCAGCACATATAACGATTACTTTAGAGCAATGGGGAGAGCAAGCAGGTAAGCTGTATATCGAAGAAGTAACGCTGCTTCGCTGCCGCTCCGAGAATATTGCGGAGGCTTTGCTTAGAAATGAGAAATGCCTTCCACTTCTAGGGGAACGCGTCGGTGGCTCAGACTTTATTGTTTTGCGTGAACATTTGACATTGCTCACGAAGTGTCTAGAGAAAATGGGTTTCAATCCAAGAAGCAGCCGAAAAGACAAGCATGCAGAGGTTTCCAATACGTTGATTTCGTCCGAAAATCAGACAGGTGGCCTTTGTTATTCAAGGGATACCATCCAGCTTTATGAAATGGATACCCATTTGCCGGTGCGGGACGAATTGTATCCGGATATGCAGGATATTCCTGTAAGCTGGATTAAGGAATTTCGAGCGTATCACGGCTCAACACGCAAAGAGATGATCCGTAAAGCTATCGAATGGAAAAGCGTTCTGCAACTTCGAAAAGAAGGGCGAAATCGCTTGATTATCCCCCGAATTCTACGCGAAGAACGATCGGGCTGGATATTGGAAGGGCTGGAGGAATATCAGGAAATTTCATTGGCGAGCGAGGACTGGGAGGAAATGAAGCTTATTTTGCCTGGTATTAACGATGAAGGTGTCTACATGTAGGCTTAAATGAGCCAGAGAGCAAATGGACCTGGATTTCGCTGCAAAGAGAAAAGGAAGAAACTCTTGAGGAACTGTGGTATAGTAGAGATGTTATATATTTTTTGAGAGGAAGGATGTTGATCTTAGTTATGTTACAGACAATGGAAGCAGAAACAATAGATATGTCGGCCGTTCTTATGCAGGCTTATGACATGGGTGATATGATTAATTCCTCTGCTGAAGTGGCAGATTATTTATATTGGAAGATCGCTGTGGAGAACAGCGCAGAAGTTCGGGATCTTAAAGCGGTTTTCGCCAGAAAGAAAGATGCTTTCGAGGAATGCGAACGCTTCGGGCATTACCACCCAAGCTATCACGAAGCATTAGCCGCAGTGAATGAGATTCAGGAGAAGCTGCATGCTGTGGAAGCGGTGCGTAGATTCAAAGAAGCAGAAGACCGTTTGGACGATTTGCTGTTTACCGTTTCTACAACGATCGCGCATGCGGTCTCCGATACGATTAAAGTCCCAAGCAATAATCCACTTCCAACTGGCAAAGGCTGCAGTTCCGGTGGAAGCTGCAGCGGGAATTGCGGGTAAGAACTAAAGCTGGAAATCGGGGCGGATGATTCCGACCTCGGTTCCCTGCCAGTTATGAATGGTAGGGGTGTGATAGGAGGCAAGTTCGCTTACTTCAGACTCCGAGAGCAAGCTTAGCTGCTTCAAAGCTTCGACGACAGCGGGATACAAGGCCCGAACATGACCGTCTTCGATCTTTAAGACGAAGCCAAGTCCTTGCTCAGGAATCGTGACGGCGAAGATGCCCTCGGCTCCCATCTTGCCGATAATACGGCCACCCGTTACCTCGATTAATCGCGTATCGAAGCGGTCGCTTCCCGCGAGGAATTGAGGATATTTCCGCACCGCGGCGACAATTCTTTGGCAAGCGTTTGCACGTGCTTGCGCCAATTCGTCAGGGCGGCCTAATCTGGCGATGGCAAGTGCCAGTTGGTCAATTCTCATGCCGAATACGGGCACCCCGCAACCGTCAATCCCGAGCTGCATCTCCGGCTTCGGCACGCCGGTCATGGCACATACGGCATCCAGCATAAGCTGCTGAACAGGATGCTGGATGCTCATGTACGTATCCGGCGATGCGCCAAGATGTGCGCTAAGCGCCAGCATGCCCGAATGTTTGCCCGAGCAATTGTTGTGCAAGGTGCTCGGGGATTCACCTCGCACGCGCATCGCCTGTGCGGTCGGCGCGTGGTAAGGCTCATGTGCACCGCACTGCAGGTGCTCATGGTGGTAACCGAGCTTGCCCAGGATACCCTGGGCCGTGCTCACGTGCTCAGCTTCCCCGTTGTGGGAAGCGCAGCATAAGGCGATTTCGGCATCGGTGAGGCCGAAATGATCAGCCGCGCCGGATTCTATTACCGGCAATGCTTGAATGAGCTTCGCTGTCGAACGAGCGAAGGTGAGCAGCTGCGGGTCGCCAGCTTGATGCAGCAGCGTCCCCCCAGTGTTAACGACCGCGAGATGGACGCGGTGAATACTTTCTGTTATGCTTCCACGGAATATGCGAACAATGGTGTCAGAAGGCTTCATGCAGTGATATCACTCCATACTAGGATTATTGAAAAGAGGTTGCAATCATGATGATCGAGCGTAGCGGATTAATCATTTGGGTAAACGATATCAAAGCCGCGAGAAACTTGGAACGGTTCGGTTCCCTTCATTACATATCCAAGAAAATGAATTATGCCGTTCTTTATATACATGCCAGCAAAGTAGATGAGACAACACGGAACCTTTTGAAGCTCCCGTACGTCAAAAAGGTAGAGAAGTCTTACCGTAACGAAATCAAAACCGAATACAGTAGTGATGTGCCGGACAAAACTAGATTTTACACCCTTTGAGGCTGCAGTGCAAAACGAAAGCTTCGTAAGAAGCTTTTTTTATTTTTTGAATTTTTAGAAAATAAGCATTTTTTCATGATTTCACAAATATTTATTAATAATTTTATATATTCTTTCATGGGAAAAAAAGTTATAATCAAGTAAAATATAACTTACAGGCAAATAGGGAATAGGTACACGGTCTCATTTTAGTAGGAAAGGGGTTGTGATCATGAAAGACAAGGTGATGGGGAGATGGAGTACTTATGAACCATTCTTCGTACAGCTGGGTGACAAGAAAGTGGCGGACGTCGTGATCACGAATCATGCGAAGCTGAGATGGAGTGATCGTGTTTCTAGCGAAAACAATTCACTCGAGGAAATTTGCGCTTTTCTGTGGGAAAAGCTTAAAAATGATAGCATCGTCCCTTATTATCGCAATGAAGAAGACGTTTATCTCATTGATGATGACCTAGTCGTTGTTGCTGAGTTTTCCCATTTGGAACATGAGACCGATCTCGTGGGCAATCCGCTTCACAAAATGATTATTGTTACTTTCCTTGGGAAAATGTCGGAAACGATGGAGCTTCGTGATTTGAAGTCTTACTATTCTTGGCTTAGACACTCGCGTCGCATGACACTGATCAAGAACAGTCGCAAGCGTCGATAACCGAATAGGTTGCTTAACTGGAGTGTGTCGATGAAGGCATGCTCTTTTTTGCGTCTTAATGGACTGTATGCTTGCGATTTCATATAATGGAAACAAAGAGAGGCGGGTTTGCATGGCACTTAATTTTCATCAACTACATATTTTCTTTACCGTGGCGGAGAAGGGCAGCTTCTCTCATGCGGCGGGAGCCCTACATATGACACAGCCTGCGGTGACCATGCAGGTACAATCATTGGAAGATTATTTCGGCGTCAAGCTGTTTCACCGCAGCACCAAAAAGATCGAGTTGTCTGAAGCAGGACGAGCTCTGCTGCCTTTTGCTAAAAACAGCATTGAACTAATTCGTGAGACGGATGTTGCTATGTCCAGATTTACGAAAATGATTGAAGGACGGCTGCAGTTGGGAGCCAGCTTGACGATGGGGGAATACATTTTACCTCGTCTTCTTGGACCCTTCAGCAAAGACTATCCTAACATTTCCGTATCGATGAAAGTGATGAATACGACTCAGATTTTGGACGAGGTCCTGGGTCATCAACTCAATTTCGGACTTGTCGAAGCGCCGATTCATCATCCGGACGTTCATACGGAAGCGATTTTAAGCGATGAGCTTAAGCTCATTGTGCCAGCGGATCATCCATTAGCCGATATGGAGGTTGTCACTCTTGAAGAGGTTTTGAAATATCCGTTCGTTCTTCGTGAGCAAGGTTCCGGGACGAGAAGAGTGATGGAAGAAGAGTTCGCGCGCTGCAACATGAATTGCTCTTCCATGAAGATTGTCATGGAGCTGGGCAGCACAGGTGCTATTAAATCTGCTGTTGAAGCGGGTTTGGGTATATCCATTCTTTCCCAGTCTTCCGTTAAGCATGAAGTGACGCTAGGCCTCTTTAAAGTGAAGCAAATCGAGAACATTGCCTTCGAACGCAGCTTCTATGCCATTTACTTGAATTCTACGCTGCTGCCAATATCGGCTGTAAGCTTCATGACCTTCTTACGGCAAGAGGATCTGAGCCGCTTCCTTTAATATTTTACATAAGTCTACAGTTCGCTTAATGATGAGTTCATAGTTGTCATTTACGATGAAGGAAGGGAATAGAAAATGTCTGCAAGAATCGAAGCGGATTTACATACACATACGACAGCCTCAGATGGGACCCAGCGCCCTGCGGCAAACGTTCAAATGGCGTTCGACGCCGGACTAGGCGCTATTGCGATCACTGACCACGATACGGTCTCAGGTGTCGAAGAGGCGCTCTTAGCGGGCCGTGAGCTCGGTATTGAGGTCGTGCCAGGCGTAGAAATCTCCACGGTTGCTAATGGTCAGGATATCCACGTGCTAGGTTATTATATGGACATTTATAATGAGCAATTTCTTCAAAGACTGGCGTCTTTGCGAGAAACGAGAGATACCCGCAATAACATGCTTATTGAGCGATTACAGGAGCTTGGTCTAGACATTACCATGGCGGAAGTGCTGCTGGAAGTGGAGAATATAAAGACTAAAGGCGACACAGTTGGACGGCCTCACATCGCTGCGGTACTGCTGAATAAAGGCTACGTGAGCTCGATTAGCGAGGCATTTGAGCGGTATTTAGGAAAGGGTGCTGCCGCTTATGCCAATCCACCAAGGATTGAACCGGCTACGGCGATTGGGTGGATCCAAGAAGCGGGAGGAAAGGCTGTCCTCGCACACCCGGGTATTTACCATGATGATGCCCTTGTAGAGGCAATTGTCCATCAAGGCTTGGACGGTATTGAAGTTTATCACTCCGATCATACACCGGAAGATGAGGCGAAATATTTCAGCCTTGCACAGCGCTCTGGACTACTCATAACGGCTGGTTCTGATTTCCATGGTGAACGAGGCGGTGTCGTATTCCACGCACCTATCGGTTCGAGGCGAATAGGAATCGATGTTATACAACGCCTAAAACCAGAGAAGGAGCAGCGTACATGAAGAAAATTCGCAAAGCTATTATCCCGGCAGCAGGCTTGGGAACTCGTTTCCTCCCAGCTACAAAGGCGCAGCCCAAAGAGATGCTGCCAATTGTCGATAAACCTGCCATTCAATATATCGTAGAAGAAGCAATTGAATCTGGCATTGAAGATATTATTATTGTCACTGGACGCAATAAGCGCGCAATTGAAGATCATTTTGACAAATCGGTTGAACTTGAGATGATGCTGGAGGAAAAAGGCAGTACGCGGCTTCTCGAAATCGTGCAATCTGTTTCGAATCTGGCTGATGTTCACTATATTCGGCAAAAGCAGCCTCTCGGACTGGGTCATGCGATTCTATGCGCGCGCAAATTTATTGGGGATGAGCCATTCGCGGTGCTGCTTGGCGACGATATACTCCAATCCTCGCCGCCAGGACTTAAGCAAATGATGGACATTTATGAACAATCTGAAACGTCGGTCATAGCTGTGCAAGAGGTACCATGGGAAGATGTAAGTAAGTATGGAATCGTGTCTCCAGCAAGCAGCCTGGACAAGTACCAGTTGATAGAAGATCTGGTTGAGAAGCCGGACCGAGATCAGGCGCCTTCGAATTTAGCCGTTATTGGACGATATATCATCATGCCGGAAATTTTCGGCATCTTGGAGAGACAAGAGCCTGGCCGCGGCGGTGAAATTCAATTGACCGACGCTTTGCGCGTACTTAACAGGCAGCAGCAAATGGCAGCCTACCTGATGCAAGCTAAGCGCTACGACGTTGGCGATAAGATGGGATACATTGAAGCGACCATCGAGCTTGCCTTGCAGCGTCCGGATTTACAGGACCAAGTAAAAGCCTATCTATTATCTCTGATTCATCAGTTGGAATTGAAATAGAGAATCGCTGATAGAAGCTTGGGAGGTTGGATGGAATGGCACAGGTGCATCGAATTGCAGTTATTGGAACGGGATATGTCGGACTGGTATCGGGTACTTGCTTCGCGGAGATGGGGCATCAGGTGATTTGCGCTGATCGTGACGAAGGAAAAATAGCACGCTTGCAGCAAGGGGATATGCCAATCTATGAACCTGGTCTGAAGGAGTTAGTTTCGTCCAATCTGCTAGCCCAACGCTTATCGTTTACTTCTCTAATCAGTGATGCCATTGTTGAATCCGATATCATCTTCATAGCTGTTGGGACACCAACAGAGGACAATGGCGATGTAGATATGACCCAAGTTAACAGCGTTATTGCAAGTATTGCCGCCTATTCCACTACTTCCAAGATCATCGTGATGAAAAGTACCGTTCCGGTAGGAACCGGCCGCTGGGTAGAAGAGCAGTTGAAGTCGTTAGCTGCTGCTCATTTAGACATGCACGTCGTTTCCAACCCTGAGTTTCTTAGAGAAGGCTCTGCGATAGAGGATACCTTTCATCCGGATCGTGTCGTCATTGGTGCGGATCACCCGGAAGCAGGGGCTCGAATTGCTGCCCTGCATGCTCCTTTGCGAACTGAGCTGCTTCTCACAGACCGCGAAAGCGCTGAACTTATCAAATACGCCTCCAACGCCTTTCTGGCAGCCAAAATTTCATTCATAAACGAAATGGCTCATGTGTGTGAGAAGGTGGGTGCTAATGTTGGCCTTGTGGCCAAAGGCATGGGGCTGGATCGCCGCATTGGTCCTCATTTTCTGAACGCGGGCATTGGATACGGAGGCTCCTGCTTCACCAAAGATACGAAGGCGCAGCTTAAGCTTGCTCAGAATGTCGATTATGATTTCAAAATATTACGTTCCGTAATTGAAGTGAATCACTTGCAGCGAGAACGTTTTGTACATAAAATTGAACAGGCAGTCGGCAATTTGAACGGGAAGCAGATAGCTGTCTTAGGTTTGGCTTTTAAGCCGAATACAGACGATTTGCGCGATGCTCCCGCGCTTGATATCATTGCCGCACTTAAAGATCGAGGCGCCATAGTTAATGCCTATGACCCTGTTTCTACAGGGCATGCTGCTCGGCTCCTCCCGGAAGTGAACCTGCTCACCGATCCTTATCTTGCCCTAAATGAGGCTGACGCCGTGGTGATCACGACGGAGTGGGAAGATATTCGCCGTTTGAACTGGCGTCTGGTCAGAGGCCTTGTGAAGCAGCCCCTCATCGTGGATGGACGGAATATATTTGAACCGGAAGAGATGAGCAGACTCGGTTTTACCTATGTGTCGATCGGCAGAAAAACAGTCGCGTTGGACATGGTTACTTCATAAAAATAGGACATAAATAGAACCTAGCGGGTTTAACTCGCTAGGTTCTTTATTCTCCAAATGAAATTTATTTTATCGTGACGTTCATCTGCTTAATCATATTCTCATCCGGCGTCACGAATAGCGTCTTCTGATTCACATAGATGACAAATCCGGGCTTTGACCCATTTGGCTTATGGACATGTTTAATGGCTGTATAGTCAACAGGGACTTGGCTGGATTGTTTGGCTTGACTGAAGTAAGCGGCCAATTGGGCTGCCTCCATCAGGGTAGTCTCTGAAAAGCTGTCGCTGCGAATCACGACATGGGAGCCAGGAATATCCTTCGTATGCAGCCATGTATCCATAGAAGAGGCAAGCCGATTCGTTAAATATTCGTTCTGCGTATTATTTTTACCAACATAAATAGGGACACCTTCACTGGAAAGGTAGCAGGCCAAAGCCGGCTTATCTTTCTTTTTCTTTTTACGCTGTTTTTTGTTACGGTCGCGTACATAACCTTGCTCCATTAGCTCATCGCGGATCTCTTCGATATCGGTTAGAGAAGCGACACTAAGCTGCTGCAGCAAGGAGTTTAAGTACGTGATCTCTTGATGGGTTTGAGCAATTTGTTCCTCGACAATCGCCGTGCTATTTTTCATTTTTGTGTACTTTTTAAAATACCGCTGAGCATTTTCAGAGGGGTTCAACAGCGGATCCAGCTTTATTTTAATCAAAGCCTGGTCCTCATCATAGTAATTGATGATCTCGACCTCACGATCCCCTCTTTTGATCAGGTGAAGGGAGGCCGTCAACAGCTCGCCGAGAATCCGATATTTGTCGGCATCTTTGGAGTCATCAACGGTTTCTTGAAGTTTTTCCAGCTTTTTAACATTTTTATTTGCTTCATTATGCAAAAAACGGAGCAAATCGGCCACACGTTGTTTGACCGTATCTCTTTCCGCTTTGTCGCCATAGAAGTGCTCCAAACAATCACTCGGTGTCGCATAGGTCGTAGAAATACCGGCAATGTGTGTTAAAGGTGTCATAGCAAAGAACAATTTACCCGTACCTTCTTGCTCGACAATGACGGGTTCGTAGCGATGCTGACGTATAGCCGCCATCACATCATGGAAAGCTGTCCACAAGGCCGCTGAGTCTATTTCTTGTTCGTTGTTCCCGCCTTGACGGCTGCGGAATACGATTTCTTTGGCGATCAAAGGACTAAGACCACTAAATGCAGTGACTAGTTTTTGTTCTGGTTTATCCGTGGACTCTTCTTCACCGGGATCTTGCTGAATAGCATTCAGGAACGAAGAGGCATTAGCCTCTAATGGATTTTGCTTATCTTGCTCAGGCGGCGTAACATACTTACTTCCCGGCATAACAATCCGATAAGAGCTAATCGCAGGTGTAACGTGATGGATGCCGTCTAGAATCGTTTCCGTTGCTGGATCCAGAAGAATAATATTGCTGTGTCGACCCATGATTTCCACAATAATCTGTTTGGTGCTCATATCTCCTAATTCATCGCGATGACGAATTTGCATACGGATGACCCGCTCCATACCTATTTGTTCCACGGCTTCAATCACACCGCTCTCACAGTGCTTGCGAAGCAGCATGCAGAACATAGGAGCATCCATTGGGTTTAATGAGGACTGCTCGGTGATCTGGACCCTCGGATAGGTAGGATTTGCTGAAAGAAGAAGTTTCACATTTTGCCCTTGTGCTCGGATGTGCATAATAACGTCATTTTCGGTGGGCTGGTGAATTTTATTGATTCGGCCTCCTACACACGCTTGCAGTTCGTGAACAATTGCATGAAGGACTAGTCCGTCTAAAGCCATGATACATACAACTCCATTCTAGGGAGCTAATTGCAATGTGCGTTGAAATCGCCATTAGCTCCTCGGTTAAAAACTTTGCTAACCTCTATGATGCCATACTTTTCACAAAAACTTAAGTGTTAGTCGGCAAGAAAGATGATTTCAGGGATATTTTCCTGCTTGTCTGAATACATTTACGTATGGGTGAGAGGCAAGTATATGTGGAAGTAGGAGGGAGAAGGGCGGATGAGTCAGAATAAATGGTACCAGTTGACATCGGAAGAAGTCCTGCAGTCACAGCAGGTGAGCATGCAGCAAGGATTGCCCTGGGAGGAAGCTTGGAAGCGACAGGCAGAAGTTGGTCGAAATGAGCTTTCCGAAGGGAAGCGTGTTTCTCCGATTACACTGCTTTTGAATCAATTCAAAGATTTCATGGTGCTGGTCTTATTGGGGGCGACCTTGATTTCCGGCTTGTTGGGTGAATATTTAGATGCCATTACCATTATCGTTATCATTGTGATGAATGGCATTCTTGGTTTTACACAGGAATTTCGGGCGGAACGTTCATTACGTGCACTTAAGGAACTGTCAGCCCCTAACGCAAACGTTTGGAGAGAAGGCGCAGTTCATCAAATACCAGCTCGTGATTTGGTTCCAGGCGATATTATTTTGCTCGAAAGTGGCGACCGCGTGCCGGCAGATGTGCGGTTTCTGGAAACGAATGGCGTATATATCGAGGAGTCAGCCTTAACAGGCGAGTCGGTAGCCGTCAGCAAAATAACCTCGCCTATATCGAACGATGAAGTACCTCTTGGGGATCAGCGCAATCTGGGTTTCATGGGTACGATGGTATCGCGTGGAACAGCCAAAGCCATTGTAGTTCGTGTCGGGATGAGCACGGAGATGGGGAAAATCGCTGATCTGATTCAAAATACAGAATCGATGGAAACGCCGCTGCAGCATCGCTTGGAACAGCTTGGGAAGATTCTGATCATTGTCGCGATTGCATTGACAGTTCTCGTTGTTATCGCAGGTATTATGCATGGACAACCACCTTATGCGATGTTCCTTGCCGGTGTCAGTTTGGCCGTCGCCGCTATTCCTGAAGGGCTTCCTGCTATAGTAACCATTGCGCTTGCACTCGGCGTACAGCGAATGATAAAGCGTAAAGCCATTGTCAGGAAATTGCCTTCCGTAGAGACGTTAGGATGTGCCTCGGTCATCTGTTCTGATAAAACAGGCACGTTGACTCAGAATAAAATGACGGTAACCCACTTATGGGTGGGCGGAGACGTGTTGGAAGTGACAGGTGACGGTTATACACCAGTTGGGGATATCCAAATAAGTGGACAAAACACCGATGCGCTTAGGAACCCATCACTCAGTAAGCTGCTTCATGTTTCCGTGCTTTGTAATAATGCAACTTTGTATGAGGAAAAGCAGGAGTTGAAACGGAAGAAGGGCAAGGATGGCAAAGACGGCGTCGTCTCTGTTTGGAACATTAAAGGGGATCCAACCGAAGGGGCATTAGTTGTCCTTAGTGCGAAGAGTGGCATTACCCAGGAGTCGCTAAGCGAGAAATATAAACGAATTGCGGAATTTCCTTTTGACTCTGAGCGTAAACGAATGTCTGTTCTTGTGACTTCTGAGAATGGCCGTATGGCTTGCACGAAAGGTGCTCCTGATGTTCTAATTGGGCACTGCAGCTACATCCTTTGGGATGGAAAGGTGATTCCGTTCACGTCTACGCTTAAACAGAAAGTGATTTCAGCCAATGAAGGAATGGCCAAATCCGCTCTTCGAGTGTTGGGGATTGCTTATAAAGAACTTAAGAGCAGTGACCGCTACGAGGATTATGAGGATGTGGAAAACAGCCTAATCTTTGTCGGATTAACCGGCATGATTGATCCACCGCGTAAAGAAGTGCGTGAATCGATCTCGAAGTGCCGTAAAGCAGGCATCAAAACGGTCATGATTACGGGTGACCATCAGACAACAGCTGAGGCGATTGCTAAGCAGCTTGGCATGATTCCTGCGAATGGCGTCAGTATGAGCGGTCAGCAAATTGCGAGTCTCTCGGACGATGAACTGGATGCTAAAGTGAATGATACCTATGTGTATGCAAGGGTATCCCCTGAGCATAAGCTGCGTATTGTCAAAGCTTTGCAGCGCAAAGGACATGTCGTCGCGATGACGGGGGATGGCGTAAACGATGCGCCGGCGATCAAAGCGGCGGATATCGGTATTGCTATGGGGATTACAGGGACGGATGTGTCCAAGGAAGCTTCCTCTTTAATTCTCAGCGATGATAACTTCTCCACAATCGTTGCGGCGATTGAAGAAGGACGAGGTATTTATGAAAACATCCGTAAATTCATCCGATATCTGCTTGCCTCTAATGTTGGCGAAATTATGACGATGTTCATTGCGATGATGGCCGGTCTGCCTTTGCCGCTTGTACCGATTCAAATTCTATGGGTGAATCTGGTCACCGACGGCCTTCCTGCTATGGCGCTGGGTGTGGATCAAGCGGAGAAGGATTTGATGCAGCACAAGCCTCGCTCGTCGAAAGAAAATATTTTCGCAAGACGGTTGGGTTGGAAAATTATTTCCAGAGGCATTCTGATTGGCGTGTGCACCTTAGGTGCTTTCTGGCTCGTATTGCGAGTCAACCCATCTGATGCCGATACTTTACTCAAAGCGCAAAGCGTTGCATTTGCCACTTTGGTCATGGCGCAACTCATTCATGTATTTGATTGCCGCAGCTCACGCTCTATTTTCCACCGTAATCCTTTTCAAAATCGTTACCTTGTTCTCGCTGTGCTTTCCTCGCTCATCTTGATGCTAGCCGTTATGTATGTGGAAGCACTTCAACCTATCTTCAAAACCGTTCCACTTGGTTGGATGGATTGGATTCTGGTTTTGGTCGCTGCTGGCATTCCGACCTTCTTAATGGGGCTGGGCAGTGTGCTGTCGCCAAAACGCAACAAAAATTCACCACGTTCTGTTTCGTATAATTCTTCCAAACCGAGCTTCAGATAGGGAATGAAGGCAATCGATCTCAATTCGAGTTGATATTGGTGCACAAAGCTGCCGTGAGGCGGCTTTTTTTGTAGATAAGAAAGTATAAGTTTTATACTTTTGCTTCGCATCTACCTTGACAAACGCGCTCGTCCCTGAAGGACGACGGAGTCGTTTATCCTTGCTTGAAGCGTACCTTAGAGGCTCGTTACGCATGGGACAGGATGTAACAGGCGGATATCGAATAGCTTTTTGGGCGGTATCTATTAGCACTATCCCTTTGGCTCATGTCATGCGATTCAGAGAGATAATCGGTCGAAAAGGGAAGGAAAGACTATGCATCTAGACTTTTTTACGCTATGATAATGGCTAAACCGCATACTGGGAGTGCTATAAACAATGAATTTCACAAAAATGCATGGTCTAGGCAACGATTTTATCATAGTAGCTGGTGAGAAAGAGCTTCCTGCGGATGCAGATCAGCGTGCGATCCAGCTGTGCAATCGTTTCTTTAGTATTGGAGCCGACGGCATGGTCTATATTCTTCCTTCTAACCATGCTGATTTCAAAATGCGCATTATTAACTCCGACGGATCTGAGCCTGAGCAATGCGGCAATGCCATCCGCTGCGTTTCTAAATATGTATACGATCATAAACTAATTGATAAAACGGAGATTACCGTTGAAACACTCGGCGCAGGCGTCCAAAAGGTGCAATTAAACGTACAAGATGGCAAAGTTCGGACAGTTCGCGTAGATATGGGGCAACCGATCCTGAGCGGCCTTCAAGTCCCAACTACGGTCGATGAAGCTAGAGTTATCAATTACCCGATTGAAGTTGACGGGATAGAGTTTCGTTTTACAGCTGTTTCGATGGGGAACCCGCACTGTGTCATTTATGTAGAGGATGCTGTGAATTTCGATCTAGCCACATGGGGGCCGAAGCTCGAAGTGCATCCGATGTTCCCTCGAAAAATCAATGTCGAATTCGTTACTGTGAAAAATCGTACTTACACGGATATGCGCGTTTGGGAACGAGGAGCAGGTCCTACTCTTGCTTGCGGAACTGGGGCTTGTGCAACGCTGGTATCCTCCGTGTTAAACGGTTTAACGGACCGTGAAGCGACTGTTTCACTCAAAGGCGGAGACTTGTTTATCGAATGGAATGAAGCGGATAACCATGTTTATATGACCGGACCCGCGGAAGAAGTGTTTACGGGCAAGGTTTAAGTCAATTACATTTTTTGGTAGGTGGGGAATTTATCATGAAATTGGATCTTCGTACGGCGCTGCAGCGTGACATTTTGGTCGGTGACGGCGCTATGGGGACTTATTTATATCAGATGGGATTTCCTGTCGGCATTTCTTATGAAGAATTGAATTTACTTAGACCGGAAACGGTTGCTGACGTGCACCGCCGTTATTTTGAGGCAGGTGCGCGTCTTATTGAAACGAATACATTCTCGGCTAATCGCGAAAAATTATCCAAGTATGGATTAGAAAGCGATGTTGAAGCCATTAACCGCGCTGGTGTTGAGCTAGCCAGAAAAGCGGTCGGTGACGAAGCCTATGTTGTTGGGGCTATCGGATCTATTCGTGCAGGGAAGCGCAAAAACGTTCGGACAAGTGATGTTGAGGAATCATTGCGCGAGCAGATAGGCATCTTGCTGGATTCGCCTGTGGACGGTCTATTGCTGGAGACCTTCTACGATTTGGAAGAGCTGCAGCTCGCGCTGCGAATCATTCGCAGCATGAGTGGGCTGCCTGTCATTTGTCAGTTCGCTAACGAAGGCACCGGCAGCACCCAGGACGGCGTTCCGCTGCAAGAAGCGTTCCAACGGTTGCGAGACGACGGAGCTGACGTCATCGGCTTCAACTGCCGCGTCGGCCCGAATGGGATTCTACGTTCGATAGAGAAGCTAACTCCGATCGCCGGCATCCCGTTCTCCGCGTTCCCGAACGCGGGGCTGCCCGACTACGTCGACGGGCACTACACCTATGCGGCGACGCCTCAGTACTTCGCCGATTGCGCGCTGCGCTTCGCTCGTCTCGGCGCGCGCATCATCGGCGGCTGCTGCGGCACCACGCCGGAGCATATCGCCGCCGTCGCTAAGGCGCTGCAAGGCTACATCCCAGTAGCGCCTGGTACGATGGCCTCCGCGCAAGCTGTGCGCGTGAGCGAGCCAGCCCCGGCGAAGCCTGCGCCGCCGGCAGGCAAACCTTCGCTGCTCGAGATCGTGAAGCAGCGCAAAACCGTCATTGTCGAGCTGGATCCCCCTCGGGATCTCGACATTGAGAAATTTATGCAGGGGTCGAAGGCCCTGCAGGATGCGCACGTCGACGCCATTACGATGGCCGATAATTCACTGGCCGTGACGCGCATGAGCAACCTGGCCCTCGGCTACCTCGTGCAGGAACGCTTAAACGCGCGTCCGCTGATCCATATCGCGTGCCGCGACCGCAACATGATTGGGACGCAGTCCCATCTGATGGGTCTTCACGCGCTGGGTATCGACCACGTGCTGGCCGTGACCGGCGATCCCGCCAAATTCGGCGATCTCCCCGGGTCCAGCTCCGTTTACGATCTGACCTCATTCGAGATTATTCGGATGATTAAGCAGCTGAACGAAGGTATTGCCTTCTCAGGTAAACCGCTGAAGCAGAAGGCCAACTTCGTTGTAGGGGCTGCTTTTAACCCGAATGTGAAGCATCTGGACAAAGCGGTTCAGCGCTTGGAACGCAAAATTGAGGCAGGCGCCGATTACATCATGACGCAGCCTGTCTACGATGCCAAGCTGATTGAACAAATTTATGAAGCGACAAAACATTTAAATATCCCGATTTTCATCGGTATTGCTCCGCTGGCTAGCGGAGGGAACGCAGAATATCTGCACAATGAAGTTCCTGGGATTCGGTTGTCCGATGAAGTGAGGGAACGCATGAATGGACTCAAGGGCGAAGCAGGGCGGGCAATGGGCGTTGAGATTGCCAAAGAGCTTCTGGATGCAGCAATGCCTTTCTTTAATGGCATCTATCTGATGACCCCTTTTCTGGCCTATGAGATGTGCGTGGACCTGACGAAATATGTATGGGAAAAGTCGAATCGGCATGATTTCCACTTGTACCCACTTTCAAAATGAATTAAAATAGGTTAATGGATGTGATTAGGATGATTTGCAGTATGACCGGATTCGGACAAGCGAATCGTTCTTTTGCGGGATACAGCGTGTTTATCGATGTGAAATCGGTCAATCATAGGTATAGTGAAGTGTCGATTCGTTTGCCGAAGGAATGGGCGGCTTTTGAAGACGCTTTGAAGAAAACGGTGCTGCAAGCGGTGAAGAGAGGACGAGTAGACGTCTTCGTCACGGCGGAACGTGAAACGGCTTCCCCGAAGAGCGTAACGGTTAACTTTGCTTTGGCAGATGCTTATTTGCAGGCTGCGGAGCAGTTGAAGGAGCGCTATGGGTATGTCGAGCAGGTCGAGCTCAAAGAATTATTGAAACTTCCGGATCTCATTCAGATGAAGGAGTCGCGTAAGGAGCCTGATGAAGAGATTGAACAGGAGCTATGCGCCTGCTTGCAGGAGGCCGTTGCCAGATTATCCGACATGCGGCTGCGGGAAGGAGCATTTCTGGAGCAAGATATTCGTGAGCGCTTGGCGGAACTGAAGCGAATCCATGTGGAATTGGAAGCTTTAGCACCTCAGGTGGTTCAAGACTATGCGGCTAAAATGACGAACAGAATTCAGTCACTTCTTCAGGATCAGACGCCTGTAGATGAGCAGCGCCTAGCGACAGAAATTGCGATATTCGCAGATCGTTCGAATGTGGATGAGGAATTAACTCGACTGAAAAGTCATTTTGAGCAATGTGATCAATTGCTTACAGAGAAAGAGCCTGTTGGGCGAAAGTTGGATTTCTTGATTCAAGAAATGAATCGAGAAGTGAACACGATCGGATCCAAGTCCAATCACTCGGAGCCTACGGCTAGAGTGATTACGATGAAAGCAGAGCTTGAGAAGATGCGCGAACAAATACAGAATATCGAGTGAAGCGGCATGGAGCTTCACGAGGAGGAAGTCGTAATGGCTATCAAATTAATTAATATCGGGTTCGGCAACATCGTATCGGCGAACCGCATTATCTCGATCGTAAGTCCGGAATCGGCTCCGATCAAGAGGATCATTCAAGAAGCACGTGATCGTCACATGCTGATTGACGCTACATATGGTAGAAGAACCCGTGCCGTTATTATCACTGACAGCGACCATGTGATATTGTCGGCAGTACAACCAGAGACGGTAGCGCATAGACTTTCCAACAAGGACGATGATCATGACGAGTAATACGAATACCCTTGAGCGTGAGAGAGGCATTCTGATTGTTTTATCCGGTCCTTCCGGTGTCGGCAAGGGAACGGTTTGCGCCGCGCTGCGCAAGTGTTCGCCGGATATCGTGTACTCGGTGTCAGCGACAACCCGTTCCCCGAGACAAGGAGAAGTAGATGGTGTTAACTACTTTTTCAAAACGCGAGAGCAATTTCAACAGATGATCGAAACGGATGAAGTGTTGGAATGGGCCGAATATGTAGGTAACTTCTACGGTACTCCGAGACGTTTTGTTGAGGAAACACTGCGCTCCGGTCGAGATGTCATCTTGGAAATCGAAGTGCAGGGTGCTCTGCAAGTCAAACAAAAGTTTTCCGAAGGTGTTTTCATTTTCTTGCTGCCGCCTTCTCTAGATGAGCTTGAGAATCGCATTGTAACGCGTGGTACGGAAACGGATGAAGTCATTCGCAGCCGCATGTCGGTAGCTTTGGACGAAATTCGCTTGATGGAGCACTATGACTATGCGATTGTGAATGACCATGTAGACTCGGCTTGTTCCAAGATACAAGCTATTCTCTTAGCTGAACATTGCAAAAAAGATCGGATGTATCCCAAAATCGTACAATGGATGGATGAGGTGAATTGAATGCTATACCCTTCAATTGATAAACTGCTCGATATCGTGGATAGCAAGTATTCACTAGTTGTTGCTGCTTCCAAAAGAGCAAGATCTTTGCGTGACGGCGCTAAATCAAATTTGAAAGGCCAAAAGGCCCACAAACATGTTGGTGTTGCGTTAGAAGAACTTTACGGCAACTATATCGGTTACGAGAAAATTGAGACGACCGAGACGGAGAAATACCAGAAATAAATTGGTTTACCCAACAACCCTAGTGGTTGTTATTTTTTTCTCAAATTGTGCGTAGAAAGGGGATACCCATGAGTGTACTGCATGGCAAAACGATTGTGCTCGGCGTATGCGGAGGCATTGCCGCATACAAGGCTGCTGCGTTAACGAGTAAATTAACACAAGCTGGTGCAATTGTGCGTGTTATTATGACCAAATCAGCTGTTGAATTCGTAGCGCCGTTAACGTTTCAAACGCTGTCTCGTCATCATGTTTTCGTGGATACCTTTGATGAGAAAGATCCTTCGGTTGTATCCCATATCAACTTGGCGGATAGCGCTGACCTCGTGCTTGTTGCGCCTGCAACGGCGAATATGATTGGCAAGCTGGCGCTTGGTCTTGGCGATGATATGCTGAGCACCACGCTTCTCGCAACCATGGCACCGGTATGGGTAGCTCCTGCGATGAATGTGCATATGTATGCGAATCCGGCGGTACAGCATAACATGCAGACGCTTTTGAGCCGTGGCGTGCGTTTTATCGAACCGGGAGAAGGGCAGTTGGCCTGCGGTTACGTCGGGAAAGGACGGCTTGCTGAACCTGAGGAGATTCTAGCTGCGATTGAGCGGCATTTTAAGGGGGAGGCTAGGCGTTTGGAAGGACAACGTGTCCTTGTGACTGCCGGAGGCACTGTTGAACGCATTGATCCGGTACGGTACATCACAAATGATTCTTCCGGTAAAATGGGCTACGCTATCGCTGAAGAGGCGGTGCGAATGGGAGCCAAGGTGACGTTGATATCAGGGCCATCTGCTTTATCCGTGCCGGAGGGCGTTCAGCTTATCCAAGTTCAGTCTGCTTTGGATATGAGAGAGGCTGTGCTAGCTCATTTGGATGAAAGTAACCTCATTGTCAAGGCTGCTGCGGTTGCCGATTACCGCCCAGCCGTTGTTTCTGAACAAAAAATCAAAAAGAAGTCGGATTCGCTAACGCTGGAGCTGATTAAAAATCCGGACATTTTACAGGAAGTCGGTGCGCTCAAAAAGCATCAATTCGTCATTGGGTTTGCTGCGGAGACAGAGCGTTTGGACGAGCATGCGATGGACAAGCTGAACCGCAAAAACTGTGATCTCATCGTTGGTAATGATGTGTCGCAGGAAGGTGCCGGCTTTAGCGGAGATACGAATGTGGTACGGTTTTATGATCGCAATGGGCTCGTAGAGGCCCTGCCTATACAGAGTAAGAAAGATGTGGCACGTAGACTGCTCGAGCTTGCAGCGGATCGTATGCATACCGCAGCGGGGAAATCCTGATGTACGCCAAAGTCATTGTCGATGTCCCAGCGAAACAAACGAACCGGGCATTCGACTATGAAGTGCCTGCTTCCCTGAGCAAATGGGTTGAAGTGGGCAGTCGTGTTGGTGTGCCTTTCGGCCCTCGGGTGCTGCAAGGCTTTGTCGTCGAGCTGCATGAGGAAACGCAGGTGGATGCGACTCGCATCAAGCCGATTCAGAACGTCCTGGACTTGGTTCCTCCGCTCACGGAGGAACTTGTGAGTCTGGGGAGATGGGTCAGCCGCATGTACTTGTGCCATGAAGTTACGGCGCTTCAGGCGATGCTGCCCGCTGCACTCAAAGCGAAATATGAGCGAGCGATTGGGGTCGGGGAGGAGTCTGGCGAGCAGTCGCTGCTGGACATGTCGGATCTGCAAGAGATAGTTAGCTTTGTGAAGTCCAAAGGCTCAGTTTCGATGGACGCTTTGATGGAGCGTTTTGCAAGTGACGGCGCCCTCATTAAACAACTGCTGAGCGCAGGTATCCTAACGGAAGTACAAGTGGTCAAAGACCGTATGAATACCAAGAAGGCGTTGACCGTTTTCCCTCCAGCTGGAGGCAGCGGATTGGAAGAGGCTTTGGCTGAGCTTCCTGCCAGAGCTAACAAACAGCAGGATGTGCTGCGTTATTTGATGGAGCATCCGCATGCGATTCGGCTTACGGAGCTGATGGAAACGGTGGAGGTCGGCGCCAGCACGGTCAAAAGCTTGGCGGATCGCGGGTGGATTGAGCTGCGTGAGGTCGAAGTGATGCGCGACCCCTATGCGGGCCGTGCTTTCACACGGACGAAGCCGCTTCCCTTAACGGAAGAACAGAGCCGTGTCTTCGCGGAAATTCGGGATGCTGTTGCGGAGGAACGGAATGAGGTATTTCTGCTGCATGGGGTTACGGGGAGCGGTAAAACCGAAGTGTATTTACAATCCATTCAGCAGTGCTTGGATATGGACAAAGAAGCGATTGTGCTCGTTCCCGAAATTTCGCTGACGCCACAGATGGTAGAACGATTTAAAGGGCGGTTTGGCGATTTGGTCGCCGTCCTTCACAGCCGGTTATCGAATGGCGAACGCTATGACGAATGGCGCAAAATTATGCGCAAGCAAGTGAAGGTTGTAATCGGCGCTCGTTCGGCGATTTTTGCTCCTTTTACGAGAATTGGCCTTATTATCATTGATGAAGAGCACGAATCTTCCTATAAGCAGGAGGAGAGCCCCAAATATCACACCCGTGATGTGGCGGTTCAAAGGGCAAAGCAGCAAAACGCCGTCGTTGTGCTCGGTTCCGCAACCCCCTCTCTGGAAAGTATCGAGAAAACAAGACGACGCCGTGACAGGGAGAAACCTCCCTTTCGGCTGCTGACGATGAGGGAACGCGTGGCCAGCCGGCCGATGCCCCCAGTTGCTATTGTCGATATGCGTGAGGAGCTGAAAAACGGCAATCGCTCTATGTTTAGCCGTTCCTTGTATAAAGCGATCGAAGATCGGTTACAAAAGAAAGAACAGATTGTTTTACTGCTGAATCGGCGTGGGTATGCGACGTTCGTGATGTGCCGTACTTGCGGCTTCGTCTCGCAATGTCCGCATTGTGATATTTCACTTACCTATCATCAAAGCTCGCGTATGCTGCGCTGCCATTATTGCGGTTATGCGGAGCGCGAGGTTACGCAGTGTCCCAGCTGTCAGTCCGAGCATATTCGTCATTTTGGAACAGGAACACAGCGCGTGGAAGAGGAGCTTAGCAAGATTTTTCCCGGAATTCGGGTCATCCGCATGGATGTCGATACCACGACGGAGAAAGGTTCGCATGAAAAATGGCTGACGATGTTTCGCGAAAAGCAGGCGGATGTGCTGCTTGGCACGCAGATGGTAGCGAAAGGGCTGGATTTTCCCGACGTGACCTTAGTGGGGGTTATCGCAGCGGATACAGTGCTAAATCTAC
This sequence comes from Paenibacillus alginolyticus DSM 5050 = NBRC 15375, assembly GCF_000422905.1. Classification (GTDB taxonomy): domain Bacteria; phylum Bacillota; class Bacilli; order Paenibacillales; family NBRC-103111; genus Paenibacillus_E; species Paenibacillus_E alginolyticus. Next base: position 76,066 of record NZ_AUGY01000034.1, read on the forward strand.
CGGATTTCCGTTCAGCGGAGCGGACTTTTCAGTTGTTAACGCAGGTTGCAGGCCGGGCGGGTCGTCATGAAAAACAAGGCGAAGTGTTCGTCCAGACATACACACCTGAACATTACAGTGTGCAGTATGCAAGCCAGCACGATTATATCGCTTTTGCGAACCATGAGCTTGATATACGTGCAAATTTAGGCTATCCGCCATATCAGCGTTTGATTCTGGTCACCTTCTCGCATGAGCAGGTTCCGCTCCTGGTGCGTTCAGCCGAGGCTTTTGTAACGAGATTGAAAGAGATTGCTTTTACGTATCAGGCTCAGCAGGTTGATCTGTTTACGAACACGTTGTCCGCGGATCAATCTTTTCAAATGGACGTGCTAGGACCTGTTGCATCGCCGATTTCGCGAATCAAAGATAGATATCGATTCCAATGCGTGGTAAAATATCGGGGGGAAGATCAGGCTGCAGAGATCGTGGCTAAAGCAGTAGCTTGGTTTGAAGAGCGCTCAGCGAAAGAAAAGCTGCTGATTAGCGTAGATGTTGACCCGCAATATTTGATGTAATGAACCCCAAATAGAGAAGACTTCAAAGGTAGGTGCACATTATGGCTATTCGTATTATTGTTAAAGATCCAGATCCAGTGCTGCGTGAGAAAGCCATCACGGTTACGAAATTTAATTCCAATCTGCATAAACTGCTTAATGATATGGCAGACACGATGTATGAAGCGGAGGGCGTGGGTCTTGCTGCCCCGCAAATCGGTATTCTTAAACGCGTTATCGTCATGGATTGCGGAGAAGAACACGGCGGATTGATTGAAATGGTCAATCCAGAGGTTGTCACTTCCAGCGGCGAACAATTGGGGCCGGAAGGCTGCTTAAGTATTCCTGGACTTCGCGGCGATGTGCTTCGACCGCTCCATGTTACGGCCAAAGGTCAAGATCGTGATGGAAATCCGATTGAAGTGACGGGTACGGATTTGCTGGCTCGCTGCATTTTCCATGAAATTGATCACTTGAACGGTGTTCTGTTTACGGATCTTGCAACCAAAACGTATACGGCTGAAGAAGAGGAAGATTCCGAGTGAACATTATTTTCATGGGCACGCCGGATTTCGCAGTACCCTCCTTGCGCCTGCTCTTGGAGGAAGGCTATAACGTAACGACGGTTGTCACACAGCCGGACCGGCCGAAAGGACGCAAGCGCGTCCTGACGCCGCCTCCGGTTAAGGTGGAAGCCGAAAAGCATGGGATTCCGGTGCTTCAGCCGGAGAAATTGCGTCAAGCGGATTCGGTTGAGCTTTTGAGACAATTAAAACCGGATTTGATCGTGACTGCTGCTTATGGACAGATTTTGCCCAAAGCGGTTTTGGATCTGCCGCAGTATGGGTGTATTAACATCCATGCTTCGCTCCTGCCCAAATATCGTGGCGGAGCGCCGATTCATCACGCTGTGATTCGGGGTGAAGGCGTAACCGGCGTTACGATTATGTACATGGCCGTAGGTCTTGATACCGGCGATATGATTTCAAAGGTGGAGCTTCCGATCGAAGATACGGATACGACGGGCTCTTTATTTGAAAAGCTAAGCATAGCTGGTGCTGATCTACTTAAGCGTACATTGCCTGATTTACTGGCAGGACGCATCCAAGCTGCCCCACAAAATGAGGCCGATGCCATTTATTCTCCGAATATCCGCAGGGAGGACGAGTTGATCGATTGGTCGCGTTCTGCAGTCGAGCTTTGGAATCAAGTACGCGGCTTAAACCCTTTCCCCGGCGCTTACACGCTCTGGAATGGGGAAGTTATGAAAGTATGGGCTAGCGCGAATCCGAAAAGTTCTTCGGAGCCAAGAAGCCGAAGCTTCTCCGGAATCAGCGGTGACGCACCTGCTCCTGGAACTGTACTTGGCAGCAGTGAGCAGGGCATTGAAGTGATGACTGGCGAAGGCACGCTGTGGCTGACCGAGATCCAACCTTCAGGCAAAAAGGCGATGCCCGTGTCAGAGTTCGTACGAGGTGTGCAAATTCCAGCTGGTACCGTGTTCGGACACAGTAACTAAAGCAACTAAAAAATGAGGTATTCGATTTGTCAACGCAAAAACCAACTCGTCCGCAAAACGGACTTATGAAACCGCAGGGGGCCGGCAAGCCCTCTGCTCCAAAATCATCCGGGGGCGCTGCGAAGAGCAGCGCTGTTAAGCATTCTGCCCGTGAAGCGGCGCTGGATGTGTTGATTCGGGTTGAAGAAAATCAATCATACAGCAATTTGCTGCTGAATCAGGTATTGCAAAAGCATGCTCTTGAGCGGGCGGATGCGGGACTGGCGACGGAGCTCGTTTATGGGACCATCGGACGGAAAAATACGATCGATTTCTTCTTGGAGCGTTTCGTCAGCAAGGGGCTCGCGAAGCTCGAGCCCTGGGTGAGGTGCTTGCTGCGGCTGAGCTTCTATCAGCTGCATTATTTGGACCGCATCCCCGACCATGCGGTCGTGAGCGAAGCGGTCAATATCGCGAAGCGCCGAGGCCATCAAGGCATCTCGGGCATGGTCAACGGCGTGCTGCGCGCAGTGATCCGCAGCAAAGAGGAGCTCACGCTGCCGGCTGCGCTCGGCGACGTGAAGCGCATCGCGCTGAGCCATTCCCATCCGGAATGGCTCGTGCGAAGGTGGATCCGTCAGCTGGGTGCGGAGCTGACGGAACAGATCTGTGCGGCGAACAATGAGCCGCCGCACGTGAGCATTCGCGCGAACGCGAGGCGCCGCAGTCGCTTGGAGCTGCTGGAGCAGCTCCAAGGCAGCGGCCTCAGCGCGGAAGCGTCAGGGCTGGCCCCGGCCGGCATCCTTGTGCAGGGGGCCGGGAACATGGCGTTAGTCCCCGGCTTCCAGCAGGGGGACTTCTCGATTCAAGACGAGAGCTCGATGCTCGTCGCCGAGGCTCTGGATCCGCGTCCAGGCATGACGGTGCTGGACTGCTGCGCCGCCCCTGGCGGCAAGACCGCCCACATCGCCGAGAAGATGGATGATGCGGGCAAGATCTGGGCTTGTGATCTGCATGAGCACAAGCAGAAGCTGATCGCAGATCAAGCGGAGCGTCTGGGACTGACGTCGATCCAGACGCTGGTGATGGATGCTGCGAAGCTGGACGAACATTTTGCGGCGGAGTCATTTGACCGCATCCTGCTCGATGCGCCTTGCTCGGGTCTTGGGGTCATTCGCCGCAAGCCCGACCTCAAGTGGGCGAAGCAGGAGGCGGAGATTGACGCGATCAGCGAGCTGCAGCATGCTATTCTGAGCAAAGTGCATAGGCTGCTCAAGCCGGGCGGCGTGCTGGTCTACAGCACGTGCACGATTGAGCACGCTGAGAACGCGGGCATGGTTGAGCGCTTTCTCGCCGAGCATAGCGAGTTTGAGCTAGCGCCGCTGCCGGCGGATGTTTTCGCAAGCATTGACCCTGCGGCAGCCGCAGCCGGTATGGTGCAAATTCTGCCGCAGCAGTTCCATTCCGACGGCTTCTTCATCGCACGGCTGCGCAAACGCGTATAGCGTCTTGCCGCATGCTGCTTGCTTTAACTGTATGTACTACAGTTAATTTCAAGGAAACCGTGACAGGAACGGGTACAAACTGCATATTGTACAGCAAATAGGACCAATTCGAGGAAATTAAGCTGATTTCATTTTAATTACCTCAAAAAGGGCTAAGTATTCGATTTAGCTGCACTTTTTGCAGGTAATACTCGGGTGTTCTGGGTTGGTGTTGACGGTTAGAGACTGTCGATTGATTCGCAACTGGTATTCATAACTCCAAAATGCGCGCTTTTAGAGTCATTCAGCTTTCGTGATGGCAGATGGGCTATAGTGGTTACCAATGTTGTATTTTCTACATTACCGATGCATCAAACCTCACATCAAATATTTACTTAATTTGTAATATAAAGTATTTATT
>NZ_AUGY01000035.1 GCF_000422905.1 Paenibacillus alginolyticus DSM 5050 = NBRC 15375
TTACGACTTCATCTGCTGTCAATTGTTTGCCGTCTGCATCATAAGCGTTAACCGGGATATACTGATCTTTCGTTTCACCAGCGGCTAGTGTTCCTCCGAAAGAACCGAACTCCAATTTCGCTGGAACTGCGGATGCTTTCAAAGAGATTTTTGCCGTTGCAGATGCGCCACCTTCATAGTAAGTTACTGTGTATTCAGCGGACTTCTCTACTTTTTTGTTAGCATCTACTGTTATTGTGAGTTTTTTGTTAGTAAGATCAAAATCTTTTTTCAAGATGCTCATGTCATTAGGTGTAATAACCGGAGCAGGCAGTGTGCTAGGAAGATCGGTTGTGATTACATCACCGTACTGGTCATATCTTGTAATTTCAAACTCAACTGAATCTCCATCTTTAGATAAAGCTGTTTTACCTGCAGCATACTTAGGCGCGCCTAGCTCTACCTTCGATACCACTTGGGTGTAGCCTACTTTAAATGTTTTTTGTACATAAACTGAAGATTGGTTCAAGCTCACTGTGATTGGCAAAACGCCGATTTCAGTTGGGTATTTTGTGTTGTCGGATGTATCTACTTCGATTTCTAGCAAACCAGTATCCGCATTACGCTTAGGTGTCACTGCATCGCCTGCTACATTTGCCGAATATTCAGTTCCGTTTAGAGTAGCAACTTCACCATATTGGTTCTCTGCTTTTACTTTAACCGTAATTTTCTTACCAGCTTCGCTTTTTGCTACTTTATCGCCAGCGTTAACGAAGCTAAGCTTTGTTACTTTTTCATTTTCAGCTGTAAATGTTGCTGTTGTTTTATCAACACCAGCTGCATCTAAACCAGAAATTGTTGCTGTGTAGCTGCCTTCGCTTACTTTAACATCAGTTAAAGTCAGTACAGCGGATTTTTTATCATCTGAGAATTTAACAGTAGTTGCAATATTAGCTGTTCCTTTTGTTAAAGCAACTGTAGCCTTAGTTGTATCTACTGGTTTGTTAAAGCTTACTGTTACTTGTTGTACGCCAGTTGCTTTCGCGCCAGTGACAGATACTTTACCAGCTGGTACGTACTGTTGTTTTGCTTCGTATGCGCCGCTCACTAGAAGATCGCGAGTTGCGTTAGCCATACCGCCGAATGTACCGTCTGTGCCGTTAGAAAGAAGTTTCAATTCAAGTGCAAGTGCTACATAACCTTGTGCCCAATCAGAAACGGTTGTGTCTGTACCCGTTTTACCTTTTGCTGCTGCGTCTTGACCAAGAACACGAACCAAGAAAGTAGCCAGTTGTTCTTTTGTTACTTTACCAGCCGGGTTGTACTGACCTTCCGCATAGCCATCAGTAACGCCTGCAGTTTTCAAAGCTTCAATGTATGGAAGTGCATAACCATTCGCCGCGTCGGTCACACTAACATCAGAGAAAGTGGAAGTTTGCAAGTCTTTGTTGACATCAAGGCCCATGATCAATGCTGCTACTTTGGCGAATTGTGCGCGGTTCATTTCGTCTTTAAGACCGAAAGTTGTGTCAGTCACGCCGTCAAAAATACCAGCAGAGATCATCGCATCGAACTTTGCTTTTGTTGCTGCATCCAGGTCTTTCAAGTCTGTAAAGTCAGCAGACGTTTTAGCGAATGCTAGGGATGAGAACATGGAAAGAGCCATAGCGGATGTAAGAACTACGGATAATGTTTTCTTCATAAAGGGTTGTTTCCTCCTAATATTATGAAAGTTTTTTTGTTATAAAAACTTATAACCAACGGGACGACTAATAAATCATGACATGACTCTATGTAGCTTCGCTTCTATCACCTTGGCTACATGAATTAGTATACGTGACTGTATGCATAATTTCATTGATAAGTATTTTCCAGTAAGATCGATAGCCACAGTAAAAACAAAAGACTGCATCCGATAAATCGGACACAGTCTTTATTTCCTTATTAATTATTTAGGTATTTTCTTTTGCTGTTTAAGCACTCGAATCACAATTGCTGCAGCTTGAGCTCTAGTCAGATTACCTTTCGGATCGAAGCTAAATGTAGGTTTCTTTTGCCCTTCTACAAGAGCGTTTTCGATACCGTCGATAAAACCTGCTTTCATGACTGCCTCTACAGAAGGTTGTGCATAAATGCTGATATTACCAGCATCTGTAAAATTTTTTTTCAACGTAAGCAAACTTTTTGCAGGGTCTGAATTAACTTTCATATTGGCTGCTCGCTCGATCATGACAGAAGCGTCTTCGCGGCTAATAGAGTTACCTGGAGCGAACAGTCCAGCCGAGTTACCTCTGACGATACCCGCTCTAGCTCCTGCCTCAATATGCATAAAGTCATACAAACTGCTGCTGTTGGATAAGCCCAATCCTCTTCTAACATCTGCAAAGGTTCCTTGGAAGTTAGGGTCTGTTGGATCATTGGTATGATGCGTTGTATCTTCATTAATTAAAGGAATTTCAAAGATTTTTACTAGTAGGGTAACGAATTCACCACGAGTGATTGCATCATTCGGTAAAAATTGCCCAGCAGACTTATTATTCATAATGCCTTTGGAATAAAGGATATCGAGATAATCCCGCGCCCAATCATGTAGGGTAACATCGTTAAAGCTGTTATCCATGTACATGACTTGGAAATACCCAAAGGTATCTACAGGCACTTCAATAGTATGAGCCTTAGGATCTACAACTCCGCCGATGTTTTTCCAACCAACAAACTGGTTACCAGTTCCACTAGGATCAAGGAAAGTTCCGAATTGATAAACCGATAAGTATTTCCATGAGTCATTACGAATTTCTGCATCATATTTCATCGTTAGTGTCCCACGTTGAGTAGGAACAACCAAACTTTTAATATTACGTGTATAGAATGCCGTTTCTCCTGGTCCTAGCAAGGTTGGAGATGGTAGGTTACCACTTCCTTGTAATGCAGCTTTCAGAGAGTCTGGTGTACTCGCCGCGCTCATGTCTATCGTACCTGCATCTACCCAGAATCGTTTACTTGCTGGTCTGAAACGTCCAGTAGGCTCAATCAGGAATCTAGTTCCTGCAGGAGTTTCAGATGCCTTTTCTACACGACCATCATCTTGGTTCGCGATGCCGAATACGATTTTACGATCGACTGTGATGAATTGTTCCGTCTGTGTTCGGTCATTCCTCATCAGTTTCGTATCTTTAGGAAAGTTTAATAGGAAGTCTCCATTAAAAATACTCATTTTCGAAGCAAGCGTCGTTTTATACTGTGCACCCTCTATTGGGGTATTAACGTTGAAAAGAACAAGAGATCCAGTCGATTTAGCCTTTCCACGATTGACCGTAAACGTAATTGCGTTCTTTCCAGCCTTAAGATTCGCAACTTCATAACGGAAAATTCCAGGAGCGGTTTGTGTAGCTTCACTTTTACCGAATAAAACACTATCTGCACCATCTGCTTGAAGAACTATTGTCTCAGAGTTGGTATTCACATTAGCTTGGTCTACTTTATCGACATTCTTCACAAAGTTTGTGGGTTGAAGCAATACGTAAGAAACCGGTTGCTTAGTAATAGTAATCATTTTAGTTGTTGTACGACCGGATGTATTGGTAGCAACCAACTCGAAAATGTAATCACCGTACGCATCCATATTAAGCACACTGCTTAAATTAAAAGTCGTTGTTGATCGTTTATTATCTAGTGGATCAATTGTTGCGCTGATTGGATTCAAAGTAAGCGGGCCTATTGGAACCGCCGAACCTACAGGAGGCTTTCTCAAGTAAAGAATAGCTTGTGTGTTTAAAGTCGCATTCAGTACTGTACCTGTAAGTTGTATCTTATTAGATGTTGTCTGATAAACACCCGGCAAAGTACCAACCGTATATGGTGTTACAGCAACATCTGGAATTAAGCTTTCAACTAGAGGCGCATAATCACTGAGCACGAATACTTCATAGTTCGTTTGTGTTACGAGCACTTTCGGTTGCGCAGGGTCAGGTTTAATAAATAAAGAGAAGCGAATTGCTTTTTTACCATCCGTGTCAAAAAGTGTGCTGTAAGCAGTTCCCGAAGTTGCATTAACCGCATTAAGTGTATCGAGAGAGATTGTGAAATTCCCGGTATTCGGGTCAATCACAGATGTGTTTGGTGTTACCGTTGTATTTGAAAGTGGAACGTTATTATCATTAATCGATAATTCTACTAAGTTATAGTTTGCTTTTGGCAAGTTAATGATTTTACCTGTGATACAAGGTGCAGTTACAGCTCCACAAGTAAATTGGGCTTTGTTCGTAACCACTTTACCATTGTACAAGTTAGTCACAATTACATATGGTGCACTTGATATATTCAAGTTATAAACCTTTTTGCCCGCAGGGTTTGAGGTTAATGGAGTACCACTTGCCGGTGTAACCGTTAAAGTTGTCGGTCCATCTGGGATATCGTGTAAGGAAATAGTTGCTTTGTTAAGTGTCGAGGTTCCCCCTACTGGTGTAGTAGCATAAGAACCATTCCCTGCAAAACCAGGAATGAGAACATCCACTGAAGTAGTCAAAGCATTCGTATAAATATCAATTGCCGCAGGGAAATCATTAATTTGATTAGACCCTTGCTCTGTTAAGACAATTGGAGAGCCTGATAAATCTTGCGCAACATGGTCTAAATAAGGCAAGGATGGATCTGTAAAGTTAAACGTATATTTAGTAGGCTGAGTAGGAGCCCCAAGTGAACTCGAAAGTGTGACATCAATTTCTTGCGCAGTTGTAGTAGCACTCAAAGGTAAGCTAGCGCTAATATGATGCGTCTCGTACTTCGTTCCTACTGTTGACGACGTAGCTCCAGTAGTAAGCGCTGGCGCCCCCCCTCCCCATAGTGTTCCAGTCACATTGCTGATTGCTTTGGTCGCGAAGGTATACCGGAAGCCTGCTCCACTACCTACTACTTTTATGTCTGCATATACATAGTCTGTAACACCAGGGGTGATGTTTCCGATACTATTTTTAATGTCAGTGGTGAAGATTACATCCTTAGAAGTACTGCTGGATAATGTCGGTACAGTAACGAGAGGATAAACAGGCGGTGTGCCGCTGGATTCTTTCATTGCAATGGTACCGTTGTAACCAAAACCTAAGCCGTTGTCGTACTTGAACGTTCTAGTGGTAGTGTAATAGTTCGTCGGATTCTTGGCGATAAACTGAATTTTATTATCCCCAGGATTCAAAACCATATCTGAGACCCGATTTGTGTTCGTCAAGAACGTAAAAACACCGTTAGCGAAGTTGGATGCTTCAAATGTAGTCCCATTCACAATAGCATCAACTTTCAATGCATTATTTGCAGAACCCGTGATCGTCGCATTCGTATAAGGACCTTGGGATGGCAGCATCGCGCCGTCAGCAAAGGCATCATCATTAAACTTTAAACCCGTAATATTCGAAACAGGTGTAAAGTAAGCCCAACCCGGTATGGAATCCACATTGGATGTACTGTTGAACTTAACAGTAAACCGATTAAGCCCTTCGGTTAATTGGACATTTTCAAAAGTAATTTGGTTCGTACTATTTGCTACTCTTGTTGGACGATTTGTTTTATTTGTAGAGGATAGTCCCGTATTAACATTATAAATCTCATAGTAAATATCCGATATTTGTTCTTCAGCAATACCACCGATATCTACGCTAACTGTAATCGGGTTTGCTGTAAAACGTTGAATGGATGCGTCAACTAATGGGTCTACAGCCGTAGGAATCGTATGTACATATAGATTAGTGATATTCAAAACAGGCGCAGCTGAAGCTGTCATTGGTGGCAGCAGAGCGAGCAGCATAGTGATCATGAGGCTTATGCTAATCCACTTATTTCTTTTTTGCTTGGTTTTCAAAACTAGTTCCTCCTTATGTAATCTAAATGTTGTTAGTTTCGCCATGGTATAAGTATTATCTTCAATTTACTTACTAGATTTCGACAATCCCTCCCATATTCTTCTATCATTCCACATGATTAGACGCTGCAAAGAGCCAAAAGTTCTTGTACTCTACTTATCGGTCATAACGAAGGAAATGTTTAGAGAAAGAAAAAAATTCATAAAATGCAAAAAAAATCCAACCCGAAGGTTGGATTCCGATTTTGTAGCTTATTTGCCCATACGATCACTCTGAACTTGCTTGCCTACAAGCCTCTGCAGGAAGTTCAGGACCGGTTTCCGGCTCTTACTGATGATACCAATAGCTTCAGCTCCAACTAGCATAACTAGGAAGAGAGCCACGATGATCATGATAAGTCCCCAAGTGGAATCTTGGGAGATAAAGACTGAGCACACCACCGCGCTGCCGCCGAAGATGGAGGCAATTCCGTAGATGATCAGTACGCTTGTACGATGACTGAACCCAAGCTGCAGCAAGCAATGGTGCAAATGGCTTTTATCCGGTGCAGAGATCGGTAATTTATTGACGTAGCGGCGCATGATCGCAAAGAAGGTATCGGATAATGGCACGCCTAGAATCATAATAGGGATTAATAGCGAAACAACGGCCGCTTGCTTAAAGCCGAGAATCGATAGTGTTGCTAAGGCAAAGCCTAGGAACAAGGCGCCGGAGTCGCCCATGAAGATTTTGGCCGGATGGAAGTTATAGAACATGAAGCCTATGATACTGCCTAGTAAAATAACGCAAAGTAAAATAACGGTAACATTGCCCATCATCAAGGCAAGAATTAGTATTGTAGTGGTAGCAATACCCGATACACCAGCTGACAAGCCATCTAGGCCGTCAATTAAGTTAATCGCGTTGGAAACACCGACGATCCATAATATCGTAATCGGAATACTTAACCAACCAATTGGCAGGTTGGTCGTTCCGAAAGGAATGTTAACGAGGTCGATCTTAAGACCAAAGGAAACAACGATGCAAGCGGCAATCAGTTGCCCGAGCAGCTTCCATTTGGGAGATAGCTGAAAACGATCATCCAAGGCACCCGTGACGACAATCACAAAGCCTCCGATTAGCAACCCAAATGCAGCATTGGAGTTAACGGCATCAAGTGCTGGAGAGACGACAAAATAAGCTCCGACGAATGCAAGGAATATCGCTAATCCTCCGAGACGCGGCATTATTCGGGTATGTACCTTACGATGGTTAGGGGCATCAACGGCTCCAACCCAGAAGGCAAATTTTTTGACTAGGGGTGTCAGCAGCAGCGCCATTAAGCAAGCAGCGATAAACCCAATCGCATATAATCCATACATGTCTTCTTCACAGCTCCTCTTGTCTTGGGTGGCAAGTAATCCGCCGAAATGAATTATACTCCCATTTGCCCACAAATACCACTGCTAAATTCATCTGAAATGACCGTTTTCAGCCAATTTTCATAAATATTTTCATGGTTTGGTGACTTTCTCTTTGTCCCGCATCACTTTCAATGCGAATTTTGGGAGTAGAAGCATTCGTTTGTAGCGCCAAGGCTCCTGCATTAGGCGGTAGAACCACTCAAGACGTAGTTTTTGAAATAATACGGGTGCTCTTTTTAGCTTGCCCGAAAGAACATCAAAACTTCCCCCAACACCCATCATAACAGGGACACCAATCTGTTGTTTGTATTTCCCAATCCACGGCTCTTGATTAGCAGCGGATCTTCCTACGAGAAGAATATCCGGAGCTGCATCTAAGATATCTTGAATCACTTCAGCATCCTGCTCGTCTTTAAAATATCCATCACGTACGCCAACAAGCTTTATCCCCGGATAAGTAGTACGAAGCTTCTCAGCTGCAGCTTGAATAACCTCATTGGAAGCACCAAGTAAATAAACTTTCCAACCTTTTGACTCTCCGACTTTCATCAGCTCATGGATCAAATCATAGCCTGGAACCCGTTCTACAACAGGCTCGCCTACGTATTTAGCCGCCCAGACGACACCGGTTCCATCAGGAACGATGAGTTCAGCGCGCTGCATCATGCTCAGATAAGCAGGATCCTCTTGCGCGGCCATGACCATAATGGGATTGGCGGTAATGACCTGATGGGGTTGTCTTTGTTCAATAACGTTCGTAAGGTAAGCTACGGTTTGGTCCATGCTCATTTTGGAGACGGGCACTCCGTAGATGCGAACTTTGGGTACAGCATTCGCAGATGCGACCTTAGATTGGATCGTTGTTGATGTTGAACTCATAGATATCTCTTCCTTTAATTGACGTTGGAAATCGGATTTCGGTTGATTTTTTTATTATTTTTTGTTAGTTCTTTGTTTATAAAAAGAAATGATGCGCTGCGCAGGAAGCTGAGCCTGCGCTTTGAGCTCTTCGATGGCGGCGCGGCAGGACGCCGTCCAAGCCTCTCGGCCGGCCAGCAGGCGCTGCGCCTCGGCCGCGAAAGCATCCGCATCGAAGCGAGCTGTCGATGCGGCGGCTTTCATGCCAAGCCTATGGAGGAACTGGTCGATCTTCGGATCGTACGAGATACCTACCATAGGCACGAACTGCGAGGCTGCATAAATCAAAGAATGCAGCCTCATCCCGATCAGCAGGTCGCATTCCGCGACCTGCGCGAGCATATCCTGCGGATGGGTGATGCCTCGCACCATCTCCACCCGGGACCCGTGATCGCCGAGCCGATCGATCACGAACTGCGACGCCACCTCGTCCGAAGGGAGGTGGAAGGGCAAGAACCGCAGCCGCACGTTCGCATCGGCTGCGAGCAGCACTTGCAGGGACCGCGAGAGAGCTTCCAGCTCTGAGCGGTCCTCATTCCAGAAGCGGACGGACACGCCAACCGTCCTCACGAACGGCGCGTTGTCTGCCGCGCCGCCAACAGCCCCGGTCCCGCGCAGCGGTAAGCCCATGACCGGGTCAGGCACTACCGTGATGCGCTCCCGCGGGAGCCGCATCTTCCCTAGTAAGTCCGCGGACTCCGTATCGCGGACCGACACGTACGCGCAGCGCTGGAATACGCTGCTGATCCAGCCATAAAACATAGGGCGACTAACCGGCCCGATGCCCTGCGAGTAAATAAAAGTGGGCTTGCCCAGCCACTGCGCTATTTTCAAGACAGCCAAGTAATACGGGATCGTCTTTGAGCTTGTAGCATCCTGCAATAAACTGCCACCGCCGCTTATCAAACCATCGGTTTCACGTAATGCACGAATCAGCGAACCAGGCTTCATGCGATGATAAGCTTTCACTCCGTACATCGCTGACGTTTTCTCAGGATTAGCAGAAAGGACGATAGGCTCTATCTGTATGCCTTGCTCTCGACTTTGCTCCTGCAAAGCAATCAAAATCGATTGCAGCACAGCCTCATCGCCGCTGTTATCGAAGCCATAGTAGCCAGATAGCGCTATTTTGACAACTGTGGCACCCATCGTTTCCAACTCCTTGTGATTATTTCCCAAGCTGCAATCAGAACGAGGCCAATCAATGTACCAAACATAAGACCGTAGGTTATACGGATCAAAGAGATATGAAGCGGTGTATGCAAGTGAGCGAATGTATCTACAATAGAAAGCTGCCCAATAACACCTATGAAGATCAAATAGACGGCATGTCTATAACGAACTGACAAATATGCGCCTAGCAGGAACAACGGATGTGCGAACAAAAATTCTTTGGTTCGAGGGCGCACGCCCAATGTATTTTCCAAGAAGGAGCGGAATAATTTTTCAAGAGTAGAGGCCTGTCCTTCATTTCCTGTACGTGACAAGTAATAATAAACGGCGGCTAGAGCTACACCAGCGACTACAATCCATAGCACACTAATGTAGGAAGAAAGGATACTGCGAATATTCGCAAGCTTATCTCTGTACGTGTTATTTTCGCTAAAGAATAGTAAATACACACCTGCGATTGCAATTGGAAGCAAATGCAGTACGCCAACGCCGCGGAACTGCTGCAGCACGAGTGAATACGTAATGTGATTGAGAAGTGCTACTTCGTAAACGACACCAATCAGCGAAATCGCAGATGCTTTGATTAGTGTCCATAACGCGTAAGCAAGACCTGACTTCCATTTCGCAGCAGCTCCTGAACGAACGGAACGAATGGCCAGCATGATCGCTATGCTCGGTGCGCTAATGGCTGCACTTAAGGCAAGACCTTGCTCGTAAAGATTAGCGGAAAGTGTATGCAGAGCAATAAGTCCAAGTATACCTAAGACGAAGAGGAGCAGCATGGCTTCCGGTACGAAGAAGGACACCATCAGCACGATTAAACTAGCACCGCCAATCAGCATGAAGATGCGGGCGATCTTCTGCCAGCCTGTCGTTTTTACGTCAAATGGCTCAGCTGGTCCAAGCGTAAACCCGCCTTGTTGTATGCGAGGAATAGCGCCGTCTTTTCCTTGCAAACTTTCGTAGTAAGCTGCTAACGGATCGACGATTTTGCCTTTATCCAAGCTTTTGACTGGCCTTGCATTCAAGAACACCATGCGGATATTGCGGTCTTTCACTGCAAGGACAAAACGATCCGCTACGCCTTGAATGCGATCCTGCAGTTCCGATTTTTTGAGCGGCTCTGTTAACTTTTCTCCGTCTTTCTCTGTGAACGAATGCAATCGAACGACGTTATAATTCGTTTGCTTAGATAGCGTACTAAACCCTTTTTGCGGCTCTTTTAATAGCTCAATAGCAGCTAGGCCAATGCCGTTTTTATTAAGAAGATCTGCCATTCTATTGAGATTAATTTCAGTATTTTCCTCCGTGTAGCCCGGAACTTCATTGCCATCGACAATGATGCGCTTCACGCCGAAATCATGCAGTTGTTTCAGCAGGCGATCCATTTCATTGGTTACAAATGGTCTGCGATTCGATAGGCGAACCACGATTTGGAACCCTTGATTTTTCAGCATTTGTAAGGTCATCGGGTCTGGGTCCATCCCCTTGATCGATGCATCGTCCATGCTCATTTGGATGATGAGTCCGTTTCTATTTTTGAAACTCCACGGCTTCGTAGCAACCTTCAGATCCGCGAACGTTTTCTGAATCAAAGGCTCCAGCTTCTGCTGTGTGGCACTGTCTGCGTAAAGCACGTAGGTAAAATTCTCGTTAGGATCACCCAAGGTCTGGGTAAGTGCAGCAGCGTCTCGTGAGTTATATACCTCGATGCGGCGGCTCTCTTTAAGCTCCGCTAGTGTACTCTCATACACAGCCATTGAGCCAATGCCCGCTGCTTTCATATTCTTCAACTGCTCAGCGACAAAAGCTTGCGGATTCGTCTGAATATCCGAAATATCCAGTAAATCGCGATAATCGAAAACAAACTCGACTTGGTTGGCCGAAGTTTCCGTTTGGTGACGCGTGTAGGCTAGTGGCAGGGAGACTACCATTCCAATAATGACGAGCCACCATAGGATTTTTTTGAGAGGTTTATTCCATGTTTGATACCGTTGTGCCAAGTTGTCCACTCCTTAGATCTTTCCGATAGAAAGCTAACTTCGTAAAGCATGTACTTACATTCGAAAACCCCTTCAGTTCCTGCCCCGGGTAATAGGCCAAATGAATGCGGATTTAATTTCCATCTATTCATTAGACGACCTATCCCTGACTTAGGTTCTGAAGAGGTTCAGTTTTCCTATTTCATTATCCGTCTACACGGTTAAGCACATATTGAATAATGCCATCCAGTTGCTGTGCGGCTGCTGGACCTGTAGATCCTTGTACCGCAAAATAAAACTTAATTTTCGGTTCCGTTCCTGAAGGACGCAAGCAGAACCATGAACCATCATCCAGCTTAAATTTCAGCACATTTTCACGAGGAAGGCCATTTATGCCCTCTGCGTAATCTTCCACTTGGCTTACACGAGTGCCACTGATCTCCGTTGGCGGATTCGTTCTCCAAGCTTCCATGATGCGCCCGATTTGTTCCACGCCGTCTTTCCCTTTCAGCGTCCTTGATTCCAGTTTTTCCAAAAAGTAACCAAAGGATTCGTACAGCTCTTGAAGTACTTCATATAAAGTCTTGCCTTGCTTCTTATAATAAGCTGCCGCTTCAGCAATCAGCATCGCTGCGATAACAGCATCCTTATCCCGGGCATAGTCCCCGGCCAAGTAGCCATAACTTTCTTCGTATCCGAATAAGAACGTATACTCACCATTTTGCTCGAACTGGGACATTTTCTCCCCAATATATTTAAAGCCAGTTAGCGTATTTAATGTAGGAATCCCATAATGATTCGCGATAACTGCGCCCATTTCACTTGTAACGATCGTTTTGACGACGACGCCGTTCGCAGGCAGTGTTCCACGCTCTTTCAAGCTTGATAATAAATAATTTACTATGATAGCACCAGACTGATTACCTGACAAAACGACATACTCGCCGTTCGGATCCTTCACAACAGCACCCATGCGATCAGCATCAGGGTCGGTTCCGATGATGATATCGGCGTCCCACTCTTTCGCTTGTGCAATAGCGAGTGTGAAAGCTTCCCGTTCCTCTGGATTCGGAGACTTAACCGTCGAGAATTGGGCATCCGGAAGTTCTTGCTCGGCTACAACACGTACTTGTCCGAAGCCAACTGCTTTCAGCACTTCGCGTACAGGCACATTGCCCGCTCCATGCAAAGGAGTGAAAATGATGCGGAAATCGCCTTCGATCTGCTTAATCACATCCGGGTTCTGGCTGATCGCCGTTACGGCTTGGATGTAAGCTTGGTCGACCTCTTCCCCTATCCAGGAAAGCAGCCCTTGCGCTTCCGCTTCTTGTTGCGTAACTTTCTTGACCTTGTCGAAGGAATCGATGCTCTGTACTTGTGCAATGACCTGCTCCGCAAACTCAGGAACGAGTTGTCCCCCGTCTGCTCCATATACTTTATACCCATTATATTCAGGTGGGTTGTGACTAGCTGTAACGACAACCCCTGCGGACGCACCTAAGTATCTCACGGCAAAGGATAGCTGAGGTGTCGCGTGCAGTGTTTGAAAGAGATAAGCCTTAATGCCATTCCCTGCGAACACGAGAGCAGATTCTAAAGCGAACTCCGGCGACATATGACGTGAATCATAAGCTAGAACAATGGAAGGACTTGTAACGCCTGTCCCATTCACATATTGTGCCAAGCCTTGGCTTGCGCGTCCAACGGTATACACGTTGATTCGATTCGTTCCAGCGCCAATCACGCCGCGAAGTCCTCCTGTGCCAAATTCAAGGTCTTTATAAAAGCGATCCTCAATTTCTCTCTCATCTTCCCGAATAGCACGCAGTTCTTTCTTCGTTTCGGCATCCACTGCTGGATCCTCTAACCATAATTGATACTCTGTTTGTACACGCGTCATAGTAGTCAGGTTCATCTCCTTTTTATCTATGGGTTATTTATTAGCAAGGGCGAACATAAGCTCGCCTTCGACTACCACTTTGTCGCCTACCTTAGCCACAGCTTGGCCTTTGACAATGGTTCCTTTTACACGTGTAATCGTCATTTCTAAAGTTAGTGTATCACCAGGTACGACCTGTTGTCGCCAGCGAATACCATCTGCACCCGCAAATAAACCAATTTTACCTTTATATTCAGGCATCGACAGAACAGCCACAGCACCTACTTGTGCCAAAGCTTCAACAATCAGCACACCGGGCATAACCGGATAGCCAGGAAAGTGTCCTGCGAAGAACGGTTCATTAATCGTAACATTCTTTATACCTACAGCTCTAACCCCTTCTTCGACCTCCAAAATACGGTCAACAAGCAGGAAGGGAGGGCGATGAGGAATGATCTCTTGAATCTGGTTAATATCTAGCATAACGGTTTAAAAACTCCTTTCAAAATACTTGTATAAAATACAAGGTAATGACTTACAATAGGGGTGTCCCTTCATTAACTGCAGAAGTGAAGGTTCATATAGGGAGAGCTTATGTACAGGGCTGTGTAACAGACTTATGCATAGGCTCTTTTTTCGTAGCATACATTAATTTTTCATTTTAGCTCTTCGATTTAATACAAGGAACTGAAGAATATAAATGAAGGAAGTTAAGAATGAGACCCCGATTACAAACCATAAATAGGTCATTGCAAAGGTTAAATGAAAAACGATGAAGAGAATAGCAAAATAATAGAGAACCGTCGTTAACTTTCCCATCACATTGGCGGGAACCGTTAATTTGCCCCTGAAATGAAAGAAGGCAGATCCCACAATCATACCTAAATCACGAATGAACATCGCCGCAGCTGCCTGCCAAGGAATCAAGCCCGATATGAGCAGGGATAGAACCACGGCAATCATCATGCTTTTATCAGCGAGTGGGTCCAGCATGACACCAACAGGTGTAATAAGTCCGCGAGTTCTTGCGATATAGCCATCGAGGATATCCGTAAGTCCGGCTGCCAGTAAAATAATAAAGGCAACTTGGATATGACCACTAAAAAAAATCACGAGGTACACAGGGATTAGAACAAACCTGCTGATAGTGAGCATGTTCGGTATATTCAAAGTACCCCTCCTGCGCGTTAGTATCCGATATCTGGGACATTTAGCCTTCATTCATTATACCGCTGCTTAGACAAAAATAAAACTCCCACGAGGGAGTTAGAGTTAATTCGCAAATACCAGATCGTATAAATGCCGCCAAGTACTCATATGAAAAATTTCCCCAGCAGGCTGATGACCAAGCTTGGAGTAACCTACCCATAGGCCAATAAAAACGGCCAGCACGCATAGCACAGGAATACGAATGATTTTGAAAATAAGCCATATAATATGGAGCCATTTCGGCCTTGGTTTCTTCTTCGGTGGAGCAGGCTTGTCTGACATCGAGCCCTATCCCTCCCTTTCTAAGATCAGGCGCGCAAATTATTCGCGATATTCATCATCTGATCCGAAGATGTAATAGCTCGGGAATTGAGTTGAAGCGCTCTTTGCACGATAACCAGATCTGTCATTTCATCCGAAAGCGTAACGTTAGATTGCTCCAGAAAACCCTGCATGAGACTAACACGGTTAGCCGGGTTATCAACCAAAGGGTTCACATCTTGTAAGATATTTGCCTTCTCAGCAGCCGTTATGCCATTAGGAATAGCATAAAGGTTGTCTCCAACGTCTTGGAGCAGTTGTGGACGTACAACGCGAACTAGCTTGATCCGGCCCAAATTGATTGGCGCAGCACTAGGATCCTGTTCGCTGTAGCCATTAATCGTCCCATTTTTTTCAACGACTGGACGAATGCCCGCGGGTATGAGGATCGGGCTAACATCAGCGCCTGTACCATCCACACCCGTAACAAAGTGACCGTCTTTCGTTGTCAGCACGCTTCCGCCATTAGCATTAGGACTTAAACTGAATGCCCCGTTGCGAGTCCAAGCCGTTTGCCTTTGACCGTTAGCATCCAGTTCGCCTGTCTGTACTTCAAATAGTCCGTCTCCCTGAATCGCAAAGTCCGTCACATTCCCCGTAGACTGAATGGGTCCTTGGGACAAATTTGTCTGGATTTGCACAAGCTTCGAGCCCCACCCTTGGTTAAAACCAAGCGGCGAGAACCGGCCTAACTGACGGAATCCTTCTGGCTGCGACTTGACGTTAGTCAGAACGTCCTCGAAGGAGGCTTCCTTCTTCTTAAACCCGTTCGTATTCACATTCGCGATATTATTGGAGAGAATATCCAGCTTTTGCTGTAAGCTATGCATGGATACCGATGAGTTAATCATGGAATTGTTCATGGTCCTGCCCCTTCGCCAGCTAGATTAGACGCGCCCAACTTCATTCGCGGCTTTTTCCATACTTTTATCATAAGATTGGATCACTTTTTGGTTTGCTTCATAAGCGCGAAGCGCTGACATCATATCGACCATCGATTGCGCGGAATCAACATTAGAGCGTTCTATGAAGCCTTGACGAACTTGTACTTGGTCACCTGCAGCAACCTGCGTTACAGTTGCTTCATCGCCAGGATTAATGCGCAGCAGCCCGTTACCTTCACGCAGCAATAGATTCGGATTCTCAGCTCGCGAGAGCATCAATCCTACGGGTTGGCCCGTCGGCCCCAGAAGCGGAAGACCATTCGCATCAATGAACTCACCCTTGTCTGTCACCTTGAAGGAGTGAATCGGCTGACCCGCTCCATCAATCAGCAGCAGGGGTTGTCCATCTCTGCCTAGCACAAGGTTCCCGTTGGCATTAACTAGCTGGCCTGCCGTATCAACGGTGAACTTCCCGTTCAAGGAATAACGCTGCTCACCATTCGCGTTCAACACCGTAAACAGTGCCTGCGGCTGAAACGTGCGTTGTCCGTTCGCGTCCACGAACTTACCTGAAGCATCAAAGGACATACCAGGCACTTGTATTTTGGAAACAAGGGCAAAATCGAAAGGGTTTTGCGTTTCTTGCAAATCACCCTGTGCATGGAGGGAGATGCTCTCCTCGGAAAATACACCTAGACTCATCTTCCCAATGGGAGCTGTCGAGGCACCTTGTCCACCGCGAATCGTCGATATCAGCATCTCCGGGAACGATCGAGACAAAGCATTGCCTTGTTTAAAACCCGGGGAATTAATGTTGGCAATATTATTCGTAATGGTATCGTGTCTGCGCTGTTCGGAGATCATGCCTGCCGCCGCGGTATACAGTCCTCTTAACATCTCTTCACCTCTTGGGTAGTATGTCTAATTAAAATTTACGTTTGGTAACCTTATCTAAGTTATCGAGCATAATGCCTGTTCCTTTAACGACACAGGACATCGGATCTTCGGCAATTAATACAGGTACTTTCAGCTCGTCCGCCAGCAGTTGATCAAGCCCGTGAAGCAATGCTCCGCCGCCTGTCAGAATAACACCACGGTCAATAATGTCTGCCGATAGCTCTGGAGGTGTTCGCTCCAATACACTTTTGGCCGCCGTCACGATGGAGGAAACCGGATCCCACAGCGCTTCTTGTACTTCACTGGAGTGAATCGTGATCGTCAGTGGCAAACCGGATACCATATCTCTACCGCGAATATCCATCTCTTGATCTCTACCGTGTGGATATACCGTTCCGATTTTCAGCTTGATATCTTCGCTCGTCCGTTCACCAATCAGCAGCTTGTACTTATTTTTGATATATTTCGTGATCGCAATATCGAACTTGTCGCCTGCAATCTTAATGGAGGAGGAGGTGACGATGTCACCCATGGATAACACGGCCACATCCGTCGTCCCTCCGCCGATATCTACAACCATATTGCCGCTAGGCTGGAAGATGTCCATACCGGCACCAATTGCTGCTGCCTTCGGTTCTTCTTCCATGAATACCTCTCGGGCACCGCTGCGCTCAGCCGCTTCGCGGATCGCCTTCTGCTCAACCGAGGTGATGTTGGTAGGGGCGCAGATCAGTATTCTCGGATGAGAATACCAATTCTTGCCCCCTACTTTCGCGATAAAATGCTTCAACATCATTTCCGTAATATCAAAGTCCGCAATAACGCCATCTTTCAATGGACGAATCGCGATAATGTTGCCGGGAGTTCTTCCCACCATGCGGAAAGCTTCTTCTCCTACAGCCAGCACGCGTTTCGTATCGCTTTCAATCGCTACAACGGAAGGCTCATCGAGCACAACACCGCGTCCTTTTACATGAATAAGCACATTCGCCGTGCCGAGATCTATTCCAATATCCTTGCTTAACATTTCTAATTAATCCTCCCTAAACCTACCGTCCATCCCGTGAAGAATCGGCGCTCTTGTATATAATTCTAATTATAAGCTAAATTCGTTATAAATGCATTAATTCCTCTTTTGCGTGAAATTTCGACAAGTCCAGTTATAGGAAACCTATCGGGATGAAGGGTACTTTTAGGACTTGACCGTGACCAGGTTTTCGGAATGCTTCGGATTTCGAGTTTTTCGGTACTTAATTTTCGTCGCTTCTCCTCCTCTTAGGTGCCTGATGGACTTGTGATACTCCAGAATGTGCTTCACCTGGTTGGCCAGGTCCGGGTTGATTTCCGGTAGTCTTTCCGTCAAATCCTTGTGCACCGTGCTTTTGGAAACGCCGAATTCCTTAGCAATGGTGCGAACCGTATTCTTGGTCTCGACGATACAGGTACCAATCTTAATGGTTCGCTCTTTGATGTAATCGTGCACTCCCCTCGCCTCCCTACTCGAGATAGTTTGGTAAAGTATATGAGGGGCATGACTAGATATTCTACGTAGCCAAGCCTGACAAGCCCATTTCCCATATTTATTTTCAAAATAATCAGGAATAATCGATTCTGGCGTCCTTCGGACAAGCGTTTTTGGCAAAATGGATGCGAAGCAAAGTAAAAACGAATCCATATCTTCATGCAAAAAAGCAGCAGGATATACCCGCTGCCTTAATTTATGTAGGCTGTCGCCTATGCGTCGAACCGAATTACTGCTTAGCGTTTAAAAGCGTTTCTGGATTAACCGCTGCATTATCACTAACTTGGCGGACTTCAAAGTGCAGATGCACGCCGTCCTCTTTCTCGAACTCGTTGCGTCCTGCTTTCGCGATGATATCGCCTTTTTTCACTTCAGCGCCTTTGACTACTTTCACATCGGACAAACTTTGGTAAATGCTGGTCAAACCGTTGCTGTGTGTAATTTCAACGAGACTGCCAACAACCGGATTCTGCTCAACCGCAGTCACCTTGCCGCTCAGAGCAGCTAATACATCAAATGCTGCACCATCTTTGGCTTTCAAGTCAATTGCAGTATGCGGCGTCAATTGATCGTTATATTGAATCATTGCCGCCTGCTTTACTTCATTCGTTGCATTCGTGTCATAGAAGGGGATGGAGACTTCGACTAGTGTTCTGTCTTTAACAGGCCACTGTATCGTTTCGGTTTGTGCGTTGACCGCGACGGCCCCGTCCGGTGCTTTGGAAGTGTCTGTCGCTTTGTCGCTGCTAACCTTAATGCCCAGATCTTCTTGGCTGACTGTCTTCTTCCCGGCGTCCTGGTACACCCACATTAAGGTTAAGATAATTGCTGCTGCTGCCATATACGTTGCTGGGAATACCCACTTCTTAGCAAGCAACCTCTTCCATGTGGATGTCGTACTTTGTGCTCCTTGTGCAGTTTTAGGAGCTTCTTCTTTTTGAAAACCTTTGTTTTGATCATTCATGGTTATCACCTCATCAACCATTCTTGACACATTTAAAGGTTTTATACTTGAAGAAAGATATTTTTATAGAAACGGTAAAGGATTACGATTTTGGGATAAAAGGTGTCGCTTTTTCGATAGAGATGCCTGTGTAATAGTAGGTTACAATTTGCTCCGCGGTTTTACCTTCCTTCGCCATACCATTGGCGCCCCATTGACTTAGGCCAACACCGTGGCCATATCCGTAGGTGGTAAACGTGATTTTGGAGCCTGACCATGTCCACGTAAATTGAGAGGATGCTAGTCCTAGCTTCTCTCGTACTTCACGGCCTGAGAATATTTTACCGCCTATCGTTATAGCTTTAATCCGGTGGCCGGCCGACCACGCTAGTACTTTCATATTTTTGGTGCTTGTACCTGTTGTTGCAATACTCGTAACGCCTAGCTTCTGAAGCATACTCTTGTAACTGAAATCAACCGTTTCCTGATAGCGAGAAGATAGCTTAATATCCCAAGGGCTTGGTACACTGCGCAGGTAAGGACTCTTGAACGGCCAGTAATCTTCCGAGTTTTCAGTATATCCATTACTAGTCGAGAAAAAGGTGGCGTTGATAGGTTTATGCTCATAAGTGAGGATTAGATCTTTGGTTTCATTCACGGCTCTATCGATTTTGGCCATATTCGTCTCGTAATGCTTGTCCCATCTGTCTCTTAGCTCTTGATCCGTGATATAAGCTTGATGCGCAGTTGTGTCTGTCACAAGTGCATCGTTAACCGGCATATTGCTGTAATCCTTCTCTAGCACTCTACGCACAACATAAGTCCTGGCTGCCATAGCCTGCGCTTTGAGCGCCTCTAGCTCGAATTCAACCGGCATTTCGGCGGCGAGCACACCTTTCACATACTGTTCCAGCGGTACCGTCTCAATCGTCGCTTTCTTGGTCAGATACACGGGAATCATTAGGCCTTGTTCAGTGATTGTTTCCTTGAGCAGTCCGTCTTTCGCAATTTGGATAGGAGGTTGCCCGCCGCCATCCGGAATCTTCTTAACTAGCAATCCTGGAACGATAATAGTTACACATAGCATGGAAGATAAGCAAACAGCCATCCATAGGATGACCCTGTGGTTAATCACGCGTTTCTTCTTCAACTTCATCTAAGCAGCCTCCATAAGCGCGTTTACGAGCAGGTAGTTGATATGACTTAGCTTATGAGAGGGATTGCTAGAATAGAACAATGGACTATCTTGTAAAATGCGTGAGAATGTGGATTCTAGAGCATCCGGGGAACCTCAACTGTTGCTTGTAATTGTGCAGCTACTGCTTATCCAATACTTACGAGATGCTTAAAAGCAGTATTATACTTCGTCTCATTAATGCAGAAGCTTCCATGACAGATCATCTAACCGCAGAACTCATAAGGCACTGTTCAAGTTACATTAGTTGTAAAACATGCAGTTAAATTAGACTCAGCAACCCTATTTTTATGAATTACCTGCATTTCCTACATCAAATTCACCCGATATGCTCCGATTGAACCTTTGAGGTACTATTTGCTGCACATTTTGCAGGTAATTACCTCCATACAAGAATATTTTTGATGCACTAAATGCATCTTTGTTTCGCACTTACTCTCACAAAACGAGGGGGCATAAGGGCACACAACAAAAAAGAGCCATTGGAGTTACCCCCAAAGGCTCTTCAAACTAGGCAAGCGTCGGCTGAATGTTGAAAAAACCCAACTCCGCAACTTCTTGCTCCACTTCTTGCGGCACGGATCTTTGAATATCGGCACCTAGCTCACGCAGAACGTCAGTAATATCGACATACCCGCGATCTATATGGTGAACGCCTGTAATCTCGGTTTCACCTTCTGCAGCTAGCGCCGCTAGAATAAGGGCTGCTCCTGCCCGAAGGTCTGTTGCGCATACCTTCGCACCCTGCAGCTTGGCATTGCCGCTCACGATAGCTGTGCGGCCATCGACTTTGATATGAGCGTTCATGTTCGAGAACTCCTCGACATGCATGAAGCGATTCTCGAACACAGTCTCGGTCACGAGACTCGTGCCGTCCGCCACCATTAGCAGCGCCATCATTTGCGACTGCATATCGGTTGGAAAGCCCGGATACGGCAGCGTCTTCACGTCAACGGCGCGAAGCGGCCCCGAAGCGCAGACACGAATACCGTTCTCATCTTCTTCGATGATAACGCCCATTTCTTGCATTTTAGAAATAACAGGTCGGAGATGGTCACCAATAGCACCCTCCATATACAGTTCACTACCAGTAATAGCTGCGGCAATCATATATGTACCCGCTTCTACGCGATCCGGAATAACCGTATGTACAACCCCACGAAGTTTCTCTACGCCTTCTATGCGAATAACACCTGTTCCTGCCCCGCGAATCGTCGCGCCCATGGCATTCAAGTAATTCGCCAAATCGACAATTTCCGGCTCTTTAGCAGCATTCTCAATGATGGTTGTGCCCTCAGCGAGCGTAGCAGCCATCATGATGTTCTCGGTTGCGCCTACACTGGCTACATCGAGATAAATTTTGGCACCCTTCAGGCGCCCTTTCACTTTAGCTTCGATATACCCTTGACCCAGTTCAATATCGGCACCCATCGCTTCAAAGCCTTTGAGATGCTGATCAATTGGCCTTGTGCCAATCGCACAGCCGCCTGGAAGCGAAATTCTCGCTTGACCCAGCCTTGCTAACAAAGGACCCATCACGAGGAAAGAGGCTCTCATTTTACGGACTAGATCATAAGATGCTTCACATGTGGTAATGTTGTGAGCACGAACACGAATAACCTGACGGTTATATTCAACTTCAATACCCAAGCTTTGTAATACTTTATTAATGACTAGTACATCGTCAAGGGGAGGCGCATCATGGATGACGCTTTCACCTTCCGAACCCAGAATGGAAGCTGCAATAATCGGTAGAACCGCATTCTTTGCTCCGTTGATTTTCACATTGCCAGCTAACTTTCGGCCACCGCGGACGATAATTTTGCTCATCATGGTCCCTCCGCGCACTTATTTTAAATTACAAGGTTTTGCACATTTCCTAAGTTTATCATTTCAACCCATACAGTTACAACTGTGTTCTTTTGGTATTCCAACTGCCCTAAATAGAGTTCGGAGAAGGTTTCGTTTTTCGCTCCGTTCTATTATCCATTGTTGACAACAAACTTGTTCATTATTCGAAAAATGTGATTAAAACATCTTTCCGAAGCCCATGGAGAGGCCTAAATACTGAATAAAAAAACTCGCAACCAAGTGTCCGAGGGCAATAGAAAGCAAAATTTGCAGCATAATCGCTTGAGCAGCCTTAGGCCTTTTGAGCAGGACATCGAAGCGGAACGCTTGCAGCGCCCACCACGATAGGCCAATACACATGATGTAGACAGCAATATCCACCATATTCATCATCGAAGCATATTTCGCCGCTTCATTCCATTTACCTGTATCTGCCATAAGTCACTCCTCTTCGGTTTTACCGATTGATTACTTTTGCGAGCAGTGTTACGAACTCAGCTCGTGTGGCTTGCTCATCAGGCCGGAAGGTGCCGTCCGAATAGCCGCTAATCCAACCATCCGCCGACATTTGTTTCAGGATCCCTACACCCCAATACGAATCATTTACATCGCTAAAAGGAGAGTTGCCCCGTCGTTTCCCTGTCATATTCATGCTGCGGGCAAGCATCTGTGTCATCTCCATACGTGTAAGTGTACGATCTGGCCCGAATGTTCGGTCCGGGTAGCCGTCCACAATATTCGCTTGAACCGCTTTGGCTACGTAATCGTATGCCCAATGCGAAGCATCCATATCGCTGAAACGCAGCTCCTGACGCTTAGACAGCTTCAAAGCTCGCGTCAATACCGTTGCTGCCTCCGCACGAGTAATGGGCTGATTTGGAGCAAAACGGTAGTTTCCATATCCGCTAATCACACCTTGTTCCGTAAGCTGGCTAATGGCATCCTTTGCCCAGTGCCCCTCAATATCAGCAAATCCGCTCACCAGCGCATAACTGCCTATTTTTAACCGATACATTTGACTCATAAACCATTGGTTGGCTTGAAGCTTGATATAATAGGTGCCTGCAGGCAAGGTTTTCTCAATAAAGAATTGATCCGACCCATAATCATTTCGATAAAAGCCTTGTTCCTTCAAAGAACTATCATATAGTGTTGCATATAAAATGCGTGATGTCGGTATGTTCGTTAAACGCACTTGGGCGAGGCCGTCTTTGCTCATGCGGAATTCGAACCAATCCACATCATCATTATTGTTAAATACACCCTCATACACGGAATTCATCGCTGCAAAAGTAGCTTGATACGATTTATCATTCGGCTCATTCGGATCGATTAACTTCGGCGTGTACTCAATATCTAACGTGTACTCACCCGTAATAGGCTCGGAGTAGTCCTTCACATTGCTGACACGAATGTAATACTGACCAGGGAGCAGATCCATTAGATTGCTGACCTCGGTACCTCCATCTCCAGCTTGGTCGATCGTAATCGCCTTCTCCCCTTCCTTCTGAAAAAGGATCATGGGGTCTATACGCCCTGTATCTACGGATAGTCTGATACGCATTGTACCTGAGTTTTCTAGGGGTATGGCAAACCAATCCAGATCTCCTTTTTGATGAAAAGTGCCTCGTATCGTTTGACTCCGAGCAGGTAATACGAAAGCTTTATACTGCTTATCATTATCCTCAAATGGATCCTTATAAATAATAAAATCCGTTCGCATCGAATAATTTAAGGCTGTCTTTCGGGAACGATCCACCGTCTGAAGCTGCACGTACGTGCGCCCTTTGGTCACAGGGACCGTGAAAGGCTGACTTCCATCTGAGGTACTGTTCGCGATAAACGTTTCTCCGGAATCGAATCGCACTCGGATACCCGAGCTATCTGCGTTAGTCAGCCATAATTTAATAAAACCATCATAGGGCGCATCAATGGCGTACCAATCTTGGTCTTGTGCCGAGCTAAGATCAGCTCTAGTAGTTGTATGAATCGACAATACGGCAGCCTGATTCTTAGTATCGTTAGGCTCAAAGCGATCCTCTTTGTACGGCTTCGTCAGTGCCATATCCACTCTTAACAAGCCATAGCCCGTTTTGGGATCCCATCCCCCTGGCGTCAAGTCTTCTGCCGTCTGCTCGAGCTGCGCACGAACTTGATACACGTTCATACTCGGGTATTTGCCCCATACCAAAGCAGCGGCTGCGGCAACCTGGGGTGCAGACATGGAGCTTCCATCTTGGTACTGATAACCGCCACCCAGTGCTGTTGTATATACATCCCAAGGCGCTACAAGATCCAATTCCGGTCCAAAATTCGAACGAGGGTCAGCAAGCTTTTCCGAATTAACGCCCCCTACAGCTAGAACAGTTGGATAGGCCGCAGGGTATTTCACACTCGTACTTTCATTGCCAACAGCGGCAACGAGAAGAACATTGTGATCCTCTGCGTACTGCACAATGCCTTCCATATACTCGGAATATTTGTTCAACCCTAGGGAAAGCACGACTATTTTCGCACCGTGATCCACGGCGTATTTAATGCCTTCGCCAAGCTTGGCTTCGCCGCCTGTTCCGTCGGCCTCCAATGCTTTGATTGGCATAATCTTCGCATTAGGGGCAATGCCTGCAATACCTTTATCGTTATTGATCGAAGCAGCAATGACACCTGCTACGTTCGTGCCATGTCCATTATCATCTTGAGGCTTTTTCGAAGACTGAAGCAGGTTCACACCCTCGACCAAATTGCCAACTAAATCAGGATGTACAAGATCAACGCCCGTATCGACGACCGCTACGACTATAGGCGTCCGGGAATCTCCTGCCGCAGCCCATGCTTGATCGATGTGGATCATGTCCAGATAGGTTTGTTTCACCCTCATAGGATCCGTCGACACCGGGTAGGCTGCTTCTACTTTCGTTATCATCCCTGTAAGTCCCACAACAAGCATCATTAGTACAATGAGCCAAAGGTGTCGAGTATATTTCATGACATCACAAGTCCTTTTTGTTGGTTGATCTTTTTTCCTTCTCTATCTATACCACATTACCCGTCTTCTCGATACATATAACGGTTTTTCGTCGCAAAAAGTTCAGAACTTGAGCAAAAATATTTGTGCGTGTATGTATGGGATGGCGGCGGTTTATCATTCTCATGTATATTGTACATCGAAATGACAAGCCGTGAAGCCTTTGGAATAATTTGCTGCAAAAGCGCTTAAACCATAATAAGAAAAGCCTCAGGCTGTGCCTTTGGTCTTCGTATAAACGCCTATTTTTGTGCATAAGGAGAAATGGATGTTGGGTATAAAAGGACAACTTACTGTTCGTCAGTGTAGTATGAGCTTTTAGCGTTTTACAGCTGAATCCCTATAGCTTCACCAATGTTCAAGGAGAACTATTACCAACAGCCTAAAATAACTGCGAAAGTGCAGGTATTTTGCTAAAATCATTTTTAGAAGTGGAAAAGCCTGCTAATATGCAGGAATTTTTAGTTTTTCCATTTCGAAATTAAAAAAAGACCGAAAAGGCCTGCACGATTGCAGGAATTTACGAATATGCGCTATTTAAAGAAAAAAAGAATGTACAATTGCAGGTTTACCAAACCCACAGTCGCGCCTTCTCGTTAAAGTTCCCTCCAGCCCAAAACACTGATTCTTTTTTATATGTTAAAAAAGCCTTCCCCCACATCATAAGCGGGGAAAGGCTCATTCATTAAGTTACATAATCAGAAAATCTTTCGTCAAGGTGAAAATGGCCTCAATGCCTTTCAGTACAAGGTGTGGGACAACGCCCAACGCCACGCTGATGAGGGCACATAACCAAACCGTTATCCCTAACGGAATTGATACCTTAATCTCGGCAGGCTCGTAATCGCTGCGCATAAACATTTGGCGTACGATGCCGAAGTAGTAATAAAAGGATACTACGCTAGTAGCGATCATCAGTGACCCTAGCCAATAATGCTGGGTCTGCATCGTTCCTAGGATGATGTAAAGCTTCCCGAAAAACCCGCCAGATAAAGGAATACCAGCCAATGAAAGCACGATGAGCACCATAGCTACGGCTGTAATTGGGGCCCTGTAATAGAGACCGCCGAAACCTTTTGCCTCGGTATGTCCTTCTGCTTGCTCAATAATCATCAGCACAGCGAAAGCCCCGATGTTCATAAACAAGTACGCGATCAGATAGAAAATAAATTCAGAGAAGTTCGCGTAGTGAGTACCGGAAAAGTAAGTTCCGATCGGAATGAGTAGGTAACCTGCATTGGCAATTCCTGAGTAGGCCAAAAGCCTTTTCATATTCGTTTGCTTCAGCGCAATGAAATTACCGGTTACCATCGCAATGGCAGCCATCACGGATATGGCAAGGAACACGTCCGATTGAAAGCTGCTGTTTTCGAAGCTGCTAAATCCAAACAACACGTAGAATACGCGGAATAGGATGGCGAAGCCGGCGCCTTTGGATACGACAGCCAAAAATGCCGTCACTGGCGTCGGTGCGCCTTGGTACACATCCGGTGCCCAGCTATGGAACGGGGCAGCGGCGATTTTGAAGCCGAAGCCAGCCAGCAGCATGAAGAATGCTACATAAAGCAGCGGTTCGTAAGCCGTTACGAGCGTTGGAAGAGCAGCACCAATTTGTGATAAATTGCTGGAACCGACCATTCCGTATAAGAAGGACATGCCGTACAAGATGATCGCAGATGAGATACCGCCCATGACCAAATACTTGAAGGCACCCTCGTTCGATTTGTTATCTTTCTTCTTCATAGCTACGAGCAAGTACGAAGTAATGCTCAATAGCTCCAACCCAACGTACAGCGTGATAAGGTCACCCGAGGATGACATAATCATGGCACCGAGTGCGGCTGGCAGATAGAAGTAGTAATACTCCCCGACATGTGGGATGGCATCTTCTTTGATGAAGCCTACGCTCATCAAGACAACGAAGCCCGTACCTATTAAAGTGAACAATTTGAGCAGGTTCGAGAAATCATCCACTCTGTAGCTATTGTTGAGCAGCCCAATAGCCTCTTCCGGATTCAACTGCAGAACAACGAATATCGCGGAAATAGCGATGCCAACCAACGTCAGCCATCCAATGATCGAGCGACTAAGTCTGTTTGGGAGGACTAAATCCAAGAGAGATAGGATGATCGCGGTGGCAACCAGCGAAAGCTCAGGGAGCAGATGCACTAAATCAGCAACATGGAGTCTTATCTGTTCCACCGGTCTAACCTCCTATCTTCCCGGCTACGCTGTGGATCAATTGATCCAAGCTGCCTATCGTTTGCTGTAGCGGCTGACTCAGCACGTCTGGGTAAACACCGAGCAAGAGAATGAACGCCACCAATGTAATCATCGGCACCGCCTCGATTAATCTGGCGTCGCGCATGCCTTGCAGCTGCAGGTTCGGCTGTTTAGGGCCGAACGTGATGTTCAGAACCCCGCGCAGCACGTAAACCGCGGTAAAAATGATCCCCAGCGTACCGACGATCGCGTACAATCTGTGCGTTTCAAAGAGTCCGAGAAATGCGAGGAACTCACTGATGAAGCCGGATAAGCCTGGCAATCCGAGCGATGCCATACCAGCGACCAGCAGAATGCCGCTGATGAAAGGTACCGAGCTGGCTAGACCGCCTAACTGGTCGAGCTGCGTCGTTTGGGTCCGCTCGTAGATGCTGCCTACGAGCAAGAACATCAGGGCCGAGATGAGGCCGTGTGAGATTAGTTGGAACACGGCGCCCTGCAGGCCCGACACGTTGAACGCAGCGAGACCGAGCAGGACGATGCCCATGTGGCTAATACTCGAGTAGGCCAGCACGAGCTTGAAGTCCTTTTGGACCATGGCGAGAATCGCGCCGTACACGATGTTGATGACGCCGAGGAGCGCCAGCATCCAGGCCCACTGCTTGGCTTCCCCCGGGAAGAACAGGATGCCGAATCGGATGAGGCCGTAGGCCCCCATTTTCAGCAAAATCCCGGAGTGAATCATAACAACAGCAGGCGGAGCCTCCGTATGTACTTTGAGCATCCATGTATGGAACGGGAAGATCGGCAGCTTAATGCCAAAGGCGACCAGCAGCATAATGAACACAGTCCACTTCATAGTCGGACTAAGGTAGAACGGTGAACCTTCCTGATTTACATAATCGGAGGGATCTTGCAGCAAATTATGTGCAATTGTATGAATGTCACCGCTGTAGTAAATAACAGCTTCTGTCTGCGAAGGCACCTGGTTGAATCCAGCCGTGCTAACGAGAATTAAGAACGCGATCAACATGATCGCCGAGCCAAGTCCATTGTAAAGCAGGAAGCGGTTGGCAGCTTGCTCCCGGTTCATATACCCCCAAATACCAATCAAGAAGAACATCGGTACGAGCGTAATTTCGAAGAACAAGAAGAACAAGAACAGATCCTGTGCCATGAAGACACCGAACATACCGGTTTCCAGCAGCAAGAACAGAATGAAGTACGTTTTCCAGCGTTTCTTGATATACACCGAAGCTAAAGCAGCCATTGACGAGACCAGTGCGGTTAGAAACACGAGAGGCAAGGAAATGCCGTCTACCGCGAGCGAATACTTAAACTCGAAGAAATACGAAGTAATTTGCTGAATTCCCTCATGATTAAGCGGAACTTTGATCCAATCCAGCTGTTCTTTATACTGAATCGGATCACCCTGATAGTTGTAATCACTATACAACCACGCTGCCAAAATAAGCGGGATCAGTGTCGTGACAATCCCTATTGTTTTAATCAAACGGCCTCGATCACCACGAATGAAGAGCAAGACCAGGACGCCAAGCAGCGGCGAGAAGGCGATCATACTTAGGATGGGTATACTAGCCAGCATGGATGAACCTCCTTCCTGCGATGGCGAGTACCAAAATCAGCATCCCCAAAATCATGATGACACCATAGGTTTGTAGTTGACCATTTTGGAGGCGTGAGCCTAATCGCCCTAGTCCGACCACAGTAAAGGCGACCAAACGCACAATACCGTCAACGATATACACATCAAACAGTTCGAGTATCCAGCCTAAACCGCGAAGCGGTTTTACAATGACACCGTCATAAATTTCATCAATAAAATATTTACGATTCAACAGCGTATACAGCCACGGCATTTTACTGGAAATCACATCGCGCGGAATCGTACGTTTGAGGTAGATCAAGTAACCGAGTCCAATTCCAAGCACACCAGCCAGTGTGGACAAAATAATAACAGTCCAATTGGCTTTTTCATCATGATCATGCCCTGTCAGCCATTGACTGAGCCATTCGTTAAACGGCGTATTCACAAAGCCCGCAACAACAGCAAGCACAGCAAGAATAATCAATGGTGTGGTCATTGTAGCCGGAGATTCATGGGGTTCATGAGCGGTATGCGCTGCATGACCATGATCATCATCTGTCTTTGCTTTGCCTCTAGGAGATCCCATAAACACGAGGAAGAACAAACGCGACATATAGAACGCTGTGAAGAAGGCAGCAATGACACCGACCCAGAACAAGAGTTGGTTATGCTCGTATGCTTCCGTCAGGATCATATCTTTCGACCAGAACCCTGCGAAAGGGAAAATACCTGACAGTGCCAGCGTGCCTATCGCGAATGTCCAGGTCGTGATTTTCATTTTGCGGGATAAACCGCCCATTTCGTTAATGTCTTGCGTATGTACAGCGTGAATCACACTGCCTGCGCCCAAGAAGAGCAGCGCTTTGAAGAAGGCGTGCGTGAATAAATGGAACATACCTGACGTGTAGGAGACACCTATCCCTAGCGCCATCATCATATAACCGAGTTGACTCACGGTCGAGTAGGCGAGAATGCGTTTGATATCGTTCTGAGCGATACCAATTGTGGCCGCAAAGATTGCCGTGAAACCACCCACATAAGCGACAACAAGCAAAGCATCCGGCGATGCGTGGAAAATATCAAAGGTTCGCGAAACGAGATACACCCCAGCGGCAACCATCGTTGCAGCGTGGATTAGCGCACTTATCGGCGTTGGACCTTCCATTGCATCTGGCAACCATGTATGCAGCGGAAATTGACCAGACTTACCCATCGCCCCGATGAAGATTAGTATAGCAATCCATGTAATGATCGTTGGGTCGATTTTGCCCGTAGTAAAAGCATTATGAATAGATGTGAAATCAAGCGCATGCCCTGGCATATACCAGAACAGCAGCAGAATGGCAATAAACAGGCCCACGTCCCCGATGCGGGTAACGATGAATGCCTTTTTCGCAGCAGCCTTTGCCTCGGGTTTGAAGTACCAGAATCCGACGAGCAGGAAGGAACATACCCCTACAAGCTCCCAGAAAATGTACAGCTCCAGCATATTTTCCGAGATGACAAGGCCAAGCATGGAGAAGGAGAACAAAGCGATGTAGCCAAAAAACACATGAATTCGCTCGTCGCCTTTCATATAGCCTTTAGAATAAATATTCACCAGCAAAGACACCAATGTTACAATCACGAGCATCAAGGCGTTCAGATTGTTAACCTCGAAGCCCATATTCAGCGTGAAATCGCCCACTTGCAGCCAGTGCAGCTTATTCCACGTGTAATCCTCCACTTTACCGCCAATTCGTTCAACGAAAATCAGCAAAGCCACGATAAATGAGGCCAGCATCGCGAAAATGCTGATGTAAATACCTAGATCTTTTAATTGACGTCCCATAGCCGTAAGCGCTAGAAAAGCAAGCAGCGGAAACAACGGAATGAGCCAGGCGTACTGTGAATAGTCCGATACCATATCCTTGTTAGCCTCCTAGCGCTTCATAGAATCCAAATCCGTAACTTCTACTGTCCCTTTATTTCTGTAAATGGTAATTAGAATCGCGATCCCTACAGCCGCCTCAGCAGCTGCAATGGTGATGTTGAAAAGCGAGAAAATCTGTCCGGTAAGAGCCGGATGGTCACCAAGCTTCGAAAAAGCAATCAAATTCAAGTTCACCGCATTCAGCATAAGCTCAATCGAAAGCAGGACGATAACCCCGTTCTTCTTCGTTAACGCACCGTATAAACCGATGCAGAACAGGATTGCCGCCAGCGTAAGATAGGGAGTAATAATATTGCCCACAGCTAATCCTCCTCTCTCTTCGCGACCACGATGGCACCGATGAAGGCTACCGTCAGAAGCACCGACATGATTTCGAAAGGAATAACGTGCTCGTTATAGAGCAGCTTTCCGATCTCTAATGTGTTATCCTTACCTGCATCCAGGGTACCCGAAGCGACGAAGGTCGTTTTTTGTATGGCATAAAATAACACCCCGAACAGTCCCAAAGCACCAATAATCGCCAGGCCTTCATGCCAAGGGCGCTTAGGCTCCTCTTCTTCCCCTTGCCTGTGCCTCGTCATCATAATGCCGAAAATCATCAGAATCGAGATTGCACCTGCGTAGATCAACACTTGCACGAAAGCTACAAACTCAGCCTCCAGAATGACATACAGCCCAGCCAAACTAATGAATGTAAGGGCAACAGCAACGACCATATGAACGACTTTGGTAAAAGAAATCATAAAGATGGCTCCGCCAATAGCAAGAAGAGCGAAGACGAAGAAAGCCC
The DNA here is from genome assembly GCF_000422905.1 of Paenibacillus alginolyticus DSM 5050 = NBRC 15375. Classification (GTDB taxonomy): domain Bacteria; phylum Bacillota; class Bacilli; order Paenibacillales; family NBRC-103111; genus Paenibacillus_E; species Paenibacillus_E alginolyticus. The sequence goes on from NZ_AUGY01000035.1 coordinate 31,589, forward strand.
AGCTTGAACCGTTGGATAAAAAATCGCCAATTCCGCTAAACATCTTTCTTGGCCCCCCCTTTTGGCAAGGCTGAATTGTTCTCTTGACGGATATTTTGCGTGTTCTCGCTTAACCACTGCATATTTTTGAACAGATCATCACGACTGTAGGTACTCAGCTCAAAATTGTTCGTCATGACGATTGCTTCTGTCGGACATACCTCCGTGCAGAGATCGCACAGAATACAAATTTCGAAGTTGATATCGTAGGTATCGATAACCTTGCCCTTTTTCTCTGGGTCGGGGTTCGCTTTACCGGTTAGCGTAATACACTCCGTCGGACAAACGCGTGCACATTGATTACACACAATGCATTTCTCTGGATCAAAATATTGAATACCGCGAAAGCGGTCCGGCATTTTAATCGGGACGTCAGGATACGCGTACGTTATTTTTTTCTGTGTCATACTTTTAAACGTTACGCCTAAACCTTTCATTATGCCCTTCATTCGTTTCCCTCCTTAGAGTTTCCGTAGGAAACTTGCATCGTAAGCTTAATCTTAGAGTTTTGCTTTAGCAAAACTGACTTCGAAAGCATGGGCCTTAGAGTTTCCGTAGGAAACTTGATTCGTAAGCTATGTGATGGTCATTATGATCGCCGTAATCAGCATATTAGCCAGTGCCAGTGGAAGCAGCACTTTCCAGCCGAATCCCATGAGTTGGTCTACCCGTACCCGAGGCAGCGTCGCGCGCAGCCAGAATAGGAAGAACACAACCGAAGAGAATTTCAGCAGGAACCAGATAATACCCGGAATGAAATCAAGGAATGGGAACGGCGAATGCCATCCACCCAGGAAAATCAAGCTCGTAAGGGAAGCAATGACGAACACGTAAACATACTCTGATAGCATGAAAAAAGCGAAGCGGAAACCGCTGTATTCCACATGATAACCAGCAACTAGCTCAGACTCCGCTTCCGGTAGGTCAAACGGCGTTCGATTGAGCTCCGAGACCCCGGCTATAACGAAAATGATAAAGCCTAGAATCTGGGGAATGAAATTCCAATGCCAGAAACCGCCTGTTTGATGATCAACAATGGTATGTAGATTTAAACTACCCGTCATCATGATGACACCAATAACAGAGATAACGAGCGGTACCTCGTAACTAATCATTTGTGCCGCAGAACGCATACCGCCTAGCAGCGCATATTTGTTATTAGATGCCCATCCGCCGAGGATAATACCAATCGTAGAAATCCCCGTTAAGGCTACATAAAAGAGCAGTCCGACATTCAAATTGGCATTAAACATCCGATCCGAAAATGGAATCGTCGCAATGATTGTGAACGAAGGGATAAACGTAATGATAGGTGCCAGAATGAAAAGCTCGCGCTCCGCTTTTTTAGGAATCGTATCCTCTTTGATTAGAAGCTTGAAGACGTCCGCAACACTTTGCAGAAGCCCAAAAGGTCCTGTTCGGTTCGGTCCGATCCGCATCTGCATCCAGCCGATAACCTTGCGCTCGAAATAGATCGCATAGGTTACGAAGCCTAGAACCAACATCAGCATAACGATGCCCCAGAATAGGAAAACGAAGAAGTTCGTCCACGTTAGACTCTCCTCCAATAAATTCACCATTAGGCATCCACCTCCCCAACGACAATATCGATGCCGCCTAGAATCGTAATCAAGTTCGTCATCGACTCACCGACCAGCAGCTTGGGCAAAATTTGCAAATTCACGAAGGAAGGTCTGCGGAATTTCAGACGGAAAGGCTCTTGTTTGCCTCTGGAAATAATATAGCAGCCAATTTCCCCGCGCGGAGATTCAATAGCTGAATACACTTCCCCTTCTGGAGGACGAATGACTCTAGGCACCTTGCCCATGGTTTCGCCTTGCTCAGGAAACTGCTCCACAGCTTGCTCCAAGATACGAAGCGATTGCTTGACTTCCTCCATACGAAGCAAGTAACGATCATAACAATCACCGCCGCTGCGAACAGGCACGTCGAACTGAAAGCGGCTGTACAGGCTGTACGGCTGCGTTTTGCGGATATCCCAGTCTACACCCGTACATCTTAAGTTAGCGCCGCTAAGGCCATACGCAATGGCTGTCTCTGCATCATACTTACCTACTCCCTTGATACGGGATAGGAAGATTTCATTTCCCGTTACTAACGTGTGATACTCTTCCAATTTCCCGTACATATAAGGAATAAATTTCTTAACCTTATCGATCCAACCCTCTGGAGCGTCCCACTTCACCCCACCTACACGCATATAGTTGTAGGTTAGACGAGCGCCGCATAATTCGTTAAACAGATCGATAATAATTTCCCGGTCGCGGAAAGCGTATAAGAACGGGCTCATAGCGCCAATGTCTAGCAAGTAGGTTCCCCACCACACCATGTGAGAGGCAATGCGTTGAAGCTCCATCACGATTAAGCGAAGGAACTCCGCTCGCTCTGGTACTTCCAGCTGCATCATTTTCTCCACGGCATTCACAAGCACGTAATTGGTCGTCATCGCCGATACGTAATCCATACGGTCCGTGTAAGGAATAATTTGTGTATAGCTAAGGTTCTCAGCTAGTTTCTCAGTTCCTCTATGTAGATAGCCCATCACGGGTATTGCTTCTTTAATAACTTCCCCATCCAGCTTGACGATCACGCGGAAAACCCCGTGCGTACTAGGATGCTGAGGACCAACGTTTAACAGGAGTTCTTCTGTCCGTAACACGAGCTACACCTCCGGGTCAAGCGGTTCGTAATCTTTGCGCAGTGGATGGCCGACCCAATCGTCAGGCATCATAATTCTTACTAAGTTAGGGTGACCTGGGAAATCGATACCCAGTAGGTCATACACTTCCCGCTCATTCCAATTCGCGGTAGCCCATACTGGAGTCACAGAAGGAATGCTTGGCAGCTCTCGATCTGTTTTCACTTTCACGCAATACTCATTCTTATGTGTGAGGGAAAGCAGATGATACGCCACCTCTAGGTGCGTCTCTTGGTCCACGCCCGAGAGATTGCGCAAGTAATCGCAGCGCAGCTCTTCATGATCCCTAAACGTTAGCGCGGCTTGCTCCCAGCGTGAGCTGTGAATAACTACGTAAGGGCGATGCGCGTCCCTTTCGTTGATGAATGCGTCGACGACGGCGTCTTCGCCTACGTCGGCTTTAAGGATGCTAACCAGCCGATCAAGCAGCGGCTGGTTCGGTGAAGGCTCCTTCGGCGCTTCAGGCTCCGCCGACTCGGGCTTCGCCCCGCGCGCGCTAGCTCGCGCAGCGCGTGCTTCAGCGGCGGCTTGGGCTTTGGCCGCCTTCTCTTCGTCCCCAGCGTCCGCAGACGCTGGGGCTTCGGCTCCAGCCGACGCGGGCTCGCCCGCCGGCTCAGCGGCCGCCCGCGCAGCGAGGCGGGCGGCTCTCGCCGCGGCGCGCTCCGCTGCCGCGTCACTCGCTGCTGGCGCGCTTGCGCTCACACCCGCGTCACTGCCCTTCGCTGCGCTAGCGTCGCCGCTGCTTGCAGCACGCTCCGCAAGCTCAGCCGCAGGCACGTCGCTCGGCTCGCTCGTCGTCTGCGCAGCCGGATCAGCCGCTTGTATCTCCGCTGCGCGATCTACCGCAGCCTGCACGTCAGCGCTAAGCGGCGTCTTGCTCGCGCGCGCCTCCGGCGTAAGCTCGCCCACTTCAGCGATCGCTTCCTCTAACGGCGACTCATTCACTTTCTTACTATCAGCAGTCGGAGACGGGGCTACCTTCTCCTCCGGCTTCTTCTCATCACTCATCGATTGGTCACCTGCTTCCCAGTCTTCGCTTCATAGCGAATCTTCTCCTGAAGCTTGTTTATCCCATAAATGAGTGCAGCCGGGTTCGGTGGACAACCCGGAATATAAACATCAACCGGAACAATTTGGTCAACTCCCTTAACAACGGAGTACGACTTCACATAAGGTCCACCTGCCGTAGCGCAGGACCCCATCGCAATGACCCATTTCGGTTCAGGCATTTGTTCGTAAAGACGGCGCAGCAAAGGAGCCATTTTCTTCGTCACTGTCCCGGCCACAATCATGACATCAGATTGTCTAGGAGACGTACGGAAGATGACTCCGAAACGGTCTAAATCATAGTGAGATCCGCCAGTACCCATCATTTCGATGGCACAACAGGCCAGACCAAACGTTAACGGCCAAAGCGAATTACTGCGAGCCCAAGCTTTCACTTGCTCCAGTGTCGTCATAAAGACATTACGGTTTAACTCTTCCCGCTCTTCGGGAGATATCGACTCTAGACTGAAGTCCATTGCAGCACCTTCTTCTTCCAAGCGTATATTAATCCAATGGCAAGCAAGGCTACAAAAATACACATTTCCACTAAGGCAAAAAGTCCGAGCTGATTAAAAGCAACAGCCCACGGATACAGGAACACGGTTTCCACATCAAAGATGACAAACATCAAAGCAAATAAATAATAACGAATGTTAAAACGGATTTGTCCCTCACCTACAGGCTCATTACCACTCTCATACGTCGTATACTTCTCATCGACGGGTTTACTCGGTCTTAACCATTTGCCAGCCGTTAGCGCTACAATAGGGAGAAGAATACCTAACCCTAGAAAAATCGCTACGATTACATAGTTATTTGTATACATCATGTGAATGTAACCGCCTCCATTCGTATTTGCTTTTCTTATGCGTGCTACTAGTTTTGGTAATATTCACCTTCAATATTATAACAAAAAGCCTTTTGGGCGTCGATGACTAATTCCAAGCCCCACTTTTCATCAGTCCTAGTGAGTAGATTTCCCAAATGTATCCTAATCTAATCATGCAATTAATATAGTGAATAGTCATTTATCGATTGGGGTAATAAGTGAGGAAGGCACGTATATTTGCGCGGCAGGAAAATCGGTTTAGCACTTCCTGTCCGAAATCGGGACAATCTACAGCTTGGCATCACGTTCTTAGCTAAGCAAAACACCGTCCTTGGAGCAAATAAGAGTCTCTAGAAGCTTCTATTTACCGAGAATTTAGCTGATATCGCGAAATAGGAGTCTCCACCAGAGACTCTTATTTTCTGAGATACAGCACAAACACCACTTTTGGAGCAAATAATCTGGACTGTGTAGACAGCCTCAACTTTCTATTCGAAAAAAAAAGCGGAGGAACCAAAGTTCCCCCGCTTTTCACCAAACATCTATTATTTCCCGGACACACTGATACGATTTAATGCTCTTTGAAGAGCCGCTTCCGCACGTTTGAAGTCAACGTTGTCTTGCTTTGTTTCAACAAGTCGCTTCTCCGCACGTTCTTTCGCTGCTTTCGCACGATCGATATCAATTTGTTCTGGTAGCTCGGCGCTTTCCGCCAATATAACCACCTTATCCTTGCGCACTTCCATGAAACCGCCGTTTACCGCGATGATTTCGTCTTTAGAGCCCTGTTTCTTCACAGAAATAGGCGCAATTTTCAATGGAGTGACCAACGGAATGTGATTCGGCAGAATTCCAAGCTCCCCTCCGACACCCTTTACACTAACCATGTTCACTTGTTCAGCGTACACTTTGCGCTCAGGGGTAACAATTTCCAGTAGGAATGTACTCACTTGGATTCTCCTTCCTAAACTTTACCGTAGGTAAACTATCTTCGTAAGCATTACTTTAGCGTTCTGCCAGGCAAAACTGGCTGCTCAGCATGATCTGCGCTGGGTTAGACCCAACTTACAGCGTTTTAGCTTTCTCGATAGCGTCCTCGATCGTGCCCACGTTGTGGAAGGCAACTTCAGGAAGATTGTCGTGCTTACCTTCAAGAACTTCTTTGAAGCTGCGCACGGTATCCTTCATTGGTACATACAAGCCTGGGAATCCGTTGAACGGTTCAGCAACATGAAGCGGCTGAGACAAGAACAGACGAAGACGACGCGCACGAGTTACGACCAATTTGTCCTCATCAGACAACTCATCCATACCCAAGATCGCGATAATATCCAAAAGCTCTTTGTAACGTTGAAGAATTTGTTTAACGCCTTGTGCTACTTTATAGTGCTCTTCGCCAACGATTTCTGGCGTCAAAACACGGGAAGATGAAGCAAGTGGATCTACCGCAGGGAAAATACCTGCAGCCGCGATGCTACGCTCCAAGTTCGTTGTTGCGTCCAAGTGAGCGAAAGCCGTTGCTGGAGCCGGATCCGTATAGTCATCGGCAGGAACGTAAATCGCTTGAATGGAAGTAACGGAACCTTTTTTCGTGGAGGTAATACGCTCTTGCAATTGACCCATTTCTGTAGCTAGGGTTGGTTGGTAACCTACCGCGGAAGGCATACGGCCTAACAAAGCGGAAACCTCGGAACCTGCTTGTGTGAAACGGAAGATGTTGTCGATGAAAAGAAGAACGTCTCTTCCTTCTTCGTCACGGAAATACTCAGCCATTGTCAAACCGGACAATGCAACACGAAGACGTGCGCCTGGAGGCTCATTCATTTGACCGAATACCATCGCTGTTTTTGCAATAACGCCGGAGTCTTTCATCTCGTGGTAAAGGTCATTACCTTCACGAGTACGCTCACCAACGCCCGCAAATACGGAGATACCCCCGTGCTCTTGTGCAATGTTGTGAATTAGCTCTTGCATTGTTACCGTTTTACCTACGCCGGCACCACCGAAGAGACCAATTTTACCACCTTTTGCATAAGGAGCCATCAAGTCAATAACTTTGATACCTGTTTCAAGAATCTCTGATTTTGTCGACAAGTTGTCGAAAGCAGGAGCTTCTTTGTGAATTGGGCTGCTTAATGTACGATCAACGTTCTCGTCACCATCAATTGGATCACCCAATACGTTAAATACACGCCCCAGTGTTGCTGCACCAACAGGTACAGTAATTGCTGCGCCAGTATCTGTTGCTACTGCGCCACGAACAAGTCCATCAGTCGAGGACATTGCTACGCAACGTACGAGGTTGTCACCAAGGTGAACAGCCGCTTCAACCGTCATAGTGGAAGTTTTTCCACTATCGGTTCTTTCAATTTTGATTGCATTCAGAATTTCAGGGAGTTGTCCGCGTTCGAACTCAATGTCGACGACAGGCCCTGTAATATTCACAACGCGCCCTTTGCTCATGGTTTCCCTCCTAAGTAAAGCTTGTGTCTCTCTAGAGACCGTTTATCGTTATGCGTTTGCGTTCGCTCCAGCGACGATTTCCGAAATTTCTTGCGTAATCGAAGCTTGACGCGCACGGTTGTACGCTAATGTGTAGCTGCTGATCATCTTCGTTGCATTCTTCGTTGCTGAGTTCATCGCTGTCATTCTCGCGCCAAACTCACTTGCTTTACCTTCCAGAACAGCACTGTAAATAAGCGTCTCAGCATATTTAGGGAGCAGTACTTCCAGAACGCCTTCCGGTGATGGTTCATACTCATAGCTAGCTGCAGCTACGCCGGATACATCTTCCATAGGAAGCAGACGAATCATGGTTGGAATTTGGGTAATCGCGTTTTGGAACTTATTGTAAATCAAGAACAGTTGGTCATACGTACCGTTAACGAAATTAGCGACCGCTGCAGTTGCAACAGGCTTAATATCCGAGAACTTCGGCGTATCCGGAACTCCGGTTACTTCCTCAACAATCGGAATATTGCGTTTCGAGAAGAAATTGCTTCCCTTACGTCCAATTACGAAGACGGAGTATTCAGCTGTTGATTTATGATTCTCACGAATCTCAGTCATTGCTTTACGCAACACGTTAGCGTTGTAACCGCCAGCGAGACCACGATCGGAAGTAATAACCAAATATGCTGTTTTCTTCACTTCACGTGATTGTAGCATAGGGTGCTTCACGCCTTTAGTGCCAGCTGCAATGCTTGCAACCACTTCCTTCAATTTCTCGGAGTACGGACGTGCCGCTTCCGCTGATTGCTGCGCTCTACGTAAGTTCGCTGCTGCAACCATTTCCATTGCTCTTGTGATTTGCTTCGTGCTTTGTGTGGATTTGATTTGGCGCTTAATCTCGCGCATTCCTTTTGCCATACCTGCTCACCTCTCTTTTGAGGCTTAGAAAAGCCTTCATTCGAAGACCTGAATTCAGGCGTCCGCCTGCCCAGGAGTCACATGGTAGCGAGAGCTTCATTTAACATGAAGCTCTGCCCTCATGATTTATTCAGAAACTGCAAAGCTCTTTTTAAATGTATTGATTGCATCAACCAATGCTTTATCGTTATCCGCAGTAATATCTTTCGTGTCACGAATGCTATGCAGAACTTCAGGACGGTTGGATTCCAAGAAAGCAATGAACTGAGCTTCAAAACGCGTTACATCTTGAACTGGAATATCATCCACATGACCTTTTACAACTGTGTAAAGGGAAGCAACTTGCTTTTCCAATGACATCGGTTGGTGAACGCCTTGTTTCAAGATTTCAAGCGTACGAACCCCACGATCCAAACGTGCTTTAGTCGCTCTATCAAGATCGGATCCGAATGCGGCAAACGCTGCAAGCTCACGATATTGAGCCAAGTCTACACGCAGTGTACCGGCAACTTTTTTCATCGCTTTCGTTTGAGCGGAGCCACCTACACGGGATACAGAGTTACCAACGTTAACCGCTGGACGCTGACCGGAGTAGAATAGGTCGGACTCAAGGAAGATTTGACCGTCCGTAATGGAAATTACGTTCGTTGGAATGTATGCGGAGATATCGCCCGCTTGTGTCTCGATGAATGGAAGTGCAGTAATCGAACCGCCGCCAAGCTCATCGTTCAATTTCGCAGCGCGCTCCAGCAAACGGGAGTGCAAGTAGAATACGTCCCCTGGGTAAGCTTCACGACCTGGTGGACGACGAAGCAAGAGGGACAACTCACGGTATGCGGCAGCTTGTTTGGACAAGTCATCGTATACGATAAGAACGTGCTCGCCTTTGTACATGAAGTACTCGGCCATAGCACAACCGGAGTATGGTGCTAACCATAGCATCGGTGAAGGCTCGGAAGCGGAAGCTGTTACAACGATTGTATAGTCAAGCGCGCCAGCAGCACGAAGGGTTTCAACAACACCTACGACTGTGGATTGTTTTTGACCGATAGCAACGTAGATACATTTCACGCCATTGCCTTTTTGGTTGATGATCGCATCGATCGCAATTGCTGTTTTACCTGTTTGACGGTCACCAATGATCAACTCACGTTGTCCACGGCCTACTGGTACCATTGCGTCAATCGCTTTAATTCCCGTTTGCATAGGCTCATGAACGGATTTACGCGCCATAACCCCTGGTGCCATGTTCTCTACAGGACGGAAAGCTGTTGTATTGATAGGACCTCTACCATCAACTGGTTGACCAAGTGCGTTTACTACACGGCCCAGAAGTTCTTCACCTACAGGAACCTCCATGATACGTCCAGTACGTTTAACTTGGTCGCCTTCACGGATATCTTTGTAAGGTCCAAGAATAACGATACCTACGTTGCTTTCCTCAAGGTTAAAGGCATAGCCAAGAACGCCGCTTGGGAACTCAAGCAGCTCGCCTGCCATAACGTTTTCCAAGCCGTGAGCACGAGCAATACCGTCACCTACTTGAATGACTGTACCTACATCAACTACTTGGATATCGGAACTATAGTTTTCAATCTGTTGTTTAATCAATGAGCTGATTTCTTCAGGTTTGATACTCAACGAACTTCACCCCTATTCTTACAGTGCTTATATTAAACTAACGCTTTGGCCAAACGATCAAGTTTGCCTGCCAAGCTTCCATCATATAAACGATCACCGATACGCACTTGAATGCCGCCGAGCAGCTTAGGCTCAACCACAGACGAAACACGGATCGTTTTACCTGTTACTTTACTGAAATGTGAAGCAATCTCAGCTTGCTGTGCATCCGAAAGTACGAATGCCGAGTATACCGTGGCACTCGCTTGACCGAGCGCTTCATTCGCAACCTTAGCATAGTCACTCGCCAAAGCGGAAAGAATCGACTGTCTACCTTTATCAATCAAGACAAGCAGTGTGTTCCACACCGGTTCGGAAACTTTGCCTTCGAAAATCTGCTTCAGCAGGTCCGTCTTAGCGGAATTCCCGATGTTCGGATGGTTCAGGAACTTCTGCAAGTCTGCATTGTCCCTAATCGCACTAGCTACAGATTTAAGCTCTTCTTCAACTAGGGAAATGATATTCTTTTCCTTCGCTACTTCGAATAAAGCTTTGGCATAACGCTTCGCTACGACGATGTCACTCATACGTTGCCTCCTACCTCTTTGAGGTAATGCTCAACAAGTTCTTCTTGTGACTTTTCATCGATTTGTTTCTCGATAATTTTGGATGCGATCAGAACGGACATCGCGCCTACTTGGCTGCGAAGAGCGGCAACCGCTTTATTCTTCTCATTTTCGATATCTTTCAGTGCTTCTTCTTTCAGGCGTGTTGCTTCTGCACTAGCTGCATGAATAATATCATCTGCTTGCTTGGAACCAGTATGCTTTGCTTGCTCAATAATATCGTAAGCTTCCTTACGAGTTTGTTGCAGCGCTTGCTTTTGTTCCTCTAACAGTTGTTCAGCTTGCTTACGGCTTGCTTCAGCTGTTTGTATTTGATCTTTAACCAATTGTCTGCGTTTTTCCATCATGCCAAACAGAGGACCGAACGCAAATTTGGAAAGCAACACATACAGAATCAAAAACGCGATAAGTTGTATAAAAAATGTGGACCATTCAATATGCAAGTAACGTCACTCCCTTCTGATAACGTGGGCAAAACGAAGGCGTGGTGGCGACTAAGGCCATCAACGCCAAACGATTTCTTAAGCTTTTCCCATAAAGATGAACGCAAGAACCAAAGCAACGACCGGCATTGCCTCTACTAGACCTACCCCGATAAACATTGTTGTTTGAAGCGTACCACGAAGTTCTGGTTGACGGGAAATACCTTCCAAAGCGCGACCTACGATCAAACCGTTACCAATACCTGCACCTAGTGCTCCCAAACCAAATACGATACCTGCTGCTACTAATGCTATTGCTCCCATTGATAAAATCCTCCCTTAAACTCTTAAGTTTGTTGTTTTTTATAAGTGACTCGAGACTTCCCGAGGTAAGTCTTACTCTTAATGCTGTTCTTCGTGAATTAACGTTTGCGAGATGTAAACCATTGTTAGCATTGTGAATACGAAGGCTTGAATTGCACCTACGAACACACTGAAGCCCTGCCATACGAAGAGAGGCGCAATTCCAAACCAACCAGCTCCTACAATGACAGATATCATAATTTCACCTGCATAAATATTACCGTAAAGACGGAAAGCGAGCGTAAGCGGCTTTGATACAACTTCAATCAAATGAAGGATCAACATTGCCCCTTTGAACTCAAAATAATGCGCGAAGTAATGCTTCGTATTACGTGTTATACCTAAGTAGTGACTCAGTACGATAACAATAACCGTAAGTGCTCCTGTTACAGCGATATCAGCGGTCGGTGATTTCCACCATGATACATGATCTTCAGTCACGATCGAGAACGGAAGGCCAAGCATGTTGCCGATAAAGATGTACATAATGAGCGTAAGACCAAGCGCGATAAAGCCTTTGCCATGCTTAGAACCAATCGTGCTTCCAATAATGCCTTCTACAAACTCAATCGTCCATTCCATAAAGTTTTGCAATTTCGAAGGATTCGTTACAGATGCTCGGCTGGCCCCTGCGATTGCAAGGATAAGCACGATTATGGTGGTAATTCCGATCATCATGAGTGCAGATGCGTCGAAGTGAATACCTAACCACTCAAATTCTGGTGCGTGATGTTCCATGTTTTCCATTTTCACCCCTTTCATCGAATGGAATTACTTCTTAGACTTCCTAATAGAAAGAATACCCAGTACGAGTGTTGCCAATTGAGCAAAAAAGTATCCAACGATCGTCGTGGGTAGCGCGATGTGTTCTGGATACCGGACGGCAACCAATCCTGCGAAACCAGCGATTGCTGCTCTTGTCAGAAAACCAAGGGTCACTTTGCGGCCCTTCTGCTCTATCGCAGCTGCTGCCAACTTGTTAATCTTCCAAGCTAGAAACCTTGCGTTCACCATACTCGCTAAAGAACCAAGCATGATCCCGGCAATGTAAACTCGGTAATCGACAAGTAGCGCCCATGCAGCCAAACAAAAGGATAAGAAAAAAAGAAACACATTTTGAACCGTTTTCAGAGTGGCTGAAAAGTCATCCATCAGAGCCCTCCGTACTGCTTTATCATGAAGTAAATGCTAATGATTCCGGTTACAAGCCCAAGCAAGAACCCGCCTAACAACCAGAACTGTCCTCCTAGTGTGTGACTCAACCAGTCGCCGAAGAAATAACCGGCTCCTAAACAAATTACGAGGTCAATACCAATTGCACTAGTTAGCGCTACTGCCCGCCAAGGATTATCATTGGGATTTGGCCGTTTCATCGCATCCTCCTGAGAGTTTTCCACATGGGAAAACCCGTCTCGCAGCATAGTGCTACGAATCCTCATTCATTGTATCGAAGCCATGCAAGGTTTGTCAATTGACATAACTTCACATGTCCCTTCGCGCAAAACCTGTCAGAGCCTTGCGGCTCTAAGGTTTGCGAGTTTCCAAACCGAACAGTGGAACTGTACGCTGTAGCGTTTGTCATGATTTTGTCACGGTTAGAAAGCTTCCGGACGCTCAGAGGTCCTGCCGAAGTGATAAAGTATCGCTTGCACGATGCGTTCAGACGATTTTCCATCCCCATAAGGGTTGGCGGCTTGACTCATTTTGTTGTATAAATCTGGATCGGTTAGAAGCGCGCGAGCACGCTCATAGACCACTTCTTCATCCGTTCCAACGAGTTCAAGCGTACCTGCCTGGATACCCTCAGGACGTTCTGTCGTATCGCGTAGAACTAGAACCGGCACACCAAATGAAGGCGCTTCTTCCTGAAGACCACCAGAGTCTGTCAGGATCATATGGGCATGCGGATAGAAGTTGTGGAACTCGAATACGTCAAAGGGGTCTACCAGCTTGATGCGTGGATGATTGCCCAGGATCTCATGTGCAGGTTCCTTGACTGCAGGACTTAGATGCACGGGATAAACGATCGCAATATCTTCAAACTCATCAGCAATACGTTTCACAGCACGGAAGATTTGACGGTGAGGCTCGCCTTGCGATTCACGGCGATGCGCCGTCATCAAGATCAGCTTACGGCCCGCTGCCCATTCCAATACAGGGTGTTCAAATTTCTCTTGTACCGTGTACTTAAACACATCCGTAACCGTATTCCCCGTCACATAAATCTGGGATTCAGATTTATTTTCTTTGCGCAGATTGTCGGCCGATTGCTGCGTTGGCGCAAAGTGTAAATCCGCTAGCACGCCCGTTAATTGACGGTTCATTTCCTCCGGGTAAGGAGACATTTTGTTCCACGTACGAAGACCTGCCTCGACATGTCCCACTTGAATTTGCTGCATGAATGCCGCATAGCTTGCAAGGAATGTTGTCAACGTATCGCCGTGCACGAGAATCAGGTCAGGCTTAGCTTCTTGGAAGACAGGCTCCAAGCCTTGCAGTACACGCATTGTAATCTCATTCAGCGTTTGACGGTCTTTCATGACATTTAAATCGAAATCCGGTTTAATTTTGAAAATGTCGAGCACCTGATCCAGCATTTGTCGATGCTGAGCTGTCACACAGACAAGGGACTCAATATGTTCAGGATGTTTCTCCAGCTCCAAAATAAGCGGAGCCATCTTAATCGCTTCGGGTCTTGTTCCGAAGATCGTAATGACTTTTAAACGTTTCATCGGTTTCTTCTCCCTTTAGAGCCAATTATTTAGTGCCGAACAGACGATCTCCCGCGTCACCAAGTCCCGGAACGATATAGCCGTGATCGTTCAGGTAGTCGTCAACGGCAGCTACGTAAATATCAACATCAGGATGCTCTTGTTGAACAGCTTTGATCCCTTCTGGCGCTGCAATTAAACACATCAGTTTCATTTGCGTACAGCCTCTGCGTTTCAGTACTTCAATCGCCATATTCGCGGATCCGCCTGTGGCCAGCATCGGGTCAATAACAATTAACTCCCGCTCCAGAACATCTGTAGGCAGCTTTACATAGTACTCGACAGGCTGAAGCGTGTCAGGATCACGGTAGAGACCAACATGTCCAACTTTGGCAGCCGGAATCAGCTTAAGAATCCCATCTACCATACCCAGACCAGCACGCAGGATTGGAATGAGTCCCAGCATTCTGCCCGAAATAATACGGCAATCTGCCGTAGTCACAGGCGTTTTCACCTGAACATGCTCAAGCGGAATATCTCGCGTAATCTCGTAGGCCATTAATGTCGCAACCTCGTCCACGAGATCTCGAAAATCCTTCGTTTTCGTATTCTCGTCCCGAATATAAGTTAGCTTATGTTGAATTAGCGGATGATCACAAATAAATAACTTCCCCATAATTTCCTCCTAAAAAGCTGCATTTTATATGTATTTCACAAAAAAATATCGTCATGGTACGACAAACCTCGTCCATTATATCATATGTTATCCAACTTATCCTCTGTAAAACCAAAGCTTCCGTGAAATTCCATTTCACACAAGGATAAACGACTTCGTCGTCCTTCAGGGACGAACGCGTTTGTCAAGGTAGATGCGAAGCAAAAGTATAAAACTTATACTTTCTTATCTACAGAAAAAACCACTAGGATTTTTCATCCGAGCGGTTTTCACCGTACATGATATCAGCTCAATCTACGATTTCGGGGCAGTACCAGATGCTCTTGAAATCAAACCAACCAATCGTGTTGAAAGAAATACCTTGAAGGTGCGGGCTGTAAACTAATTGTTGGGTTGTATGAACAAGAAATAAGACCGATTGGTTTTGCGATAATAATCCTTGCATGGAGCGGATTCGTTGTAAACGTATCTGACTGTCAGGCTCATCTTCGATTGAGGCAATTGTTTCATCGAACGTTCTGCGCTGCTCATCGGTCGCGTATACGCGCAGCGGCAAGTTGCCTATTTTGTACATCTCTATCAGACAACGGGCTTCATCGTCATCTGCGACAACCCCGCCGATAATGATATCTGCACACTGCATCCTATGCACCTTGGACATTTCTTCAAATGAATATTCCTGAAAAGCAACCTGAATTCCGATGTCTAGGCAGCGAGCATGAACCCATTCAGCTAAGGCACGGTTTTTTGGGGTGAAAATCATCGTTATCGGCTGGCCTTCATATCCGCATTGCCTTAATAATTCTCTAGCTCGTTCAGGCTGGTCATCTTCCGGCTGTTCGACTGGCGAATCGGACGGCAAGAAATCCGCGGCAGGTATTGCATTATATAGCCCCAGTTCCTTAATCATGCCGCTGCGGTTAAGAACTAATTGAAGCGCTTGGCGGAAATGGAGATCCTGCTGAGGCCCTTCCTTTCGTAAATTAAAGACCAGCATGTTTGAACCTAGCATCATGACTTCTTTTTTACACCAATGCGCCGGTGCCGGCTGTTTAGAGTGACTCAGCTTGCCCATTTGGAAATTCAGCTGCTGCCACCTTCGCTCACTCACCATTTCCGGAACGCAAAGCAGTTCAATACGATCCAGGTGGGCGGACTCCCGGTAATAATCCTCGAACGCTTCGAAAGTTACGCCTCCTTCATCATACCTCGTAATCCGGAACGGCCCCGTCCCGACAGGCAGCATGCCTGGATCGCTCACTTTCTGAGCGCTGTACACATCTGCCGGTACGATCGCGGCCTGATAGGAACTTACGTAATGTGGAAACATATAATTCGGCGCATTCAACTCGACTCTAACGGTCAGCCGATCCACTGCGCGAATTTCTTTTACGGATTCCAACAGCCATCGGTTTGGAGAATCTTCCGTGCCCAGCGTACGCACCCGATTAAGCGAAAAGACCGCATCTGCCGATGTCATCTCACGACCATGATGGAACCGCACACGCTTACGCAAATAAAACGTCCAGACCGTTGCATTCTCGTTGCATTCCCAGTCATGCGCTAAACCTGGCTCTAGGCAGCCGCATTCAGGACTAAAATACAGCAGCGTATCGAAAGCCTGTTTCACGAAATGTAGATCGCCAGAGAAGAGCACATCCACAGGGTCTAGGGTCAGAACTCTCATCTGCATCGGCAGTCGAAGAGTTTCAGGATCGCCGGACTCAAGGGTTCCTTTATACCCAAAATAACTCCCAAGCCAAGCTAAGAATCGATCCATGACTCCTGAATCCAATCCTTCTATTTGAAACAAACTCATCGCACTGTTCAAATTCCCCTGTTCAACAAGCATTTTCGCTTCCGTAAACAAAAGATCTTCGACGGAGGCTAGAAACCGGATTGTAGATCGATTTCCGCGCCCGCGACCCGGTGTCCAGGAAATCCACACCATCTCAATCATCTTGCGAATCAATATTTTCACATTGCGTTCCGTACAATACAGGTAACCGGCTATTTCTTCAACGGACACGGGCACATCCATATCGGTTTGTTGAAAATTGTGTACTCGCATGATTGCTGATTTCAACTGCACGTACTGTAAAACAAGCTGCATGGATGCAACCTCCTTTTACACGAATTACCAAGAAGTATAGGTCTGCCTCCCTGCTTTCGTCAACAGCCTTTAGACGGATAAAAGGGTAAAAAAAAGCCGACTCCAGAGAGCCGGCCTGAACTTTTATTTGAACAAGAAATTAATAAGTTAAACCAGGGTAAAGCGGATACTGCGCTGTCAGGTCTTTCACTAAACCGCGTGCTTTCTCAAGAACAGCTTCGTCTTTCGGATTTTTCAAGGTAAGCCCAATCACTTTCGCGATTGTTTTCATCGCTTCTTCATTCATACCACGGGATGTTACAGCCGGTGTACCTAGACGGATACCGCTAGTAATGAACGGACTTGTTGGGTCAAAAGGAATCGCGTTTTTGTTTGCTGTGATACCAATTTCGTCTAGAACGTGTTCAGCGTCTTTACCCGAAATGTTCAAGTTACGCAAATCGATCAGCATCAAGTGGTTATCTGTACCGCCGGAAACTAGGTTAATTCCTTCAGCTGTTAAAGCAGTCGCCAATGCTTGTGCATTGTTGATCACGTTTTGTCCGTATGTTTTGAAATCTGGTTGCAGAGCTTCACCGAAGGAAACCGCTTTTGCTGCGATCGTGTGCATCAAAGGACCGCCTTGGGTACCAGGGAAAACGGCTTTATCGATTGCTGCTGCCCAAGATTTGCGTGTAAGAATCATACCGCCGCGAGGACCGCGAAGCGTTTTGTGCGTTGTTGTCGTTACGAAATGTGCGTGCGGCACTGGGTTCGGATGCAGACCAGCAGCAACAAGACCTGCGATATGAGCCATATCAACGAAGAACAACGCGCCTACATCATTAGCTATGGAAGCCAATGCTTCGAAATCAATCGTGCGCGGGTAAGCACTTGCGCCAGCTACGAGCATGCGAGGCTTGTGTTTGAATGCAGCTTTACGAACATCGTCGTAATCAATGCGGAAATCTTTCTCGCTTACACCGTAAGCTACGAAGTTGTAGAGAATACCGGACGCATTCACGGGGCTACCGTGCGTTAAGTGACCACCATGTGCCAGGTTCATACCCAGTACCGTATCACCAGGGTTTAGAGCTGCCAAATACACTGCCATGTTGGCTTGTGCGCCGGAATGCGGTTGAACGTTCGCGTGCTCAGCACCGAAAAGTTCATTTGCACGATCCCGAGCGATATCTTCTACGATGTCTACGTGCTCGCAGCCGCCATAGTATCTTTTGCCTGGGTAGCCTTCTGCATATTTGTTCGTTAACACTGTACCCATAGCTTCAAGAACAGCTTGGCTAACGATGTTTTCAGATGCGATAAGCTCAATTTTGTCGCGTTGACGGGCAAGCTCAAGGTTCATAGCTGCTACAATTTTAGGATCTTGTTTACTCAAAAAGTTTGTCATATTAAAATTCCTCCTACAGGGTAGTCTTATCTGTTAAGTCTTATTCATTGAGGTAATGGCTAGCAATCCGCATCAGGTGCGGCTGTTTGATAGAGTTGTTCCGCTTCATCAGGCAGGTATACAGCTCTTGTACCGCCAATCAGCTTAGGCCGGGTAAAAGCCATCGTTACATAGGCATGGCCAATGTTACGTACTGGCGGCCTTGCTGGTACAGCAACTGGGCGCAAATGCATCCCAATGAGCGTGCTGCCAATATCGATTCCGGCATGTGCCTGAATCTTCTCGACAACGACCGGCTTCGCGAAATGGCGATACGCATAGGAGGCCATCGAGCCTCCGGCTCTTGGCACCGGAATGACAGAGACAGGCTCAAGCTGAGGCATACTCGCTAGCAGCTCTTCCTCAATAACGATCGCACGGTTCAAATGCTCGCAGCATTGAAAGGCTAAATGCAGTCCGAACTCGCGGCTTATTCCTTGCGCCGTTTCAAAAATCGGCTTGGCCGCATCCAGCGTCCCCGATGTACCGATCCTATGCCCGAGAATTTCACTCGTGCTCGTTCCGATAATCAGAATGTGACCTGATCTGAGATTGCCGACTTTGACCAATTCCCGAAGATTCGTTTCCATAGCCTCGGCAACATTAGATAGAATGGAATCTGTCATCGTGATCCCTCGTTTCTGGAATTTTCCGTTAGGAAATATTCTATGGGTGCAGTGTGAAACGATCTTCGATACTTTGCACTTTGTTAATGCGATTTTGGTGTCGAACACCTTGAGAAAATTCAGTTTCGAGCCAGATTTTCACGATTTCCTCAGCTACACCCGGTCCAATAACACGTTCCCCTAAGGCAAGTACGTTCGTATCATTGTGCTCACGCGTCGCTTTCGCTGAAAAAAGATCATGTACGAGTGCACAGCGGATGCCCGGAACCTTATTCGCGGCAATCGACATTCCGATACCCGTTCCGCAAATCAAAATACCTTTGTCCGCATCGCCGGATACCACTTGCTCACAAACTTGAAGCGCATAGTCGGGATAATCAACCGAATCTGCACAGCTGCAGCCATAATCGACGACTTGGTGACCTAATGACTCAATAAAAGGAATGATAACATCTTTCAAACGATAGCCTGCATGATCTGCACCTAAGGCAATTTTCATGAATAGAACGCTCCTTTGCTTGTTCGAATTCGACCATCCTATTATATCCCAAAGCTCACCAGAAAACGAAAAAAAGAGCGGACACGCTAGAAAACGCGCGTTGCTCTTTTGCCCAGGCGACCGGCCGTATAGCTCAATGCTCCACTGTGGTTACTCCCACTCGTCGCCAGTTACATTGAGTCTTGATTAGTACCTCTATTTTATCGCATTCTACCCCATGTGTAAAGATGTATCCGCAATTCGTAAATCTCGTACCTGAGTTATTTGGAGCCTTCGTTTCGTGCACGTATTTTCTGAATCAATTTATCTAAACTCCCGCTGATCTCCTCAGCCGTTTGTCGGTAAATCTCTATAGAGCCTCCGAACGGGTCCGAAATGTCAAAGTCAGGAATCGCATGTTCAAGTTTATAAATGCGGCTTCTTTCTTCTACAGATACTGCTTGCGAAAGAGCCTGTTTGAGCTGAAGCTCCGTAACGAGCTGCTCCCTTTCCTCAATCGCCTGTAAAATATGAGCGTCGTCCATGGCGTACTCTTTGAGCGTAAACGTCTTCTCAATCGCCGCCGGAAAACGCTGGATGACCGTACGCTTATGCCCCATCGTCATCGTCAAAATAAGATCAGCCCAATTCACTTCAGACTCTTGGATCGCCAAAGAACTTATGGGCTCCTTGAAACCCGCTTCCTGTAAAAGTGATGCACTATTTCTGGAGATTGGACCGCCCGTCACCGCGGAAACGCCTGCTGAACGAACCTCCGCCGCAAGCCCTTCTTGGTGCACCCTGATACGCAGCAAACCTTCTGCTAATGGACTGCGGCACGTATTTCCTGTACAAACAAATAGAATTCGCAACATGATTCCCTCCTAAGAGCTTTCCGTAGGAAAGCTAACTTCGTAAGCATAAGCTGAGTTTTGCATAGCAAAACTCTAATCATAAGCATAAGCTAAGACGAAAACTTTTACACCCCTATTGTATCATAGTAAAAACTTGATCCCAAAAGTGAGTAAAATAAGCCCGCCAAACGCCTCGCCATACTCACCTACCCAGCCGCTTACCCGCCTGCCAACCAACAAACCGGCAATGGATAACAAACCCCCAAACAGACCAAATATCAGCACGGTCAACACAATATCCGTAGCAAACATACCAAGGGATACACCAACAGAGAATGAATCAATACTGACACTAAGTGAAAAGATCGTCAGGCCCCAAGCTGACCGATGATCAAAAGAAGTCGCTTCTTCTCCACGAATCGAACTATACACCATATGCGATCCCAAAAGTATGAGCAAACATCCCCCAGCCGCTGTAGCGACATTCCCGAGCAGCAATGACACATATTGCCCCATAAACATCCCCATCAAAGGCATGAGAACGTGAAATATACCAATCACGAAGCTAATTTTCATAATATCAATCAAACGAATACCCTTCATCCCTATGCCAATCCCTAAGGAAAAAGCATCCAGGCCCAAAGCAATCGCCATAATAATAATTGTTACCAGCTGCCCAAATTCTACCCCAGATGCGAGCATAGCGCTATCCCCCTTGTCCACGTTTCTCTCTCAAGATATGCGGACAAACAGGGAATCATGCTAGCTAAACACGTACAAGCCGATGACCGGCTGCTTTACGAAGTCGATTCATAATCGCAAGGCCAATCCCCGTTTCTGGACAACCCTCTGCAGCAATATATTGAATGCCTTCTTGATCAAACTGCCTTAACGCAGCGTAAAGATCTTGAGCAATTGTTTCCGGTTGTGATAACAATCCGCAGGCAATTACCAAATCAGCATGGTAACGTGAGGCTCTCTCCTCAAAAGTAAGAATACCCGTTGACTCACCTCGTGTTTTGGCGGCATCAATATCGTGTTGGATCCATTCAGCAACAGCTTCTGCATCTTCGCCTTGAACGATATGCATAAATCCTTTTGGTGCGTAATGTGTATATTTCATCCCAGGAGCACGCGGTGTTTCGGCACCCTGTACCTCTCCCCGCTCTGGCTCATGAATCCGAATAGCAGGCAGTGCCGATTGCAGCTGCTCCGCCGTAACACCGCCAGGACGCAGAATGTAAAGCTCACCGCCAACTAGCTCAATAACGGTCGACTCGACCCCAACCCCAGTTGCACCACCATCCACGATCCCGCCAATCCGGCCATCTAAATCATCTCTGACATGAGAGGCGAGTGTTGGACTAGGTCTGCCTGAGCTATTGGCACTCGGCGCGGCTATGGGTAGCCCCGCTTCACGAAGAAGCTGCAAAGCCACGGGATGATCCGGTATTCGCACACCCACAGTTTTAAGACCAGCGGTTACTAACGGCGAAATGCCACCTGTTTTCACAGGCAGCACTATCGTAAGAGGACCCGGCCAGAAAACCTCCATAAGCTGGCGATGATCTGCCGAAACACGATCCGACAGAATTAAACTTGATAGCTGCTCAACATTCGCAATGTGGACAATAAGCGGGTTATCCGAAGGCCGACCTTTCGCTGTGAAAATCCCTTCAACCGCTGCCGTATTCGTCGCGTCTGCCCCAAGTCCATACACCGTCTCTGTTGGAAAGGCGACTGTTTCACCGCTTCGTAGAAGCTGGGCAGCTTCAGCTAATTCCATGCCTATTTCGGTGCCAATTCCCTGATCCACTTTCCAGTATTTTGTCACGATCATCTATCATCCTAACTTCAAATATAATTCTGATCCTTACATGGGAATGGGCAACTTTCCTTAGCTGAACCACGATACGATCTTCTTTACCATTTCCCAGATAAAAAACTTAACTTGTGGCTGCTTAGCATCACTGTCTTTAACGACAGGGTTAGACTTGTCGGGTTTAACTATTGAAGCAGCTTTACTGACTTTCGTTGCAGGTGTAGGAGAGGATTGCACCTTCCCATCACCCTCTGTTTTCGCTACAACAGCAGCCGATGCTACCGCTTCTCCGGATAAGGAATCCACGAAACATAATGGCGGAAACAACACACACCACCAGTTCTGACCTTCCCCCGTTCCAATTGTCACGCGCAGCGCTTCATATTCTCCCGCCGGGTACACTTCATTTCCGTACATTTTTGTTGGAAAAGGGACTTTACCTAGCTCAACTGTATGTGAATAGCTATAGCCACGTGCTTCAATCATTTGTCCAACAAGAACATCAAACTCGGACAAATGGGCTCTAACCACGGCTCTTGCGTCATCCAACGTTTGCGGCCCAACGACCCACTCCTGCATACGAGCAATAATAGCATCACGAATCTCGCGTTTCAACGCCTGATCCTGCGGCGAATCCGAGTTTGCTAGAATACGTAAGCGAATAGATTCTTCCGGTATCGTAGGCGAAATAACCGCCGCATTCGTACGATTCGATTCCCAACAAGTTATCATAACAATAAGTGCAAAAGCTACTAATAATAAAGATTTATAAGAATGACGATTAGTTCTCTTAACCATGAGGAAAAGCCCCTTTCCCTTCGCTTCTACTAGCCAGTATGGGCAATAAGAGGAGGAGCTAAACCTAGTAATCTATTTAATTTTGTGAAAAATGATAGAGTTGGGTGAGATGGGATCGTTGGGTGGCGTTCAGGCTGAGGAAGGTGGGTTTAGCAGTGAAAAATGCCATGATAGCTCGTCTGTAAGAGTGAAAAACATCGTTAAAGTGACTCTCTTGCTCATATAAGCGACTTTAGCGATGAAAAACACTCTTAGCAGATACCAATACCTAGCTACCATCTAAAATATCACGTTCTTTCCAAAGCTACGAACCCCTCTAGTCTTGCGAACGGATCGCGATCACGTGGCGATCAATGCCCTGCAGATCCGGCACGAATCGGATCTCGTCCCAGTCTGCGGCGGCGCGCAGCATCGCCGCCACAGCCTCCGCCTGCCGAATGCCCACCTCGAACCCGACCACGGTCGGAATTCGCGGGAGCTGCGGCAGCTGCGAGATCATCCGGCGGTACAGGTCGAGTCCCTCGACACCGCCGAACAGAGCCGTGTGCGGCTCGAACAGCCGCACCTCGGGCATCAGCGCCGGAAGGTCGCCATCAGGGATATACGGTGGGTTAGACACCAGTATATCCGGCGCGATCCGGCGCGCAATGAAGGGCTCGAGAAGATCGCCCTCGAGCCACTCCACCCGCGCAGCCACGCCGTGGCGCTGCGCATTCAAGCGAGCCATCTCCAGCGCTGCCGCGGAGATGTCGCTGGCCGCCACGCGCCACGCAGGGCGCGCGTGCGCCACAGTCACCGGGATCGCTCCGCTCCCGGTGCCCACATCCGCAAGCAGCGGAGTGCCTTGCGGGAACAAACGCGAACCCTCGTGGAGCAAAGCTTCCACGAGCAGCTCCGTCTCCGGCCGCGGAATCAGCACGGCCGGGCTAACCGCAAAAGGAAGGCCGAAGAAATCCTGCTCACCGGTAATATACTGCACCGGCTCACCCGCGGCCTTCCGTTCCACGAGCTGGCTCCATTTCTCCGCCAGCTCCACAGGAAACTGTTCCGGAAAACGGAACAGCAGCTCCGTCCGACTGCAGCTGAGCAGGTGCTGCAGCAGCAGTTCCACACAGGAAGCAGCCTCGGCCACACCGAGCTTCCCTAAAAAAGAAGAAGCCTCAACAAAGGCTTCTCTTATACTCTTAGCAGCAGTCGACATCACATTGCCTGCTCCCCGTTATCTAAAGCATCGGACTGCGCTGCAATCGTGAGCGCCGAAACGATCTCTGCCATGTCACCATTAAGCACAGTTTCTAAGCGATGCAAAGTCAAGCCAATACGGTGATCGGTAATGCGGCTTTGCGGGAAGTTATACGTACGAATCCGTTCGGAACGGTCACCCGTACCCACTTTGCTTTTACGCTCGCCCGCATATTTCGCTTCCTCTTCCTCACGCATTTTATCGGAAATACGTGTACGAAGCACGCGCAGTGCTGACTCTTTATTCGAGTTCTGCGATTTACCATCCTGACAAGTCGCTACGATACCCGTAGGTACGTGCGTCACACGCACAGCGGATTTCGTCGTATTAACCGACTGACCGCCCGCTCCACTGGAACAGAATGTATCCACTCGAATATCCGCGTCATGGATGACAATCTCAACATCTTCCGCTTCCGGCATAACCACTACCGTCGACGTTGAGGTATGGATACGTCCGCCTGATTCCGTAACAGGAATTCGTTGTACACGATGCGCGCCACTCTCATACTTCAACTTACTATAAGCGCCTTTACCGGTGATCATGAAAATAATCTCTTTAAACCCGCCCAAATCGTTCACAGAAGCATCGAGAATCTCCGTTCTCCATCCTTGCGCGTCCGCATAGCGTGTATACATACGATACAAATCGCCCGCGAACAAAGCAGCTTCGTCGCCGCCTGCCGCACCGCGAATTTCGACGATTACGTTCTTATCATCATTAGGGTCTTTAGGCATCATGAGCATTCTAAGTTGTTCTTCCAACTTGGCGGACTGCTCGCTAAGCTCTTCAATCTCCATTTTGACCATTTCACGCATTTCATCATCCAGCTTTTCGTTCTGCATCACTTTAGCATCGGCCAGCTGTTCGCTCACACTCTTATATTCGTTATAAGCATCATATGCTTCTTGAAGATCAGATTGCTCTTTCGAGTATTCTCTAAGCTTTTTCGTATCACTCGTAACATCCGGGTCACACAACAGTTCGCTTAATTTATCATAGCGGTCCACAATGGACTGAAGTCGATCCAACATATAGGATCACTCCTTTCTTTACTTTTTTTATGAATTACACATTAAATCTGAAATGCATGACGTCCCCGTCATTCACCACATACTCTTTACCTTCGAGACGCACTTGGCCTTTTTCTTTCGCACCATTCATCGACCCTGCAGTTGCCAAATCATTATAAGAGACGACTTCAGCACGAATAAAACCACGTTCGAAATCGGTATGAATAACTCCAGCCGCCTGAGGAGCTTTCGTTCCTTTGCGGATTGTCCATGCTCTTACTTCCTGCACCCCAGCTGTGAAATACGTGTACAAGCCAAGTTTTCTATACGCTGCTTTAATCAATCTATTCAAGCCGGACTCTTGAAGTCCCAACTCTTCGAGGAACATCGCTTTTTCTTCGTCTTCCAGCTCGGCGATTTCGGATTCAACCTTCGCACTGATCGACACCACTTCGTTGTTTTCGCCCTCAGCAAACTCTTTCACAATTTTCACAAAAGGATTTTCGTCTGCTGTTGCTACTTCATCTTCACTCACGTTTGCCGCATAAAGCACCGGTTTCATGGTCAATAAATGAAGGTCGCGCACGAGAAGCTTCTCATCTTCGCTGAGATCCAGACTGCGTGCCGGTTTATCTGCATAAAGCGCTTCTTTAATACGCTCTAAACACTCCACTTCAGCAACAACCTTCTTGTCGCCGCCTTTGAGGTTTTTGCGCGAACGCTCGATCTTCTTCTCAACCGACTCAATATCGGCCAAAATTAATTCAAGATTAATCGTTTCGATATCGCCGATCGGATCCACTTTACCGGAAACGTGGGTAATATTATCATCTTCAAAACAACGAACAACATGCACAATGGCATCCACTTCACGAATGTGTGCCAAAAATTTATTTCCAAGCCCTTCGCCTTTGCTCGCGCCCTTTACCAAACCCGCAATATCAACGAATTCAAAGGCTGTCGGGACAATGCTCTTAGGCACAACAATCTCTACCAGCTTCTGCAATCTCTCGTCTGGTACTTCAACTACCCCAACATTCGGATCGATCGTACAAAACGGATAATTCGCAGATTCTGCCCCCGCCTGTGTAATTGCATTAAACAATGTCGATTTTCCTACGTTCGGTAGACCGACGATACCTGCTTTCAAAGCCATTGTAGTTACAACTCCTTAATTTTCGAAAATCATCCTTCTTATTATATAGCACTTGGACCTCAAAAAAAAGCCTGAAGGCTATTGATTCGCCGCAGACTTTTTTTCCGTTGCTTTTTTAAATTGCGCTTCCCGCTTCTGTACGAAGTAAGTTTCGATCTGATTGGTAAGGATAAACCCCCTTAAAGCATTGGTTTTTCCCTGCGGTATGTCGATATAACTGGCCCCATAATAAAAACCATTATCAACCTTTTCTTTTCTTACAATTTCCATCGAACAAGGCATCGTAAAGCCCAAATCCAGCTCGACTTCAAGTTGCGAATGCTTTTGAACGATTTTATCAATCATAGCATTATCATTTATGGTAAATCCTAAGCCGTTAATGGATATATTTTTAATTGAGATGCCAAGCGGGTTTTCAAATTGATGTTTATTCCTTTTGTTCATATCCTGAAGCCCGAATAAGAGACCTGTATGTTTCACATCCACACGTGGGAATTCCCGTTTTTCTGCGAATTTCTTCCGATTTTCAGGTGGATTAATGACAATGACGGAGCCGAATTCTTTGGCAACAACGGTTGTATTCATCACAAACAAGCCGGATTTGGTGTAAACCGTCATTTTCGCTTTATCACCAAGTTGAAAAACATCGTATTCCGGTAGTTCCACCTCAATAATGTCTCCGAGTGCATAGGTTAGCACGCCCGTGGCTACGAAATCGTCCTTTCCCAACACAGCCTTACTATCGATCAGCACATCAGCGTCATATCCCTCCTTGCTTCCGTAATATTTCATGACGTTATACCCTTTGGCCATTATAATTAACACCTCTCCCTTTACCCAAGTTGTTCCCTATATAAAAATAGACTGCCCCTTATGTAGGAGCAGCCTATTACCTTAATCAATAAAGTATCGATTTTCGGTAACCAGGCTGCCATAGTTCCAATGGAACCGTAGACCCTCAGCTTTGCGTCCTTGCTTTTCAACAAGTTTGCCATTTTCGAACCTTGCTATCTTATTTCTACCTATCACGTTCTATATGGTCTAAAAGACCTACTAATATCTATCATTATACCTAGCCCAGATGCTATTATCAACAAAATTCCTTGCATCACTGTTCTTTTTGTTGTATGTAATGTAGAAAGATTAAATATCCACAGCTTTTTAAGTTATCCACAAATCTATCCACAGGTTGTTAACAACGGAATGAATGTTCGATTGTTATGCACATGTGGATAAAAATATATTAGCGAGGTGTCCCCCTGTGGATGAACATATCCCATGGATGAAAGAAGCCATTCTCGAGGCTCTCAAAGCTGAAGCCATCCGAGAAGTACCGATTGGAGCGGTCGTTGTCCATCAAGGTCAAATCATTGGCCGCGGCTACAATTTACGTGAAACAACCCTAGATCCTCTCGCGCATGCCGAAATGATCGCCATCAAACAAGCCAGCGAACATCTTGGGGCCTGGCGGCTTTTGGATTGCCAGCTCTATGTCACCCTAGAGCCTTGCCCGATGTGTGCGGGCGCGATTGTGCAATCGCGGATTCCCCAGGTCATCTACGGCACCATTGATCCGAAGGCTGGGTGTGCCGGAACGCTCATGAATTTGCTGCAAGAGGACCGGTTCAATCACCGTGTCGATGTCGTTAGCGGCGTCTTGCAAGAAGAGTGTTCAACGATGCTGACCCAATTTTTCCGTAAATTACGCGGTAAAGCTTAGAAGTTCCTGTATCTAATTTTCCATCGCCGCTGCCAACTCAGCAAGTTTATTCATCGTATTCCAATTGCGTGTTGTCGCCGTATCCCCGAGCTTCTGGATATTGCTCGCAAGTTTAGAATCCAGAACACTTTGGCGAAAGAGGAAATAGATCTCGCGCCCATTGATCTGAAATTCATCCACATCACTTTTCCCTTTGGACAAGATGTCAGAGGTTTGCTGCGGGGGATCTTCCGATAGCACAGAGATTTGGATCGTTTCGCCTTCTAATAAAGCATCCGCTTCATATGGACAAGTCGCAAGAATCTGCGCCAGCTCCTCTATCGTACGCAAAATGACCGAAGGTGAGACGCCTATGGCTTTGCTGATCTCCTGCTCGATACGCTGGCGCAGCGGTTCTACCGCCTCCTCCGACATGAACAAGACATTGCCGCTCTGCAAATACGTTTGCACCTTAGCAAGTCCCGCAGCTTCCAGTGTCTTTTTCAAATCCGCCATCTTGATCTTGTTCTTTCCTCCTACGTTAATACCACGCAGAAAACCAATGTAAACTGTCATTTCGGCATCCTCTTCCCTTGATCAAATATGAGGTATTCATTGAATTAGATTTACTTGAGTTTTATGGATCGGATGACGAAGAAAATAATCGTACCCAGAATGAAAAGCAGTACAATGCTAAATATCCATATATTTAAAGCACCACTATTTCCCCACGCAATTTGGATAAGAGTCCATTCGACAAACCCAAACATCACAACGATCAGCATCTTTAGACAGTGCATAAATAAGCGTGCATTTACATATTGCCGGTTGGCATTTTCATCAGTAATTTTGTAAGGATAATTAAACGTATGGGGGTATTTGCTTAAGACTGTTAAACCTATATATAGGATCAGCGTCATCACTGGCAGCAGAATAAGACTATATTGTTTCCCCAACCATCTTCTTTCCCTTGACCATCAATATGTGTTGGTATTCTTTCTGGTATCAAGGGCCAGACATAGGCTAAATATGCGAAAGTACACAAAATGACTAGGATGGACACTACATCCAGAATGTTTTCCGACATTGTTTTTGAAAGTAGGAGTACAGGTCGTTTTTCCAAAATGACACTTCCTCTCTAATCAAATTAAAGGAAATAAAAGTTAATCCCTAACCTATTCTTCACTTTAAATGAACATTCCTTGTCCTGAAGAAAAACCACTGCCCAAAAGGTTGCACCACGAAATCCTTCGTGCTATTATAATTCTTGCCATGCGCCCGTAGCTCAGCAGGATAGAGCAACAGTTTCCTAAACTGTAGGCCGGATGTTCGAATCATCTCGGGCGCGTATACATTCAAAATTTAAACGCCAGTAACGGTTAATAGCCGCTCTGGCGTTTATTGTTTTTAGTAGTATCCTACCTCTAATTTTCCTCTATTGTTCAGGCAATGATTACTTTTTAAGGCTGCATTCATACTATCTTTAAATTTGTTGATATATTGCTTAGATATCCCTATTCATAATTTTTAAAACGCTAAAGAACCTACCGCTTTCATGAAGGCAGGCTCTTTTTTACATAAGCTACTTTAATTTATCCCTATACTGACCCGGCGTCATATCCTCATACTTTCGGAACAGTCGAATAAAATAAGAAGGCTGATAACCGATTTGCTCTGCGATCTCGTTAACCTTCAAATCCGTGCCGATAAGCAGCTTCTTGGCCTTTTCCATACGCAGCGAAATCAAGTAATCGATAAAGTTCATGCCATTGATTTGCTTGAAAGCTTTACTAAGCGCGTAGGACGTTGTATGGAACGCATCCGCACATTCCTCCAAGGATATATCGCTGTTCATAAATCGCTCCTGTATCCGCTCCGTTACGCGTTCAACTAGTCGCTTCATATGAATGTCTTGATATTCATTAAGCCTCTCGATATAAGGTGAAATCACCTTCTGCCGGAAGAAACGTACCATCTGTTCCGGTTCCCGAAGCTGATTCAACTGCTCGTATAAGTTGTATCCTTCGAATAAATGATGCGGATTAAAGCCCGTTTCGAGCATCGTATGCAGCATACTGCCCAGTACCTGCATGACACCTTCCTGCAGCTGCTTTTCCTTGTTCGATTGACGAACCAATTCCTGAACAAAGCTCTCTATCAGACTTAGCGACTGCTCGCTTTGTCCCATACGAATCGCCTGCATGAGCTCCTTTTCCAATGCAAACGGATAGTTCAAATCCTCATTGGCATTTGGCAGCATTTCCTCCAAATCAAGCACTTGATGATCTGCTTTTAGATCGCGATATCGGATAGCACTCCGTAATAACGACAATAGCTGCGGCAGATCAAGCACTTGAGGAGTCAATCGCCCCATGCCAACGGCTGTCTGCATTTTAAGCAGTGCGCTAATCGTATGCCCCAAATCATCGGCCAGCAAGTAAAGCTCATCTTTGGCCTGTTGTTTCGTCCTATCCATGGGATAGGAGAGAAGAATACCCACTGTCATATCCTGAAAGTTGATAACCTCAGCAGATTGATTTCGTGTCCGAACCATTTCTTGGGCAATATTTGCTGCTGCAAAGGTAACCAACTGCTCCTCACTTTCTAGGAATCTGCCATCCTCCTTCGCAAAACCGGTAATCTGCACCAGCAGCAGAGCGAACCACTTTGATTCCGTTTGCCAGTCGAAGTTTTCCATCCGCCCTCTCAACTCAGACTCGCTTAAGGAATAAAAATGGCCTTGAACCAATTGCAAGAGGAACGCTGATCTTAGTGCAGGGTATGCCTGGTCGAGTTTCAATTCTAGCGCTCTGCTCTCCTGACTTAAATGCTTCCACTCTCTCTCGATAAATGCTAGTTCATCCTCTTGGCTCTCTTGCGTTGTCTTGTGATCTTTAATGACATTCGCCAGCCGCACAATCGGTCGATAAATCCGTTTGGATGCCACCCAAGAGAGCAGAATGGCGATAAGCAGCCCTAGTCCTCCAATGCTGAGCATGCTACTCGACATAAATTCCACGGGTGCTGTAAGTTGAGATAAAGAGGTTGCAGTTACATACTTCCACAAAGTTCCTGTGCGGGTGAATTGACCGTATGCAACAGAGTAAGACTGTCCTTTACGTTCCAGTATGTAAGAGTCGGATTCTGCCGTCCTGCCAATTACACTCTCATGAATGGCTGCCTCTAATTGGGCTTGCTCCTCGTTGACGGTTTTCTGGGAGACGATAATATGTCCATCCTTTGCCATTAGGAAGGAAGCCCCATTGTTATCAGTGGTCATTTCCTCGACCATCTGCACCAGTTTTTCTTTATTCAAATATAAAATAAGCGCACCGTATGGCTCTCCCACATTAGGAAGCTTTTGAACTAAGGCAACCGTATTGGAATATGTCTTCGCATTTGCTTTAGGCAGCGAATCCCACCAAAATACGCCTCGCTTTTGATTCATTAATGTGTGAAAAGTGACCCGCTCCTGCTCATTTTTAATGGGAACGATGCCCTCGTTATCTGAGATGATAATCGGCTCCTGCCGATCCAAGTAGAGCTGCGCCTGATCAATTAACGGGTAGGCTCCCTTCATCACGCCAAGAAAACGATATAAATTTTGCGTCGTGTTGTATTCATCGTTTAAATTCATGTCCCTAAGACGTGCATCCATTCTACTATCCAGTGACCACTGTGTAGCAGCCAATTCCAGCTGGGCCAGATTATCGTTCATGCGGTCCATCGTTTTCTTAAGAAGTGCATCATGATTGCGCATAATTTCCTTCTCGATGTGGGCACGTCCTGTAATATAAGAAGTGTATCCGATGATCGCTGTAGGCAAGCTGGTAATGCATAACACTAAGATCAAGCTTTTACGATAAAAATTGCCCCGGCCGGAACGCTGCGTCCACCAACACCAAACTTGCCTCCATCGAAGCCACATAACCAATCCCTCTCTAACCAAATACCGAAATCCCCCTCGACTGCGCAAAAATTTTGGCGTCGGGGGGGACGGTACTTATTTATTTAGCACTATTTCGTTTCTGGTAAGCGTCATTTAATTCTTGCGTGATTTTCACCATATCCGGGTCTGTTTTCAGCTTGGTTACATAAGCGTCCCATGCGCTCAACGATTCTTTACCCATAATAACCTTGGTCTTCATGTCTTGAATTTTCTTTCTCAGTTCCGTACCTACCTTGGAGTTCGTGTCGGAGTTTAGACCCAGAGCAGGATCTCCAACGCTGATTTTGGCTTTCTCATCAATGATCTTCTTATTGCGCTCTAGGAAGTCATTCGGCATACCTGTCCGATAGGCTCGCAAATATTGATCATATTTCAAGAAAATCTGACCCAAAGCCTGTTGGGCTACGATATCTTTCTTAGCCTGCTCGGTTGGGGTTTTGAAACCATCCTTCTCTGTGTAGTGAACATCCTTCAAGCCAAAGCTAGCCAGATCATAACCTTCTTGTGTAGCGCCGTAATCCATAAATTTCATCAGTTGTTTCACTTTAGCCTCAGGTACAGATTTCGGTATGGCATACATCCCGAAAAATCCGCTGTCTTTATTGGAGTATCCGTTTAGCGATACCAGTGGTATAAAATCAGCTTTCGGGTTTGTTTTACGTAATTCTTCAGTAGGTTCCCAAGCTGCCTCCGCTGTATCCTGAAAGCCACCGCCACGGTTCGCCTTCAATAAGTCCTTAGCCTGTGTATTTTTAAGGACAGCGATATCCTCAGGAATCAACTTTTCTTGATAGGCACGATTCATCCATGTAAGTGCATCCTTTATTTCAGGCAGCACATTGACATTGACCAGCTTGCCGTCTACCAACTTCCAATCGCCATTGACTTTCGTGAAGCTGTTCTGCAACTGACCCATGTAGGACATTCCATTTTGATCGACAAAGCCTATATAGCCAATCGTGTCATTTTTCCCGTTGCCATCCGGATCTTTCTCAACGAATGCTTTCAATACCGTATATAATTCATCCGTTGTCTTAGGAATTTCTAGTTTCAAGGTATCTAGCCAATCCTTACGCAGGTAAGGAAATCCACCGCCATCTGTAGGACGAGCGCGAGGAATACCATAGTTTTTTCCATCGGCTTGTTTGGTATTTTCCCAGGATGCTTTCGGATATAGCATCAAGTTAGGGTAGTCCTTCAACATCGGCGTCAAATCCCAGAATGCGCCTTGTGCTACCATACCGCGTACTTGAGCGCTGAACGGGTCATCCAGCAAGATCAAGTCGGGAATGTCCCCTGAGGCCAATGTTACATTAATTTTATCTCCATAGTTGTTAGGTGACACCCATGTAATTTTCAGCTTCGTGTTCGTTTTCTTCTCGATTTCTTTCACGATGACGTTGTCCGGCCCCGGTGGTTCCGGTGTGTAATACATCGTCATTATACTGATCTCGGTCGGCTTAGCAGAGGGTACAGCGGCTCCGTTACTGCTAACGTGGGAACTCTCGTTGCTACCACAAGCCGCGAGCAGTGAAGAAGCTAAAAGGGTAGAAGCGACGACGCCTATTGTTTTCTTTTTCATAATCATTATTGTACAACCTCCCCAAATTATCATCAATTGAACTATTCTTTAACGGAGCCAACCATGGCTCCTTTGGCAAAATGCTTCTGCAGGAAAGGATACACGAGCAGAATCGGGACCGTCGCAATGACCACCGCAGCCATTTTCAAAGTTTCCGGCGGAATGCGCTGCTCTGACATCATCTCAGCCGCGGCCCCGCCGCCTGCTGCTGTCGAAGCATCAATCAACATATTTTGCAGCAATACTTGGAGCGGCTGCTTCGTAAAATCATTTATGTATAAGAGAGCCGTAAAGAAGGTGTTCCAGTAAGCTACCGCGTAAAATAACCCGAAAGCAGCAAGCGATGGCAACGACAGTGGCAAAATAATTCGATACCATACGCTGATGTCATTGCAACCATCGATTCTAGCTGACTCTTCCAGGCTGGCTGGAATACTGTCGAAAAAGCCTTTCATTAGCAACACATACCAACCACTTGTTAGGACAGGCAAGATAAGCGACCACGTGCTATTAATCAAGTGAAGGTCCCTTACTAACAAATACGGAGGAATAATACCTGGATTAAATAAGGTCGTAAGCAAGATTAACAGCATGATAAACTTGCGGCCCTGCAGTCTTTTGCGGGAAATCGCATAGGATAGACAGGAAGTGACCAATAAGCTGATTGCTGTGCCGACTACGGCTAGAAATACACTGTTTCCTATCGCATGAAGGAAAGCATCCGTAGACATGAGGTATTTGTAGGAAGCCAAGCTCCATTTCGACGGAAACAGCGTCAGTTCACTTGATAAGTAGCTGGACGGATCACTGAATGAAACGACAAAAACGTAGTAAAGCGGAAAGAATGTGACGATACCCAGTATGCCAAGCAGAATGGCGTTCACCGCGTTAAACACGCGATCACTTTTGGTTAAAATGATTGAAGACATCGAGGACTCCTCCTTCCCTTTCTTAGTAGACGCCGTCTTCACCAAATTTCTTGGCGAGCTTGTTCGCTCCAATGACCAACAATAAACCAACGACCGATTTGAACAAACCGACAGCCGTACTGTAGCTGAATTGCCCCTGTTTCACGCCTAAACGATACACATAGGTATCGAATACGTCAGCCACTTCGGACACAGCCCCGTTCATCATCAAGAAGACCTGTTCGAAGCCGACATCCATGATATGACCGATTCTCAAAATTAATAAAATAATAATCACGGAGCGAATGCCTGGTAAGGTAATATGCCACATTTGGCGGAACCTTCCGGCACCATCCATTTTGGCTGCTTCGTATAACTGAGGGTCAATGCTTGCCATAGATGCTAGGAAAATGATCGTTCCCCAACCCGCATCCTTCCAAATGGACTGGGCCGTAAGCATGCCCCAAAAGAAACTTTTATTTGTTAAAAAATCAATTTTTTCAAAGCCTAGGCTGACCAGTATTTGATTGATCACCCCATCCCCCGTCGAAAACAGCAGGAATGTGATGCCCACGATAATAACCCATGATAAAAAATGAGGTAAATAGACGATCGATTGAATGATTTTCTTATAAGCCATGTTTCGTACTTCGTTTAACATTAAAGACAGCAGAATCGGTAACGGAAAGAAGAGAACCAAGGACAAGATGTTGATCGCTAACGTATTGCGAAAGAGCATGAAGAAGTCAGGGTTTGAGAAAAATCGTTGGAAATGCTCCAGTCCCACCCACGGGCTACCCGACATGCCTTGATAAGGAGAATAATTTTGGAAAGAAATGATGATTCCCCACATAGGCACATATTTGAAAATAAGGAAGTAGAGCAGCCCCGGAAGTGCTAAAACGTATAAAAACTTGTCCCGAGCGATGCCTGACCAGACCTGTTTCAATCGACTCGCGCCCACTGTTTTTTTTTTATTCAAGTTACCGGTTTCGTAATCGATTTCCATGCTGAATCCATGCCCCCTCCTCTGTAGTGATGATTTGTGCTAGTCGGTGCTAGCGTTTGGTCCAACAACTGCTTTCAATTTACAAGGCGCACCCATTTCCGGCAATCATCCATTTTTGTTTGAGGAATTACTAGGCATGTAAGGGATAACCAGCCGATTTCCGCTCATTGTCTTATTTTGCAAACATCCAATCATAGCCTTGCTGCAATCGATGTTCTATAATAAAACGATAGATCAATTAGTCCTCATTTCAATCCAAGAACCTAATCCGAAAGGAGCTCCCACTTCGATGACAAGCATCAAAGTTTCATCCTCCTATCGCATTCCGCTCTTCTGTATCGTCACACTGCTGTTCTGGATGTCGATGTATACGAGCGTTCCCATTATGGCGCCTTATGTAGAATTTCTTGGCGGGAACCACCAGTTGGCCGGATGGATTGTCGGCATGTACGGGATCTCCCAAATGCTGCTGCGAATTCCTGTAGGCATCATGTCAGACCGGTTTCATAAGAGAAAGTTATTTATTACCTTTGGCCTGCTGTTCACGGCTCTAACTGGTTTAGGACTGTGGATCACTCATGATTTCACATGGATCCTTATTCTCCGAGCACTAGCAGGCGCAGCCGCGGCAACCTGGGTTGATTTTACCGTATTATTTACGAGT
The DNA here is from genome assembly GCF_000422905.1 of Paenibacillus alginolyticus DSM 5050 = NBRC 15375. Lineage (GTDB taxonomy): Bacteria > Bacillota > Bacilli > Paenibacillales > NBRC-103111 > Paenibacillus_E > Paenibacillus_E alginolyticus. The sequence goes on from NZ_AUGY01000035.1 coordinate 67,353, forward strand.
TACTATAAGCATGAAGATTCAACAAAAGCGATCGGAACGATCTCCTTCTTCAATTCACTTGGGCAGGTTTTAGGTATTCTCGGAGCAGGATGGGCGGCAGATTCCTTCGGCTGGGAGGCCGTCTTCATTTTGGGAGCTGTGCTTGGCATGATGGGGATGATTGGATCCCTTTTCCTAGTAGAAAAAGTGGAGCTCGATGCGCCTAAAATTACGATGCGCGGTATCGGTGACGTTGCGACGGACCGAACGCTGCTGTTCGTATCCTTACTCGCTATCTTGTCGCAAGTTCTCATATTCGCAACTGTTTTCGGATTTACCCCCGTTTATGCAACCCAACTTGGAGCTGATAAATTCTCCTTATCGATGCTTTCGTTATTTGCCAACGTACCGGTAGCGTTAGCTTCCTTATTTGGCGGGCGGCGATGGGCTTTCCGGTACGGGGAGAAGCGCATGGTTGTATGGGGCTTTATTCTAATGGGGATATTTACATTTACGATTCCTTTTACGCATCATCTTTGGGTGCTGATGGTTACTCAGGCTTTTGCCGGCTTTGGTCGCGGACTTTCTTTTACCTTACTCATGGGGATGAGTATTAAGCATATGCCTGCGGATAAGCGGGCAACGGCAATGGGATTTTTCCAAGCTATTTATGGACTAGGCATGTTCATTGGACCTGTTCTTATGGGTATAATCGGCGATTGGTTCTCTCTGAATCAGGGATTTATTGTGCTTGGTGTACTTGGCGTTTTGAGCGCACTTCTGTCTCATTGGTTCGTACGTAGTACGCCCTCTAAGCATCAAGCCAAACCTAGCAGTTCTACTGCGGCACTTTAACATGTGGAACGGATCTTGAAGATTCGTTCTTTTTCTTTTTAAAAGCGTGCAGGGGTACGGCTGGCAGCCTTCGTCTATTCATACGGAGAGGAGGAGAAGCATATTCAGGAACAAGCACTCGTAAAGCGCATATTGAATGGCGATGAGGCCGCATTCCGTGAGCTTGTAACCACATATCGTCACTATTTGTTCCAAACGATCTTTGCCATTGTACGCCATGCTAAGGATGCCGAAGATTTATCACAGGATGTTTGGACCCGGATTTATTTCTCCCTCCCTCAGTATCAAATGAAGGGTCTGAAAACCTGGATGACTCGCATCGCGGTGAACCGGGCTATCGATTTCAAACGATCGGCCAGCAGGCGTAGGGAAGAAATGACGGCTGAGATGGAGGGACCCCTCCAATCCTCTGACACTTATCCTTACACGGAGCATGGTGTGGAACAGGAAGTGATGTTGAATGAGACGACTGAGCTCGTGCGTAAGAAGCTTCATCAAATCCCTGCCAACTATCATGAAGTATTAACGGCCTACTATATTCATCATCAGTCGTATCAAGATATTGCCAATGCCCAAGGTGTAACGGTCAAAACGATCGAATCCAAGCTATATAGAGCCAAGCAGTGGCTCCGCAACAATTGGAAGGAGGAGGAATTCTTGTGAACCATTATAAGGAACAAGCGTGGAAGCAATATGTGGAAGAGCGTCTGTCACCCGATCTTTTAAGTGAAATGGAGCTTCATCTGTATCAATGTGATGAATGCTTGACGATATATATGACATGTTTGGAACAAATGGAAACTATACTTCCAGCCATGGAAAGGGATACTCAAGAGTATGTGGATGCTATCATTGCCCGTACGACAGGAACTAAACGCTCATGGTACCACTCAACTATGCTGCATTATGGCATTGCGGCAGCAGCTACTCTCATTCTGGTGGCTACCGGCTTTTTTCACGGAATTTCGCAGGAATTGGAATCTGCTAGTTCGTTCAAACCCAGTAGTTCATTAAACACCTCTTCCTCCCTACAAACAAATAAACCGATATCCGACCAATTATTAAATAAAACTCTGACGTGGCTAGACACGTTGCAAAATAAATAAACACAAGGAGGTTACACCATAAATGCCAAACAAAAGCAGCCTAGTTGCTTTCCTGCTGTCCTTCCTGCCTGGAGCAGGCCATCTATATATGAACCGCCTATTCCGCGGGGTCCTATACGGTGGTGGGGTCTTTGGGTCGTTATTTCTTTTTTTCATGGGAGTAGCTATTTTTCACGCCCCGAAAGATTTCCTGATTCTTCTTGCCTTGCTGGCCGCCTTGATATGGTTTGTGAATATGATTGATATGATTATCTTTCTACTGCGCTCACAGCCCTATCGCTTGCCTGGCTCCTATGGGTCTGAACAGCAAGAGCAGGCTTCCTGGGACGCGAATCCTTATTCCACTCGAATGGCTAGTCAACAAGAAAAAACAAAAATTATGCTGCTCTCCTTCATCCCTGGACTCGGCCATTATCAGCTTGGGTTGATGCATAGAGGTCTTACGGCGATGGTCTCCTTCTTTGGGGTTGCGATATTAGTATTTTTCGTCACCATCATGACGCATAACGAAGGCTTTGCTGCCTTTCTCTTGGCCTTGCCAGTGCTGTGGTTTTACACGATGTTTGATGCTCTGAAGCAACAGGGGAATAAACAAGCGGGGTTAGAGCTCGTAGATCGCAGTATTTTCGAAGACTTCCACTTTGGGGATGACTACGGACGCAAAAACAGGACATTGGCAACAATTATCGCCATTTTTCCAGGTGCAGCTCATTTGTACCTCTCTATGACGAAACGCGGCGTCCAGCTAATGGCGATCTTCCTTTTCTCCATTTATATATTGGATGTACTCCGCTTGTCTCTGTTTTTGTTTTTGATCCCGATTCTCTGGTTTTTTAGCTTTTTTGATGCTTTGCAGAGCATTACGAAGTACGAAAATGGTACCCTAATTGATAAACCAATTATCGAGAATTGGACGGCTTATTCACGACCCATTGGCATGGTTTTGATCTTACTTGGCAGCTACTATGTCTTAAAAGATGTTGTTGTTCAATTTATGTATCAAATTCTACCTAGCGCAAGGAATTACATGTATTTAATTACGAACTTCAGCCAAACTCTCATAGTAGCCCTGCTGCTGATCGGTGGAGGCGTACGTTTATTAATGAACCGTAAACAGCACGTTTCAACGTTTTCGACGTTTACGGATGATGTTCATTCGTCATCGCACCGATCTAATCCAATGCCTCAACAATTTTTAGAAATCGACGAAAAAAAGAACCCCTAAGGGTTCTTTTTTGTCGGTGTTGATGGTTTCTTTAAAACGTGTTACACGTAAACCTTAGGAAAATCTGCTTATAAAACACGGTAAGTGTCTTTGGCACATCCCCTCCAGCCTGATTATAACAGGTAGAAAAGTCCTCTATGCAACGGTTGTTTCCCTTTCGCTAAACGCTCCAACGGAACCACACCTCTCTGCTCACCGACAAAATATAGTATGTCCGGGTCTTCGGTTTTTAAACATTTTGTAAAGATTTTTTTCTAAACAATTCTTATTTAATGCCCGTGTCCCTGGCCTTCCCCATGAGTACCCCTAGAGTGATTCTGATTCTTTACTTTCTTAGATCCTGATAGTGGATTTGGACTATTATTACGATCACTATTCTTTACTGAACCGTTTTCTACCAGACTATCCCCTGCGGAATAAGATTTCTGTTTAGCCATTTTAGTGGTTACCCCTATTCTTGTCATGGTTTAATGCATCTTGATGTCTATGATCATTGACTTGCTGCTGCACTTGCTGAGCCTGATGGCTGTTAACAGGGCTAGCTTCAAAATCTTTCGCTACATTCTGCAAATTTTTATCAACAGCTCTTTGTCTTGTCACTGTGAACTCCTCCTTCGCCCTTTAGGCGTGTGTTACTCTCTGCAAGGCTTGTGCGCATTCATGGATATGGCGAACGTAATCATCCACCAAAGTTTGCACAATTTCGCTGGTCTCATCAATGTGTGTAGTGCCCTGCTGCACATCAGTCAGTTCGACCATTACTTCTCTGTCGTCCACGTAGGTGACTTTAAAATCGATTGTATAGCCCGTATGCCCCGCCGCCATTATATGAACCCTCAGTGCCTGAGGATCGGCCTCATCGGCCCATACACGCGCCTGATCGGTTGGCTGCAGCGTTGTCGGGAGTACCGTCATCCACTCATTTACCAATTCAGCTTGATTAATCGTTGGCTTGTCAGCTTTGCTCATAGGTAACACCTCCACATGTATAAAATGCGGAGCCCACCCGTCTTTTATCCATGTAAAAAAACAACAAAAAAAGCCACACGATTCTTGAAGAATCGCATGACTTCTTGGTTGGGGTATTACCATGGTTACGGAGAGGGTGGGATTCGAACCCACGGAGGCTTGCACCTCGGCGGTTTTCAAGACCGCTGCCTTAAACCACTCGACCACCTCTCCACGATAGGTGTCTCCTAGTGGGGAGACAACCTTGTGCAGTGACAAAAAGCATTGTAGCACAGATCTTATAGGAGAATCAAGTGCTATTTTTTGTAATCACTTTGACGTTGTTCATGTAAGGGATGAGAACCTCAGGAACCACTATTGAACCGTCAGCTTGCTGATAATTTTCGAGAATTGCAGCCACTGTACGACCAAGCGCAAGGCCTGATCCATTCAGCGTATGTACAAATTCCGGCTTCGCCTTCGCATCTCTGCGGAAGCGAATATTCGCTCTGCGAGCTTGGAAGTCTTCGAAGTTACTGCAGCTGGAAATCTCACGGTACGCGCCGCTGTTAGGCAGCCATACTTCCAGATCGTACGTCTTAGCCGACGTAAAGCCGATATCCCCTGTGCAGAGTGATAGCACACGGTAAGGCAGCTTAAGCAGCTGTAGAACGCGCTCAGCATGCCCTGTAAGCTTCTCCAGCTCATCGTAGGAGTCTTCGGGCTTAACTAGCTTAACAAGCTCAATTTTGTTGAATTGGTGCTGTCTGATTAAGCCGCGTGTATCTCTACCTGCAGATCCAGCTTCTGAACGGAAACAGGCACTGAATGCAACGAAATTAACCGGAAGCTGCTCGTTTGTAAGAATATCTTCCCGATGATAATTCGTAACCGGTACTTCCGCTGTCGGAATAAGAAAATAATCCGAATTCTCAATTTTAAACACATCTTCCTCAAACTTAGGAAGCTGCCCTGTTCCCGTCAAGCTCTCACGGTTAACGATATAGGGAGGCAGCATCTCTTCATACCCATGCTCATCGCTGTGCAGGTCCATCATGAAGTTAATCAATGCACGCTCCAGCCTTGCACCTAACCCTTTATAGAAAACGAAACGCGAACCCGTCACCTTCGCCGCAGCTTCGAAATCCAGTATGCCCAGCTCTTGCGCTACTTCCCAGTGCGGCTTCACTTCATAATCGAATTGTGGAATCTCGCCTACTCGGCGCAGTTCCACATTCTCTTCTTCCGTGCGGCCCACAGGAACGCTTGCATGGGGCATATTCGGGATGGAGAGCAAGATCTGCTGTAAGGACTCGTCCAGTACGCGGATCTCGTCATCGAGCTCTTTAATGCGGTCTCCGACGACTTTCATTTCTTGGATCAGCTCATCCGCATTCTCGCCAGATCTTTTGCGCCCAGCTACCTCTTGGGATACCGTATTTCGGCGGTTTTTGAGTTGCTCCGTTTCTTGTAAGAGCTCTCTACGCTTCAAATCTAATTCCGTGAAGCCGTTCAACTCTTCAATTTGTTTACCGCGGTTTTGCATTGCAGCTTGCACAGCTGCCAGATCACTTCGAAGTAACTTTACATCAAACAAGGAGATTCCTCCGTTAGCGCAAAATGGTTAGAATATGGAAGCAAGCACCTTTACCGGCTATAATCCGGTGAGATCAAGGTGCTTGTACCATCAATTATGCTTGTCTTTGTTTTACCATGTCTAAGAAATAGCTGTGCAGACGGAAGTCGTCTGTCAGCTCTGGGTGGAACGACGCCGCAAGGAGATGCCCTTGCTGCGCCGCGACGATCTGGCCGTCATACGTAGCCAGTACATCTACCCCCGGTCCCACCTTCTCGATGAGTGGGGCCCGAATAAAGACAGCGCGAACGTTCTCGTCGATGCCTTTGATCGGCAAATCCGTCTCAAAGCTTTCGCGTTGACGACCGAACGCGTTGCGAGCAACCGTGATATCCATCAACTCAAGGTGAGCTTCAGGCTGTCCGGTGATCTCTTTCGCGATGACAATCAACCCCGCGCAGGTGCCGAAAATCGGCTTGCCCGCGGCGGAAAATTCCTTCAGCGCATCAATGAAACCATAGGTGCGCATTAACTTGCCGATTGTTGTACTCTCTCCACCAGGTAAAATAATCCCGTCAAGATCAGCTAGCTGCTCGGTTCGTTTGACAACGACGCCTTCGGCGCCAGCCTTCTCGATCCCACGAATATGTTCTGCTACCGCGCCTTGCAGCGCGAGAACTCCGATCTTCGTCATTACCAGCCGCGCTCCTGCATACGCTCGGAAGCTTGCAGCTTGGAAATTTCGATTCCCTTCATAGGGGCACCCAGGTTTTTGGAGATTTCTGCAATCAATTTATAGTCTGTGTAGTGAGTTACGGCTTCAACAATCGCTTTCGCGAATTTCTCAGGGTTATCGGATTTGAAAATACCAGATCCAACAAATACACCGTCAGATCCAAGGTGCATCATAAGCGCTGCGTCTGCAGGTGTGGAAACACCGCCAGCAGCGAAGTTAACAACAGGCAATTTACCTGTTTCGTGAACTTGTAGAAGCAACTCATAAGGAGCGCCAAGTGTTTTCGCTTCAAACATCAATTCATCCTTGGACATCCCTTGGATTTTGCGAATTTGACCTTGAATTGTACGCATATGACGAACAGCTTCTACGATATTGCCCGTTCCTGGCTCACCTTTGGTACGAAGCATGGAAGCACCTTCACCGATACGACGCAAAGCTTCACCAAGATCGCGGCAACCACATACGAAAGGAACCGTGAAATCACGTTTGTTGATGTGGAATACTTCATCCGCAGGTGTAAGTACTTCACTCTCATCGATATAGTCAACGCCTAGGGATTCAAGAATTTTCGCTTCAACGAAGTGTCCAATTCTTGCTTTCGCCATAACCGGAATGGATACTACTCTCATCACATCTTCAACAATTGAAGGATCAGCCATACGGGAAACGCCACCAGCTGCACGAATGTCAGCGGGTACGCGCTCTAGCGCCATAATTGCGGACGCGCCAGCTGCTTCTGCGATTTTAGCTTGCTCGGCGTTCATTACGTCCATGATGACGCCGCCTTTTTGCATTTCGGCCATACCAGTTTTAACGCGGGAAGTTCCTGTTTCCATTCTTTATTTCCTCCTATAGCTTCTATGCCAATTTCATGCAGTTACCTACACGATTCGATAGTAAATCTTCTAAACAATTATTTTACATGAAGGAGGGTTAATATACAACCCATTTTCTGGTCTAGGAACCGCCTTTAATCCCTTTAAACATATCGCTGAAGAAGTTCGTGAACGAGCGGAACAAGAGACGAATCCAGCTGCCTTTTTGTACATCATCATTGGCGATTAGATCAACAGTTTTATCTTGTCCATTGTAGCTTACCTTCACTTTACCGAGCGCATCGCCCTTCGTAATAGGAGCTACGAGCTTACTCTCTTCCAGTGGCTCTGCCGTAATTTTAAAGTCTGTATCTTTCGCACCTTTTCGAGCGACGAACGTCAGACCTGTTTTTGTCACGAGAGGCACTTGTGTTTGAACGCCTTTCTTAATGTTTACGAATTTCAATGAATCTATTTCTTGCTTAGCATTAAGGAAAGGTTTAATTTCGAAATTATTAAATCCATAATCGAGCAGCTTTCTCGTTTCGTTGAAACGCTCCGGTTCTGTTTTGGTACCCATGACAACGGAGATAAGACGCATTCCGTTTCGTTCAGCAGTCCCTGTAAAACAGTACCCTGCATCATCGGTAGAACCAGTTTTCAAACCGTCTAAACCTTGATAAGCATACTTTTTCAAATTCGTGTTGCTCTGATTTCCTTCTAGCATCCAGTTCCAATTGATCATTGGCGTTTTATCCGTAGCTCTTAATTTTAAAGATGGGATTTTCGTGAATTCAAGAATTTCTTTATGATCTTTAAGGATATTATAGGCCAGAATGCCGGCATCTCGCGCAGTCATTTTGGTCTCGCCTTCAATAGAAGTCGGCGGATTTTTGAGATCGGCACGTGAAAGTCCAGTAGCGCTAATGAAATGAGCTTTGTCCGACATACCAAGTTGTTTGGCCTTCTCGTTCATCATTTTCGCAAAATTCTCTTCCGTACCTCCGAGTAATTCTGCAAAAGCCACGGAAGCATCATTCGCGGAGTAGATGGACATTGCATTAAACATATCTTTAAAGGTCAGGGTTTCATTAGCGGCAATCAATTGACCTGAACCTATGACGTCCGCAGCATTTTTACTTGCTGTAACGGGAGAATCCCATTTATATTTACCTTCTTTAATACTCTCCATCGCAAGATATTCTGTCATCATTTTAGCCATACTCGCCGGAGGGAAAGCTTCATCCGCATTAAATTCATAGAGCACAGCTCCTGTGCTTGCTTCCATAATAATGGCAGATTTAGCTGCTACTTTAGGTTCATTGTTAGCTGGCGTTGGTGTCGTTGAGGCCGCTGGGGCTGCTGGTGCAGTCGTGGCTGCTGGTGCTTTGGTATCCGCGGCATATGTTGGTTGTATATGTAAAAGTAAGGATTGAGCAATTAAACTAACACCTAGCACCAAAGCAACCTTTTTCTTTGTAAAACTTAAAAATCTCACAATTTCACTCTCCCTAGTGATGTAATAACACGTTATATTGTACCACACCCCATTAGACAAAAAAAAGAAGACGTAGGTTCAATTCCCACGCCTCCAATTTCATCCATATTGTGACAAATTACAACGAGTAATTAGGTGCTTCTTTGGTAATTTGAATATCATGCGGGTGGCTTTCTTTTAAGCCTGCACCCGTAATTCGAATAAACTGCGTATCATGAATAAGTTCTTGAATATTGCGGGCACCACAGTACCCCATACCTGAGCGAAGACCGCCAACGAGTTGATATACGGTATCTGCCATTGGCCCTTTATAAGCTACACGACCCTCGATACCTTCAGGAACAAGCTTGCTCTCGTTCTCTTGGAAATAACGGTCCTTGCTGCCTTCCTTCATCGCCCCTAAGGAGCCCATACCCCGGTACACCTTGAATTTACGCCCTTGGAAAATCTCCGATTCACCTGGACTCTCATCCGTTCCAGCAAAAAGACTACCGATCATAACCGCACTGGCTCCGGCCGCGATCGCTTTGACAACATCACCGGAGTATTTGATACCGCCATCTGCGATAATAGGGACTCCAAACTCTGCAGCTGCTTGCGCACAATCATAAATAGCTGTAATTTGAGGGACACCAATTCCCGCAATTACCCTTGTTGTACAAATGGATCCAGGCCCAATACCAACCTTCACCATGGATGCTCCAGCTTTAATGAGGTCACGTGTACCCTCACCTGTGGCTACATTTCCTGCGATGATAGGCAGCTCCGGGTATTGTGCTCTAAGCTTTTTCACAGTTTCTGCAATATTAATGTGATGACCATGCGCAGAATCTACGACAATCACGTCGATGCCGGCTTTTACAAGAGCTGCAGCTCTCTCCATAACGTCCTTAGCAACACCTACAGCTGCGCCTACGACTAAACGACCCTGTGCATCCTTAGCGGAGTTAGGGAACTGAATGGCCTTCTCAATATCTTTAATGGTGATTAAACCTTTAAGCTCAAAATTCTCATCGACCAAAGGCAGTTTCTCAATTTTATGCTTTTGAAGAATACCTTCCGCTTGCTGAAGCGTAGTCCCCACAGGAGCCGTAACCAGATCTTCCTGAGTCATTACTTCTTTAATTTTGATGGAATAATCATGCACGAAACGCAAGTCTCTGTTCGTTAAAATCCCCACCAGCTTGTTCGCTTCATTCACAATCGGTACACCAGAAATGCGGTATTTCGCCATCAGTTCTTCTGCGTCATAAACATGATGCTCCGGTGTAAGGGAGAAAGGATTCGTGATAACGCCACTCTCTGATCTTTTAACACGGTCAACATGCTCAGCTTGAAGCTCAATGGACATATTCTTATGGATAATCCCGATACCACCTTCTCGTGCCATCGCAATCGCAAGCGCGGACTCCGTAACAGTATCCATAGCAGAGCTAATAAATGGGATATTTAATTTCACATGAGGCGCGAGCACGGTTGAAACATCGATCTCCTTACCGAACACTTCAGACTTTCTCGGCACCAACAATACATCATCAAACGTTAACCCTTCCTTACCAAACTTGTCTTCCCTCACAACACGTATTCCTCCTTAGCGCTCTCTATGAAAGAAAGCTTTGTTCGAATGAATCTTCTCATTCGTTTTGTTATATGATTGCAATCTTAACAAAAGCCTATTTTTCGTGTCAAGGAAAAGGACAAGTCTACCGGATAACCTTCGGCCTGAATAAGTCAATTCCGTTAACGATACGAATACGTGCTGCTCGAGTTCCACAATAAAAATTGTTCCACCCCCTGCTCCTTAGCCGCTTTAATTTGCTCTTTAACATCAATCGTTCCATATTTCTTATGCGGTTTTACCCAAGTAGCTGTAAAATCTTGATACCACGGTCTTATTTCCGCAATATGGCTATCTGATTTCAATAAAAGCTGGTTCTTCCCATTTGCATCGCTGATCGCTTTACGAATAACCGCATAGGGCTGTAAATCCGGATTCTTAATCCCATATACCCCACTTGTATAATGAGAGGGATACAACATAGGTGAGATATAATCAATTTGCTTACTGATCATCGACCAATCTTGTCCAATGCCCATATCATTATCAGACGAAGTGGTTAATCCAAAGACATCAGCAGATAAATAAGCTTGTCCACCAATTTGTTCTTTAGCTTTCTTGAGGAAATTCTCAATTACCTGCGCTTTCGTCCAATGATTAGGGTTATCGAATTTAACCTCTTGATCTACTTTCTTACCGTTCTCAGGAAATCTCACATAATCAAACTGAATTTCATCGAAACCTAATAAAGCGGCTTCCTTAGCAACTTGAATGTTATATTCCCACACTTTTTCCTTATAGGGATCCACCCAAGCCGTTCCCTTACTATCCTTCCACACGTTCCCCGCTTGAGTCATCATGGCATAACTACTTTTTTTCATGCTCAAATAGGGATCTTTAAAAACAACGACACGTGCAATCGTATATATGTGTTTCTCCTTTAACCTTAGAAGTGTGGCTTTCAGATCACGAATAATAACGTGGCTATTCGCCCCTATCTCATTCACCAAAGGAACCGTTGATGGATATGTAACTTGTCCCGAATCATTCTTTACATCGATAACCATCGCATTCAAATCAGTTTGATCCACTAGGTCAATCAGTTGCTCAAATTTATTGCCTACCGCTGACCAGGCAGATACGTAAATCCCTTTGACAATCTGCTTCTCAGGTTTTTGAGGCGTATTCTTGACCTCATCGGAAGACAGTTGCTTCGCATCTTTGATTGAGATGGGCATTGTTTTCCCTAAATTGTTCAAAGCGCCTAGCGGATCTGTAGCATCCTTGATGGAGTCCATCTTTGCCGAGCAACCACTTGCTATCTGTATCACTAAGAAACCAAGAAACAAAACACGCAAACATCTCCTGTAGATCGATACACCCATATTAATCCCTCCTCATAGGGCTAGTATGGTTTAATATGTCGCATTGTACTGATGTAAAAAAAGAGACTTTCTGGAATTTCTTCCAAAAAGACTCTTTTATAAGTGCTTGGCAACGTTCTACTCTCCCAGAACCCTGCGGTTCAAGTACCATCGACGCTGGAGGGCTTAACGGTCGTGTTCGAGATGGGAACGCGTGGGTCCCCTCCGCCATCATCACCAAACAGTCAAAGCGTGGTTTGCGCCTTGAAAACTAGATACGAAACTTGCGTAAAGTTGAACAACTGCTTAGTCAGCTGATCAGAGAGACTTTGACTTTCGTCAAAGATCCCTATATATGGTTAAGCCCTCGACCGATTAGTATTCGTCAGCTGCATGCATTGCTGCACTTCCACCTCGAACCTATCAACCTCGTCGTCTACAAGGGGTCTTACATACTGGGAAATCTCATCTTGAGGGGGG
>NZ_AUGY01000036.1 GCF_000422905.1 Paenibacillus alginolyticus DSM 5050 = NBRC 15375
TCGATGATGAATAGGATCGTCGACTACTAGCAATTGCTTGATGGTCTGAGAAAGACCAAGTTTGTGATCGAATTCTTTATATAGTAGCAGGCCGGCGTCTGAGGTCAGATCACCGCCTTCAAAATTGATTCTCATTCGGGGGTTGAAGTTCATGCCATACTCTTGTAAACTTGTCAAAGAAGAGCCTCCTTAGTAGTTTTGTTGTGTTTGGTCACCATCAACACTACCAAAGTAAGGGCTCTTTTTCCATTTTTTCTTTCACTTTTTAAGAGAGATGAAAAATGGCCGTAATCCCTTGTTACTATTGATATTAAATCATATTAGATAAGAGCTATGAATATTTCAGGTTAAATATTATTTTCATTTGGAATTAATAAATCATACCTATAATAAAACCCAACCCCCCTTTAATATATAATTTAGACCCTCAGGCCGTTGCTGAGGGTCTCTTTTTGTTAATTAAACTAACAACACATAAGCGGGGTTGATTACGAATCTTCCGAAGGAAGCTATCGTTGAAGTCCCTTGCCTGTGATGATCTAATCGAAGCTCATAGTGACTGGTTGCCAAAGTTTGTGTAAACTAGAAGAAAAGTGAACGGAACAAGAGGGGGCTTCGCCTATGAAGGTGGTCATCGCTATCGATTCGTTTAAGGGCAGCGTTTCATCGATGGAAGGAAGCAACGAGATCGAGCTAGGCATTAAAGAGGTGTATCCTAATGCGGAGATTGCAAGTTTCCCGATAGCCGATGGCGGTGAAGGAACGGTAGAAGCGCTTGTCTATGCAACAGGCGGACAGCTTCAATCTGTTAAGGTTAAAGGCTCTCTTCTGGAGCCGGTTCAGGCAACCTATGGCATAACGGGTAACGGAAAAACAGCCGTGATTGAGGTAGCCGCAGCCTGCGGATTGCCGCTGGTGCCTGAGGCACGCAGGAATCCGCTGCTTACCACAACCCGTGGAGTCGGTGAGCTCATTGCACATGCGATAGAGCAAGGCTGCCGGGAATTTATCATTGGACTCGGCGGAAGTGCGACGAACGATGCGGGTGTGGGGATGCTTCAGGCTTTGGGCTACCGTTTCAAGGACGAAGAGGGCAATGAGGTTGGTCCAGGCGGGAATGCCCTAAGCAACATTCAAAGCAGTGGAAAAATAGCGAAAGTAAAATACCGATAACTCCTGATCCGCGGAGGAGTTGGTATATTTGCATAATAGAAAGGGAGAGGGAAAAACCTTTATGGCGAAATATAAAGTGGTATTAACCAAAGAAACATGGCCTGCTGCCATGGAAAGAATTGAACAACATTGTGAGGTAAAGGTTTGGAAGGAAGCTGAACCGATCCCACGGGCATTATTACTCGAATGGTTAGAGGATGCGGAGGGTTTATTCAGCACAGGTGATGTACAGGTAAATGACGATTTGTTGGCTAATGCTCCTCAACTAAGAGTCGTAGCACAGTCATCGGTAGGGTACGACAATGTGGATATCGATGCCTGCACGAGGAATGGAATCCCCTTTGGGAATACGCCTGGCGTGCTGGTCGAAACAACAGCAGATCTAACCTTTGCGTTACTGCTGAGCGCAGCTCGCCGGATTCATGAAGGTTGGGAAATCGTCAAATCAGGCAAATGGGCAAGTAATAGCAACATTCCTTACGGTGTAGATTTGTATGGGAAAACTCTCGGTATCGTAGGCATGGGAGATATTGGCTGCGCAGTAGCTAGAAGGGCAAAGGCGTGCGGGCTGAACATTATTTACTATAACCGTACAAGGCGTACGGATGATCAGCTGCTCGAAGCGAGATATGTCGACTTTCGAGACTTGCTGCAAGAGTCCGACTTTATCATTACCCTCGTTCCTTTATCCAAACACAGCCGAGGAATGTTTGGAGCTGAGGAGTTTGCTCAGATGAAGCCTTCGGCCTATTTTATCAATGCGGCACGCGGGTCTATCGTGAATACCGAAGCCCTTTATGAAGCATTGAAAAGTAAACAAATCGCATATGCCGCATTGGATGTGACCGATCCAGAACCCATTGCGGGAGACCATCCGTTACTCAGCCTTCCGAATATCTTAATAACCCCGCATGTAGGTAGTGCAACATACGAGACGAGAAATCGCATGGCACATTTAGCTGTGGATAATTTATTGGCAGGTCTGGATAGACAACCGCTTCCCACTTGTGTGAATCCAACCGTTAATTATTTGAAGTAAGCTCTTTAAATCTAATGGCTTCGCCTTTTAAACGAGGGCGAAGTTTTTTGCATTGTTTTTCATGCATAACTAGAAAGAAAAAAATGGATACTATGGTTAAAGGTGATAAGTATGGATTTACCGGATTCCGTTGATCTTTTCGAAGAATCGTTGAAAAGTCTGCTCCATAATTGCTCGGACCTTATTGTCAAACATGCGAATGATGACCTTAATCTCATTTATTTCTGTGATTTAGTTGACGCAAGTCTCGTTAACAATCAACTACTCAGTTCCCTACAGCAAACCCGGCTAGAACCATTCTCGATGGAGGGACTTGCTCAATCAATCCCTATTGGCCAGACCGACCTTACTTGTGAAATGGAGCAAGTCATTATCTTGCTGCTGCGCGGTTGGACAGTGGTATATAAAGTTGGACATTCAGATGCCATTCTGGTCAATACATCTAAGCAGCCAAAACGATCTCCATCTATAGCCGAAATCGAAACCAATGTGATCGGGCCTCAGATTGGATTCACCGAATCATTGGAAACGAATCTGGGTATCGTTCGCAGCTATATTGCTCATGAGGACCTGTGTAATGAATCCTTTGAAATTGGTGAAATAACGAGAACTCAGGTGCAATTGCTTTACTTGAAAAATGTCGCAGAAGAGCAGACCGTTAATACGCTGCGTCAACGTATATCGGAACTAGAAATAGACGGCGTCATCGCGAGCACTCTGCTGGTGCAGCTTATTGAAGATAATTCGATGTCTATTTTTCCTCAAATGATCTTAACCGAACGACCCGATCGTGTCAGCTTTAGCTTATTGGAAGGCAAAGTCGTTCTGCTTGTCAATGGCAGCAATTTTGCAATTGTAGGACCGAGTACATTCCTTGATTTTTTCAAATCACCGGAAGATCATTACCTGCATTGGAATATTGCCATGTTCATAAGAGGATTGAGGTTCTTGGCAATCTTTATCTCCATCTTGCTGACCCCGGCTTATGTGGCGGCCTTAACGTTTCATTATGAGATTATTCCTCCTAGTCTGCTCGTTCCGCTAGCCCAGTCGCGTTCCAAAGTACCGTTTCCTCCTTTGTTTGAATCGTTATTTCTGGAGGTAACGATTGAACTTCTACGAGAAGCAGGGGCTAGACTTCCGACTAAAGTTGGACAAACGATGGGCATTGTGGGAGGTATTGTTATCGGACAAGCGGCGGTTCAGGCCGGTTTTACGAGCAACATCTTAATTATGATTGTCGCCTTGGCGGCTCTGTCTTCGTTTACCACACCCATATATTTAATGGGTATTAGTATTCGATTCGTTCGTTTTCCGTTGATTATTGCTGCGGGAATTTGGGGTGGGATCGGCATTGTCTTCACGCTTTGTTTAGTACTCATGCATCTGTTACGTCAAACGAGCCTTGGACATCCGTATATGCATCCGATCTATCCTCCAAGGTGGAGGGACATGATAGATACGGTCATTCGACTTCCTTTTCCATTTCTCTCCGCTCGTTCTACTTTTACACGCACGCCGAATAAGCAGAGATTCAATAAGAATCAAGCGAAGCAGAAAAAAGACATCGACGAGTAGACGGGTGATGACCAAAATGGAGATCTCGGATAAACCGAGGCAAGGTTTACTGTTTCAAGCGTTCCTACTTGTTTTTGTAATCAGCAAAGCCCAATTGGGGGTGGGTGTGCTCGGATTCCAGCGAGTCATTTTTAAATTTGCGGGTCATGATGCTTGGATTTCGGTCATTGTGTCCGGTTTAGCTGCACATCTTTCCATTTGGTTGATGATTCGCACGCTAGCGCATTATGATTCTGCGGACTTGTTCGGTATTCATTATGCACTATTCGGAAAATGGGTAGGGCGGATGCTTAGCCTCCTGTTTATGACGTATTTCGCATTCTACGTCTTGACGATCTCCCGCACGTATATTGAAGCTGTTCAGTCATGGATATTTCCCGATTTCCCGACATGGCTCCTAATGCTGATTATCATTACACTAATTATTTATGGGTTGACTGGCGGAATTCGAGTGATTATTGGTATGTGCCTGTTTGGTTTTGGATGTTGGATCGTGACCACACTATTTTTTTATGCGGCGATAAGGCATGCCCAGTGGAGTTTTTTACTTCCGATAATGGAAGCCACGCCTTCTCAGGTATTACAAGGAGCGAGTAAAATGCCGCTGACACTTGCTGGGTTCGAGATCATTTTCTTTCTGTATCCTTTCATTCGAGATCAACAAAATGCTAATCGTTATGCTCAAATAGGTGTTCTTCTTAGCAACCTGTTTTATTTGTTCGTCATGGTCATTTCTATCGTTTATTATAGTCAAAATCAGATGCCAAAAACGATTTGGGCTACTTTTAGTTTTTTGAAAATTATCCGATTTCCGTTCCTGGAACGATTTGAATACATTGCGATTCCGCTTTGGATGCTTATCCTAGTATGCAATTTAATGTTATTTACCTGGGTCATCCTACGTGGAATGAAGCGTGTTTTTCAGCAAAATCAAAAGCGGACGTTAACCGTATTCTGTGTCATTCTGTTCGCATGCTCCTTTCTGTTCCAAAAACACGGTCAAGTCTATAAGATGAACTCTATCTTGAACTCCGTGTCGATGTATGTGATCTTTCTGTATCCACCTCTTCTCTTTCTGTGGGTGAAAATCGTACATGCCATTAAAAAAAGGAGCGTTCATCGCTAGGAATACTCTCAGGGAGTGAAATGCGTGAGAAGACCGCTTTGTCTATCTCTATTGCTCGGCACAGTCGTTTTGTTCTCGGGATGTGTCAAACCATTCATATTAGAGAATTTGGCGCTTGGCACTATTGTCGGATATGATTCTCTGGAAAAAGAACGCATACTTACAACATCGGTTTTGCAAAAAATTGATCCGAGCGCCAAAGAAAAAACGCAGGTTGTAGCCAGCACGGCATACACCAGTAAAGGTTCGCGCATTTCTTCGAATCGAGAGCTTAGCAAATATTTGGTTGGTGGACAGGTACGGGTTGTCATGTACGGCAAAAAGCTTGCCTCCAGAGGGATCATCGATCTGGTTGATACCTTGTCCCGTGACTCAACGCTCGGCGATATGATTTACCTTTGCGTAAGCGATGAGGAAGCTTCCCATATTTTAACGCATCGCTATCGGGAAATATCGAATATTGGCATGTATCTCTATGAAAACTTAAGACAAAATTCGGAGAGAGAGGAGCTTCCTTCCCCAACACTCCAAGATTTTCTTCGTGATTATTACAGTGAGGGCAAAGATCCAGTGGTTCCTTTGCTGATCCGAAAGGGCGATGAAGTTTATATCAAAGGACTGGCTTTGTTTCATGATGACCGCATGGTTCATGAAGCTTTGCCGCGGCAAGGATTTCTGCTCAAAGTACTACTCGATACGAAGAAGTTGGGAAACTTCGAACTTATAGCAGGTGCCGAACCTTTAGCGAAGTACATGAAGCATCCAGATAAAAAGGTTAAAATTGTGTTCGCCACTGCGAAAAGCAGCAGTAAAATTAAGCTTCTTGACTCGAAGGTGCCCGAATTTATGGTGACGGTGTCGATACACGGGGATCTTCAAGAAATTTCGGCTCCTTATTCCTTTGATAAGCCCGAGTCTGTATCTGCCTTAGAGAAAGAAATTGGGAAAAAACTGAAGGAGGAAATAGAAACATTCATTGCGAGTTTGCAAAAGAATGAATCTGATGCTGTCGGGTTCGGTGAGGTTTATCGGAGTCATATAAGAGATTCAAAGTTAACCAAAGCAAAGTGGCACCCCATGTTCAGAGAGGCCAAAATCAACGTTCGCGTGAATTTCACATTGAGACATACCGGTGCGATTGAGTGAAAAGGAAGGATCAAAAAAAAGCTGCCATGGGCTTAGTCCATGGCAGCTTTATTGCTTTGTCCGTCACTCCACCAGTGTTTCCCCGTGTTTCAGCAGTTTAAGACGACTGGAGTCGAGTTCTCTTCGCCGCCAATCAGCAAACAACCGGTCAAGTGCTTCCTGCGGCGTATCATCGGCTAGCCGGAAAGCGCCATAATGCATCGGGATGAACGTCTCGGCGCCAACATCGAGGAACGCCTGAATCGCCTCCTCCGGTGTAACGTGCTGCATACCCATAAACCACTCCGGCTCGTAAGCGCCGATTGGCATGAGTGCATAGCGTATACCCGGAAACTTCGCTCCGATGTCGCGGAAGCCTGGGAAATATCCGCTGTCTCCCGCAAAATAAATGGCACTGTTTTTCTCCACGCCGTCTACTGAATGCTCATCTGATCGCTTGATCACCCAGCCTCCCCAAAGCGAGCTGTTCGTATCCGTCAGCGTGCGCCGAGTCCAATGCTGTGCTGGAACGAAATGAAACTCCAGCGGGCCGACCGTCGTCTTCCCCCACCAAGGCAGCTCGTGGACCGTACTCAACCCAAGCCGCCTCATCTTCATGCCGAGTCCTTCTGGCACTAGGGCGACAGGCGATCCTTTCAGCTTGCGCAATGATCCGACGTGCAGGTGATCGTAATGCGAATGAGACAGCAAAACGACATCAATCGGCGGTATTTCATCGAGTGTAAGCCCTGGCGCCTCCAGTCTGCGGGCAAAGCCCATCCGGTCCGCCCAGACCGGATCCGTAATGATCGTCAAGCCCGCCATCTGCAGAAGGAAAGTCGAATGCCCAATCCAAGTGATCGTTGTTTCGCTGCGGTTATTCATGAGCAGTTCTTGCTGCTTATGCTCCGCTTGGCCGATACGAAAAGTGAGATCCTTGACTTTCCCCTTCCGTTCTTGCTGCCATCGACGAATTTCCTTCCAGGTTTTCACCTTCGCGGCGGGATCCATATTGCTATAACGTTTGCGTGCCATAAATCGCTGCTCCCCTCACAAAGCCACCATAAGTCCTTTGGAATAATATCTCCATACCTATTAAGATGTAGAATCTTATCGCTCTTGTCAATTTTTAGTTGGTGTGATCTATTTCACATACCAGTAAGTTTTTTCGAAATATAATGAAGACAGAAAAGAACAAAAGGAGATGGTTCAAATGATGAAATGGTTAAGAGGAAATCGTTACGCGGCGATGATGTTGACGATTATTCGTTTGTATGTGGGTTGGCAGTGGATGACAGCGGGATGGCATAAAATCGCCGGGGCAAAGCCATTTGACGCAGCAGGTTATCTGAAAGGCGCAATTGCGAAACCAGTCCTTGAATCGGGAACTACGGATATGGTTTACGCAAATTATGTAGCTTTCTTAAAAAACTTTGCCCTCCCCAATGTGGGCATCTTCAATACGATAGTTCCTTGGGGGGAATTGTTAGTTGGTCTGGGTCTGATACTTGGCGCACTGACGACTACAGCCATATTCTTTGGATTATTAATGAACTTTATGTATATGTTCGCTGGAACGGTTAGCAGCAATCCATGGTTAGTGCTTCTTGGATTCTTTATCATCGCCGCAGGCGCTAACGCAGGCAAGTTCGGCGTTGACCATCTGATCCTTCCTTATCTTCACAAATGGTTTGATAAACTAGTCGATAGACTCCATTTGAAGCCAAAATATAAATAAATGGGAACATTGGAGCGGGTAATTTACAAAGGATGTTCATATATGCAAAAAGAACCTACTCTTTGACTCAGTTCGCTGAAGAAGAGTAGGTGTTTTTTTCTCACTATAAAACGAGATAGAGGGAGTGTGATGGTGATGCTTACGGGCGTCATTTTGGCTGGTGGAGCAAACCGTCGAATGAATGGGGAACTGAAAGCATTACTTCCTTTTGGTGGACAGCCTCTCATTGTTCGACAAGTGGATCGGATGAGGATATTGTGTGATGAAATCATTGTCGTAACCAACGAGCCCAAAGCGTTTCTTCCTATTCTGGATCGCTCGGTACGGATCATTACGGATTTTCACACTGGCTATGGACCGCTTGGGGGCATGCATGCGGGATTATCGTTAGCGATGCATTCATCGGTCTGGGTTGTTGGTTGTGATATGCCTTTTATTTCGTACAAAGCTGCCGAACTTTTGTGGAACAGAAAGCGGGAAGGGGAAGGCATTGAGGCTGTAGTTCCTCTTGTATCGGGTAATATAGTTCCCCTGCATGGGATTTATGATCGAGAATGCAAGACTAAGATTCTTCCTCTGCTCAAAAAAGGTGAAACTCGGGTTTCTGCTTTACTGGGACATATTTTCTGGAGTGAGTTAGGGGACGAATATTTGCAAAAGAATGGTGTCGATCTGAAATTCATTTCGAGTATCAAGACCTTGGAAGATTATGAGGCTTTCAAAAACACCGTGAAGATGGGGATGTAAGAAGTTGTTCAGTTTCATATACGGAATGTGACATAAATCATAGTGGCCTCGGAAGAATGCTCCTAGAATGAGGATAGCTGGATTTTAAGTTGGAGGTGGGTCTGAAATGAGCATTAGAAAGTTAAGCAATGAGCAGCCCGAGCAAATGAGAACAAATAAGGCGGATCAAGAACCCGTATTGAAAGGCACATTTGCTTCGGTCATGCTGCTTGGAGCTTTTTTGGCCATAACCTGGGTCGCCGTATTCCTATTATTTCTATACAGACAGTAGTTCATTTTACGATTAGAAAAGGGTGGTTTAAGCCATGCATATTCATAAACTTGAGAAAATTTGGCTAACGATTGGCATCAGCATGCTGTTCGTATTCCTTGGCGTTTTGGGTGTTTCTGCGTTTGCCATGGGGGTGAAACCGCCAAGTGAGCATCATCATCGGATTGATCCTGCGAAAGTAGCAGAGACAGCACCCTTTGACAAACTCGGATTGTATAAGACTGGAGAAAAAGAATACGAAGCGGTGATGACTGCTTTTACATTCGGATATGCCCCAGACAAAATGGAAGTGCCTGTTGGTGCAACGATTAAGTTCGTAGTAACGAGCCAGGATGTCGTCCACGGATTCGAAATTCCAGGAACGAACGTAAATATGATGATTGTTCCAGGCGAAATCAGCCAAGTGACGCATACGTTTACGAAACCAGGCGAGTACCTAATTTTGTGCAACGAATATTGCGGTGGAGCGCATGAATATATGAAAACGACGATTATCGTGAAATGACGGGAAGAAGCACAGAAGGGTGGAAGTCTGCATGAAGAAAGGACAATTGGAATTGTTTGAAAATAAATTCGATCTCAAAGACGGGAAGCTGGTCGTTGCACACATCATCGTGGCTTTCCTTGCACTTCTCATCGGAGGGATCGCGGGGCTGCTGCAAACGTTAGTGAAGAGCGGGACGGTCAAGCTGCCATACGGAATTGGTTATTATGAACTGCTGACTGCGCATGGCGTGTTGATGGCGATCGTATTTACGACCTATTTTATTATAGGTTTTCTATACTCTGGCATTTCATACACGTTAGGCGGAAAGCTGCTTCCGATTGTTCATCGCATGGGATGGCTTGGATTTGCTTTCATGACGGTGGGAACAGCCCTTGGGGTAGCGATGGTTTTGACAGGAAAAGCGAGCGTGCTGTATACGTTCTATGCGCCCATGAAAGCTTCTCCTTACTTTTACATTGGATTAGCCCTATTGGTGGTAGGAAGCTGGATTAGCGGGTGGGGCATCTTCTATCAACTGAAGTATTGGAAAAAGACGCATCAAGGCAAGATCTCTCCGTTGTTTGCATTCATGGCGGTCATCACGTTCCTTATGTGGCAAATTGCTACCATCGGGGTTGCTGCTGAGGTGTTGATTCAGCTCATTCCATGGTCTTTCGGATGGGTGGAAACGATTAACGTGATGCTCAGCCGTACCCTGTTCTGGTACTTCGGCCATCCGCTCGTGTATTTCTGGTTAATGCCTGCGTACATGTGCTGGTATGTCATTATTCCAAAAATTATCGGAGGCAAAATCTACAGTGACGCGCTCGCCAGATTATCCTTTGTCCTCCTCCTGTTATTTTCCATTCCTGTTGGCTTTCATCATCAATTGATGGAGCCGGGTATTAGCTCATTCTGGAAGTACCTGCAGGTCGTCTTGACCTTCATGGTGGTTGTTCCGTCGCTGATGACCGCGTTCTCGTTATTTGCAACTTTTGAGCTCAATGGTCGTGCCAAAGGAGCTACTGGGCTGTTCGGTTGGATAAAGGTCATGCCATGGAAAGATGTGCGATTCTTCGCGCCATTCCTAGGTATGCTGATCTTTATTCCAGCTGGCGCAGGCGGATTAATCAATGCAAGTAATCAAATGAACGCGGTGGTTCATAATACGTTATGGGTAACAGGGAACTTTCATTTGACCGTTGCGACGAGTGTAGCGCTCACGTTCTTCGGAATTACGTACTGGCTGCTTCCAGCCGTAACGGGCCGTGTGCTGACTAAGCGCATGAATAAGCTTGGGATTATTCAAGCGATCATTTGGTGCGCGGGCATGTTCTTTATGTCAGGTGCGATGCATCTCGTCGGACTATTCGGTTCACCACGAAGAATGGCATTCACGACCTATGAGGGAAATGCGGATGCGGCAGGCTGGATGCCCTACTATGTATTCATGGCTATTGGCGGCACTATATTATTCATTGGCGTATTGTTGATGGTGTACAATGTCTTCGCCCTGCTTCGGGCGCCAAAAGGTGTGACAGAGTATCCAATCGGCGAAGCGATGGAACAAGCGGAAGCGACTCCGGCTTACTTGGATCGTTGGAGTGTGTGGATTAGCTTGTCGGTGGCGCTGATATTGATTGCTTATACAGTACCGTTAATGGATATGATTATGCATCCTGGCGTCGGTTCCAAAGGGTTTGTCACTTGGTAAAAGGTAAGAAGCACCGGACTTTATGTGAAGTAAAGCTGGTGCTTTTTCACAATGAAGTGAAGCTGGAAAATAGGGACCTGGAGGGGTAACAATGTTTCTAGATGTTCGAATGTTCGACGGACAGGTGAATGTAACGCCTAGGGGCAAAATTTATGTGGATGAAGCAACGATCATAAGGGAGAAGCTGTTTCCCTATTTGGACAAGGGATGTAAGCAATTTGTTTTTCATTTATGTCATGTGGATTATATCGATAGTTCCGGACTTGGTGTACTGGTTGCGCTTCAGAAGAAAGCTCATCCTAGCGGCGGAGGGGTGGTCATTCAAGGTCTACAGGGGGATGTCAAAGAACTGTTCGAGCTGACTCGCTTAACGAGTGTTTTTGAGATTTATCCCTGATTTATCCATATATACATGTGAAGCAAGTCGCTGACCTGGAGGTGATAATCGTACATGAAAGATAAACTGCGGCTTTATGCACGTGTATTTAACAAAGTTATGGAATCCATCATGATTACAGACTCTGGAGGCGTTATCCTATCGGTTAATCCAGCGTTTACAACGACAACCGGCTATACGGAGGAGGAAGTGGCGGGGCAAACGCCGCGTATTTTGTATTCCGGCAAACAGAAACCTGAGTTCTATATTCATATGTGGGCAACGATTCATGAAACAGGCGGTTGGAAGGGCGAGATATGGAACCGAAAGAAGAATGGGGAGCTATATCTCGAATGGCTGACGATTAGTGCTGTGAGGGATAAACGTGGCAAAATATCTAACTATGTAGGTATTTTCATGGACATAACGGAGCGGAAGAAGTCAGAGAAGAAACTGCAGCTGCATGCTAGAGTCTTCGAAACCGCGAGTGAAGGGATTATGATTACGGATACGAAAGGAACGATATTATCGGTCAATCCGGCATTTTCCGAAACAACTGGCTTTACGGAAGCTGAGGCTTTAGGTCGAACCCCGCGCATGCTGCATTCCGGCGTGCAGGATGCCGAATTTTATATTCAAATGTGGGCATCGATTCATGAAAAGGGCAGCTGGCAGGGCGAGGTCTGGAATAAGCGAAAGAATGGGGAAATCTACCCGGAATGGCTGACGATTAATACCGTTAGGAATGAGAACGGCAAAATCTCCAATTATGTCGGGGTTTTCACGGATATTACAGAACGTAAACTGTCGGAAGAGAACTTAAAATATTTGGCTCATTACGATGTATTGACCGGGCTCCCGAATCGATTCTTATTTCATGACCGACTGAGTCATGCGATTGCGCAGGCCAATCGTCAGGGCCACTGGGCTGCCTTGATGTTTATTGACCTCGACCATTTCAAACTGATTAATGATACATTGGGACATGCAGTTGGAGATCAACTGCTCCAGAACGCCAGCAAACGGCTGGAGAGCTGCGTTCGAACCAGCGATACGGTATCACGACTGGGTGGCGATGAATTTACGGTCATTCTACCCCACATTGATGAAACCGAAGATGCGCTGCTTGTAGCACAGAAAATACTGGAGGAGCTAGCCCTTCCTTTCTTGATAGCCGAACAGGAACTGTTTATTACGGCAAGTATTGGAATCAGCATATATCCTTTCAATGGAGCAGATAGCGAAACCCTAATCAAACAAGCCGATTCGGCCATGTATCGAGCCAAGGAACAGTCCAACAATTATCAGCTGTACACTTCGAATATGAACGCAACCTTCTACCGGAAAATGAAACTGGAAAACGGGCTGCGAAAAGCAATGGAGAAAGATCAATTAAGAATTGTGTACCAGCCGCAAATGGACATTCGAACGGGCCAGATCAACGGTATAGAAGCCTTGCTTCGCTGGCAGCATCCCGAGATGGGAATGGTATCGCCGAATGAATTTATTCAGATCGTAGAAGAAAATGGACAAATTGTCGAAATCGGAGAATGGGTGCTGCGCAAGGTTTGTGAGCAGAACAAGGCCTGGCAATCCGCAGGCTATCCTCCCTTGAAATGTGCCATCAATCTGTCGCCCCGACAGTTCAAGAATAAGAATTTGATTGAAACGGTCAAGCAGATATTGAAGGAAACGGAGCTGGATCCGAGCTATCTATGTTTCGAAATTACGGAAAACATCAGCATACACCAAATTGAGTCGGTACTGACGGTTCTGCATGATTTTAAAGAGATCGGGTTGGAGTTAGCCATTGATGATTTTGGCAAGGGACATTCCGCTTTAAGTTATTTGAAAAAGTATCCCATTGATACATTGAAAATTGATAAATGCTTCGTACAGGGGATTGAAATGGATCGAGGCAACGCATCGATTGCCAAGGCTATGATTGATATGGCTCACGGTTTGGGGCTCCGAGTGATTGCCGAGGGCGTGGAAACGGAAGATCAGTTGGCTTTTCTCAAGGACCTTCATTGTGATTCTATTCAAGGATATTGGTTAAGTCGACCGCTGCCTCCTGAAGGGATTGAATCCTTTTTCATAGCTGACCAAGGTTGAACCAGCGTATGATAAAAGCCTTCCTACATGCTTCAGCAGTGCATGTAGGAAGGCTATTTCCAAAGACAGAGACCGATTTCATCTCACTTTGAAGATTTCAATTTGTTTCTTTAAACTTGCGGATTGATCTCTCAATACATCGGAGGATGCAGCGATTTCCTCCATCACGGCCGTCTGTTCCTGTGTTGAAGCGAATACGCCTTTCGCGCCTAAAGAGATTTTGGCAGCAATGTCGGTGACATCTCGAGCTTCGTTCAAGGTGAGCTGTACTTGATCCGCTTGGCTTGCGACCATGGATGCAATATGATCCACGAGTTGATCGACCTGATTAGCTTCACCAACAATACTTTGAAGTGCTGAAGCGGTTGTCTCCCCATTGGCGGCTTCTTTATTGACCATTTCGAATTGTTGTGTAATTTTGAAGACGACATTCTTGACCTCAGACTGAATTTGATCGATAAGCTGATTAATGTCATGAACCGCCTGCGAACTTTGCTCGGCAAGTTTCTTCACTTCACCCGCCACTACGGCAAAGCCTTTGCCGTGCTCGCCGGCTCTCGCAGCCTCAATGGAAGCATTCAAGGCTAATAAATGCGTTTGATTGGCGAATTCACCAACAACGCTCGAAATCTCGCTGATTTGCTTCGCATTGCTTTCCAGAAGCCGCACGGTATGTATAGATTCTTGATTAGAAATCGCAAGGCTTTGCATCCCATTAACTAAAGACTGAATCACTCTTGCACTATCCTTAATGGTAATAATCATTTGCGTCGTTAAATGCCGAGCCTCGTGGGCTTCTTTATTGATCTCATCCGTGGTTCTCATGATTTGTTCGACGGACATGAACATGGCTTCGGAGGATTTTGATTGCTGTTCAGCTCCATGGGAGATGTCTTCAATCGTCGTTGTTATCAGTTCCACATGAGCTGCTGCATGTCCAATCGCTGATCTCAATTCATCCACATGCATATCGGTTCCTATGAAGTTGATAGAAATTCCATCAATGATTTCTCTCAAATTTCCGATCATCATCGAGAAAGAAAGGCTAAGTGCTCTTAATTCATCATCAGATTTGCTTGGAGTAATCGTAATTTGCAAATTACCTGCCGAAGCCTCGTTAGCTGCGTTTGTAAGCTGCAGCAGGGGTTTAATGAACCATTTTGCCGCAATCCATCCCAGAAATCCTGTCCAGAAAATACCCAAAGAAAGGGTGATCCAGATGAACAGCCAATCCGGCATGTAATCTTTAAATAAACCTTGGAGGGTAAAAATAAAAAAAGCACTTGTCCCATAGGTTACGGTGGATACTAACGTGATGCCAAGTACCATTTTCTTGACTATGCTCAATTTAAATTTCTTCATCTTCGTCAGTCCCCATTCTGCCTTTTTCTGTGATGATTTCTTTCAATAAGTACTTTCCAAAAATATAGCAGAATCTTGAAAACGTAGATGTGATGTTTCTCACAGCGATAATCAGCAAAGCATTTATACTAGATATAGAAGCAAAAGACGTATGTTGGAGGGATGAATATGGCACCACTTTCAATAACCTATATGTTGGGAATAGCCTCATCCAACCCAGATGAACTTGATTTTGCCACGGATCGTCTGAAGGAAGAGCATAACCAATTAAGACAGCAGCTAAAGGCTCTCGAACATAGCGCTAAGGAAGTGAGCCTGCTGGATGATCCTGCGGAGGGCGTTCAGGTCTTGCAGCAACTAAGGCAGCAAACCGCTGATTTTGTGGAGGCACTGGAGCGCCACGCGGAATGGGAGGACCAGGAGCTGTTTCCCTTTCTGCTTGATTATTTTCATCGACAATCGGCTCCATCGATCACTCCCTCCTTTTGGGTGCTGGAAAAGGATCACCAGCTGGCGATTTCATTTATCCAGACCTTCCATGAAGCCATCATCGATTTAACGCCAATTGTCATCAAAAAACAGCTGATTGAGGCTGCGGCACATCTCATACAGGCCTGTTTAATCTTAAATGATCACTTTACGATGGAAGAACAGCTCGTAATTCCTTTAACGGAAAAAGTGCTTACGGACCTTGAATCCTTCTTTTCCTAGTTTAATGGACCATTTCAAACGGAATGTTACATGCGGCAAATCTCTTTCGGACAGTTTTCGCAGTGGCATACATCGCGGAGATAGGTTAAATCCTTAATCACGATATGGCCATTTTGAATCTCAAGCGCATCTTCCTTCTTCATATCACTCAACATCCGATTGACACTTTCCCGTGTAGCTCCTATCATATCGGCCATTTCTGTATGATTGATCTTGTAATTGATCAGCGTATGTTCACCGTTTGGAACGCCATACGAATTACTAAGTCTGATAAGTAACGAACAGAGTGCGCCTGGTTTTCCGTACATCATCAAATCACGGAACTTCGTTTCGGTCATGCGGTGCATAAGCCCCATCCATTTCATAAACTCGATGGCCAAATCCCCATGCTGCCAAAGTAAGACTTCGAGGTCTTTTCGTTGAATGACCCCGATCTCACAATCTTCTGTTACTTCTGCACTATAGCTTTGTACAGAGTTCTGAAAGGGATCGATCTGACCGAACAAATCACCAGTCTGATGCAGAGATAGGATAAAGCTTTTACCCGTTTCCGACAGCTTGGTGATGCGCACTCCGCCTTTCATTACGTAGTACAATTTATCCGCGACATCACCTTCCCAGAACAGATAATCACCTTTCTCCGCATGTTTCACATACATAATGCTTTGTAATTTATGGAAATTCTCTTCAGAAAAAAAGGCGAGAATACCGTTAATAGCCATCTGTACCAACTCCTCAACGTTTCTTTGTTATCTCTATCTTAACGGGTTCAGACGGTTTTGTTTATCGGGAGTTCTGCTGATCTTTGGGGGGGAAACTCCCTATTTGGTGTGAGATAAATCACAAGTTAATCCCTTACTTTCCTGATGACTCCTGAGGTAATTTGCAGGTGAAATCGCGCAATGTCCTGATTGCTAAATCAGGGTTTTCCCTGACATACAAGATGAGTGGAAACGTCTACAATGTTAATTAAAATAAATCGGCTCTGGTGCGTAAGGAAATGGAGGTGGCCTATATGGCTCATAGGGATGCAAACATCATAGAAGAGCTGGAGCGTTTGCGAAGCCTAACGTCAAGTGATTTTATCGCACTGGCGCCATTGCATGACAAAGCCGAGCGCATTCGTTGGAGGTATGCTTCAGGCAGCAGGAATGAACGCTATCAGCAAATGGTGATTAAATCAGGCCAAGGATTAGCGGGTTCCGTCCTGCGCCTAGGCAGATGGGTGAAGCTCGATGACTCGCATCCTGATTCGGATCAAGTGCGACGTAGTTGCCCTGTCCTACTTGCCGAGCAACTGCAGACAGCAGCTGTATTTCCAATTTTGACGGATTCCGATAATCTCTTGATAAAAGGCTTGCTGTTCATTGGCAAAAGAACACAGCCCAGATATACGGAGGCCGAGCTCCTTGTCGTTCAGGAAGGTCTTCCTACGCTGGCTTGGTATCTGAAGGAGAATACAGGGGAAATAGCAAAATGAGTTCCATTACTGGAATTCATTTTATTTGTTATTAGTAATACAATAGGAGTAATGATAGGGTAGTTCTAGCCGATTTATTGGAGGATGGGTATGCCGAAAATTCTGGTAGTTGATGATCATGCCGTAGTCAGGTCGGGATTAATGAGCCTGCTGAATGGTAAGCACAGCATGGAAGTTATCGGAGAGGCTGCAGACGGACAAGAAGGTATTCAAGCAGCCCAATTGCTGAAGCCGGATGTCGTATTAATGGATTTGAACATGCCCCATGGCATGGATGGACTTACAGCAACAACAGAATTGAAGCGTCTGATGCCGGATTTGGCGGTGCTGGTTCTGACCATGCATGACGATGACGAGTACCTGTTTAGGGCGATTCACGCCGGCGCCTCAGGGTATATATTGAAAAGCGCTCCGCACGAGGAGCTGTTGACAGCTATCCGCTCCGTTGCATCAGGAAACGCCTATTTGTATCCTACAGCAACCAAAAGGCTGATGAGTGAATATATAGAACGCTTGAAGCATGGAGAAAATATAGGTCCTTACGAATCCCTTTCGGAACGTGAGAAGGAAGTTCTGTCTCTGATTGCCAAAGGATTTTCCAATAAAGAGATAGCCGAACAATTGATTATTAGCGTAAAAACGGTTGAATCGCATAAAAGCAATGTGATGGAGAAGCTAGGGCTCAAAACGAGACCGGAGTTGGTCAAGTTTGCGGTGAAGAAAGGATTGTTGAATTTTGAGTAAGGATGAAAACAGGGAGTATCCGGAAGTGATTGGTGAAAATGTAACCGAGCTTATAGCGCGCATGGATGAGTATATTACAGACTCTTTGTTTCAAGCTGATTTGAAACAGTCTCTCAAGCAGCTGTCCAATGTAAAATTTGCCCTAGATGAATCTTCCATTGTTGCCGTCACGGATCATAAAGGGAAAATTCAATACGTCAACGATAAGTTTTGCGAAATCTCCCAATATTCACGTGCTGAGCTTCTCGGGCAAGACCACCGAATTATTAACTCGGGTTATCATCGGAAGGATTTCATGACCCTCTTGTGGCAAACGATCACCTCTGGCAAGGTGTGGCGCGGAGAGATCAAAAATAAAGCAAAAAGTGGTGGATTCTACTGGGTGGATACGACGATTGTGCCATTCGTGGATGAGAAGGGGCAACCCTACCAGTATCTTGCGATTCGTAACGAAGTCACGCAATTAAAGCGTGTCGAAGAAGAACTGCAGCTTATGATGTCGCAGGTTATGCAAATTCAGGAGGAAGAACGAAGAAAATTTTCGCGTGAGCTCCATGACGGCATCGGACAGAGTCTGTTCTCACTGTTGATACAGATGGATAGAGTGATTGGGGAAAGTGAGCAGTCTGAAATAGTCGGGCTTCGGCATGTGGTTTCCGGAATCATTGAGGAAGTTCGTAATTTGGCGTGGGAAATCCGTCCTTCTGTTCTGGATGATTTAGGTGTAGTGCCGGCCATTCGAACCTATATAGAAAATTACACGGGGCATTACGGAATACGAGTCATTCTGGATAGCAATTTGCGTAAGCGATTGGGAGCATTGGAGGAAACGACCATATACCGCGTTATACAGGAGGCTCTTACCAACGTGGCCAAATATGCCGATGTATCAGAAGCTAACGTGTTCGTTCATGATAAAGAATCGTTTGTTGAAGTACGCATCGAAGATCGGGGAAAAGGTTTTGTTCGCAGTGGCGGCTCCAAAGGAGTGGGGCTGTTCAGTATGGAGGAAAGAGCCAAGAGCATTGGCGGTCAAATCGCTATTCATTCTGAATTGGAAAAAGGGACGACAATCACCTTGATTGTTCCGAAAAGGTGAATCATACTTCCCTGCGATCTTTTTATTGTTCCATTCGAAGCTTCGAGCGTTTCTGTTGTTCTTCTCTATATTGACGGGGGGATAACCCAAAATGCATGCGAAATTGTCGATGGAAGTACGTATAGTTATTAAAACCGCTTGATTTAGCGACATAGTCAAGTGACATTGCGCTGAAGCGAATGCGTTCACATGCGACTGCAAGGCGGACTTCAATGGCATAACTCATGATGGATTGGCCGAAATTGGTTTTAAACAAATTCACAGCTCTGGAGATACTAATTCCCGCATGTTTGGCAATTTGCTCCAAGGTGAGAGCTTCTGTCGCATGCTGATCTATGAATTTTTTAATCCGGTAGGCGATGTAGGATGGACTTAACGTTTTTCCCATGCCGGCAATGTCATGCAGGCGCTGTAAGGTTAAGCAAAAGACGCGCAGCTTATAATCTGTCAGCTCTTCGATGGTGTCATTCATCCGCAACGTTTCCTTCGCCAACTGATTCCACAATTTCAGAAGATCGTCGTCGAGAGGGATGTTTGTCTTTTGCGGAGGTGAGAAATTGTCCCACCACTGGTCAATCCATGTTCCATTGCAAATCACATAGTAATCGATACTGTTGTCTTTCAAGATAAGCTCGTACTTTTCGCCTGGACGAAACATAAGCAGGTCTCCAGGCTCAATCACGACAAATTCGTTATCAATGAGCGCTTCACAGCTACCGCTTGTCTGCAGCCGGATGATGTAGGTGTTTAACAACTCACGCGGATTTCGAAAACGCTTCTTATGGTGCGCCATCCCTACGTAAAGCGTTTCAGCTCGCAAATTATCCTCGCGTCCATGCAACACACCGGCTTCCTCCTTTGACTCGAGCAAATCGTTCATGTTTTAGTTCTATTAGGTAATTATACAAACTTTCTAGGCAATTGTACGCAAATATTTCCATACGCAAACGTGACCGCCCTTGAACAGGGCGGCTATTGTCTCAAATGAGGCTACTCAAAATAAATGGCTTTTCCTGTCTTCGAAGACTCATATATGGCTTCTAATATTTGTGTGACAACAAACGCTTGCTCCGGTTTTACCAACGGCTCGGTATTATGAAGGATACATTCGAGCCACAACCGCGCTTCCATGTCGCTTGAACTCTCTGCGCTGCCTTCAAAAAAAGCGACTCCGCCTGCACTCAAATCGATGGTGGTCGTATTCATTCTGCCCAGCTTTTCGCTGTTAATGCGGAGTCCGTCACGCATGTCCGCTCCGCCTTCCGTACCGCAAAGCGTCGTTTTTGCCTCTAAAGTGTCAAGTGAGTTAAGAGCCCAACTGGATTCGAGTATAACGGTCGCACCGTTCTGCATCGTTATGAAGCCGAAAGCGGAATCCTCCACCGTAAATTTTTTCGGGTCCCACGGTCCCCATATATTTGCCGCGTTTTCTTTGCGGCTAAGCTTGTGGTAAGCCTTGCCTAAAACACATTTTGGTGCATAATTGTTCATCATCCGAAGTGTTAAATCCAACGCATGGCTGCCGATATCGATGAGCGGGCCGCCTTGATGCCTACGATAGTCGCCTGGCGTTACGCCTGCGTGCTTCTTGAACGTTCTATTGAAATGACTTATATGATTATAGCCCACACGGGTAGCGATCTCGGTAACATTGAGGTCCGTTCCTCCTAGCAGTTCCATGGATGCCTGAATACGAATGGCTGATAAGAGCTCGATATACGATTTGCCTCGCACCAGCTTCAGCATATTGCTGAAATAAGATGGTGCCATTAATGCTTTAGCGGAAACCTCTTCCAAATGGAGCTCCTCATTGTAATGCGTTTCCATGTAACTGATAGCTTCATAGAAGGCTTCTCGGTGATGTGCCACCCTGTTGCGCTCATGCTGACTTTGCGTTTGTGAATAGCGTTTATACTGCCTGCCGGTAATGACGAGAAGCTTCAGCAGCTCAGCCTTGATCGCTAGCCGGTAGCCTTCTTCTTGTTCCTCCCATTCCGAGAGAATGACGTTCAGCAAGTTCTCGACCACGGATTGTGTAGGAGGAGGGAACGACATTTTGGGCAGCAGATCGGCTTCGGAAATGAGGGGTCTGATATAGGCGAAATCGACGAACGTCTGCATTTGCGCCAGATCCTGAAAGCTTTCATTAATCGCATGGGGCATGAAATCGACCTGTATCATCTCAAAATCCATCGAATCACGGGGTTCCAAGCGATGCTCTTGAAAGGGCGGGATCGAGAAGAGATCGCCTTTGGTCAACACATATTGCCTGCCCGCCGCCCAATGAAGACAACTGCCGGACATCATGTAGCACAGCTGCAGGTGCTCGTGAGCATGTTGAAATCGATTCATATTCTGTGGCGTTCGAATTTCGATTTTAAAAGGAAACTTCTCGTCGAGTAACTCTTTGTAAGTATAGATTGGATAATCGGACATACAATGACCTCCACTAGATTCATCCGTAACTCATTAGCTACAGATAATGGTACACAGATTCGAGGAATTGTGCAAAAGAAACATGGAAAAGGGAAAGCGTTTACTGAGTTTCGCTGCAATAATAGGAGGAAGTTAAGTTGCCCACTAGATCTGGGAGGAAATGGGGAAAGCGATATGAAGCATCTGGCATTTAGCACGCTCCCCTGCGAGGGCTGGTCTTTGGCTGAAATGATTTCGTTTGCCAAGGCATGCGGTTTTAGCGGAATGGAGCTGAGGGAAGGGCCTGCCTGGGGCATAACCGCCGAGATGGCGCAGGATGAGCGGAAAGTGGCGATTCGGAAATTCGAGGAAGCGGGCATTCGAATCACCAATATTGGTTCAAGTGTATGTTTCACAGGCGAGAGAGGAGATGCCGAGCAATTCGATAATTTTAAAAAAGTCGTTTCGCTCGCTCGTGATTTGAAGGCTGGCGGAGTGCGGATTTTCCTTGGCT
Organism: Paenibacillus alginolyticus DSM 5050 = NBRC 15375; assembly: GCF_000422905.1. Taxonomy (GTDB): domain Bacteria; phylum Bacillota; class Bacilli; order Paenibacillales; family NBRC-103111; genus Paenibacillus_E; species Paenibacillus_E alginolyticus. The sequence goes on from NZ_AUGY01000036.1 coordinate 21,815, forward strand.
ACTTCAATAACCGCAGGGATAACCCAGTTCCTGCTATTCCATATCTTGAAATCGCAACCCAGATTAAGCAAGCTTGCGATTACGCGGCCTCTTACGGTGTGCAGGTATGGATCGAGACGCATAATGAATTCGCCACTGGCCGTTCGCTTCGCAAGCTGCTGGATGATGTAGACAGAGCGAATTGTGCGGTTATCTATGATATTATCCATCCGCTGGAAGAAGGAGAGACGCCGGTGGAGACCATTGCATTACTTGGCTCGCAGTGCGTTCATGTACATGTCAAAGACGGCGTCCCTTTTGAAGATTCAATGGAGTCGAACTGGATGTACACCCAGGTCGGCGAGGGGCAGGTGCCGATTGCTTCCATTGTAGATCAGCTTGAGCAGTCGGGATACACCGGCTATTACTCCTTGGAGTGGGAAACCAAATGGCGCAAGGAGCTGCAAGTTCCCGGTATGGAGCCAGCAACTATTTTTCCTGCGTATGTTGAATTTATGCGTGAATTATTTCAAAGCCTAATGGAATGAGGGTTAAGTCGATGAAAACATTAATTACGATCGCTGACGCTGGATTATATGAGTTATTTTGGCAGGAGTCCACTCTGAATAAGCTTTCGAGCTTTTCGGAGGTTGATTTTATTCCCTTGAATGAGAGATTTACAAGTGAGGACCTATCGGAACGAATTGGTTCATATGATGCCTGCATCACTTCATGGGGCTCGCCTCGCTTTACCCCGGATGTGCTCGCGCGCGCGGAGAGATTGAAGTTTATCGGCCATGGAGCAGGCAGTGTAGCATCAATCGTCAAAGAGGATGTGTTCGATACTTCGATTGCCGTAACATCGGCCAATAAAGTACTCGCACTCTCGACTGCGGAGTGTGCACTTTCATTGATGTTTGCCGGAGCGTGGGACTTAGCGGGGTACAGCAATCGGCTTAAAGAGGGGCAGTGGAGCAATAACAACCGCGATACGATTCTCGGCGTGACGCGAAGAGTGATCGGCCTAGTCGGCTACGGGGAAATCTCCAAGCAGGTGATCCGGATGCTGCAGCCTTTTAACACGAGAATCTTGCTGCACTCTAGTTACTGTACGAAGGAGGAAGCGGCTGCGCAGGGCGTCGAGCTCTGTGGTTTGAATGAACTGTTCGAGCGCAGCGACATCGTCTCGTTGCACAATACGTGGACGCCTCGCACGCAAGGAATGATCGGCGCGGAACAGCTAAGACTGCTGCGCGACGGGGCGCTCTTCATTAATACGGCTCGCGGGCCTATTGTGAAAGAAGAGGCGCTCTTGGAAGAACTGAGCAAAGGCAGGATACATGCAGCCCTTGATGTTTACGACATTGAGCCTATGCCAGCCGATCATAAGCTGCAGGCGATGCCTAACGTGTTATGCTTGCCGCACATTGGCGGGTTCCATGGTATATTGAAGCGCGAGCTCTGTGATTTCATCGTCGATGAGCTGCACCGATTCGTGAAAGGTGAGGATTTGCTCGGCAAAGTTACGTTGGATCAGTACCGCAGATTGACGCCGTGGTAGAGGTATCTCGTAGAAAATTGTATAATCAAATGGACAATTTAAACGAGGAGTGTAGCGATGAACGCAATAGAAACACGGATTCATTCGTTGAAACAGTATGTGCCAGAGTTAACGGCACAAACCGATCTGGAAGATTTTTGGGATCGTGTCTCCCGGGAAGCAGCAGAATCCGTGAGATATTCGATTGAGCCGGTCGCCTCCCCGTTCCTACAGGCCGAAGTTTACAAAGTTGTATTGGAGGGTGCAGCAAATACGCCTGTTCATGCTTGGTATATGCTGCCTTCCGTCCAGCTGCGTCATCCACTTCCCTGTATCGTAACCTTTCACGGTTATTCCGGTTCCAAAGGTCAACCGGAGGATCATGCTGCTTGGCTGCTTATGGGGTATGCTGTTCTCGCCATCGACGTTCGGGGGCAAGGGGGGGAGACTGGCAACGGGCTGCCGCAAGAATACGGCATGACCAAGGGATGGGTGACACAGGGGATTCTCGATCCGGAGAGTTCCTATTATCGGGCGGTAGCTATCGATGGCTTGCGTGCTGTACGGTGCGCGATGGCAATGCCGGAGATAAACTCCGAGAGGGTGTTTGTTTTTGGCGGCAGCCAAGGAGGCGGTCTGGCACTGCTTGTATCCGCCTTGGAGCCTAAGCTACGGGCTGTAATCACTCATGTACCGAATATGTGCCACATGGATTTGGGGATACTGCAATCGGTCAGTTCACTCACCGAAGCTGCGGAATTCGTAACTCGCTTCCCGGACCGCCTTGACGAGGTGCTGCGGACGCTTAGTTATTTCGACATCATGAATTTGGCCCATCGAATTACGCTGCCCGTGCATGTGACGGTAGGACTGAAGGACACGACCTGCTTACCCGAGGCGATCTTCGCCGCCTATAATCGGATCGCATCAGTTACCAAAACGGTCGAGGTTCACCCGTTCATGGGGCATGCGCTGCCCCCGGGATTTCACGCTGCGGGACACGCCTTTTTCTCGCAGTGGCTTTGAGGGTTGGACAAGGGGGATCAGCAGCCTAGTAGTGATTATTAACTAATCATTACTAGACTGTAGGCTCGTTTTTCATAAAATTTTTAGCTAAATTCTCGACATTCAAATCTCTTGTATTGTTTTCTTGGTCTCTTAAAATCTGAATCCAATACTGCTCCCCCGGTTTGAATGCTTTGAAAATAGCTTGTTCTGTATTTTCAATACGAACATCGTGACCGCAGTCTATTAAACATTGTTGAAAATCATATAAGGTAGGTTTTTGATTTTCTTCCAAGAATATGAGCCCTCTTAAAAGTTGGATGCTATCCTTGTGGATAACTTTAAAGTGAATAATGTGTTCTTTTTTCATAGATAAGCACTTCCCCTACAACAATTCTTAGCTATCATAGACATATGGTAGCTTTTTTTGTTGTTGGGAGCAGTGATTTTTGTTATAGCTTATCTATGAAATGGTGTTGGATTTATTTGGAATCATTCATTGACATGCGTATGCCGCCGTGCTAAACAGTAACGAAATTGATTATAGATAAACTTCAGCATATCGTTTAGCTAGCGTGGGATAGAACATCTTGAATGGGGAGGCCGTACAATTCGCTCTTAACCCCTCGACCGCTTCATGGGTCGTGACGGGCTACTCCATCGTATTTGCTATATCATCGATTACTTTCAGCCGATTGTCCGATTTCGTGCCCATTCGAAGACTGTTCACGGCGGCGCTGCTGGCATTGGGCGGGGCATCCGTGATTGGCATGTTCAGCGACGGATTTGGTCTGCTGCTTATCACGAGGCTTATTCAGGCTGCAGGCGCTGGCGCTATTCCTTCGCTCGCAATTGTGCTTGTCACTCGTTACATTCCCGTTTCCGCAGAGGCATGGCCATGTCGTTCATATTGTCAGCGGCCTCACTTGGCCTTGGGCTAGGTCCTGTCGTCGGCGGATCGATCGTTCAGTATCTGGGGTGGCATTTCCTATTTGTGATCACCGGCCTAACCCTGCTGCTGATCCCGGTTTTCCTGCTCATACTTCCCCGTGAAAAAGCGGAGCGCGGTTCGTTCGATTTCATTGGCGCCGTCCTGATCGGGATGGGCACGACAGGTTTGCTGCTCTTCCTCACATCCAAGAGCACGGTTGCACTTGTTGTCGGCGTGATTGCCCTGGCATTATTCGCGGTGCGCATCCGCAAAGCGACGAATCCATTCGTCTTGCCCGCGCTATTCGGCGACAGACTCTATCTGGCGCTTGGTGCTATCGGCATTAGCGCCTACATGATCAGCTTCGCCTTCTTGTTCCTCGCCCCGCAAATGCTGGCCAGAGTCTTCGGTTTAACACCGGCTGTATCGGGTCTTGTGCTCTTTCCAGGTGCGCTTCTTGCCATGCTGGTATCCAACAGGGTTGGCCGCCTCATCGACCGATACGGTAACGGCGCGCTCCTCCGCTACACGCCTTGGTTGCTGCTGTTTTCGACCGTTTTGCTGGCGCTAACTGCCGTCCATTCCTTTTATGGGCTTGCCGCCGTCTATATACTGACGAGTATCAGCATCACTTCTATCTCCAGTGCGGTCTCCAACGAGCTATCCCGGCAGTTGACGAAGGAACGGATTGGCTCCGGTATGGGCTTATTTCAGCTGCTGCAATTTTTCAGCGGGGCTTTCGCCGTAGCCATCTCGGGGAGTGCACTCGTCTGGCAGAAGTCACTGCCAACCGAGCGGGCGTTCGACAATCTCATCTGGGGCATGGTCGGAATCGCCATATTGACCATCGTCTTCGCTTTTATTTATCGGGGCTATGCCAGAAAGCGAACGAATGCTGTTGCTACCCTGGTCTAATAAATTGTAATAAAGAGGATTCCACATGGGATCCTCTTTTTGTGCGTAGATAAGAAAGTATAAGTTTTATACTTTTGCTTTGCATCTACCTTGACAAACGCGCTCGTCCCAGTGGGACGACGAAGTCGTTTATCCTTGGTTTGACGGAGAAATTTTGGTGTATAGGTTATCCCTAATCTGGAAAAATTAATGCGGATATGTAAATTTGGGGGGGCTTTTCAGGTGAGCAAGACAGACAATCAGTTATCTGTTTTCTCTTTAGGCGGGATCAACGAAATTGGTAAAAATATGTATGTGGTGCAATACGCAGATGATATTATTGTCATTGATTGCGGCTCGAAGTTTCCGGATGAAAGCTTGCTCGGAATTGACTTAATCGTTCCGGATATTACCTATTTGCTCGAAAATAGCGATAAAGTTCGCGCACTGATTATTACGCATGGACATGAAGATCATATCGGGGGCATTCCATATATACGAAGACAATTGAACATGCCTATTTATGCAACTCGACTTACGCTAGGGCTAATTGAAGGCAAGTTGAGAGAGTCTGGACTGCTTGCGGATACCCAATTTATTGAGATTGACTCCGATTCGAGCATTGAGCTTGGACAAATCACGTCTACCTTTTTCAAAACAAATCATAGTATCCCTGATTGCTTAGGGGTTGTTTTTCGTACACCTGAAGGAACGGTCGTACATACGGGAGATTTCAAATTTGATTTGACCCCAGTGGGCAATCAATACCCTGATATTCATAAAATGGCGGATATTGGGAAAAACGGTATTCTACTTCTTTTATCAGAAAGCACGAATGCCGAGCGCCCTGGCTACACACCTTCAGAAAGTCTTGTAGGCAAGCATATTGAGGATGCCTTCCATAAAGCGAAGCAAAAAGTGTTCATAGCTACATTTGCCTCTAATGTTCATAGGCTTCAGCAAGTCGTAGATGCTGCTCAGGCAACGAATCGGAAATTAGCCTTACTAGGACGCAGTATGGTCAATGTTGTGAGAATTGCTTCCGAGCTCGGCTATCTAACGGTTCCTGATGGGATGCTGGTGGAAGCGGGAGAAGTCAATCGGATGGCTTCCGATCAGATCGCGATCTTATGCACCGGTAGTCAGGGGGAACCGATGGCTGCCTTATCGCGATTGTCCCGTTCGAATTATCGTCAGGTAGAAATCATGCGTGGAGACACCGTTATTCTGTCCTCATCCCCGATTCCGGGTAATGAACGCAATGTATCGCGGACTGTCGATCATTTATTTAGCCTAGGGGCTGAAGTGATTTATGGTTCGAGCTCAGCTACTGGGATGCACGTATCCGGGCACGGGAGCCAAGAGGAGCTGAAGTTAATGCTCACGCTGATGAAGCCGAAGTATTTTATTCCGATTCATGGCGAGTTTAGAATGCTTCATCAGCACCGTATTTTGGCGGAAGGCGTCGGCGTGGACCCGGCTAACATCTACATTTTGAATAATGGCGATGTCGTGGATATTAAGAATGAAGTGGCAACTCAGAGCCGCAAAGTGTACGCGGGGAATACCTTAGTCGATGGATTAGGGGATGTTGGCAATATTGTTCTGCGTGACCGTAAACAACTGGCCGAGGATGGTATCTTGATCGTGGTCCTCCTGCTTAGTAAAAGTGACGGTAAAATTTTGTCAGGTCCGGATATCATCTCCCGCGGGTTTGTCTATGTTCGAGAGTCGGAAGACCTGATGGATCAAGCGAATATGCTAGCAACAGAAACGATAAACAGGCTTCAAAGAGAAAACGTGAATCAATGGAATGTGCTTAAAACAAATGTAAAAGAAGTTCTTGGAAGACTCTTTTATGAAAAGACGGGCAGGAGACCCGTTATTCTCACCATACTCACGGAAATCTAGCACAAACAAGCGGATCCCTTCGGTTTGAAGTTGAATCCGCTTTTTGTTCTAGAGGAGGGACTCAATGATCCATTATTGGCTTGCACTACTCACTATTGCCGTCGCAGTCGCCTACATCGCGGACAAGATGAAACAACCGTATCCAACTTTACTGGTTATTGCCGGGCTATTGTTGGGGGTCATACCGATTCATGCTTTGGATGAAATCAAAACATATGTCGCATCGGATCATGTCTTTCAAACAGCAGTCATTCTGATCTTTCTGTCAGCTTTAATAGGGGATGCGGCCCTTAAGCTGCATGTTCAAGAATTAAAAGCGAATAAACGACCGATTCTTTTACTCTCATTGTTAGGAACTTTCATTACTTTTGTGCTAGTCGCAGGACTTTGTAACGCTTTGTTAGGCCTTTCTTTGCAAAAGTCCTTGGTGTTCGGTGCTCTAATGGCTGCGACAGACCCTGTATCGGTGCTAAGTATTTTTAAAGCCATGGGATTAAATGAAAAGCTGTCCACGATTGTTGAAGGCGAAAGTTTGGCCAATGATGGTGTAGCCGTTGTTTTATTCAAGATTGCAGCAGTTACAACGGTTCTCAGTGCTTCGGGGATCATGGAAGGTGCTGTGGAATTCGTGAAAGTTGTCCTCGGCGGCATCATTATCGGTATGGTCGGAGGATTCATTGCCTCGAAAATTACTTCGAAAATCGATAATTATTTGGTTGAAATAGGACTTTCCATCGTTCTTTTCTATGGTGTTTTTGAAATGGCAGAGATGTTTCACCTCTCTGGGGTGATTTCCGTCGTATTCGCGGGTCTAATATTGGGGACATATGGGAAAAAGATTGGGATGTCCGACCTTACACTCGATAAGATGGACTCCTTCTGGGAAGTGATTGCTTTTATAGCCAATGCGTTAATTTTCCTAATGGTAGGGCTAGAAATTTCAAATATAAATTTTACGGATAAATGGTTGGAGATTGGCGGGAGCATTCTGATTGTTGTAGCTGCCAGGTTCATTGCTGTCTACGTTAGTCTGCTTATGGATCGTTCTATCCCTAGTTCGTGGAAGCCTATTATCGCTTGGGGCGGTTTGAAGGGTTCCTTATCCATTGCATTGATCCTGAGTTTGTCTCCGTCCTTTGAAGGCCGTGACTTATTGCTAGCCATGACCTTCAGCAATGTGGTCTTTTCTCTTCTGATTCAGGGCACTACGGTTAGCAAATTGGTGTCTAAATTGAAAGTTAGCTAGTGCTGCCCGCTTTGCTAAAGCACGAGCTGCAGCAACGCCAAGGACACGCGGGAGGTATTGTTGCCGGAGAAATAAGCGCATGCCGCCTAAATGGCGCATGCGCTTATTATTTGTCAATATCTAGACAGGCAGCAGTAGCACTTTGCCCGAAGTCATATTGGCCGTATACTGCTGGATGGCATCAACGGTTTGACTCATCGGGAAGTTTTGGCTAATCTCGGTTTGGATATGTGATCCAATTGATTTTTTCATTGAGCCCTGCAGGGAGAGAAGTTCAAAAATAGATTGCGTTTTCACCCAATCGGATGCCCAGAATCCGGCGATACGTTTCCGGCGAAAAACAAGATCATCCGCGTTGATCGTTGTCGTTTTTCCGCCTAGAAGGCCGTATTGGAAAATGGTAGCGCCATCAGGGAGAGCCGATAGCACGAGGCCCGTTAAGTCGCCTCCTACGGCATCAAAGCACACGGTAGCTCCAAGCCCATGCGTCTTACGCTTTAAGTCCTCCGCGAAGGTAGCTGAGCTGCTGTTGACGATATGCATTCCGCCTATTTCTCTCAGCAGCAGTTCTTGTTCTTCCTTGCGAACAACACTAATCACAGGAATACCATGCTCTTGGCCGAGCTTCACAAGAATTCTGCCAAGGGCGCTCGCACCGGCTGTTTGAACGATGGCTTTGGATTTATGCTGCTTGGCTATCTTCACCATGGCCATGGCACTTGCCGGATTGACGAAGAAGACAGCACCCTGTTCATCGGACACATGATCTGGCAGCATCATGCAGGTCATTGCACTCGCTTTCGTATAGGGTGCCCAGGAGCCGAAAACTTCGGATACGAAGGCGACACGCTTCCCTTTTAACATACGTGCGACAAGGCTGTTGCCTGTAGCGACAACCGTTCCGCATCCTTCCATGCCGCCAACCGAAGGCAGCTCTCGTTGCATGCCATACTGTCCGTGCAGAAATAATAAGTCGGCGGGATTAATGGAGGCGGCATGTACTTTAATCAGCACCTCACCGCTGTTTATGTCAGGAATGGCAGTCTCGCCAAATTCAATCCCTGAGATCCCTCCATACTCCTTGATCATAACGGCATTCATTATCTTCGTCATGCGAGTAAACCCACCTTATCTATTTGCGTATAATGTTCTCTAATGATTATATATGACTGCTGCAAAAGTGGGAATATTTACAACTGCCTGATAAATCCATGAGCGATATTGAGATCCGATGGCATGAATTTGGTTGCGCCCGATTTGATCAAGCCAGCAAGAACGACACAATTAGAGGCAATGGCCCCGCGCATCCATTTGGGATCGAAGGGAGAGTTAGCTTCTAGGGTTTGGAGGTCCTGAGCTGCCAATTGTCTGGTTAGTAAAGTGAAATCACTTCTATGGCAATACAGATCATCCTCAAGCTCGATCTGAAAATGACGCAAATACGTTTTCTCACCGCCCGTATAAGCAAACTGCTCTAAGGAAGCCGGCAATCGGCAGGAAAGCCATTTGATACAAGTGGCAATCTGTCTTTGTTCTGGAGGTCCAAGCAAGTTGAATTGTTGGTTAAGATCCGAAATGCCGAAGGGAATCAGATAAGGAGCTTCGCTTTCACTTGTGATAACCTGGATGCTGCCTCCCCCGGCATTGATGACATCAAGGTCACTGGGGATATCCGATTCGGCTATCGCTTTCTTCAGCAAGTCAGCTTCTTCTTTCTGGCTAATGGTTCTGTAAGCAATCCTCAAATTCCTACAAACTTCCTGCATATGTTCGGACAAAAGAGGTGATCTTCGCATCGCTTCTGTACCAATAGCTTCGATGTCTCCTTGGCCAAGGCCTTCGATAAAGGAGCCCTGCGTAGAAAGCAAAGACTTTAAAGTACCTTCAATAGACGGCAGGTCCACCCCGCTCTCCAGAAGCTCCCAGGTTAGAACATCCACTTGCTCAATATGATCATTTGATTTCCTGAACACTTTGGCACTATGACTTCCTAAATCCAAAATTAATTTATTACTGTGCATAAGATCTCACCCATTTGTTCCATAGTTTGGTTATCCCCTAGCGTGGTCTCAGAAGTCCAATACTAAAGGATCAATGATTTCTATGTCAACCAATTTTTGCTAAAAATTAGTAAAAGTTTGTATAAAGATCTAGTTTCAACAAATTGCATTGTTTTACGACACAGCGGGAATGAAATTAGAGGGGGTAGGGGGAATAGATGCAAGGATTGCTGTTTACATTGGATTTTTTGAAGAGGTTGTTTGTGAAGGTTGAGGCGAAGCAAGATGAAGCCAGAATGAATACTTTTGTGTACTAAGAGGTGTCCTAAATCGGATGCCATCCTCACCCTATCAACGACAAATAAGAGCCTCTAAGGGCTCTTATTCCGCGCCATTAACCACTTTCTGCGCAAATAGAAGCTCCAAAAGGCGCTTATTTCTCCTTTAGGAACATCCCATCGTCACATGACAAATTTATAGCCTACGCCCCACACGGTTTTTATGTATTTCGGTTCTTTGGGATTAACTTCAATTTTTCTGCGCAAATTCGTAATATGAACGTCAATGGCACGGTCGTTTATGTAGGAATCGAAACCACGTAAGGCATTTATGAGATCTTCTCGGCGGTAAACACGTTCGGGGTGCTCGTACAGCAGCCGGATAAGCTCGAATTCGGAGAACGTCATTTCGATGGACTCGCCTCGAACATAGAGCGTTCTTTTTTCCAAATTAATGTTTAAATCCGTGGCTGGTACGGTAACTTCATGATCGGCCTGAAGTTTTGGCGTCTCTGTAGGGTGTCCCAGTTTGAAACGACGTAAAAGGGCTTGTATTCTGGCTTTCATCTCATGCATGCTGAATGGTTTGACTAAGTAATCGTCAGCACCTACAGTGAATGCTTCGATCTTTTCGCTCACTCTGGAGTTAGATGAAATGATAATAATGGGCACAGGCGTTATGTTCCGTAGGGAAGTACACAGCTCAATTCCTTCAAAGTCAGGAAGATTAAGATCGAGAAGAATGAGATCCGGTTCGAATTCATGCAAGGCTGCAAGGCCTTCCTGACCGTTGTGGGACCTTAGGACTAGGAAGTCTTCCTCCTTCAGATACATACAAATCATTTCACCGATAATATCATCGTCCTCAATTAGTAGAACTCTGTCCATTAGAAACTCCCCCTAACTAAGCTAAATTTTCCAATTCAAAAATTCGTGAAATGAACAGAGGGAATGCACACGCTAACACTTTACTCATTAATTCTATTATACGGTGTCGAAATTTAAGAGTAAACCGCTATCATTGACATTTTAAGAGAAATTGTTAGTAAATTATTAGCGAAATTAAAAGGGGGAATTCATACCATCTATGCAAGTAACCTAATAAGTGGAAAGTATAATAGAGATAATGCGTATTTTATTGCTTGTAAGGGTGGAGGGAAATGGGTCTTTTGGACGGGTATGGTGTTCTAGTTGTAAGTGATTCAAGTGAATTAAGATCAGTAGTAGGAGCCTTAATCGAGAAAGATACACAATTCGTAATGACAGGTATGGCGAAGCACGGAAATACTGTCCTTGATTGCATCTTGGCTAGTAAACCGGATTTGGTCATCATTGATTTAGATATGGCTAACTCAGATGGACTAATGGCACTTCATCTTATTATGAATCATAGTCCTATTCCTGTCGTAGTACTTAGTACGCATACACCCGAAGGTTCTATGAAGACCATTCAAGCGATGCGCTTAGGTGCGGCAGATTATTTTCATAAAGAAATGTTAACCCAGGAATTGACGAATAAAATTGTGACCTCTTATTTTCTAGAACGATGCAAAATGGCTATTCAAAACGGGATTCAAGGCATCTATGACTCTCACTTTTTTTCAACAGGAATTGCAGAAACCGTGCTTTCTGCCCCCCAGCCACATAGACAAGATCAGTTCCAAAGGCGGATGGATATCGAGTTTCACTTGCGAAGAGCGATTAACAATCAGGAATTCCATCTTGTTTATCAACCAGTGGTTGATGTATATACGAATCGAATTGTAGGACTTGAGAGCCTGATTCGTTGGCATAATCCTACTTTGGGTCATGTGCCTCCATCTGATTTTATCCCTATAGCCGAGGAAAGCGGTCTTATTCATGAAATTGGAGAATGGGTGCTGAAGGAAGCCTGCATGCAGAACAAGCGGTGGCAGGAGGCGGGCCTTTCCAAGGTGTTTGTTGCAGTTAATCTGTCCAGGCGACAGTTCAACGATAGCCGACTTAGCCGGATGATTCAGACTATTTTGGAGAAAACAGGCTTACAGCCCAAGTACTTAGAACTCGAAATTACCGAAAGTATGAGTATGCAGGTTGAACTGGCCGCAGATGCGCTTCGTCAGCTGAAGAAGCTGGGTGTTCGCGTCGCGATGGATGATTTTGGAACAGGGTATAGCTCACTCGGGTATCTCAGAGATTTTCCCATTGATAAATTGAAAATTGACCAATCCTTTATTAAGGGATTGATACATAAACAAGTGAATGCGGTAATCGTAAACACGATGGTTACGATGGCTAGAAATTTGAATCTTCTCGTTGTAGCGGAAGGTGTGGAGACAGAGGAGGAGCTTCAAGTACTGCGGGAGTGCGGCTGCAGGCTGGTCCAAGGCTATTATTTCAGCCAGCCGGTCAAGGCGAAGCGTATAGAGGAAATGCTGCATCTAGAAACCAAACAAACAGGATAGCGTGATTATCCTACATTCTAAGTCGATATAGGCTGGTGATTACTCTGCTTGACGCTTTGATTACCAATTTTGCTATTATAACGATTTTTGTATTATTCGTGGAACAGCTTTCCAGAACGATGAAACTGAATCAGAAGCCTGCTTGGCTCTATAAGGTTTTCATTGGGCTTTCCTATGGAATGTTAGTTTTTGTCCTCTTACACTTCAGTGTCAACGTTGATGATCACGTTAGTATTAACTTTCGCGGAGTAGCCTTACTGCTTTCAATTTATCTAGGAGGATTCATCTCCTTAAGTATTACATTCGTATGCTTATGGATAGGGCGCTACATCTTTGAAGGTAACATAGAAATACCGCAGCTGATATTTGGAGTGATAGCTGTCATGGGGATTAGTATTATATTTGCAAAAACGCGTTCATATTGGCTTAAATGGTTATTTGGAGGAGTCATTTTCTACCCGTCCTATTATACGATGCTATGGTTTGTTTATCGAACACCGTTTGATATCTTTTACAGATATATTATCATTCAGCTTGTTTGTTTGTTTCTTGTTGCTTGTTTTCTGCGATATTTAGTCCGTGCTCGTGAGTATAAACAGCAGATCTATCAAGTGGAACAGGAACTAATCGATATGCTGCGCTTTCAGGCAGGCTTTACGTTTAAATTCCATAAACACCGGGATCAATACGTTTACATCCTATTTGAAGGACAGCTGGTCTATCATCTTGGTCTGAGACCTAGTCAATTCATCGGCAAAAAATTGGACGAAATCCATGTATTAAGTGAAGAGTTTAAACAATTCGTAAAGCAGCATTATGATAAAGCTTGGCAGGGTGAACGAGTCTCGTATGAATACGATAGCAGTGGTTCCACGATCCTTGTTAATCTACAACCCATTTATAAGTATGGTTCCGTCAATGAAGTGATTGGATCTGCCGTGGACGTGACCGAACATCGTGCAGCGCAGAGCAAAGCGAGAGTCAGAGATGAGCAATATCGGACGTTAGTGGAAAATTCGGAGGACTTTATTTTCAGATTTCGCCTGGACGGAAGCATCTCCTCTACGAACTACAAAATGTATCAGACCTTTCAGCTAGAGTATGAGCAAGTAAGGGGACAGCAATTAACGGATCTGGTCCAAATGGATGAACCCGAGAAGTGGGAGCGGATATTCGAACAAACGATTGAGAAGGGGAAAACGCAGCAATTTGCGATTAACTTCCTGCTTCCGGATGGCAATCAACATGCGTATAACGTCACCTTGTCCCCTTTATACAATGAGGATAAAACAGAGATCACCGGCGTCACCGGTACGGTACATGATATAACCGACTTGAAGAAGCGGGAAGAAGCAGATGAGTCGAACAGGGCGAAGAGTAAGTTTCTAGCTAGGATGAGTCATGAAATACGCACACCCTTGAATGGTATTATTGGACTTTCATTACTTTTACAACGGACAGAATTGACGGCGATTCAGAAGGACTATTTGGAAAAAATTGATTGTTCCTCGAATGTCTTGCTTGCAACGATTAACGATATTCTTGATTTTTCGAAGATAGAGGCAGGTAAAATGACCTTAGAGATGGTGGATTTCTCACTAGAACTATCGCTTCAAAAGGTTGCCGATCTGGTCAGCGTTTCTATAGGCAAGAAGCGAATCGAGATTATGCTGGATACACCAGCAGATTTACCGGATATCGTTAGCGGGGATTCCTTTCGTCTAGAACAAGTACTGATTAATTTATCTAATAATGCGATTAAATTTACCAAGCAAGGCTATATCCGATTGAAAGTTCGGGTCGAGAAATATGTAGACGAAGGGGTCGTTGTTTCATTTACGATGGAAGACTCTGGAATTGGCATTTCTAAGGAGCAGCTATCGCAGCTGTTCTTACCGTTCTCGCAAGCAGATACATCCATAAGCCGCAGGTATGGTGGTACCGGGTTAGGACTTGTCATATGCCAGCATTTGGTGCAGTCTATGGGGGGCGTTTTGCAGGTGGATACGGTCCTTGGGGAAGGCAGCCGCTTTTATTTTAGCCTGATGTTTGGCACAAAAGGGTACGCAAGGGAAGAGGCGAAGCGCCTGAACAAGCTTGTTGGGCTGCCGCAGGGGAATAACCGTGTTCTCGTAGCTGAGGATCATCCAGTTGTAGCGCAGCATATATCGGAGCTTCTTGGTTCCTTTCAATATCATGTGGATACGGTTACATCTTCATCTGATTTATTTGCTTCTTTGGAACATAAGAGCGCGGACAAGCCTGCAAATGACTATATATTCTTGGATATGCAAATGGATCAAATGCAGCATCCCGCCACTTGGCGCCATGTCTTAGATTCGATAGATCGCTCGCAGACGAGAGTGATTGCGTTTACAACACTTGAAGGCAGGGAGGAAATGTCCGAATTGCCCTCGGAGCTGAAAGCGGATGCAGTTATTGTTAAGCCTGTCAGCAGGCTGACCTTGCGGAAAAGTTTGCAAGCTTTAAATCAACGTAGACTGGAAGCATCTCAAACTTCTGCAAACAATTCCATTGAAGTAAGCAACTCGTCGTCCATGCCCAAAGGTAGTATTTTAGTTGCAGAGGATAATGAAATTAATCAATTGGTGATTATTGGCCTTCTTGAACAATTGGGTTACCAAGCGGTTATCGCGCAGAATGGCTATGAAGTCCTGGAGCTTGTTGATCAGCAGGAATGGAAGCTTATTCTAATGGATATTCATATGCCTGAGATGGATGGCTATGAGGCCACACATCGGCTGAGGAAGCTTAAACTGATGAATAAGATCCCGATCATTGCCCTAACAGCAGATGTCATGATGCAGGACCGTCTGGAAATTCTTAAACTTGGGCTGAATGACATCCTGATTAAACCAGTAGATGATAAGCAGCTTTCCGATATGCTGGAGAAGTGGCTAAATCCGAGTTGGTTATTTGAAATCGAGGGTGTAGACACCACGCAAATCATGCGAAATATTGATCATAAGATACATATTTTTCAATATATGATAGAGAAGTTTAAGCTGGATTACCGTAATTTCTCGGAGCAATTTTTCCCGTTTATCGTCAATCAGGAGAATGCGACTGCACGCAGAATGGTTCATACGCTGAAAGGCATTGCAGCCAATTTCTACGCGGAGCCGTTGTTATCGGCGGTTCTGGCTTTGGAAAAAGAGATGGAATGCGAAATAAATTTGGAAGTCTGTCTTGAGGGGATTACTCGTATACAGATTGAGATTGATCGGATACTTGGTGTGAAACAAGATGTCCGGCAATCGAATTACCGGAGTCGTTAGATGGCTGGTTATAACGTTGGAAGCTGCCGCGGCAGCTTTTCTTTTTTGAGGAGGAAAAAAATCATATAATTGGTATAAGAAGATTTACTGTGAAAAGGCAGGTGTACGATATGAAAACAATAAAGGTTTATCATTACGATGCATTTAGTCATATTCCTAACATGGGTAACCCTGCGGGCGTCGTATTGGATGGCGAAAAGCTTTCTGACGATGACATGCAAAAAATAGCAGAACAAGTTGGTTTTAATGAAACGGCTTTCCCACTTAAGTCCGAAAAAGCTGATCTCAAGATTCGATTCTTTACACCTGGTCATGAAATGAACCTCTGTGGTCACGCTACAATGGCAACCATTTATGCATTGAAAACAAAAGGGCTGCTTGGAGATCAAACAAAATTGACGATTGAAACAAAAGCGGGTGTATTATCGATTAGACTTGACTCACAACTGAATAAAGGGATTTACATAACGATGCAGCAAGCCCCTCCGCAATTTCAAGACTTCAATGGTTCACTGAAAGATTTGGCATCTGCCATGGGGATTCAAGAAGAAGATATCGAAACCAATCTACCAACACTTTATGGAAGCACTGGCATATGGACGTTGTTAGTCCCGATTAATAACCTTAGTGCTTTCAGAGCAATGAAACCGAATAATAAACAATTTCCAGGGGTATTACAAGATATGCCGAAGG
Organism: Paenibacillus alginolyticus DSM 5050 = NBRC 15375; assembly: GCF_000422905.1. Lineage (GTDB taxonomy): Bacteria > Bacillota > Bacilli > Paenibacillales > NBRC-103111 > Paenibacillus_E > Paenibacillus_E alginolyticus. Next base: position 38,035 of record NZ_AUGY01000036.1, read on the forward strand.
CCTCGGTACATCCTTTCTGCTTAGAAACATACGATGAGAATGCGCACATGCATGCTCGTCATTTTCATCTCCCTATTCCGGCACGATTGAGGATCCGGTTACTGGCACCGCTTCAGGTGTAATGGGGGCTTATTATGCCAAATATATGAACGAGGAAGCTGACTATCCACTCAATCTTTTGATTGAGCAAGGCCATGAAATGGGCAGGGATGGCAGAATTCACGTAACAGTAACACGAAACAATGATAGGTATGGCATAGAGGTTAAGGGTACCGCTGTTTATGTTAAAGATTTCGAGGTTTCCATATAATACGGCGGCTTACAGATATATCGACAATAGCATTGTTAAAGAAGAAGGGACATGACTGTCCAAGGTCTGGAATGAAATACGCTCCATTGAGTCACAATAACTTGAAGTGTATTTTGTGATGGATAACGGAGGGATTTCATTGGATCAAAAGGAATTGCATAAGAAGCTTGGACGTCCAGTTAGCTGGGCCATAACCTCGAATCCGGAAGAGAACGCGGATAACGCTATCTCGAATCATGTGGAACAGACAGATGAAGAAGTTCCGTCAAATTATCAGGCCATGGGTGAGAGCTATAGCGATACGACTAACTTTGAAGTTAACAAAACGCCCGGCAGATTGAATTAGAATGAAAAATAGGAAGAGCCATGTTGAGAGTTTTCAATATGGCTTTTTTTAATAGATAAATTTATATATTTTGGGTAGGACGTAAGGCGTAAGCTGGTTATTTTATTGCTGACTATTTTAAATTGCTTGTAATAAAATGGTATAATAAGGATATTAACGTGAAGGAGGTCAAATATGAAGGATACTTCCTACAACCCCTTTAATGACAAGACTCTGCATCAAACTGAGAAACTAAGCAATGAGGTTGCCACTGAAGAAAGAGCACCTTTTAACGAAGCGATTAAGCATGGTGATATCGTTCAAGGCTTTCAATCACCTAAACGACTCGAGCAATTTCCAAAGTGGTACCAGAATCCTCGGAGAATTTACGCGACGATTTCTGTGCTCGTTTTTGCCTCGTTTATCATATATCATATTGTCCAAAATATTGTTGAGATAGCCACGGGAAAATAGTTTGGAATATCGGTAATAACGTTGAGCGCCTTATCCGATAATCGGTGGGGCGCTTTGTCGTGCGTTGATTAAGTCGCAATTGAGGGGTAACTTTCTAGTAAAACGTACGTCTAATTATCGAAAGGAGATGATTAGTTTGACCAAATGGTTAACCTTGCTGCTGGCCGCAGCCATAGGTGTCCTGTCCGCGCCGCAGCTCTCTAGGGCTGAGCAGGAGCTCGCTGCACCAAGTGCCATGCCTTATGTAACCTTGTTGGACGAGTTTACGCTATATGCAAGCAAGAACACAAGATCGAATGAGGCCATCGGCTCGCTTAGCGCCTTCCAGTCTGTCCACCTAGCTCCGATCGAGAGCAGCACTCTGCTGGGTATCACTCGTATGGATAAAGTGCCGGTTATGACATGGCTTGGAGTAGCATGGATTAATTTGAAGGAAGGCGCGTACAAATACGGACAAATGGAGCTTCAGGAGCAAAAGCTGACTTTACTTGAACAGGAAACAGACCTGTATGACTCTGCGTCAACGATGAAGAAGACCGAGTACAAACTCTCTCCCCAAACGGTTCAGGCGATTGCCTCGATCTCTGTGTGCGACCCGTATACGCCATGCTACTCCAATGATAAGTGGTATTTAATTAAAACCTCGTGGCTTGGAGACAAGTGGATTCGCCCGTATCATTATGCAGAAAAATACAAAGGTTCTCAGGTCGAAGGAATGATATCGATTGAACAGGAGACTGAGGTTTATATGCTGCCTTTCGAGAAACCGTTGACTGACGAGCCGAAGCTGCCCCCTCAGATCGTGAAGCCTATCGAGAAGTATAACCAGCAAGCGCGAATGGTTCCTCCAAGCATTTGGTATAAGGTTGATACATCGAAAGGAATAAGATGGATACATGCAGATGATTCCCATGGACTGGGGTTTGAGGGTGTAGAGAAGGTAGACCTTAATTTGGACATTCCTGTCCCATTTCACTATTTCAAATTACCATTCCCTTATAGCGTCGAGTTACCAGAGCTTCAGCAGCCGCAAACTGTGCATGCGATTGGAGAATTACACGGTTGGTACTTTGTTGTATCGGACGGTTCTGGTAAGTGGATCAACTTAGCCAAAGAAATCTCATCCCACTTGACCGGTGACTTCGATAACGATGCCAAATTCGGGGTAAAGCTGAATGATGTTAGTCTTGAACTGACTGCTGCATCCATTGCACTGGACACACCGTTGACAACGCATGTGCTTACCTTCACCCCGCAAACCGTCACCGCTTCACGCGAATGGAAGTCTCCAAACGGGGAAATGTGGTATTACATTCATACTTGGCTGGGAGCCAAATGGGTACGGATATAGCTAAAGATAATCCATGCGATGACCTAGGAGGATATCTCTAACTCTTGGTTTTGTGGCTAGCAAACAGCATTAATCCGAATGAGATAATAATTATGGCTCCTGCCCAGCACCATGCGAGGGTTTGATCACCAGATTCAACAGCAATATAGATAGCGGTAGGCAAAGTTTGGGTTTTGTGGGGGATGTTGCCTGCTATCATCAGCGTTGCACCAAATTCCCCCAGCCCTCGAGCGAAGCCAAGAATGTAAGCTGCTGTAACAGAGCGCCATGCCAAAGGTAAGGTTATATAGCGTAGAACTTGCCACTCGGTTGCTCCAGTTGATCTCCCCGCATCCTCCAGATCTTTGTTGGCCGAGGAAAATCCGGTTTTCATTGTTTGATAGACTAATGGAAAAGCCACCACGATCGAAGCGATAACGGCGGCCCCCCATGTAAATATGATCGACTGATTGAAGAAGCTTTCCATGAGGTACCCAATCCAACTCTTTTTACCCAGCAGGACCAGCAAGATAAAGCCTACGACTGTCGGAGGCAGTACCAAAGGCAGAAGAAAGGTCGTTTCTAACAATGTCTTTCCGCGAAAGTTCCGCCGCGACATTTCCCAAGCCGCTAATCCGCCAATCAAAAGTACAAAAACGCTGGATACGACGGCAACCTTTAACGAAAGGATGATCGGATAAGCAAATTCTGTCCAGTTCATCTGTTTCATCATCATTTTGGAATAGAGAATCCGTATTTTACAAACACATCTTGAGCTTCTTTACTTTGGAGATAGGTGTAAAAGTCAGCGGTTTCTTTGCTGTGTTTTGTTGCTTTTACAATACCGGCAGGATATGCAATGGGTGTGTACGTTGTGGGATCAACGCTAAAAGCTGCTTTCACATTTTTTGAAGTCAATGCATCGGTCTTATAAACAAAACCGGCTTCGGCATTCCCGGACTCCACATAGGTGAGTACTTGGCGTACATCCTTGCCCTGTACGATTTTGGCTTGAAGCGGGTCCCAAAGCTTCGCGTTAGTCAATGCTTCTTTGGCATAGCTGCCAGAAGGGACGGTCTGCGGTTCTCCGACGGCTAAGTGCTTGATCGTTTCGTTTGTTAAATCATCTATTTTTTGTACATTCACTTTACTATCAGCTGGAACAACGAGAACTAATTCATTAATTAGCAAGCTTTTCTGCTGTGTTGGCTCTATCAACTGCTTGTCGACTAGTGTTTTCATATTTTTAGTCGCTGCCGAAAAGAATAGATCTACAGGAGCTCCTTGTTCGATTTGTTGTTGCAGAGCCCCAGAAGCTCCGAAGTTAAAATTAAGTTTAATTTGTTTGTTCTTGTTCTCGTAATTCGTTTGAATCTCTTTGAAGGCATCGGTTAAGCTTGCGGCTGCAGAAATCGTTAATTCTACTTTCTCAGTGGGTACTGGTGTTGGAGTAGGTGTTGCTGCTGCTTGAGCGGATTGAGTTGGTGTTGAACTTGCAGCAGGTTGCTCCTTATTGCTCGCACAACCTGTGATGATCATGGCGGTTATGACGAAACATAATAAAACATAACTAAACATTCTTAACTTTAACATAAATTCCCCTCCAAGTTTAAGTTTATATCTATTTAATTATAAATAAAATAGTATGATTATTGATTATTATATAAAACCATATTTAATTAGTAAACAACGGGATTGAAATACCCTATTTATCCGCTTATGATAGATGGTAATGGATCAGCAATTTGATGTAGGTGTAAATCTGCACTACTTTTTGAAAAACATGCTTTTGGAGGTTTACCATGACAGCCGACGTTTCCTATACAACGGAAGAGATATCTAAACTTTTGAAAATCTCCAAGCTAACCGTCTATGATTTAATTAAAAAAGGGGATCTGCCTGCCTATCGTGTCGGCAAGCAAATGCGGGTAGACGCATCGGATCTCGAAGCCTATAAAACACGTACAAAAGGAGGTATGGCCTCTACTCCCAAAAAGGAACTGGCCGAACCCCCAGTACAGCACCAATTTCATGCTCATGCTGCCACATCTTCGAAACAGTCTCTTGTTATAACTGGACAAGATGTTAGCTTGGACATTTTAGCCAAGCATATTGAGAGAAATTTACCCAATTACAGACCGCTTCGTTCTTACGTAGGAAGTCTGGATAGTTTAATTTCGATGTATAAGGGTGAATCTGATATTGTCAGTACCCATTTGCTGGACGGTGACACAGGTGAATATAACATTCCCTATATCCGAAAATTGCTGACGGGTTCTTCCTATCTGGTTATGAATCTCGTTTCTCGATCGGCTGGCCTATACGTTAAGCAAGGAAATCCTAAGCAGATTTACGGATGGGCTGATCTCAAGAAGCCTGGTCTTCAATTGGTCAATCGTGAAAAAGGTTCCGGCGCACGTGTTCTTCTCGATGAGCAGCTCCGTCTTCATGGAATTCCATATCACCTGCTAAGCGGCTATGAGCAGGAGGAATCGAATCACATGGGGGTGGCTGGTAAAGTCGCCACGGGTGAAGCGGATTTCGGAGTAGGGATTGAGAAAGCAGCCTATATGGTTGGCGGCGTTGAGTTCATTCCACTTATTCAAGAACGATATGACCTTGTCATGTTGAAAAAACCAGAAAACCTGGAATGGATTGAGCGACTTAAGCAAGTCTTACAATCTGAATCCTTCCATAATGAGCTGCGTCCTATTCAAGGTTATGACTTATCGCAGACTGGACGTATTTTATTCGAAACTTAAATGGATCAGAACGATTGTAATTTAAAACATGCTAATTCACTAAATCACTAATGAATTGGCATGTTTTTTGGTTTTTAATCGCTTCGCACACAATTAAAAAGCTTACCTAATCGCAAGCGATTAGATAAGCTCCTTAGGTACCATTTAAAACACTTTCGTCGTCCAAGATTCACAGTTCCATGTTTCTGTTACGACATCGCGATAAAAATCTGGTTCATGGGAAATCAGCAAGATGCTGCCTTTGTACGCCTGAAGAGCACGCTTCAGCTCATCCTTCGCATCGACATCCAAGTGGTTCGTCGGCTCATCGAGCACGAGCAGGTTCGTCTCGCGGTTGATCAGCTTGCAAAGTCTAACTTTTGCTTTCTCGCCACCGCTGAGTACGACAACTTTACTCTCGATATGCTTGGTTGTGAGACCGCATTTGGCTAACGCCGCGCGTACTTCGAATTGCGAGAATGAGGGGAACTCATTCCACACTTCCTCAATACAGGTGTTGTTATTGGAATCCTTGATCTCCTGCTGGAAGTAACCAATTTGGAGGTTATCTCCCTTTTGTACAGATCCGGAAAGTGACTTGATTTCGCCTAAAATACTGCGCAGCAAGGTCGTTTTACCGATACCGTTCGCGCCCACAAGCGCGATCTTCTGACCTCGTTCCATGCGAAGGTTGAGCGGCCTGGATAAGGGATCCTCGTAACCGATAACGAGATCTGTCGCTTCAAAAATCAGCTTACCAGCCGTTCTCCCCTCCTTGAAATTAAACTGGGGCTTCGGTTTTTCTCTGCCCAGCTCGATGACTTCCATCTTGTCCAGCTTCTTTTGCCGGGACATCGCCATATTCCGCGTCGCGACACTCGCTTTGTTACGGGCAACGAAGTCCTTCAGTTCGGAAATTTCCTGCTGCTGACGCTTATACGCGGATTCAAGCTGCGACTTTCTCATTTCGTGAACCTGCTGGAAATGCTCGTAATCGCCAACATAGCGGTTTAACGCTTGATTTTCCATGTGATAAATCAGGTTGATAACGCTGTTAAGGAACGGAATATCATGTGAGATGAGAATGAAGGCATTCTCGTACTCTTGCAGATATCGTTTCAACCATTCGATATGCTGTTCATCGAGATAGTTGGTCGGCTCATCGAGGAGCAGAATGTCTGGTTTTTCAAGCAGAAGCTTCGCAAGCAATACCTTCGTACGCTGCCCACCGCTTAAATCATTGACGTCCTTGTCCAGTCCAATATCCGTAAGGCCCAGTCCACGGGCGGTTTCTTCGATCTTGGCATCGATCATGTAGAAATCTTGATTCGTCAAAGTATCTTGAATCGTTCCGACATCTTCAAGCATTTGCTCAAGCTCTTCTGGTGTTACATCGCCCATCTTGGCGTACATATCGTTCATTTCCTGTTCCATATCGAACAGATATTGAAAGGCTCCCTTTAAGATATCGCGGATCGAAAGGCCCTTGTTCAGTACAGCATGTTGATCCAGGTAACCAACGCGCATACGCTTGGACCATTCGACTTTGCCGTCATCCGGCTGGAGCTTACCTGTAATGATATTCATGAAGGTGGACTTCCCTTCACCGTTAGCGCCGATGAGTCCGATGTGCTCGCCCTTGAGTAGGCGGAAGGATACATCGTTGAAGATGGCGCGGTCTCCAAAGCCGTGACTTAATCGTTCTACGTTTAATATGCTCATGAATGACACCTTTTCTTTTGATCTATTCTTACTTTATTCCTATTTTATTATAAACGATGGGTAACGAACAACACCAAAAAAGACCATCCCCATTTAGAGCAACCAGACGTCGCCATATTTGTTGTTATGGTTACATATTCTTTCATAGGTTACCTAACATTGGGGAAAATAACATTGCCCTGTTTCATCTCCTCATTAGGATGAGGCATTGACATACCTTCACTTTCAAATTGTTTACATATTCTACAACTTCAAGTACGGGGAGATAGAAGACAATGACGACATTATCTTGCAAGTGTGGCTTCACAGTGGATGACACAAACAGGTACAAAGCAGAAGCAAAGATGTGGTACCATACGATTCATGAACATGCTGAAATGTTAAAAGACATGTCTGTGGAGCAGCTTGAAGAAAAACTGAAGGGGAAAGATAAGCCAAATGGAGGTAAATCGACGATCCAGCAAGAGGTGGTATTCTCTGTGAGTCCGAATCGCATCTACGAGGCATTGACCGATGCAACACTGTTTAGTGAAGTGATGGGAGGCTCTCCGACAGAAACGTCGACCGAATCCAGCGGCACCTTCTCCTGCTTCGGAGGGATGGTCGTAGGGAAGAATATAGAGCTAAGGCCAAATAAGCGAATTATTCAGGCTTGGCGTATCAAGGACTGGGAAGAGGGCGTATATTCCCTGGTGAAGTTCGAGCTGGAGGAACAAGGGGAGGGAACTCGCTTAACCTTGAGCCATACAGGATTTCCTGAGGACCAAAGTGAACATTTGTCTAGGGGCTGGCATATCAACTACTGGGAACCGCTAAAACAATTCTTCGCCTAACACAAAAAACGTTATCCGTTCACTTGAACGATAGCGTTTTTTATTGTATAGGAAATTATGCAAAATACCGATCTGTGAATAAGTGTTGTAAAATGAACTGGGGGGATAGGAAGATGAAGGAGTCAAAATCTTACAAAAAGAAAGGGATGGTCAAGAAAATCTTGAAAGATCACTTTCCTGGGTTTTGGCTGATGCATGCAGAAACCTATCCTGAATCTGTCCGTAAAAGCATTGAGGAAACGGTTCACAAAGCGAAATGGGAGATATAAGAAATGATTTACTTGAATGGACGCGCGAAACCGTTAGCTGAGAAGTCGATTTGGACTTCTCAGGCTCTGTGGGCGAGTTTCGGCTCGCAGAGTTCTCGTCGTAAGCGCGTTTTTCGCGCTTATTTGTTCGGGCGCTCCAGGTTAAGCGCGTTTTCCGCGCTTAATCTTCATGGACGCGCGAGACAATTAGCCGAGAAGTCGATTTCCGGCTTCTCAGACTCTGTTGGCGAGCTTCGGCTCGCAGAGTTCTCGTCGTAAGCGCGTTTTTCGCGCTTATTTGTTCGGGCGCTCCAGGTTAAGCGCGTTTTCCGCGCTTAATCTGCATGGACGTGCGAGACAGTTAGCTGAGAAGTCGATTTCTGGCTTCTCAGACTCTGTGGGCGAGCTTCAGCTCGCAGAGTTCTCGCCGTAAGCGCGTTTTTCGCGCTTATTTGTTCGGGCGCTCCAGGTTAAGCGCGTTTTTCGCGCTTATTTGTTCTCACCTTGGGCTACTATCCCTAATGATGTATCCTTGTCCAAGTTCAATCTCTGTGAAACCCGCCATATGGCGTGCTTGAAATGCGATTGGCTTATTTCTGCCTATAATAATGATATTTAGGATATCGGCGGCACCCTCGGATGGCAGGGCAAATGATTTGATGTAAGCATATTCCTCGCTAAGCGTCGTATGAATGGCGTTTAGAAGCTGATCATTCTCACCTTTGCCCATCAGATTCATGATGATAGATCCTTGTGAATCAAGCTTTTCCCTCGTTATCCTGAAAAATTCCCTAGATGTTAAATGCAGAGGAGTACCCTTCTCCGTGAAGGCGTCTAAAATAATATAATCGTAGGCCTGCGGTTCTTCACTCCCAAGAATCTGGCGTCCATCACCGACGATCACATTATCCTTGCAGTATCCAAAAAACCTCTTGCTTAACTCCACGACTTTATCATCGAGCTCTGCGACTTTAAATCGTTTCTCCGAATAATGCCCTGCAATCGTTCCAATTCCATGCCCAATTACAAATACATCCTCGAATGATGGGGAGTTGAAATCCATTAAATGGATAATCGCCCGTGGATATTCAAATAGGATTCGTTCGGGATGATTCAAATCCATCGCACCTTGTATAGCCTTATTGGAAAACTCCAATACTCGGAAGTTTCCTTTCTCACCATATAACTCCGGCGTGTCGTATACGGTTATCTCGTGATTATTGCTGACCTCTTTAAATCGTAAATTCAAGTCCTGCAGCTCCTTTTTTAAAAAGAAAATGTATGAATTATTTAAGCAATATGGTAATTTGATCAAACAAGGAGGATGCCATGAAAACAGCGAGAATGTTCTCCATACTGATCTATTTATTGAAGAAAAAATTAGTTTCTGCTGATGAATTAGCTAATGAATTTGAAGTAAGTAAAAGAACGATCTATAGAGATATGGATGCTTTATCAGCAATCGGAATCCCTATTATTTCGTATCTAGGAAAAAATGGTGGTTTCACATTAATCGATAACTATCAACTTGATAAATTTATGTTTAACGAAGAAGAAAAGAAATTTTTATTAGAAGGTCTAACTTTAAAAAGTGAGTTATTTGATAATCATCAATTAACCGTTTTACAAAGAAAAATAGAGCTATTGAAAGAAAATAAGGAAGATTTTCATTCTAATATTACAATAACATCATCTACATTACACCGAGAAACGATTGAAGAAGAAACAAAAGTGAAGATAAAAAAAGTACTCTCTATCATTGATGAGGGGAATAAAATTTGTATTCATTATGTGTCACAAACAGCGAATATATCTAGTAGAATTATTCAACCTTTGAAATTAAATTTTATGAATGGTAGTTGGTACTTGGAAGCCTTCTGTGAAACCAAAAAAGGTTTGAGATTATTTAAATTGACTAGGATAAGAAAGATGGAAGTCATAGATGACAAGACTAGAACTGCTTATACGGGGGCAAATGAGTACTTGACTACTAAGTCCTTTAAAGTAGAGATGATTATATTACTTTTTTCAAAAAGTGAACTTGGTAAGTTATACGATTTTTTTACGGAAGATGAAATATCGGTACTTGAAGATGGGAGCTTAGAAGTAGCCTTTAATTATGAAAGTACTAAAAATATATTGCCATTCCTACTCATGTTTGGCAGGCATGTAAAGATATTATCTCCACAATGGCTTAAAAATGAATATAGGAATGAAATTAAATTTATTTATGAAAGCTGACAGACTGTTGTCATAGTATAAATGTTATATTTTCTATATTCAAACTAGTAGGAGGAAATATACATGTATGCAGCAGTTACTGAAAAGCTTATTTATGGCAAAAGAATAAGAACAAATAATCAAAATACAGACAAAATACTTAGTCTGTGGGAAGAGTTTCTTCGTTTAAATGTAAAAGGTGATATCTACGCTGTTTATCATAATTATTCAAGTGATTTTACAGGTGATTATGATTTGCATATTGGTTCTGAAGAGAAATTTATTGACGAAAGTAGTGTCATGATTCTAGCAGGAAACTACCATGTTGTAGAGGTAGATAATACCGATCCACAGGGAGTCTTTCATGCTTGGGTGGATATCTGGAAAAGTGATATTAGAAGAGCATATAAAACTGATTTTGAATTTTATTCTCAGGATGGCAGTATAAAGATATTTCTATCCATTTAATCATGAATAGTATAAAGATCCACAACTCATTGTTGTGGATCTTTTCTATCTTTTTAATAACAAATTATCGATTACGTTGTAACAACAAAAATCCGCTAACACTAGACGTTTTTCTCTGGAACACGATTTTAAAACCAATGTCATGGTCTAATAAGCAGTTTAAGGCATTGATAAGCAATCCATTGGGTACTAACGTAAATCTACAAGGTTGAGCACTGCCAATAACACGAGCAGCAATAATTCTGCGTGCTGAACCAGGAACTAGAGGGTTTCTTGTCCAACTAATCAATACTAGATCAGGCTGTAAAACAGCTTTTGCACGAGCCATTCCGATCACCTCGCTTCTATATTAGATTCTCTATATAAAATGCAAAGTAGATTCATAATGTGCTAAACAAAAGGCGGAGTAATGAACACTGGCATGCATGACAAAAAAGACCTCTCAGCTGCCGATTACGGCGTGAGAGGTCTGGGTTTAGGACTGAGAAGGTCGTTTCCGACTTCTCAGTTGGTTTTCGCTGGCGCGTGCTTCGCCAGAGCGCCCAAAAAGACCTCTCAGCTGCCGATTACGGCGTGAGAGGTCAGGGTTGAGTGCTGAGAAGGCCGTTTCCGACTTCTCAGCGGGCTTTCGCTGGCGCGTGCCTTGCCAGAGCGCCCAAAAAGACCTCTCAGCTGCGATTACGGCGTGAGAGGTCAGGGTTGAGTGCTGAGAAGGCCGTTTCCGACTTCTCAGCGGGCTTTCGCTAGTTACTTCCATATGAAAGATGCCGCCGAAGTCGTCTATCCTTGCGTTACACGGCGACCATACTCGGCTTTGCGATAGTCCTTCGGCACGATGCCTTTGCTTTCCCGAAAAATGCGGGAAAATGTCTTATAAGAACCGTAACCAACCTCCAAGGCAATCTCCGTCACGCTCATGTCGGTGGATACAAGCAAGCTGCACGCATGGCGCAGTCGCAGATCGTGCAGGAAATGAACGAACGTTTGGCCGGTCGTTTGTTTAATGACCTCGCTGATGCGGGATACACTCATGGTGAACCGTGTCGCGAGGTCAGATAAAGCCAGATCCTCTTGGTAGTTGCGGTGGATGTAGTGAATGATTGGCCACACGGAAGGGCTCGTTTTCGTCCCTGAGAGCGGCGAGATGGCCGTAACTTCAGCCTGCCCCGCTTGTTTCCAACGAACACGATCGAACCGAACTAGGATTTCCTTCAGTCTCGCTTTCAGCAGAGTCTGCCTGTAGCGTTCGTTCGCGTTGTATTCTTTGTACATATCTTCAATGAGAGCACTCATTTGCTGTTGATCTTGCCCACTCAGTTGAACATAGCCCGGCAGGGTATTCGTATCATTAAACAGGCCGGACAAGCCTTGATCGTTCCCGGGCTCCATAAGCAGGTCCATACTGAACGAGCAGTTGAAAAGGACTAAATGCTCCCCCGGATCTGTGAAAATTTCATGCACCTGATAAGGCAGTACGAACGTAAAAGTGCCTGGCGTCATCGTATGTTTCACATCATTGATGGTTTCTGCTCCTCGGCCATGGACGACATAAGAAAACTCTAGGTAATCATGGCGATGTGCCCGAAAACCACGTTCAAGCGTATTCCTGCTGAGGTGGAAAGGAAAAGACGATTCCATATTGGGATACGTTTTTAGATAATCGGGAAAGTACGTCATAATGAGGCTGATCTCCTTCGAAAAAATGGGACGTTTTCCGAAATAACGGTACGACTTCTTGCTGCACTTATTTTACCATAAAAGGAGATCGAACAGGATGTGCATATGAGGAGGAACGAACAGTGGGAAGCGTTAACAAAATTAGAGTAGGTATTATTGGTGCGGGGAATATTGGCGGGGTTCACATTCGTGAATTTTCGAAGCTAGGCAATTTATGTGAAATTACGGCGATTACGGATGCCTATCTACCACTCGCGGAAGCGCGTGCGCAGGAACACGGTATTGCTTACGTACCAGCTACCCCTGAAGAACTTATACAAAGTCCGAATGTAGACGCTGTTATTATCGGCGTGCCCAATATGCACCATGCTTCGCTTGCTGTACAAGCGATTGAAGCAGGCAAGCATGTGCTGATCGAGAAGCCAATGGGTATCAATGCGGAAGCGGCCAAACAAATTTACAAGGCTAGTCAAGCATCGGATAAAGTTGTTATGATCGGTCACCAAATGCGCTGGGAATCCGTACCTCTTCAGATTAAGGAGCAGGTCGATGCCGGTGAGTTGGGCAAAATTTATACAGCGAAAACCGGTTGGTTCCGCCGCAAGGGTATTCCCGGTTGGGGCACCTGGTTTACGAAAATGGAGGAGTCAGGCGGAGGCCCGCTGATTGATATTGGCGTTCATATGCTGGATCTTGCCCTCTACTTGATGGGGAATCCGAAGCCAGTGTCGGTATCGGGCGCTACATATGCCGAATTCGGACCTCGCCGCAAAGGTATCGGAACATGGGGTACGCCGAACTGGAACGGTACATACGACGTAGAAGATTTGGCTACTGCTTTGATTCGCATGGAAGATGGCAGCACGCTGACGCTGGAAGTAAGTTGGGCTGTGCATATGGATACGGACAATACACCGTTCGTTCATCTGATGGGTACAGAAGGCGGAGCGAGCTATCGCGGAGCTAACGGTAAGCTGTTAACGGAGAAGTTTAACAAAGCGATCGAGACCGATCTGAAGAAACCGGATGATGATGAGGGGGAACGTCTGCGCCTCAGCCTCCATTTCCTAGATTGCATTCGCGAAGGCAAACAACCGATAACATCGGCACTCTCCGGCTATACGAACAATTTAATTCTCGATGCCATTTACGAATCTTCACGAACTGGGAATGAAGTGAAGCTGAACTGGAACGAATAACATCACACTTGGAGGGATGAACATGCTTAGAGGATTAACAGGGGCTGGACTTGGCAAGCTTGAAAGTAATGAACAATTCATAGAGTTGGCGGCAAAATATGGCTTCGAGGCCGTCGACATCGACGCGCTTGGTCTAGTAGAGAGCTACAGTGTAGATGGGGCGCGCGAGCTGCTTCATAAACATGGTCTCGTCATTGGTTCCATCGGTTTGCCGGTTGAATGGCGAGGGGCGGAAGAGACGTTCCGTGCAGACTTGCCGAAGCTGACACAAGCAGCAGCCGCTGCTGCCGCACTTGGATGTACGAGCTGCTGCACGTACGTGTTACCTTCAACAGATTTGGGCGCTGCGCATTTCATGGCATTAGCTACGCGCAGATTGCGTACTTGTGCTCAAATCCTAGGCGACTATGGCATCCGTCTTGGACTAGAGTTCGTGGGTCCGCATCATCTGCGTACCCGTTGGAAGCATCCGTTCATCTGGACGCTGGATGAGACCCTAGATTGGATCGACGCCATTGGCGAGAGCAATGTTGGCTTATTGTTCGACTCGTACCACTGGTACACGAACGGGTTAACAGTGGCCGATATTGAGAAGCTACGCGCCGAGCAGATCGTGCATGTCCATATCAACGACGCACCTGATGTTCCCGTGGAGGAAGTGTTGGATAACGCACGGTTGTATCCAGGTGAGGGTGTCATCGACTTGGCAAGCTTCCTGCAAGGGTTGCAGCGTATTGGTTATAAGGGGGCTATCTCTCAGGAAATATTGACGGCAACGCCGCCGACAGAATCCCCCGAGAGCTTGGTTCAACGTTCCAAAGCTGGCTTCGACAAAGTGTATGCGGCAGCTGGGATTTGATTTTGTAACATAGAGGTAATGGTTATTTGAGATGGGCTCGCCTTGAGTGGGGATGGCATAGACGTGATGAAGAAGCTTGCTGACGCAAGTGTTCACGGCCACCTTCAAGGCGTGCCCTTTCTCTTTTTATACCGTTAAAAATTATTCGACAAAGGTTCCTAAAATCCCACCCTACGGAATGACAACCTTTTTATCCATTTTCTTATACTATTTTCTTGTCCATAGACACAACACATCACGAATTTAAAGGAGATTCAAAGGGGAAATGGAACAAGAAGATTATATCGCAGAGGCAACCTTCCATGCTAACATTTCATACCTCATTCAAGCCCAAACGAAAAAGCAGGCCTTAGAACAGGTTGCATACGAATTAGACCAAACCAACATCCAGCTTAATGAAATTACGTTAGAAAATGAACTAGGGGATTCCCACGTTTTTACGGTTCAAGAAGTTGAAAAAATGGATTGGTATGATGTAAATCATACAGAGTGCTGTAACCAATTTAGGGTGTTTGGTCGTATGCAGCTGCTTATTACTCTGCGGAAACAGAGTGACACTATGAAAGATGTGGAACAATCAACCTACCATTTGTTTCAGTCACTTGTATACGGTAAACCAGTTTTGACGATATCAGAAGGCTATAAGCACATATTTTTAACCGTTTCACAACATAGAATGGAGTGGAAAACTAAGCTTCAGGAAACGGAAAAAGCAAAGGAAACAGAAACGATTCTTTTGAGCAAACTTGCCTAAGAATAAATGAAAGAGAGGATACGATCATGCAAATCAAAAAGAAAAACGACATTGGAGAGATTTTGGACAATTTTTCATCGTTTGCGAAATGGGACCCTTCGGGAGAGAAACTCTACCTCGTATTTGCTGACAATAAACGCGGAGGACAATGGACTTTGATGAACTACTCAGATGATCGTTTCAGCGTTCATGGACTTGGCCAAGACTATGTGGATGAGAAAGAATCGTTCTTTGAAGAACGCAACAGCGTTGTATCATTTCTATGGGATAATCGTGCGGCCCTCAAAGCTGCCGTCAAACCGACAACCTAGCATTTGGTTGCTAGAATTAGAGACAAGCAAGGAAGGCAAGGAACCTATGGATTAGGTGCCTAGCCTTCTTTCTTTTTGTCCCGATACTGGCCGGGGGTTAAGCCTTCTTGCTTGCGGAACGAACGGATGAAGTTCTGGGAATTGTTATAGCGCAGCTTGGACGAGATATCTTTGATTGGCATATCGGTTTCGGACAGCCATTTCTTAGCCATATTGAACCGGTAGGTCGATAAGTAGTCACTGAAGGAACAGTTCGTTTCTTTGCGGAAAATACTGCTCAAATAATTCGCGTTATAATGCAGCCGGGAGGCGCATTCTTCAAGCGTAAGGTCTGTATCGTAATAGTGCTGCACAAGATCAATAATCTTCTCGGAAATGTTGTGGTACTGGGCATCCTGCCGATCGCGATAAATGCGAATCAGCGGGTGTATGACCTCAGTCCAGAACCAGTCCTCGATTTCGGCTGTCATATGCAAATTGAGGAGCTCCTCGAAAAGGGACCCTTTGTTCGGATGAATCTGATTCAAGCCGATTCCGGATTCCTGCATCACCATGAGCAGGTTATTGAGCAGCCGTGCCAACGGAATTTGATATTCCTGCGGTGTCAGCGGAGCTGCGAATACCGCTTGCAGCAGCTGCTTCAGAAGCTCTTTGGACTTATCCTTTTCGGCTAGCTTGATTGCATCAATCAATTCATTCTCGAGGGGTTTCGGATAGTTTAAATTCAAGTAATGCTTCCCTGAGTTAATATTTTCATATTGAATGATGATGCCCTCACCCAGCTTGATGCGATGCTTCAAAGCCTCCAGACCTTCCCGATAGGCAATCGCCATCTGTGAGAAAGCATGAATCGGGAGGCTCATCCCGATGCTTACGTGGAGATTCAGGAAGCTATAGATATGCTGCTGCATCTGCTCGGTTAATGCATATACGGTATTGCGAAAGACTGCTTCTTCGTTATCGGCACTTCCGATCAAAGTGACCACGGTCTGGTCAATAATGATAGGTACGAGACGCTGCTGCGAAGGAATCAGTTCCTCGAGTATATTATGCACAGCGAAGAGCAGCAGCTCTATATCCCGTTTTTCGTAACGCGTATTGTCGATAGAATCGATCTGCATCGTGATCACAGACATCGTTTTCCACTCTTCAATGTGCTTGTTATAGCCGAATTGCGCCAATTTCTCCAGCAGCTCGCTCTGTTTGATATGCCCTTGGAAAGCCTTGATTAAGAAAAACGTTCGTACCTGGCCGATATGCTGGTGGACTTCTCTTTCCAGTTGGGACTTCGATTGGAACAAGGTATGGACATGCTCGCTGATCATTTGGAACTCGTTGGCCTTTCGCCTCTGATTCACGGTCACAAGCCCCCCGATTTGGTTCAAAAGAAGCTGTATCGGCGAATACATTTTACGCGAACCCAGCCAAGCTAAGATCATGGAGAGGAGCAGCATCAGGACGCATACATAGATCGTATAGGTTCCGATTTTACTTGATTCCTTCGTCAAGCTGTCGATAGAAGTTAAGGATAAATAGGTCCAGTTGTTGAGGTTTGAACGCAGAAAGCTGACGGAATAAGACTTCTCGTTAATATTCGCTGAGAACTGGCCCATTGGTGCCTCTAACTGCTTCAAATCTGTAAGCCCTGCTTCGGTAATGGATTTGCCGATGAGGCTTGCATCCGGATGCATGAGAATCCGATTCTGTTCATCCATAATCAAGATGTCATCCAGATGCTCGGTATCACTTTGGATCAAATCCTGCAGACTGCAGGCAGGAATGTTAGCCAGAGCCAAGCCATATTTCTCCAGACCGGTAGTGGGCAGCTTTTTAACCAGAGAAATACTGAACTCACAGGTAACGCTTCGCGCGTTTTCTTCGGTGAAAAACCACTTGGAGGGATTAAGCGTCCAAACGCTGTTCTCCTGTGTGTTCATCAGGGTCATAAGCTTATCGTAATAAGGGTAGCTGTCATAACGGTACAAGCCCGAATTTTTAATCATCCAGTTTTCCCTGGCATTGATCAAGATGACATCTTCCAGCTTGGTATCAAAAGATTGCATATATCGAATTTCGCTGCGCAGGTCATCATACATCATGAAATCGTTTACAGTTAGGGGCATATCCATCGCCTTTTTGAGCACGGTAGAGTTGATGACCTGATTTAGTGTATGGTTGACAGTCGTTAATTTCTGCTCTACATTGGAGTTGATTTGGGTGATTAACTGCATTTTACCTTCGTTGACATTCTTTTGAATTTCACTCGACGAGGTGACGAAGGCGAAAGCGCCGATGAAGATAACCGGCAGCGTGCTGAGCAGAAACCCGAATATGGTCATTTTGCTAAGAAAACTTAAAGAGCGCATCGCATCCAACACCTATCTATCTTGAGGATGATCATTCAGCTATCTATGTATTGTAGTCAAGACAGGCGTTAAGAGCAATAATCATCTGAGTGACGGATAATCATTTTCTCTGATTTTGACTATAAAACACTGCTGCTATAAGGAGGAAGCTCTCATGAGAACAAGTTTAAATGGCAAGGGTTTTAAGCTTTTTGGTCTCCTTTTGATAGGGCTGGTGATGGTTGCTTTGATCAGTGCTTGTCAGAAAATCAGTTCGAAAAAGACAGAGGATATGAACGGCAATCGTCCCGTTATATCGATCATGGCACCGCTGCATTTTCCGCATCCTCCCATCCCTGAATTGGTTCAGGAAATCGAGAATCGCACACAAACTAAGCTGGATTTGAACTGGGTTCCGGACGGAATTTATACCGATAAAATGAACACCGCGCTAACCACAAGCTCATTGAAAAAAGCAACCTATGTGAAATATACAGACTACATGCTGATGAAAAACTCGATCCGTTCCGGTGCATTTTGGGATATCGGACCTTACTTGGCAGCTTACCCGAATCTGAAACAGCTGAACAAGGAGATTTTGGGACAGGCAGCTGTCGATGGTAAAATCTATGGCTTGTACACCGAGCGGCCTTCCTCTCGGCAGGGCATTATTATTCGTGAGGATTGGCTGAACAATCTGAAGCTGGCTAAGCCGACGAATCTGGATGAGCTGTATCAGGTATTGAAAGCTTTCACGTTCGGTGATCCTGATCTGAATGGGAAGGCAGATACCATCGGTCTGACGGACCGGAATGATTTGGTTTTTGGTGCGTTCAAAACGATCAGCTCTTACTTCGGTACTCCGAATAACTGGGGTACTGATGGCGCTGGAAAGCTTGTGCCTGAGTTCGAAACCCAGGCCTACGTGGACACGATGAACTATATGAAGAAACTGTATGACGAGAAGCTGATCAATGCGGATTTCGCAGTCACCAGTAAGGAAGTTCAGCGCGATAAACTCATTCGCGGCATTGCGGGCGTCTATATTGGCAGCATGCAGGATGTGCAGCGGCTTTCGGATGAAGCTCAGCTCATGAACCCGAAGGCGAAGCTCACGCTCGTGAACCATATCGAAGGCCCAATGGGTTTTAAAATTTGGTCGATTCCCAATTATAGTGCGCTCTACCTGTTCTCGAAAAAAGCGATTCGTACCGAAGCGGAATTGAAGCAGGTCCTTCAATTTTTTGATCGTTCGATGGATAAAGATGTCGCCAACTTGATGAAGTACGGGCTGGAGGGACGTCATTACACAGCCAAAGGAGATCAAGTTCAACTCTCGGAAGAGACCTCGAAGCTCCGTGTGAATGAGGTGAATGCGCTGTATGCACTCATGATTGCTGATTTGAACAATCCGAAGGTCATGCGCGTTTCGGAGAGCGAGTCCTTGTCGCAGCTCGCGGACCAACTGAGCCTGGACAACGAGAAAAACGTCGTCAAAGACCCGACTGTTGGTCTGGAGTCGAAGACCTACGACGAGCGAGGCGTCGAATTGTACAAAATTGTATCTGACGCTACGTACAATTACATCTTGGGGAAACTGGATAAAGCCGCATTCCAGCAAGAGATTGAACGCTGGAAGCGAAATGGCGGCAGCCAGATGATAAGAGAGTACAATGAGGCTTATAGTAAGCGAGGTTGAGATAAGGAAACCGCTGGCGCTGGTGCGCGGCGGTTTTTTTGCGTTTTGGTGAGTTGGTGGAGGAGCTGAGCAGCTACGGGGGAGGCCCGTCTAGGCTGGAACGATGATTTTCATCGTTAAAGTTGCTTGTGAGCGCGCGCGAGTGAGTGTAGCGATGAAAAACATCGCTACAGTGGCGGGAAGAGTGGATAATCATCTCCCCGACCGATAATCATCATCTCACATTCTTGCTGTGTAGGGCCTAAATGAGTAAATGATTATTTCGGTACCTCCCTGCGGCCGTGTAGTGTGAAACTTGTAGCACACAACAATTTCGCGGAGGTCTAACCAATATGAAGAGAAAATTAGTCTCGATTCCACTTAGCGTTCTGCTCGTTTCCAGCTTTGCGTTGGCAGCTTGTTCAGACGGGGGGAAGTCAACTCCTGCAGCTACGACTGGTGTGGTGGAGTCGCCTAAAGCAACAGCAGACAACAAACCGACGGCGATCACGATTATGGCACCGCTGAACACAGCGCAAACGCCGCCCGATACGATTATTAAAGAACTCGAAAAGTTAACGAACACGAAGTTAACGTATCAATTTTTCCCGGCGGATACGTATGAGGAGAAGCTAAATACGACGTTCGCTACAGGCGCACTGCCGCAAGTCACTTACCTGAAGAATCAGGCGACATTTATTCAGATGAAATCAGCCATTCGTGACGGGCAATTCTGGGAAATTGGTCCTTTGCTAAAGGACTTCCCGAACCTGAGTAAATTGAAATCCACGACCAATGATAATACGAAAGTGGATGGCAAGCTTTACACGCTATATCGCGGTGTAGATATTGCCCGTCAAGGCCTCATCTATCGGAAAGATTGGGCGGATAAGCTGGGGCTCAAGCCACCTGCAACAACCGAAGATTTGTATGCCATGATGAAGGCGTTCACTGAAAATGATCCTGACGGTAACGGCAAAAAGGATACCATCGGCTTAACGGATCGTAACGATCTCATCTATGGATCATTCAAAACCGTTGCCACTTGGTTCGGTGTACCGAACAATTGGGGCATTAAAGACGGGAAGCTGCAGCCTGAGTTCATGTTCCCCGAATATATAGCCACCATGGATTACTACAAGAAGCTGCGTGATGGTGGACTTATTAACAAGGACTTCGCGGCTACAAGTAAAACGGATCAGCAAAAGCTGTTCACGAATGGTACTGCTGGTATGTACATCGGTGCCATGACGGATGTTTCGTCTCTTAATAAAGATTTAATCAAAAACGTGCCTACAGCAGTAGTAGATGTGCACAGTATGGTCGCTGGGCCAAGCGGTAAATTTGCAGCATGGGCTCTTCCTGGCTATGCGAACGTCGTTCTGTTCCCGAAATCCGCTACGAAAACAGAAGCTGAGCTAAAGAAGGTCTTGGCATTCTTTGACAAAATGATGACGCCTGAAGTTGCCAACCTTGCAAACTGGGGCATTAAAGATGTTAACTACAGCGTAATCGACAACAAGGCGAAGAAACTGGATGAGGAGAAATGGACACGTGAAGTCAAGCCTTTCACGGACGCGGCTATTGGTGATGAAGATACTTCCGGCAGATACTTGGGTATTCCTACGATTCCAGCTCAAGGTAAGGCAGATGAACTCAAGATTGCCAATCTGAATTTTGCTGTGCAGGATCCGGTAGCTGCTCTGGATTCGAAAACGAGCCAGGAGAAGGGAACTCAACTTCAAGATGTGATTAAAGATGCAACGAACAAATACATCTACGGCACGATTGATAAGGCTGGTTTTGATAAGGCTATTGAGGATTGGAAGAGTCGTGGAGGCAGTAGAATTATCGAGGAATACAACGCAGTTTATAAAAAATAATGAGATAGTCGCGAGTCATGCAGGTTGAAGTTGGGGAAGACTGCTGTGTCATCAGTAGCAGTCTTCTCGAAATGAATGAATCGCCCGGAAAGGAAGAATGTTGTATGCAGGAAGTGAATGTGGCACAACGTGTGGTGGCTAGGAAACAAAGCAGTGAGCTGGGTAGACGACTTTGGAAAAACAAATGGATCTACGTCATGCTGCTGCCGGGAGTCTTATACTTTCTCGTTTTCAAATATATTCCCATGTACGGATTGATCATTTCATTTCAGAATTATAAACCGTTTAAGGGGATTAGCGGGAGTGAATGGGTTGGTTTAGAGCATTTTCGACGTTTGTTTACAGAGCCGGATTTCTTGATTATTTTAAGCAATACGTTAATTTTATTTGTTATGAATCTCTTGTTTTATTTCCCGATTCCAATTCTTCTGGCGCTCATGCTGAATGAAGTCAAAGGGGATCTTTTCAAAAAAGTATTCCAAACGATCGTCTATCTGCCACACTTTATGTCCTGGGTTATTATCGTCTCGATCAGTTTCGTTATGCTGACGATGGACGGCGGAATTATCAACGATATTATTGAGTTTTTCGGATTTGAAAAAATTAATTTCTTATTAGCACCGGAATGGTTTAGACCGATCTATATTCTTCAAGTCATTTGGAGAGAAGCGGGTTGGGGTACGATTATCTATCTGGCAGCGATTGCTTCTATCGATCCTGGGTTGTATGAGGCTGCGCGTATGGATGGTGCAGGACGGATTAGACAAATGTGGCATATTACTTTGCCCGCTATTCGAAGTGTCATCATTGTTTTGTTAATTTTGAAAATTGGTGCGGTTCTCGAACTCGGTTTTGAACATGTCTACTTGCTTCTCAACTCCATGAACCGAAATGTTGCGGAGATCATTGATACTTATGTATATACAGCAGGGTTAAAACAAGGGCAGTTCAGTTACAGTGCTGCTATCGGATTGTTCAAATCGTTTATTGGACTTGTGCTGGTTATGTTAGTTAACCGAATTGCCAAGAAGATGGGCGAAGAGGGCGTTTATTAGTGCTTACGAAGTAAGTTTTGCTAACGCAAAACTCTGAGGAGGTTTACACCATGGTAGAAGATACTACGCTAGGCGGCAGAATGTTTGGCATTATCAATTATTTGTTGCTAACGATCATTGGTCTTATTACGCTTATTCCCTTTGTACACGTTGTAGCGGGGTCGTTCACGACCAGCGCGGAAATGGCAGCCAAGAAATTTGTCATCATCCCGACGGACTGGAGCATAGAGGCCTATCGATTCATTTTCTCAACGAATACAATTTTTAAAGCCATGGGCGTTTCGATTGGTACTACGCTTGCGGGAACGATCATCAGTATGTTTATCACAGCGTTGATGGCCTACGGTTTGTCCCGTAAAGACGTGGATGGAAGAAAAGTCATTATGTTTCTTGTTGTGTTTACGATGTTGTTTCACGGCGGATTGGTTCCGACCTTCCTGGTTGTGAAAGAACTGGGTATGATCGACAGCTATGCGTCGTTGATCCTTCCTTCTGCGATTAGTGCCTTTAATTTAATTATTTTGAAAAATTTCTTTCAAAACATCCCAGAGGGACTCGAAGAGTCTGCCAAGATCGATGGCTGCAGTGACTTTGGTATCTTGTTCCGAATTGTGCTGCCTCTATCGATGCCGGCTATCGCAACAATCTCGTTATTTTACGCCGTGACGTACTGGAACACTTACCTCAGCGCGATTCTTTACTTGAATGAGAGTGCGAAGTGGCCGATTCAAGTCCTCCTCAGACAAATTGTCGTGCTTGCGAGCGGGATGGATGTCAGCGCGGATTTGGATAGTGTCACACCGCCTCCTGCACAATCGATTAAGATGGCTGTTATCGTCGTTGCAACTTTACCGATCTTGTGTGTATATCCGTTCTTGCAAAAGCACTTTGCTAAAGGGGCTATGATCGGCTCCATTAAGGGATAAGGAAGGGATTTCAACATGCAGAAACAGTCACACATCGATGAAATGGGTCAGCTTCTCGCGGATATGGATGTTTTGTTTGATGGCTTTCTAACTTGGCTTGGCGGGCAGCATGATCCGGAAAGCGGCGGGTTTTATTATGCTGCGAGCTCAAGGAAGATGTCGACGGGTGGGCCTGACATCGAATCGACGGCTCAGGCGTTGAACATTCTGGAGCGTAACGGTTTACTCAGCAGCCTATCAGAGGAGATGAAGCGAGGCTTGATTCGCTTTTTTCAGAAGAAGCAGGATGCTGCTTCGGGATATTTCTATGATGCGGATCCTCTCATGCGCGAGGATGAGGTGATGGTGGCTCGGGCGATCAGCTACAGCCGGAACGCGCTTAGAAAGCTTGGTGGGCTGCTGCTTTATCCACTGCCTTACGAGGCGCAGCGAGCACCTGCATATATGAGCTCGCCCGAAGCTTATCTAGCGTGGCTGCAGTCTGTTGATCTTAGTAACAGCTGGCGCGGCTGTGATCGTCTGTCTACTTCTAGCGTCTACGTCGAGCAAGTCGAGCCTGCTAGCCGCAGGGATGCGTTCGCACAGACGGCATTCGGTTTCTTCGGGGACAAGCAGGATCCTCAATCGGGACTATGGGGAGAAGGTTCTTATTATGTCAGGATATCGGGTACCTTCAAGCTGCACATCTTCTATGATCATTTTGATGTACCGCTGCCGAGGGAGGAACATATTTATCAAAGCATCCTCTATGCTTTACGACATGAAGAAGCGGCGGATATGTGCTATATCCGCAATCCGATTCATTTATTATCTTACATGAAGCTGCCTATCCCGGCAGAGGAACTGTGTGAAATCATTCGGATTACTCTTGCCAATATGAAACGGCTGCTTCGCTCAGATGGCGGATTTTCCCGCGAGCTTACTCATTCTCCATCAGCACCCAATGTAGCGCAGATCAAGCAAGGAGAGTATTATCCTGGCATGCCGAAGGCCGTTCACATCGGTGGCGGAGAGATCGAAGGCGACATGAACGCAGGGACACAAGCCTTGTTAATCCGCTCGGTTTGTTATCAATTGGCGGGTAGGGAAGCACCGAAGCTTGGGAGCCAAGAGGCGTTCCATAGGTGGGCAGGATGTTCCTAGGGGAAAAGCAACCAGATGAGAAGCGATTATCAATAGAAGCAAAGAGTACGCTGCTCAATCATGGTATTTATCAGTTCGGGAATTCACTTGCCGGTTAATGTTGAAGAAACGGCCTGATTTTACGAGATCACTAATGGGGTGGTTTATCATCGGGCTTCCTCAAGGAATCATGATGTATGTGCCAGCCATATTGCTCTTTCAAGTGCTGCCCAAAGAGTCGTGGGTGGGGTATTTAAATGCATTTTTTCTATGTTTATCGATTGTTTCTAGTTATATTTTATCCATTAAGGGTAGTGAAACGTCTACAAAGACCTATTTGTCCATATCCGCATGGGGGTTCGTTTGTTCCTCTGTCTTCTTGCTGTTGGACATATCCCTATGGACGGTCATCGTGTTCATGTGCGTCTCGTCACTGTTCAAACCGCTGCAGGCTAATTCCTATACCGCACATTACTATCAGTTGATAGGTGGTATGCCACTTAAAGAGAACTTCCGGATCGAGTCCATTGTCATTCGAGAGTCCGTCATCAACATCGGCCGTGCAGCAGGTGTGCTTCTTTTTATGCTAACGGCGGGACAGATTGATCATGTATGGCTGCCTTGGATCATTGTTTTTGTCATGCTTATGCAAGTTGGTATCCGACCGTTGATCCACAAATCTATATAGGAATAGAGAGGAAATTATTATGACTCATCATTTTGTAAAATCACCGATCGAATGGGCACGAGCTGCCTGCGATTCAATTATGAGCACGTACACGCCTATGGAGCTGCCGCCTGCCGGGCGCTGGCATTACCATCAAGGTGTATTTTTATGCGGCATGGAAATGCTGTGGGAAGCTGAACAAGATAACCGCTATGACGCCTACATTCAGGCGTATGTGGATGGTTTGATCGACGAACAAGGCAATCTCTATTTTGCGCGGGATGAGCTGGATGCCGTTCAAGCTGGCCTTTTGTTGTTCCGATTGGAAAAACAGACAGGACATAGCAAATACCGAATCGCTGCGGATAAGCTGAGAAATTTGCTGAACACGCTGAATCTTACTTCAGAGGGCGGTTACTGGCATAAAGACAAGTATGCATTCAACATGTGGTTGGACGGTTTGTATATGGCGGGTGTCTTCTCATTGAAATATGCGAATGCTTACGGAGATCACGATCTGCGTAGAACCGTGCTGCACCAAGAGAAACTAATGCGCAAATATATGAAAGATGAAAAGACAGGGCTGCTGTACCATGCCTGGGATGAAAGCTGCAAGATGCCATGGGCGAATGCCGAAACAGGCTGCTCACCGGAATTTTGGGGCCGCTCACTCGGCTGGTATGGCCTAGCGGTTACCCAATTCCTTGATGAGCTTCCATCGGACGAACCAGGGCGCGAAGAGTTAGTTAACTCGCTGCGCGATTTCGTTCATGCGTTGATTCGTTATCAGGATGCAGAGAGCGGACTTTGGTATCAAATCGTTGACAAGGGTGATCAGCCCAATAACTGGCTTGAGACATCCTGTACGAATCTGTTCGTATACACGATTGCCAAAGCGATTAAGCATGGGGTTGTCGGCCAAGAATGTGTGGACGCAGCTGTGAAGGGATATGAAGGACTGATCCGAACGCTGAAGTTCGACGAGCAGGAGCGGGTGGTACTACCGCTGATTTGTATCGGAACGTCAGCAGGCGATTATGAGAACTATGTGACTCGACCGACTAGTGAGAACGACCTGCATGGAGTGGGCACATTCGTGATGGCGTGTATAGAAGTGGAGTCGCTTATCGGGCATTCGACTTAAGGAGTGTTATCAATAATCAATTCGTAACTGGACGTCCATCAGGACGTCCTTTTCATATTTCTTATGTAAGATCAATAATAATTAAGAAATCCCGAACTAACCAATCTATGATAAAATAAAACCTAAATAATAGAAATACGCATAGATTTTAGAGTTTGCTAGGGAGCTGATTTGTCGATGGTTGAGCCGCATTTTGCGCTGAATCAAGAAGTACGCCTCATATGGCCGATATTGAGGCCGTGGTTTCCCAGAAGCATACAGATTCGGATCGCTTCGTTTTGATGGCTTTTTCTAGAGGGGCTGCTTATGCGATGGGCTTTGCTAGTCAGAGACCAGAACGGCTAAAAGGATTAATCATTTGCGATTTTCCTGCGAAGTACCCTGTGTTTAGCACAGAATGGCTTGAACGATGTTTAGCTAATCCTCACACCAATTCCGACGTGGTACAAGCAATATTTGATGAAACGGAAGAGGTTGATCTGTGGGATCAGCTTAAGGCAATCGAGTGTCCTGTTTTAGTTATCCGCGGTGGAAAAGAGGGCTCTTTCTGAAGTGAAGCAGATGCGTTGCGCTATCAAAAACATCTTAAACACGTGGAGATCGTCGTCTTCGAGGATTCTGGCCATGCCCTGTGGGAACCGGATGAGGCCCGTTTTCGACAAACAATTCAACATTTTCTAGAGCAAATAGATGGCCATAAATAGATGGATTTGCAGGAACTCGCCATCAGGGGGTACAGGATATGAAAAGAACGTTAGCCGTAAGCGATATACATGGCTGTGTGGATGAATTCAAGCAATTACTGGATAAGGTAAATTATAATGCCGTAGAAGACCAGCTCGTGTTGCTTGGTGATTACGTGGATCGAGGGCCGCAAAGTCGGGAAACCGTGGAATTCGTTATGCATTTGGTGCGAGAAAAGGGAGCGATTGCGCTCAAAGGAAATCATGACCAACGTTTCGTGGATGTTCTGGGGGACGTCGATTCATTGACGGAAATGAAGTTTTTTGAACATGGAGGCATCCAAACATTTAAAAGCTTCTGCGGGTCCGAAGAGCTTGATTTGAAGCAATCGAAAGAACGAATCCGAGCAAAGTTCAGCGATCATATTTCATTTCTGAATAATCTTCCTTACTATCACGAGGACGAGACGCACATTTATGTTCATGCTGGGCTTAACCCTACATTTTCGGATTGGAAAACCCAACCTGAAAGGGACTTTTTGTGGATTCGTGCTCCTTTTGTTCAGCAGCGAACCGTCGTGAAAAAAATAGTCGTTTTTGGGCATACGCCGGCTAAAGATATTCATGGGAAAGCAGATGTTTGGTTCGATCGTGATAAAATCGGCATTGATGGCGGATGTGCCTATGGCTGGCAGCTCAATTGCTTGGAAATCAAGGGCAGAAATCAGTACAAGACCTATTTCGTTGCTTCTAAAGGGAGTTGGAAATCATAATCGTGATGACATCGCGTTTTCCGATTAGCAAGAAAGATCAAGAACCGTTATTTTAAATAGCTTACACTGTGTTTAGAGGGCTGGAGGGGGCAACCGATGGACACCGATTACTTTGTGCAGATTCAGAAGACTTTGGATTACATTGAGGATCATCTATCCGAGCCTTTATCTGTTGCTTGTTTAGCGCAAGTCGCTTGTTTCTCTGACTTCCATTTTCATAGAGTCTTTCAAACCATGGTGGGAGAAGCTGTGATGGAGTATGTTCGGAAAAGAAGATTAGCGAGCGCGGCCTATCAGATTGCACATACGGAGAAGAAGTTAATCGACATCGCCCTCGACAATGGGTTCCAGTCCCACGAGAATTTCACTCGAGCATTCAAAAAAGTTTTTGAACGTACGCCGATTGCGTACCGTAAACAAGGCATACTGACGCCCGGTTATGCGAAAGCGAATGTGCTGCAAAGAAAATTCAACCCAAAGCGGAGAGACTTTGAGCTACGCTCAAAGATCCCTATATTAGGAGGAATTCGAATGGAATATCAATTGAAGACGAAGCCTGCTTTTAAACTGATTGGCTATGAACTGAAAACGTCCTGCAAAGAGGGAAGAAACCATCGTGAAATCCCTGCATTCTGGGGCTCGTATTTACAAGAGGGCAAGGGGAATCGCATTCCCAACCGCGTACATGCTGATTCACAAGTTGAGCTGGGTATTTGTACGGATTTCAACATGGAGACTGGGGATTTAAGTTATATCATCGGGATGGAAGCGACGGATTTTGAGGATGTGCCTGCAGATCTGGTGAGCCGTGAATTTCCGGAGGCAAGGTATGTGGTGTTTACGACACCTAAGGTCACTCAAGATCAATTCGTTGCATCCATTCAGAGCACGTGGAAATCCATTTTCGAAGAATGGTTTCCTCATTCTGGCTATGAACATGCAGGTGGCGCGGAGTTCGAACTGTATGATGAACGCTGTAACCCATCCAAAAATGAGCTCATCCAAATGGACATTTATATTCCGATTAAGGAAAAATAGAGCAGCAAGCTTGTAACAAATAGGAATCATTTGTAACCAAAATGACATCTGGTTTTCATCTGGCTTTAAGGTTCGGGGCCTATACTGAAATTCGACCCCCTTTTTAAATATATATACTTGAAGACCCACAGCCCGTTGCTGTGGGTCTCTTTTTTTTGCGTCTTTAGGAAAATGAACCTAGTGTAAGAAAGGTGACAGGGCAATTGTTAAGAAAAGACAGCAGAGCAAAACGTGTCTATTTGCAAGCAAGCAGCGGCAGGATACGATG
This sequence comes from Paenibacillus alginolyticus DSM 5050 = NBRC 15375, assembly GCF_000422905.1. GTDB lineage: Bacteria > Bacillota > Bacilli > Paenibacillales > NBRC-103111 > Paenibacillus_E > Paenibacillus_E alginolyticus. The sequence continues at coordinate 67,088 of NZ_AUGY01000036.1, forward strand.
ATATCGCCGGCACAACAGCAGGCTCACATTTGGAAAGGGTGAACACAAGATGGAGGAAAGAGTGACCGGCTTAACTAAGAAGCTAAGTCAGCGGAAGCCAATTCCAACCAAGCCGATTCCGTCCACATTCCGAGGCCGCTTGATACGGGATCGACATTTGTATCTGATGCTTCTGCCTGTGATTGGATTTTATCTGTTGTTTAAATATGCTCCGATGGTCGGCGAGATGATTGCCTTCAAGGACTACCGATTCGCCGACGGCATCTTCGGCAGCAAGTGGGTAGGGTTTAAACACTTCACTAGCTTGTTCCAAAGCATCGATTTCTGGAGAGTGCTAAGAAACACGCTGCTGCTCAATGTGTATAACCTTGTTTTTGGATTTCCGATACCCATATTGCTCGCGCTTCTGCTTAATGAGGTACGCAAGGAATGGTATAAAAGGACCGTTCAAAATCTGCTCTACTTGCCCCATTTTATCTCATGGGTTGTGCTTGGGGGCATCTTCATTGCTATGCTTTCTCCAAGCACGGGTGTTGTCAATTTGGTGCTGACGAAGGTGTTTGGCATCGAGCCCATTTATTTCATGGCTAGCTCCAGGTGGTGGCCTGTGGCTTACACCTTATCAGGCATATGGCGTGAGGCGGGCTGGGGCACGATTCTATATCTGGCTGCAATGGCCTCGATTGATCCGCAGCTATATGAAGCGGCCAAGATGGACGGCGCATCGAAGCTGCGCCAGATTTGGCATATTACATTACCCGGCATTCGCAGTACAATCGCTATTCTGCTTGTTCTTCGCATGGGGCATATGATGGATGTGGGGCTTGAGCAGACGCTGGTGCTGCAGAATATGTCCGTCTTGGATGTTGCGGATGTAATTAGTACTTATGTGTACCGTGTCGGTTTGCAGAATATGAACTACAGCTATACGACGGCCTTAGGGTTGTTCCAATCCGCAGTTGGCCTGATACTGGTCGTAGGCGTAAACAGATTGACTCGAGCGTTCGGTGAACGGGGGTTATGGTAAGCGATGCAAAGTTTATACAGAAAGCAATCCCATTTATTCCGTCTAGGGACGTCAGCTAATTATGCGATACTCGGCATTCTTTCGTTAATTGCCTTATACCCATTCTGGTATGAGGTTGTATCGTCCTTCAGTAGCAGCAGGGCTATTACAGCAGGTGAAGTGACATTATGGCCGGTCGAATTCAATGCAGAGGCCTATAAGCGTCTTTTCCAGGATGGGCAGCTCTTGGTAGCGATGTGGAATACGGTGCTGGTAACCATAGTCGGCACAGTGCTCAATATGACACTTACTTTACTGGCGGCGTACCCGCTTTCCAGACGAAGACTGATGGGGCGTAATGGGCTGCTCATTTTCATCACCTTCACTATGCTGTTCGTTTCGGGCGTAATCCCGAATTTTATATTAGTTAAATTATTAGGACTCATGGATACCTATTGGGCGTTGTGGCTTCCCTCATTAATCAGTACATACAACATGTTTGTGATGAAAACGTTCATGGAAGGCTTGCCGGAGGAAGTGGAGGAATCAGCGTCCATCGACGGCGCTGGGGACTGGCGAATTCTGCTTCAAATCATTGTCCCATTATGCAAACCGATCATAGCGGCCATCTCACTCTTTTATGCGGTAGGCTGGTGGAACTCATACTTCAATGTATTGCTCTACGTTACCAAAACAACCAAGCAAACCTTAACGCTTAAGCTCTATCAAATGATCCTGCAGGTGGATCAGAATCTACTTGATCATGCATCCGGCAGCGAGGGTGTTGCGGAGATGACGCTCACTCCCGAAGGGATTAAAGCGGCGGCGATTGTCATTGCAGTCACACCCATTCTGATCGTGTACCCGTTCTTGCAGAAACATTTTGTCAAAGGCGTCTTGATTGGATCGGTCAAAGGCTGATATCTCGGGGCAAATAGTCCTTGATATATACCACACAATATTTAGGGGGATGGAACCATTGAAAATGACTAAACATGCGTGGAAACCAGTTCTTGCAGCAAGTATGTCTTTAGCAGTACTAGCCGCTTGCAGTACGAATACGACTACAGAGGGTGGCAGTTCAGCAAAGCCTCAAGGAAGTGCAGCTGCTACAGCAACAGCGGCCGGTCCAAAGAAAGAGATCAGTATTTCCGCTTTTGATCGTGGAACAGTAGCCGCTGAGGAAGGCAGCTACGAGAGCAACCGTTGGACAAAGTTTATAAATGAAAATTCGCCGGCCAAGGTGACCTGGGTGCCAGTACCTCGGGCACAGGCTCAACAAAAGCTCAGTACTCTGGTGGCTTCCGGAAGCGCACCTGATCTCATTTGGGAATATGACCGCAACTATATTGCGCAATTGGCCAATCAAGGTGCCATACAACCCGTAGATAGTTTTATCGAGAAATATAGCACGACTATGAAAAAATATCTGCAGGAGCATCCTGAGCTTAAATCAGCATCGACGATTAACGGCAAAATGTATGCGGTCACCAGCAGTCGAAGCATAGATGGAATTGCCAACCATGGGATGTGGATTCGTCAGGATTGGTTGGATAAGCTGGGCTTGAAGGCGCCGACGACAACGGAAGAATTGATCGAGGTGGCGAAGAAATTTAAAGAAGCGGATCCAGACGGTAATGGTAAAGCAGATACAGTGCCTATTGTGTTTAATGGCAACGCTGTGCAAATCATTCGAGCTCTCTTTTTCGTGAATGAGAATCAATGGTACTTGGAAGAGGGTAAGCTCAAATTTGGCAGAACGTTGGATCGTTACAAGGATTCCATTGCTTATCAGAAAACATTATTCGATCAAGGCTTGCTGGATAAGGAATATATCACGGATAGCAACTTTCAACGTGCACGTCAAATGTGGACGACTGGCAAGGCAGGTATTTATTTTGGTTCATGGAATATGCAAAACGAATATATGGATCTTAAGAAAAATGTCCCCGATGCCAAGATGGTTCCATTAGAGCCAGTGGCCAGTAAGTATGGGAAAAATGGTTTATATCAAGAGCTTCCGGCGAGTATTCTGGTAGCCTTTAACAGTAAAATGAAAGAAGACAAAATCGAATCCGCTGTTAAATTCCTCGACTGGATGATGGATAAAGGGGATATGGCGATGAAATACGGCGAGGAAAATGTCCATTACAAGCTAATTGACGGTAAGATCCCGCAAGTCATCGATGCTGACAAATCTCGTAAAGAAGTGTCCTACGCAGGTGAGTATGCGATTGTAACTGATTTTAGTCTGAAATCCGACTGGTTTCCGACCATGGCTGCCCAAGATCCGCTCTCCCAGGAATATGCCAAATTGAAGTCACAGTCGTTGGATGTAGCACTCAAAAACAAATACCGCAGAGACATAGCTTTTAGCCCGGATATTCCGGAAGTAAGCCAACTGATCGCCACGTTCCATCCGATTGCTACGCAAATCGAGGTGAAAGCCGTAACTGGAGGCGGTGCATTAACCCCAGAGGCTGCTATGGAAGAGTCACGTAAAGAGTGGAAGCGTCTTGGTGGAGATAATGTTGAGAAGCTCGCACAAGAGTGGTATGAGAAGAATAAAGAGTTCTTGAAATAATAAGTGCACGCCCAATATGTATAAATGAATCTGCGGGAAGGCTGCTTGCTTTAAGTGTAGGCTGACCTTCCCGCGTTGTTTTACAATTAAGAGGAGGGATTTGCCCAGCATGAGCGTAAATGAGACTATGATTGATCACAAACAACTTTTGATAAAGGCAATCACAGCCAAAGAAAGTGAGTATGATTCTCAGGTTTGTATGCTTCGTCGTCCGTTCCATAGCCCGGGGTATCATACCACGCTTACGGCGAAGGATCACCCAACAACTCATCCGACTTATCAATCGCTGCTCTATGCGGTTGGCTTGCTAAATACAGAAATGAAGGAATATGAACAGAGGGCTTATGATATCATTGGCCGCCTGTTATCTTTGCAGGATCGCAATCCGCTAAGTGATACCTATGGGATATGGCCTTGGTTTTATGAAGAGCCGCTTACACAGATGGCTCCTCCTGATTGGAACTGGGCGGACTTTTGCGGCAAGGAGCTGCTTCTTGCGGTGCTGCGTCACGGTCACAAGCTGCCTGAAACGCTGAAAGATCAGATCCGGGAATCGGTAAGCTTTGCATGCGACGCGATTATCAGACGGAATGTAGGACCGAACTATACGAATATTGCGATTATGGGGGCATTTGTGACTTTAATCGCCGGTGAGCTGTATGAACGGAAGGATTATGCGGATTATGGGCTGGAAAGGTTGGAGAAGCTGCAGCAATATACAGCAAATTTAGGGACCTTCCAAGAATTCAACAGTCCTGCCTACTCGGTCATTGCTATTGTGGAGCTGTCTAAAATTGGTGAGTATTCCCTCAACTCTCGTGTGAAGGAAATAACCACTGAATTGCTAGACATGGTCTGGCGAATGGTGGTGGAGCATTATCATCCGGTCTCCCAGCAATGGGCCGGTCCGCACAGTCGCAGTTATAGTACGTTACTGACGAATAAGACTAAATCCTTCCTGCAAGTGGCTACCAATAACAAGTTGGTGTTCTTTGCATCCGAGGATTTGGAGTATGACACAGAGTGGTACGGCAGTGGAATCCAATGTCCAAAACAATATGTTGAGCAATTTACCCGTATAGAAGTACGTGATCTTAGGCAGCCTTATTATCGCAATGAGGAAACCGGATTCGTGAAATGGGCGGATACTTACATCACACCGCAGTATGCGATCGGAGTGTTTAGGAAAGAGATCATGTGGAATCAAACCAGAGGGATGGTTGCTTATTTCGATAATGGCGGGCAGCCGACCTATCTGCAAATGCGCTGCTTACACGAGGGGTACGATTATTGCTCGGCTGTTCTCAGCGTTGCAGCGAGCCGCAGCCATCTGCTGTTAGGCGTAAACTTTCTAACGAACGGCGGGGATACACACCCCAATTTGGATCGTATTCAAGGTCGTATAGAGGCAACGGATTTCCGGATTCGAATGGAATTTGGCGGTTGCTTGGAGCGTATGAGCATTGAGCAGGAAGGCACTGTGTCACAGGTGCAGATCAATGGACTGCCGCTTCGTTTCGAAAGTTTATATGCTGCCTTTGAGGGTACTGAAGGGAATCAACTGCGCTGCGGCGACAAAAACGTATCCTCCGCAGCCCCCGGTTGGAACTGGGAATGGAGCAAACAGGGGGACACCTATGGACTGGATCTGGTTATTTACGCTGGCGAGCGGCAAACAATAGACTTCCAAGCTATGGACAAAGCTGCGTTTTTATTCTCGTTAGCTATTGGTGACACAGTGAAGGAAAAGCCGTTAATAGTCATTGAAGAAGAAGCGGAGCAAGTGACAGTAAGGCAGGCTGACAATCGTGCGGACGGTTCGCAGCAACAGCTGTCTATCTCCTTGAAGCCGAATGACAAGCATCCGAACTAGGGATGCAGAAAAAGAAGGAACTCGCCATACACTGGTACCCATAGACTGGACACTTAGAAAAAAGGTGTTTAGGCTGTGGGTACCTTTTTGTATACTGGAGTAAGCATCGGAGGGGATTGCATGAGCAAGAAGCGATTTAATGAGGAAGACCGTGAAAACCTATCAAGAAACAAATACGTGATCAGAGTTAGTGATAAAGCGATAACCTATTCGGATGAATTCAAGCAGTTGTTCATAGATCAATATATGACAGGTAAAACCCCTAGAGAAATCTTTGAAGCTAACGGGTTTGATGTAAACGTAATCGGTATGAAGCGTGTAGAGCAGTGTGCTGACCGTTGGAAGAAAGCCTACCAACAAGGCGGCATTATCGGACTAGTCGACTCCCGAAAAGAAGCCTCTGGACGTCCTCTAAGGCGTGAACTATCACAAGATGAAGTCATTGCCAAGCAGGAAGCAAGAATCAGGCTTCTCGAATCGCAAGTAGAATTGTTAAAAAAGCTAGATACGAAAGAAAGGTTGCTGGTAGCAAAAAGGATGAATCTAAGCAAAGCTAAGCTATTCGAACTAATTAAGGATGCCGTGGATCAAGGTCTTCGACGCATGACTCGCTACCTCTGCGAGTTACTTAACGTTTCCCGCTCAGGGTACTACAGCTACATACATGCCGCAGATTCGCGCTTAGAGCGAGCCCGTTCGGATGCTAAAGCTGGTGAACTGATTAAGAAGGCTTTCCAACGAAGAGGGTATAAAAAAGGTTCTCGCTCCATCAAGATGGCCCTTGAGAATGAGTTCGGCATCATTTATAATCTAAAGAAAATCCGCAGGCTTATGAAGAAATTTAACATCATATGTCCGCATAGAAAACCCAACCCATACAAGCGCATGGCCAAGGCCACGCTGGAACATCGGACTCTTCCCAACATCCTGCAGAGGGATTTTAGAAAGGGTATTCCTGGTCTGGCATTGCTTACCGACATCACCTATCTCCCATATGGTTGCTCAGAGATGGCCTATTTGTCGACCATACTGGACGCCTCTACAGAGGTTCTATCCCATAACCTATCTAATCGACTCACGCTGGAAATTGCAACTGACACGATTGATACACTTGTGAAACAAAGACGTCCGAAGTTACACAAGGATGCTTTCATCCATTCGGATCAGGGAAGCCATTACACCAGTCCGAAATACCAAGAGTTGCTGAAACAGAATGGGCTAGGCCAGTCCATGTCTAGGCGTGGGAATTGTTGGGACAACGCTCCGCAGGAATCGTTTTTCGGGCACATGAAGGACCATGTAGACAGCCGCAGTTGCACAACTTTAAAAGAGCTGCAACGTGAAATCGAGCGTTATATTCGCTATTACAACAACCACAGATATCAATGGGGATTAAAAAAGATGACCCCTGTGCAATACAGGAATCATCTATGGTTGGCTTCCTAGATATAAACCACTCTTTTTTCAAGTGTCCATTTTTTATCGTAAAATAAGGCAATGAAAACTCCCATCAGGTAAAATTTCCGCTGATCGTCCTGACCACTAGTGACCTTTTTCCCAATGAATAAAAACTTATGAGTTGCGAGCTTTTTCTGCAAGATGTTGGTCATCTTTTTTGACGAAAATATCATATTGATTATTATCAGTTCTGTACGAATACATTGAACCGTTATCATTGTTAGTGATCCTACTTCTGTATGAGATTCCATGTTGTTTCAGTTTGTTTACGACTTTGTTATATTCCGAAATATTAAATGTTGTAAAGAACAAATACCTATGCTTGGAAAATAAAAACATAATAATGTTCATAATTAATCGTTCGATATTCCCCAAATTATCCCCCCCTTTTATAAATTATAGGATTTTGAATTGTAATTGTAAAATATACTTGTGGAAACAGAAATAAATGCCGAGATAGTTTGATATCCCGGCATTTAATCCTGTCGTTAAATTCGGTGATCGAACCTAAATGACCAGCTCGTGGTTGCATCATGAATGGTGCAAAGCATATCCGAACCTAGAGCCCTAGTAGTATGTGTTGCAATAAGGATCGGCTGCCATTCAGTAGGCGCAGCTACGTAAAATGTCATACCTGAAGTCCACCACTTATCGACATTTTGTGAAAAACCACCTGGAATTGCACCCTGCGCTACTAGCCTTACTTGTTGATCCCTCAGATAGAAAGTTGGATCCAAAATATCCCAGATTCCTGTTGCGCTTGTGATGTCTTTGTAAGGTGCGTTGTTCGAATCAGTATAATTATCCCAGTAAACCGTACTATTTGCACGTACTCCGATACTCGGGTCGGTTTTAGATGAAGCATCTGAACCCGATCCACCGTATCCAGCTGCCACTCGTTGTAGCATAAGATTCAATTATTTGGTTGCCCTTCTTCTGTTTTTTAAGTTTTTGAGTAGTACTAACCATAGTTATGTTTTTTTCTTGGCCGGTGTCGTTATTTTTAAGAGTTGCTTGGATACCGTTGGCTTGTTCCCCTGCGTAATCAGTAATTCCTTTCTTAGCACGATCATAAAGTAATTCTTTGTCCTTTACTTCTTTCGCTTCATACTCAACATCCCAGCCATCCTTAGATTCATTAGCAATCGCTGCATTTAGTGGCAAAACCGAAACGAACGCGACAATTAAGGTCAGTAATAAAAATTTTTTCATTTAATATGCTCTCCTTTATGCTCCAGGAATGTGATCATTAAATGTTAAGTTCCAAGATGAACCGTTTTCGTAGATTGTGCAGTTTTGAATTACACCAACAGCTGCCGGTTTGCCACTATTCCATAAAATAACGGGGCTCCAAGAAGCGATGTCGGTGGTATAGTCAAAAGAAAAATCACTACGAGATAATTCTTGATTAACTGACGTTCCACGATTTGGGTCATATCCATTTTGAATAACGCGAACGCTTTGATCCTTGATTGAAAGGTAAGGATCACTAATTAACCAACTTCCAGTTACCCGGGTCATGTCAGCTGTATTAAATTGATTTATGGTTTCTTCTTGCCAATAGATAGTGTGATAAGCTTTTACGCCAACTGAGGTGTCCCATTTTTCGCCGTAGGTGGTGTGTGGAGTCGTTGCTGCAGCCATAAAAACGGTCGTAGCATATTGTTTCGTTAAAGTGTCACCTTTTTTTGTGGACTTCAAATGTTGTGTTGTTTCACTTTTTTTTACCCATAAGCTTTTCCCGTTATTCTCACCTTTAATCTCTTGCTCTGGGTAAGTCGATCCAGTAGGATAATCGGTTTCCCCTTTTTTGGCTTTTTCATATAAAACGTTAAGGTCAGTAATTTCTTGCTTTGTGAATGTAACCTCTTTTTCCGTTTCGGCAAATGCTAACGATGACATAAGGGACAACATGAGAACCAGACTTACGAGCAAAGCAGCTACTTTTTTCATAAAGTTACCTCCTTGTATGCTAAGAGCAGTTCCTAATTCTTTAATGAATTGGAAATTGCTCTTATTATTTTTTGTTCCTTGAAAAATGAATTTGAACCGGTTGTGAACGTAGCTCAAGCGAAGGCGCGGGAGCCGTCCCAACGGGACGAAAATTTTTAAAAGGTGTTTACGATCTTGCGATGTCTTTGGGACAATGCCAATAGGTGCTACCGACGGGAATGTTCCTTACCCTCCTGTTGAACCAAGCATTTGGTTTCTTCCAATTTAGAGTGTTCCCTTGGCCTCTTCCGTATTTTCCTACACGCTGACTGTATCCCATGCGCTGCCATCCCTTCCG
>NZ_AUGY01000037.1 GCF_000422905.1 Paenibacillus alginolyticus DSM 5050 = NBRC 15375
CCTTTTCTCCAAGCAGCTTAATGGCTGTATCCATCTTGGTTTCCAACTCCTGAAGGCGTTTAGAATCTTCTATACGCTCACTCACAGAAGGAAGGGATTCCTCACCAAATCTTTCTTTGTAGAACTTAACCCAGTTCGTGATCGTGCTAGGAGACACTGAATATTTACGTGCAAGATAAGATAACTTCGTTCCACTAAGTGCCTCTTGAGCTACCTTGATTCGTTGCTCATCATATAGGATATTGCTTTTCATACGTCTCATTCCCCCTCACCAATATTGTACCTTATTGCATATTGATGACTCCAATCTAATTAGGGGGCTTCAGAGGAAAAGCTAAAAATCCCTGCATATTAGCAGGCTTTTCCAATTCTGAACCGATTTTAGCAAAATACCTGCACTTTCGCAGTTATTTAGGCCGTTGAATAAAAGTTCTCCTCGGATTTCTCCTTATGCACTAGCTTCATATTGCAAAAAGGGCAACAATTCTGTTCAAATCCCACGTTGCGCCCTTCCATGTTGCAGAATATTCAATAATTCTTACTTTATTAGGGTGTGGAGGAGGCAATAGGAATGAAAATTGAGGATGATAGCTCTCGCCCCACATCAAAAGGGATATTTCGGTTGATTTTATTCCAGCAACCGTTTACAATGCTCATGAATCTGTCGATGAGGTGTTCGCTATGCGTAGGTGGTTTAAAGATAGGTGGAAACATTTATTTCGGCGTAAAACGATTTTTCGCAATATGGTCACCTTGTCTTTATTTGCAGCTGTTATTCCGGTAGTAGCTGTTGGAATCGGAAGCTATTTGTTTTCTGCTTCGGTCGTACAAAGAGAAGTTAACCAATCCAATGTCCGCATCTTGAATAACGTGTCCTCCAGTATCGATTCGACTTTGGATCGCATACAAAATAATGCTATTCAAATGCTGCTAGGCACTTTTTTTAGCTCGAATTTGACGGAGCTGAAAAACACGAACTATACCGGCTTTTATTCGGGTATTTCACGTGAATTATCTGCGCTGCAAAACGGCAACAAAGAGGTAAGCGATGTCGCCATTTACGTACCGGACGAAGGTTATTTAATTTCGCCAATCTACGGTGGCCGCAGAATTACTGAAGACAAAGAACGCGAGGGGCTGCTGAAGGAACTTGCTTCCGAAGCCCATATCAAATGGGTCACCGGACCCTACCCGAATTTACCCGGTTATCATCTGAACGGCGTAACCCTGATATCTAAGGTGCCGCTATTAACCAAAAATCCGACTGGACTTTTATTTATACGCATCGATGAGGCACTCTTTCAAAACATTATGAACCGATTTGTCAGCTATAACGGCGAGCAAATGTTCATCTTGAACGCAACGGGCAACCTCGTGACTTCAAGCGGCGGGAATAGCGTTCCGAAAGGCTTATTCGAGCTTATTGCTCAAAAGCGATCAGAGCAGCGCTTTACTTTCTCTTTTCAAGGTACGGATTACATGGTGACGCCAATTACTTCCTCCTATAACCAATGGCAGTATATTAACATGGTGCCGGTCCATGAATTGAACGCCAAATCGAAAGGCATTGCCATGATTACGCTGACGATTAGTGTCGGTTGTCTTGTTTTGGGCATTTTAATCACATTATGGGGGACACGGCGTGTCTATCGACCGATCGAGAACCTCGTGGCTCATTTGAAAGGCGGTCAAGCACTCGACTCGGAAACAGATGAAGTTGGCTTCGTTCGCAAACGATGGGGTGAGCTGAGCAGCACGGCCAATCAACTGCAGCAGCAGCTTAGCGATCAATTACCGTTAGTTCGTGAAATTTTTGCGCTGCAGCTTTTGCAGGGCCGGTTTCTCCACTATTCCGGGGATCAGTTAGAGTCTATGCTGCGCAGATACGACGTGCCTGCCGGTCGGGAAAACAGCATTTTCGTCATCTCTTGCGACCCCCCGCAGGATAACGAATCGCGCTTTCAAGAAAATGACCGCGATTTGATCGTCTTTGCTTTGAAAAATATTGTCGGTGAACTGCTGCAATCACAGAAAATGGAGGGTATCGTCATCAATCTGCTGAATGACCAGGTCGCTGTTTGGCTATTCCGTGACCCCGAGCAGACAGATGACGGGCAGACAGAGGTTAAATTGTTTGCAGAACGCCTGCGTAACCTTGTGTCCGATTACCTGCGTCTTCCAGTGACCATCGGTTTGAGTGGACAAAGCGACCGGATTACAGATTTGCCCGAACTCTATGAAGAGGCGGTCTTGTCCGTGCGCTCCCGCATCATCGTTGGCGGTAACCAGGTGATTACGCACACCGGCGGTGGCGGCGCATCCGAACTGCATTACCGCTATCCGCTTGAAATCGAAACCCACTTTGAACATTCCTTGCAGCTAGGCGATCAGGAAGAAGCGGAGCGGATGCTGGCCGAATTCGCCAAATCGATGAAGGATAACGTCCAAAAGCCTGAACTGATACAAATGTCGTATTATCGGCTGCTAACTGCAGCTATTCGCACTGCGTACTTGCTGGGTCTCGATTCGGCGCATTTGTTTGGAGAAGCGGAATCCGATCCTTACGGGCAAATCCGCAAAATCAGCACGATTCGCGAATTGAACGCATGGTTCAAGCAGCAAATGGTCGATCCGATTGTTGCTTATGTGCAGGGCAAACAGCATCAGGAGCATGAACAATTAATCCAAAAGGTCGTCCGTTACATCGAGGACAATTACCACTTTGATCTATCGCTGGATCAATGTGCGCAAATTTGCGGGTTGAGTTCCCATTATTTAAGCAAGCTGTTTAAAAAGACGATGGATGTTTCATTTATCGAATATTTAACGAAAATCAGGATTGAACGGTCCATCGAGCTGCTGCAAACGACGGATTTATCAATTTCAGACATTGCTGAAAGAGTCGGCTACCAGACGAAAAACTTTATACGCGTATTCAAAAAGCACATCGGCGTTACGCCCGGGCAATACCGGGGAGCCGACAGCGATATTTAGCATGCACTTATTTTGTTCCGCAGGCATGTTTTTAAGCAAAAAAAGTGCATAAATCATCGGAGGAACCCCTTTGCTGCGGGGTTTCTCTTTTTTTGCCTCAGACGTTGTAGACTACAAGAATTGGTCATTGTCCGGAGAACTATGATCATTGTACGATCTGTTCATGCAAAGCAGCGAGATGCTAATTACTTGAACGAGAGGTGAGGAAGTTGTCGCAAAGTCGATTGGAACCGCTTCAGGCAGCAGCAACAGCTGGGGTGGAAAAGGCAAGTAAAATAAAAGGCTCGTGGGTACAGGATTGGGCCGTCGCGATAAAACGTGACAAATATCTATATATAATGGCAGCGCCTGGCTTATTATTTTTCCTACTGTTTAAATATTTCCCATTGTGGGGACTTCTGCTGGCCTTTCAAAACTATTCTCCTTATTTAGGTTTTTGGGATAGTGAATGGGTAGGCCTGAAATACTTCAACGAGTTTTTTACCAATCCCGATTTCATGCTATTATTCCGAAATACGATGGCGATCAGCTTGTTGAACATCATTTTTTTCTTCCCGATTCCGATCGTCGTGGCGCTGCTGCTGAATGAGGTGCGTAAGCTCGCTTTCAAAAAAATCGTGCAAACGGTCATTTACTTGCCGCACTTTCTTTCCTGGGTCATTATTGTGGGGATCTGCTTTCTGATCTTCGGTCAAGGCAGTGGTGTCATCAACCAACTGATCGCGGAGTACGGGGGACAAAAGATCGAGTTCATGACGGAACCGAACTTATTTTGGGGTATGCTGACCGCTCAAAGCATCTGGAAAGAAGCCGGTTGGGGGACCATCATTTTCCTTGCCGCACTTGCTGGCATTAACTCGGAGCTATATGAAGCAGCGCAAATCGACGGTGCTAGTCGCTGGCAGCAAGCGATGAATGTGACACTGCCTGGTATTAAAAGCACGATCATCGTCCTGCTCATCCTGCGATTGGGCCAAGTAATGGACGTAGGCTTTGAACAAATTTACTTGATGATGAGTGGACCGGTCGCGCATCTGGCCGATGTTTTCGATACATATGCTTACCGTGTCGGTATTCAGCAAGGAAGATTCGGTTACGCGACAGTCGCTGGACTTTTCAAATCGGTGGTAGGACTCATCCTTGTTGTGATGTCCAACCGCTTGGCCAAAAAATTCGGAGAGGAGGGACTCTACTAACATGAATAAAAGCTTCGGCGTGAAATTCTTTACTGCGATAAATTACGCTGTTTTAACGATATTTGCGCTTGTAACCTTGCTGCCATTTCTGTATGTCATCCTTGTATCTTTTACCGACCCTACAGAGTACATGAGCAAGTCAATCGTATTAATTCCACAGACCTGGAGTCTCTCTGCCTACGAGTTTATTTTTTCGACCAATGCATTCTTGAAAGCTATGGGAGTCAGCGGATTCTTGGCGGTCTTCGGTACTCTTTTGAGCTTAATTGTGACAAGTGCACTCGCTTATGTCCTATCGCGTAAAAGGCTGAAAGGAAAGAAATTTTTCTTAGTCGCGATTTTATTGACCATGCTCTTTAACCCTGGTGTGATTCCAAACTACTTACTTGTGGACAGTCTTGGCTTAATGGATTCGGTATGGGCGCTCATTTTGCCCGCATTGACTAGCGCTTGGTATGTCTTTTTAATGAAAAACTTTTACCAGGAAATACCGGATGAATTGGAGGAAGCGGCCAAAATCGATGGATGTTCCGATATCGGCGTCTTTATCCGGATCATGCTGCCAGTATCTGTTTCAGCACTTGCGGCATTCGGCTTGTTTTATGCGGTAGCTTACTGGAATACGTACTTCAGCGGCGTTCTCTACATTAATACGGATACGCTCAGACCGCTGCAGGTTCTGCTGCAAATGATGCTGGTTTCGGCTTCACAAATGGCCGACCCATCCATAGCTGCAATGCTGGAGAGTGAGCAGACGGTGCCTCCGCAGGTGATCAAAATGGCCGCAGTCGTTATTTCATCGCTTCCGATCGTCATCGTGTACCCATTTCTGCAAAAATATTTTGTCAAAGGCATGATGGTTGGCTCCGTGAAAGGGTAACAGTGAATAGCTCTGAAAGGGGTGATGCTGGCTTTAACGCACAGATGAAGTAAATATAAAGAAATTATTCCTGGGAGGTCCTCACATGAAACCAATGGTAAAAAAATTAGCTGTTGTTATGACAGCGGCTGCGCTTACTGCATCTTTGGCGGCTTGCGGCAGCGCATCAAATGAAGGTCAAAAGGCAGGAAGCACAGCAAGCAGCAAGCCTGCGAAACCGACGGATATTTCGATTACGACGCTAGCTTTCGCCGCAGCTCCAACGGGTGAACTGGAAGCGGTTAAAAAGCTAAATGAGAAATTAAATGTCAACCTGAAGCTGAGTTGGATTCCATCCGCTCAAATTTCGGAGAAACTAAATGCACTGCTCGCGTCCAGAGATTTGCCGGATGTGCTCTTCATCGAGGATTTCAATTCAACGCCTGCCTTTTTGAATGCTATCGATCAAGGCGCTTTCTGGGAATTAACGGATTATGTTAAAAATTATCCGAACTTGGCCAAATATCCGGAGAATGTGTACAAGAACGCATCGCTCAAAGGAAAGCTCTACTCGCTGCCACGCGTCAGACCGCTGGACGGTCATGAATCGCTGCTAATCCGCAAAGATTGGCTGGATAAGCTTGGCTTGCAGCCGCCGAAAACAATGGATGAGCTGTACAATGTGCTTGAGGCATTCGCGAAGAAAGATCCAGATGGCAATGGCATCGCGGACACATATGGCGCTGTATTTCCTGGATCTCCTGGACCATCCAGTTACTTGTTGTCGCTATTCGGAACAGGAACAAAGTGGAAGGAAGAGAATGGAGGCCTGACGCCATATTGGTGGACGCCGCAAGCGAGAGAGGCGCTAATCAATTGGAACAAAGTTTATAAATCAGGCGGCATATTGCCTGACTTCCCAGTGCTCAAGACCGCACAAATCAAAGACATGCTCGTGCAAGGGAAGGCAGGACTTGCCATCGCTAACGTTGTTGATGCCTATAAATACAATGTCGAGCTGCAAAAGACGAATCCTAAAGCCAATCTGGTTGCTTTTGAGCTTCCGAAAGCGGCGGACGGCAAAGCTTATTACGAGCAAGCGAGCGGTTTTTACGGTCAATTCCTGATCAATAAGAAATCTGTCGACGAGGCGAAGCTGAAGAAAATTCTTGAAGTTTACGATTACACAGCCTCTTTAGAAGGATACAACCTAGCTGTGTACGGTATTCAGGACGTGGATTACAAATTAAAGCCTGACGGCTTTGTCGAGCAAACGGAAGAAGGCAAGAAAAAAGGATATTCAGGCGATACGACTGGCCAATGGGTGACGGGAACCTTTGATAAATACTCGAGAGCGAAGGTATCGGGCATTCCGAGCGACGTATTTGAGGCAAATAAAAAGTTGATTGACTCGATCAGCTCCATCCCGGATCCGACTTATGGCTTGATGAATTCGACCCCATTTAAAGAAAAGGGTGCGGACTGGAATAAGAAGCTTAACGATATGCTCACTAACGTGATTATTGGCAAGAATTCCATAGAGGATTGGGATAAATTCGTCAAAACGTACAAAGACGACCCAAGCTTCCAACAGCACGTCAAAGAAACGAGTGACTTCTTTAAAGAGAAGAACAAGAAATAATGACAGCATCGCAGACCCGACTATGACCTTTTTATTGGCGTTGTCGGGTTTTTCTTCACTTTTCATAAAAAAAGGATATGGTTCAAATATCGTCGATATACAAATCCCGCCACATGTCTTACATTTTAATTGTTTTTATATTAATTCCTAGCGAGGTGAAGTTAATGAGGAAAGTAAGTATGCTGTTAGCTGTCAGTTTAATTTTCAGCATGGTTGGATCGTACATTCCATTTTATGAAAACGCTATCCTTAAGGCAGAGGCTGCAGCGGTGAACCAGATGACGAACGGAAGCTTCGAGCAGACAACCACAACAACGGATGCCGCATGGAGTGGTGTCACAAGTCCTGTCCCTGTTGGCTGGGGGTTATGGATTCCGACCGGGAGCGGGAAAGCTCCGAATAAAACGGTGAACGTCATGCTGGATGGGGCCACGTATCATGAAGGGAGCAAGTCCATTTTGTTTGACGCTTTCGCCACAAGTCGAGTATCTGTGAATCAAAGCGTCACGACGGTAACTGCCGGCAAGTCTTACAGACTTAAGGTGTGGGTAAAAACCGAAAACGTAACGGGCACTGGTGCTTACTTCAGAACGCAGTACTACAACACGAGTAAAGTTGGAGATGGTCCTGCATCTACCAAGTTGTTAGGTACGAAGGATTGGACTTTACAGCAAGTATTTATGACGATACCAGCGGGTGTTACGAAGTTGGTCATTGAACCTTTCCTTGAAACGGGAAAAGGAAAAGTATGGTTTGACGATATAAGTTTGGAGGAATATAACGGGATTACAGGAATTGCTTTAGATCAAACCGCATTTTCCATGGCCAAAAATGCATCAGTAACGATTACACCGACGCTCACACCAGCGAACGCAGCGGATCAAACCGTTGTCTGGAGTTCTAGCGATCCGAGTGTAGCAACAGTGGACAGTAATGGAAAAGTAACCGGAGAAGGGTTAGGCTCAGCTACAATTATGGTCTCGACACCAGATGGAACGATAAAAGCGCAATGTCTTGTTAATGTAGAATCTGCTGAAACGATTCAATCGTACAGCGATCTTCGTCTGAAATGGTTCGGCAAATTGACTGGCGGCACCTCGTACAATACGGCTGATCCTGATATTGCTGCTAACCTAACTACACTAGCCACAAGTGTTACGAATGTGAATTCGACCGGGCACTGGGATACGCTCAATAAAGCTGCGGGCCGTACCTATTTGTGGAATGATCTGTCCAGCACGACGGATTCTGCTCAAATATCTAGTGCTTTCGGTAGGTTGAAAGCTATGGCGCTTGCTTATTCTCTACAAGGCTCAAGCCTGTATCAGAATGTGGCGCTTCGGGATGACATCATCAGCGCTTTGGACTGGATGTATGCGAACCGTTACAATGAAACCAAAAATGAGTACGGCAATTGGTGGGATTGGGAAATCGGAGCGCCGCAAATTCTGAACGATACCCTTGTGTTGATGTATGCTAATTTGACACCAGTGCAAATAAATAAGTTTATCAAAGCCGTCGATCGTTTCGTTCCGGATCCGAAGAAGAGAACGCTCAACAATGTGACGGAAACGGGAGCTAACCTGCTCGACAAAGCATTGGTCGTTACGATGCGCGGTGTGATCGGAAACAGCAGTGCGAAGATCACGCAAGGACTTGATTCTATCGGGCCGGAATTTGTTTATACGGATCATGGAGACGGTGTTTATAAGGACGGTTCGCTGGTTCAACACACCAACATCGCGTACACTGCGGGGTATGGTGCAGTATGGCTCAATCGTGCGGCCGATATGACGTTTTTGCTAAATGGTTCACCTTGGCCGGTGACGGATCCTAACGTGAATCATGTGTACGATTGGGTATCGGATACGTTTGAACCCGTCATTTATAAAGGACTCTTTATGGATATGGTGAACGGCAGAGGGATCTCCAGACAAAGCTCGGGAAGCGCCAGAGGTACGATTGTTACTTTGCTTCGTTTAGCCGAGGGGGCGCCTGCAGACGTTGCTTTATCGATTAAGCGAATGGCCAAAGAATGGATTCAAGCGGACACGACATATGCCAATTATTACGAAGGATTGCCGATTTACGAGCTGTCTCTAGTCAAAAAATTGATGAACGATGCTTCAATCCAGCCTCGCGGAGAATTACTGAAAAACCAAGTGTTTGCTGGTATGGACAGGGTTGTCCATTTACGTGAAGGCTATGGCTTCGGGCTCAGTCTGTTCTCAAACCGCATCTCTGCCTTTGAAAAGGGCAATAATGAGAATTTGAAGGGCTGGTATACGGGCATCGGGATGACTTTCTTATATGATCAAGATCTTACCCAGTACCGCAACGATTTCTGGCCAACTGTGGATTCGTTCCGACTGCCTGGCACAACAACCGATGGATCAGGAATAGGGACGACACCTGTCGAATGGAAAAGTTACATGAATCCGAAAACGTGGGTCGGAGGCTCGTCCATCGATAACCTTTACGGTGCAGCGGGTATAGATTTCTCGCTTGCGCAATCGACTGGAAGCAATCTGCAGGGCAAGAAGTCATGGTTTATGTTCGATGACGAAATCGTCGCATTGGGCTCCGGTATTTCGAACACGATAGCCGGACCACAGCTGGTGGAGACCATTATCGATAACCGCAAGCTGAACGATGCGGGAGATAATGCCCTTACGATTAACGGAACCGTAAAGTCGAGCCAGCTGGGCTGGTCGGAAACGATGGGTGACGTGAAGTGGGCTCACTTGGCCGGAAATGCGCCGGGTACTGACATCGGCTATTATTTCCCTGAAGCTTCGAATGTGTATGGTTTGCGCGAAGCAAGAACCGGCGCCTGGAAAGATATTAATAGCGGACAATCGGCTGTTCCGATCACGCGAAATTATGTAAGTTTGGCCTTTGAACACGGGGCAACGCCTTCGAATGCATCGTATTCCTATGTCATGCTGCCACATAAAAATACGGCGGATACAGCGCTTTATAGCAGCGCGCCTGATGTTGAGGTGCTGAGCAATACAACGGACGTACACGCAGTCAGAGAGAAGAAGCTTGGTATTACGGCGGCGAATTTCTGGAATCCAGCATCTGTTGATTTCATTTCCGCGCAAAATCCGGCATCCGTGATGGTGAAGGAAACGGACAGCGAATTGACCGTAGCCGTCTCCGATCCGACGCAGCAGCAAAGCACGATTTCGCTTGAATTGAGCAAGGCAGGCTTAACGCTAGTTCGTGCCGATGACACGGTTGCAGTTTTGCAGACGATACCTTCCTTAAAGCTGAATGTTACAGTCACGGGATCTTTCGGCAAAACACATGTCGTCACATTCAAGAAAGATACAGTTGCTCCAGTCACTGCAACTAACGCAAAGTCTGATTGGCAGCGTACTGCGCAAACGGTGACATTGACGGCGAGTGATGAAGGCAGCGGCGTGCAGAAGACGTTTTATAGTTTGGATGGTGGCGTCTTTGCGGAAGGGAACAACATCGTTGTTGCTGAAGACGGTGTACATCAACTTCGCTACTATAGCGTTGACCAAGCTGGAAACCAAGAAACGACCAAAACGGAGGTAATCAAAATCGACTTAGTAGGTCCCGTTATCGCTCCTACCGTTACCATGGACGTCTATTGGACCGATGGCGGCAGCCTGCAATTCGATATCTCCGATCCGGTGAGCGGGGTGGCAAGCGAGTCTCTTCAGTTGGACGGTGTCCCAATAAGCCGCCCCTATACGTTTAGTCCGTTATCGCTCAGTATTGGTGAACATGCGGTGAAAGTAAAAGCGGTTGATGCTGCTGGGAACGAAACTACCGCATCATACTTGCTAAAAGTACGTATGGATGCTAACCATTTGGACGAAGCTGCTCGTTACGCTTACCAACAAAGCTGGATCACCAATCATGGCATATTGAACAGCTTGCTATCGAAGATAGAAAATATTCAACGGAAAGATGATGACAATCAGAAGAAAAACGAATGGAAAGAACTGGAGAATCACATTCACGCACAATCCGGCAAAAAGATTGACGCCGTGTTTGCGGAACTTTTATTACAAGCCATCGCACAGTGTAAATCCTAGCTACTGTTGAGATACGTAACCCGATTTTGTCTGATTGGACGAAGTCGGGTTTTGTTTGATGTGAGGGTAAAGTAAAGCTTGCTACATCCTGATGTTTTGTTATCTGATCTGTTGGAGAAATGGGAATGGGGATTAGGATGGTAAGTTGTATAACGTAGAGAGACTGGGCCTAGGTTCAGTAACTATGCAGGTGAGAACCCTGCTTGGGGGGATGTTGCAGAAACTACAACAATTGCTGCCTAAATCTCGCCACTCTCCCTTTGGGCCCAATACAGGTAATTTTGCAACAAATGGGTTCGAAATGGCTGGTGATTTCAAAAAAACAAGAAAATAATCAGACGTCCAACCAGATGTGCTATGATATTGTACATCTTGGGGTGAATCCCTAATCCATAACGTGATGCGAGGTCGAGTACAGATGAGCCGATTCAGAAAACCATGGAGAACGTCTACTACGCTCTACATTCTGCTGTTTACGATGGTGGTGCTGCCAATATTGACGATTAGCACTACTATTCTTCAGGTGTACAAAAGAGATCTGCTGCAGCAAACAACTGACCGAACGCTCCAGACGCTTCATGCGGTGACGTACTCGATTGAGCAGGAAATTAGCAATGTCGTCAACTTTTCCGCAGCGGTTGGCATGGATTCGGAGGTGCTGGAGACAGCGACTTTACTGCACGAAACAGCCACGGACAATAGGCAGCCCTACTCCATCTCTTTATCAAAAGCACTAGGAAAATACAGCTCTTCCATGTCAGGAAGGGTGCAGTCGATCAATTTCTTCTATAAAGACGGTGGCGTCTATTCGTACTTAAAAGATTTGGTTGTAGATGACAACAGTTTACGTAAAATGGATTGGTACAAGGCAACGATCGCCGAACAGGATCACGTTCATTTCATTGGCAAACAAAAAGGCACGCTATACGATTCACGGGAATCTACGAGCATTGTAACCACAATTGCGCCGAGTTATTTTCAAATGCTGCATAATATTGATTTCATTTATTTTGTGTTTAGTCGGGATCAATTCGAGAAAATGCTGTGGCAAAATCCAATCAGCGGATCTTCGGCATTCCGCATTGTAACGACGGATGGCGACGTTATCGCGTCCAGCTATAACTTACCAGCAAACGAGCAAATGGATAATTCGCTAATCAGTCGCATCGACTCGCAGCGCGAGGGTAATTTCGTGGAAACGATCAATGGGCAGAAGATGATGGTTGCCTTTGCAACGGTGGACATTGCGAACTGGAAGATCGTATACCAAATTCCTTACAGCGAGTTAATGGCTAATTACAGCATTATCTATCGATTGGTCCTTATCGCGACCTTCGTCGTCATCGTTGTATTTCTGTTCATTTCTTTTTACCTTGTTCATAACTTAATGAAGCCTATCCATGTGTTAGTGGTGAAAATGTCGCGCGTCATGGACGGGAATCTCAATGTGAAGATCGAAGCTTCTGGCAGTGCCGAAACGGTCACGCTAGGGCTCACGTTTAACCATATGATGGACCAAATCAAGCTGCTTATTAATAAGACCGAACAGCAGGAGAAAGCGAAGCAGAAGGCGGAGTTCGCTGCGATGCAATCGCAAATTAATCCGCATTTTCTGATTAATACACTCAATTCCATTAAACTGATGGCGATCATTAGCCGAGTTGACAACATCCGCAATATGACCCAGGCGCTGATTCGTTTGGTATCTTCCTCCTTCAATCGTGGAGGCAGTTTGACACTGCTTGCCGATGAAGTTGAGAACTTGAAACAGTACATTTTCATTATGGAAACGCGTTATGGCAATAAATTTGAGGTGAAATGGGAAGTTGATGAAACAGCAATGTCGCTCTACATTCTGAAGCTGCTGCTTCAACCGATTCTTGAAAATGCAATTACACATGGTTTGGTTAGTAAAGAAACGAATGGAACGATTACGATTGGTATCCACAAGGTGGGCGAACAGCTTTGCATTGTTATCGCAGATGATGGCGTAGGCATCCCGGACGAGCAGATCGAGAAGCTGCAGGACCCTGACCAGGATTATACGTTCAGCGGCATGGGCATTCTTAACGTACATCATCGCATTGTGCTGCATTACGGACAAGACTATGGCGTAACGATAAAGCGGTTGGAACCGTCTGGCACGAAGGTGGAAATTATACTTCCAATCATCCGAAGTCAGGAAGAAAATCAAATCGTTAGTTCAAAATAGATCAAGGAATGGGCAAAATCGATCATTCGGCTGCGTTAAACAATCGATTATGATAAATATAAGATACAAATAACCTAATCGATATCAAGTGGGGGGTCAATTCGATGAAGAAGAGAAAATGGGCAAGTTCTTTAGCGTTGGTTAGTTTAGTAGCCATGACGGCTTTGACAGGATGCGGCGGTACAAAGCCTGCATCAACACCGGCAAGCACAGCGCCAGAAGCGACGAAAGCAACGGCACAGACGGCTAAACCAGCTCAACCGGTGAAACTGAAGCTCGCCATGTGGGACACGAAAGTTGATTTTGAGTATTGGACAGAGAAGGCGAAAGAGTATACCAAGCTTAAGCCGAATGTAACCGTTGAAGTGGAAAAGGTGCCTGACAACGGAGGGCAATACTTGAAGGTAAGATTGGCGGCAAATGATTTGCCTGATCTGATGTATTTGAAGCCGAACCACATGCAAATTTACAAGCAAGCGCTGCTGCCTCTGGATGATTTGAATGCGGCCAAAAACAATAAGTTTCCGACTAAAATTGATGGCAAAGTATTAGGTCTTCCATTGATCTCGTTCTCTGAATTTGTTTATTTCCATCCAAGTATTTTCAAAGAGTTGAGCTTGGAAATTCCGAAAACGTTTCCAGAATTCATCACTACAATGGATAAGATTAAAACGAATGGCAAATACACACCAATTTCCATCGGTGCCAAAGATGATTGGACATTCTATCCATTGATGGAGTTCGGCCCGCATATTTTATCTGGCGATGAGAACTATTTGGCGAACTTGGCCAAAAATCCTGCGCCATTTGGAGATAGCAGCAACTTTGATAAAGTAGGTAAGGCGATCAAGGTAATTGCTGATAAGAAATACGCAGGTCCTGATGCGCTGTCTGTTTCGTTCGACCAGTCTACGCAGTCCTTCGAAGGGAAGAAGTCAGCTATGATTGCGCTTGGACAGTGGTACTATCCTTCTTACATGGAGAAAGTGACGACGGATGATGATCTGGGCGTGTTCCCGCTTCCTTTCCGCGAGTCGACAAGCAGCGATCTTTCTTCGATGATGATGTCCGATATGAACATCGGTATTAACAAAAATACCAAAAACGTCGAAGAAGCCAAAGCATTCTTGGATTGGATGTTCAGCAAAGACGTCTACTCAGGTTTAGTCAATAAAGTACAACAATTTTCCACGGTTAATGGCATCACTTCGGATCTTCCGTTCTTCAACAAATGGATAACAGCTAATCCTTCTAAACCGTTTGTTTATTATGGAACAGATGAGGCTTATGCAAAAGTGAGCGCTGCTGCACAATTCGATCCGAAGAAAGCCGCACAAAGCATTTTTGCCGGTAAACCGATCGATGGGATTGAAAAAGAATTAAATGATAAGTGGAAGAAAGCGATCGATTCAACGAAGTAATGACGATAGAGGGTACTATTTGAGCGAGACGGAATAGTACCCTTTTCCTATCAATAGAGATTTAGGGGTGAGTGGAGATGAGTTATAGCTTACAGAAAAAAGTTATCATTTGGTCGTTCTTGTTCATACCGGTTGCGCTCATGCTCTTGTTCCTCATCTATCCCACGCTTCAATTGTTTCGTTACAGCATAACGAATTGGGACGGATACAGTGAGAGTTTGAAGTACATCGGGTTTGATAACTATAAAAAACTGATTTTTGATTTTCCGGATGCCTGGAAAGCTATTGGCAACAATGGCATATACTTTATCGTTCATCTGCTGTTCATTCCTATTGAAGTGATGACAGCGGTGCTGCTCAATCGCACGATACGCGGAAGTTCGTTTTTTCGTTTTACGGTGCTTATGCCTTACATTATTAATGGTATTGCCGTTGCTTATATGTTCAGCTACATCTATAACCCTGTGAATGGGCCGCTCAACGAACTACTCAAATGGATGGGACTGGAGTCGCTCATTACCGGTTGGTTAAGTAACTTGAGTATCGTAAATTACTCGCTGGTCGCTGTTTCTCTATGGCGCTTCAGCGGTGTTCATATCATCCTCATTCTGGCGGGCTTGCAATCGATTCCGACTGATCTATATGAAGCTGCCAAAATGGATGGCGCTGGTTTTTGGACGCAGCTCCGCCATATTACCTTGCCTGGCATTCGGCGTGTGATGGAAATCATTTTGTTCCTGAACATCTCCGGCGCGCTGCTGCAGTACGATATCCCCTATGTAATGACAGGCGGCGGACCTGGAACAGCCAGTTCTACTTTTGGTTTGTTTTCCTTGCAAACAGCGTTTACCTATAACAATTACGGTCTTGCTTCGGCCATGGCGGTCAGTCTTTTGATCTTGATCATCTGCTTCTCGTCTATACAAAATTGGATCATTAAAGATAGGAGCGAGTCTTAATGGAAGTCATACTTACCGAGAGCAAACGCCAATTGCTCAGTAATGTCCTGTACTATATATTTTTTATAGCGATGTGCTTGATTGTGTTCATTCCGGTTCTACTTGTCGTATTCGGCTCGCTGAAGACAAATGCAGAGCTGGGGGCGACATCACCTTTCTCGCTGCCAAGCAATTTCTTGCATTTCGAGAATTTTGTAAAAGCCGTTGGCGAAGGCCACATTCTGCTTGGTTTACGCAACACCTTGGTGCTGGTCGTTGTTAGTATGGCTGGTAATGCCCTGCTCGGCACGATGACGGCATTTGTGCTCAACCGTTTTGATTTTAAGCTGAAAAAAATGGTGCTGCTGCTGTTCATGGTTTCGATGATCATTCCGACATACACGACGGAGATCGCACGTTTTCAGCTGATTCACTCCTTGGGTCTGTACAATACATTGGGTGCTCCGCTGCTCATTTATGTAGGGACGGACATTATGCAAATCTACATTTACATCCAGTTCTTGGAAAAAATATCGGCCCAGTTAGATGAAAGCGCGATGATGGATGGTGCATCGTATTTCCGCATTTTCCGCTCGATTATTTTCCCGCTGCTGCTGCCGGCGACCGCTACGCTTGGGATTCTTAAGAGCGTAACCATTATGAACGATATTTATGTGCAAAACTTATATATGCCAAAAAAGGAGCTTGCAACTTTGCCGACGGCTCTGATGGCTTTTGTCGGTCAGCGGAGTTCAGATCTGGTGGCGCTCTGTGCAGGTATTATCCTAGTGCTGCTTCCCAGTATGCTGTTTTACATCGTGTTCCAACGCTACATCTTTAGAGGATTGATGGACGGAGCCATCAAAGGTTAGCTGCTTGGCAGACGAACTTCAATATGAGGGATGTCTTGAGTGACGATTGGGATCAGGAGTTGAGGAATGTTTCTATAGCAAATGATAATTGCTCGGTAATGTTTTGTATTATATAATTTTTTTACATCGCAAAGGCACTTAGACAGACGAATTTCTATATGAGGGGTAACTACCATGTACAAGATGATGATCGTTGATGATGAACCGTTAGTTCGATTGGCCATGCATCATTTGATCGATTGGCAAGCTCTCCATATTAAAATTGTGTGCGAAGCGGGTGACGGTGTAGAAGGTCTAGCGCTTCTTAAGACCCGTAGTGATGTTGACTTGCTGCTCGTCGATATCCAAATGCCCCGAATGAACGGCATCGAGTTATTAAAGGCATTGAATGACCCAGGTTTACCGAAGCGTCCGATTCCGATTATTTTGAGTGCCTATAGTGATTACAGCTATGTGAGGGAAGCTTTCCTGCTCGGTGCGATGGACTACATCGTCAAGGTAGACATGGATGAGGAGCATATCATACCTGTTATTACTAAAGCCGTCGAGGAGTTAATGCGGTTAGGTGACGTATCAATTAGGGAAGAGATGGGGCAAGCGGAAAAGCAGCTAGTCCAACAATCGGATAAGGATGCGTTATTACATAGGCTTCTAGACTTCGATCCAAAGGAAGACACGGGTTTGTTCGAACAATGGCTGTTATCAGCGAACGGTTTGTTAAATGAAACAAACGAGATTGCGATTGTCATTCAAATCGCACGAGGTATCGATACGACGAAGCTGCATGGTTTCATCCAACAAACGATCCAGTCTGTTCTCCATGAAATGTCCATTTTGCATGAAATGGTTCGACGGGAGGCTGGCGAATACGTCTTATTGTGTGCGTTCCCGCATGATCGCAGCGAATCGGCGATTCGGGCCCACATTCATAGTCTGCTAACGATGGTCCAGACTCGCCTGCTGCAATATGTGAACGCCTCCATTTCAGTAGGCATAAGCGATTTGGCAAATGGCTGCAGGCATTGGCCTCGCCTATACCAGCAGGCTAAGCAGTTGGCAGCGAAAAGTTATTTTGCCGGCTTGGGTAAGCTGTTTTATCGGGAGTCGGCGACCCAAAGTTCAGGAGTGAAAGACAAAGGGGACCATGCGTTGTGGGATGACTTGAAAGCAGGGAGGCTTGTTCTGCTTCAGGTAATGAAGCATCCTGATGAGAGTCAGTGGATTCTCGAGTATGAGCTATTGGAAAAGCGATTACATCATGCGAGTCAGGAACCGCCGGACAGGTTGCGAGCTTTCTTCGTCGATGTGTTGTGGGAGCTCGGCGCTGTTCTCTATGCCAAAGGCATACGTTTGGAGGAGGTACAGCCTACTTCTCACAATCCATTTGATGAAATTAAACAGATGGAGACGCTGGAGGAAACGCAGCAGTATGTCAAACAGCTATTACAGCGAGCTCATTCCGCTATTCACGGGAATAGCCTTATGAACGCAGTGCGTTATAGTCCTTCTATTGCCAATGCAAAGAAATTCCTCGATTTGCATTATCGTGAGGAAATTAACCAGTCGCTCATTAGTGAGATGGTGGGCGTGAGCGAAAGCTACTTGAGCAAGCAGTTCGTCAAAGAAGTCGGCTGCAATTTCATCCACTATTTAACGAAGCTGCGTATCGAAGAGGCGAAGCAACTGCTCGAAAAGGGGATCAAAATTTCCGATATTTCGGAGAGAATCGGATACCTCAACCCCGAGCATTTCAGCCGGATTTTCAAAAAAATGACGGGTTTTAGTCCGAAGGCTTATCGGGAGAGTTTGGGGAGAGAGTAGTCGTTCAGCAGCTTGTGAAGGGTTTTGGATATAGCGGTTACCCATGTTGTATTGTATACAACAATCCGAACTCATAAAGACTATTTTGCAACTTGAAGTTGCAGTTCGTACAACATTTAGAGCCGAATTGTTGTACATTCTGCAACATCGTTCAACAGAGAAGAGGTTGTCTCCAAAACCAGTAAATGGTAGAAGAGCAGCCTCTTATTTTAATTATGGCATTATTAAGACACTCGATTATAACGTAAAATTCAATTAATATGTAATATAGGGGAATTCCAATTACAAAGGGGACACAACACATGCTAAAAGCATTCATTTTCGATATGGACGGCGTCATCATTGATAGCGAGCCGATCCATTTTGATGTAGACGTACAAACGATGAAACATTTCGGGAAGGAGATCACACAGGAAGAGTTGGAGAAATTCGTGGGGATGACGAACCCTGAGATGTGGAAGGTCATTAAAGAAGAATATCAGCTCCAGCAGACGGTTGCCGAGATCATTGAGCATCAACTCTCCTCTAAAATAACGCTTTTACAAGGCATTCAAATCGAACCTATTGAAGGAATTAGAGAGCTGCTTACATCGCTAAAAAACAATCAAATTCCAATTGGAATCGCCTCTTCGTCACCTAGGTTTTTTATTGAGGAAGTGTTAAAGAAGTTCGAGCTTGCCAGTTATTTTGATTGCGTGGTGAGTGGCGAGGAAGTCAATCAAGGCAAACCAGCTCCTGATGTCTATTTGGAAGCGGCCTCCTTGCTAGGTGTTGATCCAAAAAATTGTGTTGTTGTTGAAGATGCTAAACATGGTGTTGCTGCCGCCAAAGCTGCGGGCATGACTTGTTTTGGCTACGTTAAT
Organism: Paenibacillus alginolyticus DSM 5050 = NBRC 15375; assembly: GCF_000422905.1. Taxonomy (GTDB): domain Bacteria; phylum Bacillota; class Bacilli; order Paenibacillales; family NBRC-103111; genus Paenibacillus_E; species Paenibacillus_E alginolyticus. Next base: position 18,895 of record NZ_AUGY01000037.1, read on the forward strand.
GAGAATTCGGGCCATCAGGATTTGTCAAAAGCGGATTTCATTATCCATGGAATTAGTGAGATTAAGGTTGAAAATTTACTGTAAATAGAATGGGAATTTGGAGGGAGTCCAATGAAATACGCTGGAGTGGTGCTGGACTTAGATGGCACACTACTAACATCCCAGAAACTTATTTCAGACAGAAATATGAAAGCCATTCAAGAATTGCTTGTGCGTGAAGTCAGAATTATTTTCGCTACGGCTCGCCCGCCAAGAGCGGTGAGATCTTTTCTGTCAGAAAGTCTGCTGAAAGCTGGATCATTTGTTTATTACAATGGCGCGTACATTTCTTGTGCCTACTCAGGCTTGGACATCCATGAATCCATAGATGCAGAACTCTCCTCTGAAGTGATTGATTTTTGTGTAAACCTCAATCCTGATATTGAACTTGGTTTAGAAGTGAAGGATGAGTGGTATAGCCTTAAAGAAGTTGATTACACGATCAGAATGAATGTAAAAGAGAATCCCATTGTCAAACCACTTGAAGAACTGAGGAAATATGAGGCAAGTAAGATTCTTCTCACAGGGCTTAATAATTACGAAGAGTTGAGAGAGAGGTTTTCTTCTCGTTTGAATGTTTTATTAACGGATCATGGAAAATTGATACAAATTTCAGCCTTAAAAGCGTCTAAAGAGTCGGCTGTTTCTCAGTTATGTCAATTAATTGGTATTCCTATGGATAAGGTCATGGTATTTGGGGATGACAATAATGACCTAGGCTTATTCAAAGTTTGCGGATGGTCTGTCGCAATGGGGAATGCTGTAGAAGAGCTAAAATTGATTGCGCATGAGATAACAGATACGAACGATAATGATGGTGTTGCGATGATTATAGAAAGATATTTGTAGGTTTGGAGGAGGCTGACTTATGCTAACTTGTTACTAGTCTTGAGGCAGCCTCCTTTATAAAAAAACATCAAAAAGTCAACGGTGACCGTATGGGGAGATGGTAGCCAAGTGTATACGGGCACATTAACCAATATTCCTACTGCCGCTGGACAAATCGGTTTCCGAAGTTGGAATGCGGGCAATATGTTATTCGACGATGTGACATATTCAGATAATTAGTCAAATCATATAGCCCCAAGAACCTCTTTCCTTGAGTGGTTCTTGAGGCTATTGTATGTAATGTCAGGAAATCAGAGAGGATTTATTCTCTCTGATTCTTTTTGTTAACACGCCAGTGAGAGGTAGAAAATGCACTTCTCAGAAGGCAGAAAAGGCTTTCTCGGAGGCTCGAAAGGAGCGAAAGTGGCGCGAGATGTCCGAAAGGAACCTCTCAGCTGCTGAGAGCAGGCAAGTTAGCGCGTTTTGCATCGTGAGAAGGCAGAAAAGGCTTTCTCGGAGGCTCGAAAGGAGCGAAAGTGGCGCGAGATGTCCGAAAGGAACCTCTCAGCTGCTGAGAGCAGGCAAGTTAGCGCGTTTTGCATCGTTAGAAGGCAGAAAAGGCTGTCTCGGAAGCTCGAATGGAGCGAAGTTGGCGTGAGACGTCTAAAAGGAACCTCTCAGCTGCTGAGAGCAGGCAAGTTAGTATGTTTTTCTCCTGAGAAGGCAGAAAAGGCTGTCTCAGAGTTCCGAATGCAGCGAAAGTGGCGCGAGATGTCCGAAAGGAACCTCTCAGCTGCTGAGAGCAGGCAAGTTAGCGCGTTTTGCATCGTGAGAAGGCAGAAAAGGCTTTCTCGGAGGCTCGAAAGGAGCGAAAGTGGCGCGAGATGTCCGAAAGGAACCTCTCAGCTGCTGAGAGCAGGCGAGTTAGCGCGTTTTGCATCGTGAGAAGGCAGAAAAGGCTGTCTCGGAAGCTCGAATGGAGCGAAGTTGGCGCGAGACGTCTGAAAGGAATCTCTCAGCTGCTGAGAGCAGGCAAGTTAGCATGTTTTGCTCCTGAGAAGGCAGAAAAGGCCGTCTCAGAGTTCCGAATGCAGCGAAAGTGGCGCGAGACGTCTGAAAGGAATCTCTCAGCTGCTGAGAGCCCAGCACAGAAAATAATATGAAAAAAACCTCCTCATATTTGAGGAAGTTATCGTTCTATAAGCGCCGAAAAGGCGCCTACGTGTAAGTCGATTTCAAGAAACGGTTGGAACCCCATCCCAGCCACTCCCACAAAAGGACCTGAGCCGGAGCCTCAGGTCTTTTGTTGTATAACAATTAAAATATTTCAAAATTGTTATTGCATAAATGTTTTGTTTAGTTATACAATATAACATATAAACGATTTCTGTATTGGTACAATGGTTCAAATGTTGAAGGGAGAGATGGGTATGAGTAGTTTGGCATCGTTGATGGAGTTTGAAAGAAGGAAATTCACAAACCTTCGCGCCTATGATTTTCAGCGAACTGTTGCAAAACGAGAAGTTCATAAGGAACACGATGAATGTGGTGAAACTGCTTTGTATCCATTGTCTCCTTTGTCTTTGTCACTGTACTATGCCTTTGATAATGAAGTGGAGATTGGCTAATTGGCGGAATGCGCAACTTATAATTTGAAATGAAAGCCTACCGAGATTTCGGTAGGCTTTTTAATGTTATAGTATATTTAATTAAATAATTAATTTTATAAAACATTATTGAACATTATTCGGTAATGTGTTATATATTATATAACAATAATAATTCTGTATTAATACATTGAAGGAGGAAACAACAATGGATTGTCCAACATGCCAAGGTAATGGCGATTTAGAGGAAATGAGAAGCACAGATGAGCACTTTCACAAAGAGGGGGCGTCCATTCCTTTTGGTCAAGATCGCGTGCTCTGGCCGAATACTTGCCCGATTTGCGGCGGCAGTGGATTTCTAGACGTATCCTTTTAAAAAACAAACCCCAATAAAGGAGTGCATAGGATCATGAGCAAACAAAGTCAAAGCGAACAATTGCAAGCAAGCTGGAATTCCAAGCGATTCGAAGGGGTATTTCGGCCATATTCGGTTGAGGATGTGCTTCGCCTTCGCGGCTCCGTCATGATTAAACAGACACTAGCGGAGCAAGGAGCTCGCAAATTCTGGGAGCGGGTTAACGAAGAGGACTTTGTGCCTGCACTTGGCGCTCTAACGGGAAATCAAGCCGTGCAGCAAGCAAAAGCAGGACTTAAAGCGATTTATTTGAGCGGTTGGCAAGTTGCCGCCGATGCGAACTTATCCGGTCATATGTATCCCGATCAAAGTCTTTATCCAGCTAACAGCGTACCTAGCGTTGTGAAAAGAATTAATCAAGCGCTGCAGCGCGCCGATCAGATTCAGCATGCGGAAGGCAAGGGGAATATAGACTTCTTTCTCCCTATTGTGGCAGACGCAGAAGCTGGCTTCGGTGGACCGCTTAACGTGTTCGAGCTGATGAAGGGCATGATTGAGGCGGGAGCCGCTGCAGTCCATTTCGAGGATCAGCTCTCCTCTGAGAAGAAATGCGGCCATTTGGGCGGCAAAGTGCTCCTGCCAACTCAGCAAGCTGTAAAAAATCTTATCTCAGCAAGGCTGGCAGCTGATGTGATGGGCGTAGAGACTGTTCTAATCGCCCGGACAGATGCGAATGCAGCAAGTCTTCTGACGAGCGATATTGATGAGAATGATCGACCGTTTCTGACTGGGGAACGTTCACCCGAAGGATTCTTTTATGTACATGCAGGCTTGGATCAAGCGATCTCACGCGGTCTGGCTTATGCGCCTTATGCGGATATGGTTTGGTGTGAAACATCGGAGCCCAACCTGGAGGAGGCAAGACGCTTTGCTGAAGCAATTCACGAGAAATTCCCAGGGAAGCTGCTCGCGTATAACTGCTCTCCTTCATTTAATTGGAAGAAGAAATTAGATGAGCCTACGATTGCAAAATTTCAACAAGAGCTAGGCAAGATGGGGTATAAGTTCCAGTTCGTGACGTTGGCAGGCTTCCATGCGCTGAATCATAGCATGTTTGAACTCGCTCACGATTATAGAGATCGTGGTATGGCTGCCTACTCTCAGTTCCAACAAACGGAATTCGCTAGTGAAGCTCGCGGCTATGAAGCGACACGCCATCAGCGTGAAGTAGGAACAGGCTATTTCGACGAAGTTTCCCAAGTGATAACGAGCGGCACTTCTTCCACAACGGCGCTTTCCGGTTCAACGGAAGAGGAGCAATTTGCCCATTAATAGCAATCCCATTAGGTCTAAGGAGATGAGGGTATTGATCGATCAAACCATGCTCAGGGGAATTGAAATCGAGCCGACTTCCGCAGAGGGGCAGAAGATTCTCACACCGGAAGCATTAGCCTTCGTGGCGCAGCTTGAGCGTAAATTTGGAGCAGCACGCCTTGAGCTGCTGCAGCAGCGCAACCAGAGGCAGAGTCGTATCGATGCAGGCGAGCTGCCGGACTTTTTACCAGTCACAGCAAGGATACGCAGCAGTGATTGGACCATAGCGCCAATCCCTGCGGATTTACAAGACCGGCGCGTCGAGATAACAGGTCCAGCTGGCGACCGGAAGATGGTCATTAACGCATTCAATTCGGGTGCTTACATCTATATGGCAGACTTCGAGGACGCTAACTCGCCCACTTGGAACAATACGATCGATGGTCAAGTGAATTTGTACGATGCTGTTCGTCGAACAATCTCATTCACTAGTCCGGAAGGGAAGAGCTACAACCTTCAAGCTCAGACGGCAGTGCTCAAAGTTCGTCCTCGCGGTTGGCACTTGGAAGAGAAACATATGCAGGTTGATGGGCACTCTGTTTCAGGTTCGTTATTTGATTTTGGCCTATTCTTTTTCCATCATGCAAAGACACAGATTCAGCAAGGAAGCGGGCCTTATTTTTACTTGCCTAAGCTTGAGAGCCATATCGAGGCGCGTCTTTGGAATGAGGTGTTCCTATTTGCTCAGCAGGAGCTTGGCATTCCGCAAGGTACGATTAAAGCTACGGTGCTCATTGAGACGATCGTCGCTGCCTTTGAAATGGACGAAATTTTGTATGAACTTCGCGAGCACAGCGCAGGCTTGAACTGCGGACGGTGGGATTATATTTTCAGTTATATTAAAAAGCTGCAGAAGCAGCCGCACATCATCGTACCCGACCGTGCCCTCGTAACGATGGAATCGCCGTTCATGAAAGCTTATTCGCTGCTTGCCATCCAGACTTGTCATAAGCGGAGTGCACCTTGCATCGGAGGCATGGCTGCCCAAATTCCGGTGAGGCATGATCCTGTGGCAAACGAAGAAGCCATGGCGAAAGTAAGAGCTGATAAACTGCGCGAGGTGAGAAATGGTCACGATGGCACATGGGTGGCTCATCCCGGATTAGTTCCTGTGGCAAAAGCGATTTTCGATGAGCATATGCCTTCAGCAAATCAAATTGACAAGCAGCTATCTGGCGTCGAAATAACCGCTGAGCAATTGCTAGAGGTGCCGTTGGGGCCGATAACAGAGAATGGGATTCGGACGAATGTCAGCGTCGGCATTCAGTATTTGGAAGCCTGGCTACGTGGTTTCGGGGCTGTTCCGATCAACAACTTGATGGAAGACGTGGCTACAGCCGAAATATCTCGTGCGCAGCTTTGGCAGTGGATCCATCATCCACTAGGCATTTTGAATGACGGGCGTAAAATAACGGCCGAACTATTTAGTCAGATTCAAGTTGAAGAATTGGCTAAGATCAAAGAAAAGCTTGGGGAAGAGGCCTACCAGCAAATGAAGTTTGACCAAGCGAATGCGCTTTTTACCCAGATGACGGTTTCACCTGAATTTGAAGCTTTCTTAACCGAACAAGGGTATCGATATTTGTAATTGAATACGTTGTTAATTAACATAAAGGCGTGCCGTCCTAACCGGTGCGTCTTTTACTGTGTCCTTCTTGTTTTCCAATAACATATTGCCTATGCGGGTCATTGTCCTTAGAGGAAGCCTCTGTCGCCTGTTTTTAAAAATTACTATGGTTCTGTTATGATGAAAGTATTAACTGCGCCAGAGGTGGATAAAGTTGAAAATACTAATTGTGGAAGACGACCTTCCGCTGCTTGAGGCGATTAAGGAAATATTCGAAAATGAGTCGTTCGACACGACGGGGACATCGACGGGAGATGAAGGGTACTTCTTAGCGGAGCAAGGAAGCTACGACCTTATTCTTCTTGACGTGATGCTTCCTGGCATGAACGGTCTAGAGATTGTTAAGCGTTTGCGAGCCCATCAAGTTTCAACACCGATCATTATGTTGACTGCCAAAGACAGCGTCGAGGACTGCGTGAAGGGACTGGATGCCGGGGCAGACGATTATGTGACGAAACCATTTGCCGTTACTGTACTGCTCGCTAGAGTAAGATCCGTATTAAGAAGGCGCGGGAGCGTTGACCTAGATGGGAAAATATCTTGCGGCCCCATTCAACTGGTATCCAGCTTAAGAGATGCTTATGTTGACGAACAACCTTTGAAATTAAGTCCAAAGGAATATGAGTTATTAGAATTTTTCCTGTGCAACAAGGAACAAATTCTATCTAGGGATCAGATCTTTGAACGGATATGGGGATTTGATTCGGAATCTGCTTCAACTGCGGTTGATGTATATGTTCACCTTCTGCGCAAAAAGCTTGCGCCGTATGGAGGGGACCTCTATTTAAAGACAATTCGCGGAGTAGGGTATTTATTTAAAGGAGATTCCAATGTTCAATAAAACTCGCGCTCAATTGGTGATATTAAATTCTGCCGTGCTTGTGTTGATTTTGCTTGTATCCGGATTCATCTTGTATTCTCATTTATCCTACCGCTTATTTCATCAAGTTGATGAGGCGATAGTGAATATTACTAGAGCTATGCAGGCAAGCTCAATCGATCAAATGCTGCAAGCCGATCATCCGGAGCCTGACCCCGACCGAAGGACCTCCTATTTTTTCTGGGACGATCAAGGGAAATTAATCAATCAATATCCGAAGCAATTGTTCTCTCTGGATGACGCTGCGCGGTTCAAACGTGTTGGCGACAGTGGGAATTTGCAAAATGTGTCTATAGGCGGACGAGAATATCGGGTGTTGGGGTTCCGTAACCCAATGAACAAGACATTTGATTCACCGTCATTACCCCATTCTTCTTATGTAGTCGTCGTTAGAAGCCTAGAAGCTGAGAATAAAGTGCTTCAGACTCTTCGTACGGATATTTCCATGGCTAGCGTAATAGGTGTACTTTTCTCAATAATGGCCGGCTTCTACTTAGCAGGCCGTTCGCTTGTGCCGATTCGGAAGTCGTGGGACAAACAACAACAGTTCGTTGCGGACGCCTCGCATGAACTGCGCACACCAACAGCGGTTATCCAGACTCGTGCTGAGCTTTTGTTTCGGCATCCCCAGCATACGATCGAGCAGGAGAGTCAGAACATTGCCCTCATTTTGAAGGAAAGTAAACGAATGGGGAAGTTGATCGACGATCTGCTGACACTGGCACGAACGGATTCCAATCAACTGCAAATTAATGCCGCGACGATACCGCTGGACCCGATTCTTCAAGACCTCGCCGAACAATTTGAGCTGCTGGCGGAAACCAAATCCATTCGCATTCATTCGCATTTCCAGCCTTCCGTGATATTAGGGGATGAAAGCCGCCTTCGGCAATTGTTTATCATTTTATTGGATAATGCGCTAAAGTTTACCCCGCCTCACGGATCTATTGAATTTACTTGTCACAGCTTACCGAATGCCATACGGGTTATTGTGAAAGACAGCGGTTGCGGAATTGCAGAAGCTGATCTTCCTCATATATTCGAGCGGTTTTATAGAGGGGATAAGTCCCGTTCACGTACCGAAGGCGGTACAGGTCTCGGACTTTCTATCGCTGAATGGATCGTGCACGCCCATAAGGGCAGTATTCGCGTCACATCCCGGATTGCCATAGGGACCGAATTTCAGATCAGTTTTCCAAAGAAAAATTAGACAGCAATTCATACATGAGTTTTAAGGAAATTTAAATGTTTGCTCCTTATAATGAAACTATCGACGAAGCATTATAAGGGAGGGATTCACATGGCAAAAATAAACAAAAAGTGGGTCGCTCTATGTTCAACAGCCATTGGAGCTATTTATGCCGCTGGATATTTCGCAACGGAGACTCAGGCAACGATACAGCAGCCACAACAACAAGTCCAAGTTACACAGACTAAAAGCACTCAAACAAATAGACTTTATAAAGAGGGTACTTATACGGGGTCAGGAAGTAATCGACGTGGATCGATTCAAGTGGCAGTCACGATTAAAAGCGATAAAATTACAGATGTTGAAATCAGTCATTTTGCCATGCATTATACAATTGATGATGTTGTAGGGCTGCCCCAAGAAGTGTTACAAAAACAAAGCGCGCAAGTACGTAATGTATCGGGCGCAACGTATAGTACACAAGCCTTTAAAGATGCCGTACAAGATGCGCTTTCACAAGCGCGAAACGCATAATGGGCAAAATCATGAAAAAAATGAAATTATTTATGGACACCGTTGTAGATATACAGGTTGTCACACGGAAATCAAATGATCAGACAGAAGCAGCCATTGATCGGGCTTTCGAAGCCTTTCGGAAAGTCGAACATGCCTGCAGCCGTTTCAGTCAGGACAGTGAATTGATGGAGGCATGCCGACAAATCAAGACGCCAGTACAGATTAGTCCGTTTTTATTTGAGCCATTGAAGTTTGCTTTGGAAGTGGCGAAATGGACGGATGGCATATTCGATCCCACGGTGGGAAAAGCAATGGAAGATATGGGATTCAATCAGCACTATTTAACAGAGGAGACCGTCCAAAGCTCTTCATCGGATGCCGCTACCTACCGGGATATCATCTTAAATGAACAGGATCGTACGCTGTATTTGCGGAAGCCGCTGGTGATTGATTTAGGTGCTGTGGCTAAGGGATTCGCTATCGACTTGGCCGCGCACGAGTTGAACGAATTTGAAGGATTCGTCGTCAATGCCGGCGGTGACCTCTATGCTGGAGGCGTAGATGAAAACGGCAGCAAGTGGAGGATTGGCATTCAGCATCCCGAAAACAAAGAAGAAATGATACAAACGCTAGAAATATCGAATGAGGCGGTCTGTACCTCTGGAAGTTACGAGCGCAAGAGTGCATTAAAAGCCGGCATGCATCATATCATCAACCCTATATCGAAACAATCATCGGACGAATGGATCAGCTGCAGTGTTGTCGCCCCTTACGCGATGATGGCGGACGCTTTCTCGACGGCCACCTTCTTATTGGGTTTGGAGCACGGGGGAACGTTACTAGAACAAGCTGACCTCAAGGGAATTTTGATTGCTTCCGATTTACAAATATATCAAATTGGAGGGATATCAATTGACAGCTAACCAATGGATGAAAACACCAAAAGGATATGTCGCAGTTTCCATGGTTTTCTTTCTACTCATAGCCTCCATCTGGTCTCAAGATATTAGCGGCATTTATAATGGACTTATAGCCGTCGGTGTTTCCTCTGCCGCGGATATGATTTGTTCCCGAATTGCCAAAAGGAAGCGAATGTTGCCGGATGGTGCAGTGATAACAGGGTTAATTATTGCGTTAATCCTAGGCACAACTTCCCCATGGTATATGGTTGCTGGCACTTCCATCATAGCTATTTTGTCTAAACATTTGCTTGTTTATAAGAAAAAACCGATCTTTAATCCAGCAGCCTTCGGACTGCTTCTGTCGATCCTTTTCTTTCGATCCGGACAAAGCTGGTGGGGCGCATTCGGGGATCTTCCCACATGGTCAGTCGTGTTTCTATTAATTGGCGGATACATGGTAACGAACCGAGTGAATAAATTTCCTCAAGTTTTTTCATTTCTAGGGACTTATTTCATCTTATTATTGATTATGGGGATTTTAAATGTCGGAGATGCCACTGATGCACTTCGATCACCTTTTATTAATGCTTCCCTTTTCTTTGCCCTTTTTATGCTTACAGATCCTCCTACTTCACCAGCTAAGGTTAAGGATCAAGTCATTTTTGGCATCCTTAGCGCGGTCGTTGGTGCAGTTATATATGGCATTTTTGGCGGTTTGATGTACTTATTTATTGGTTTGCTTGTCGGGAACCTATATCACATCCTTGTACCGAAGTTTAGGAACGCCGCTATTATTAAGCCTGTTTCTCAGTCTCGTTAGTCGTAATGGTGGAGCATTATTTCATCTTAAAATGCAGGGCCCTACTAAGGGCTTCTGTCTTTTTTTATTTGAATATACTATAATTATTTCAATGTTATAGAACAGTTCAGCGAGGTGTGAACCATGAGCACGGGCCATTCGGAGCTTCATACGAAGCATGAACAAATTACGAAATATATTGAATCTTTGGCTGTAGGCACCAAGCTGTCCGTTCGGCAAATTGCTCAAGATCTAGATGTGAGTGAGGGAACGGCTTATCGTGCCATCAAAGAAGCGGAAAATATCGGTCTAGTGAGCACCAAACGGCGGATCGGTACAATCCGCATGGAAAAGAAAGAAGAACCCGTTATTGATAAATTAACGTTCGCGGAAATCGTCAATGTGGTGGAAGGCGTTGTGCTGGGTGGTTCTTCGGGCATACATAAGTCTTTGAACAAATTCGTGATTGGCGCGATGCAGCTGGAGGCCATGCTAAAGTATATTGAAGCTGGCAATCTGCTCATTGTCGGCAATCGTGTACAAGCACACATGTGTGCACTAAGTCAGGGCGCTGGCGTATTGATTACCGGTGGTTTTGATACCACGCCTGAAGTGAAGGAGCTTGCAGATGAACTGCAGCTGCCTATTATCGGCAGTTCATTCGATACATTCACGGTAGCCACAATGATTAACCGTGCCATGGAAGATCGGCTTATTAAGAAAAAGATTATGATCGTCGATGACATCGTGCGCAAAGACAGTCCTATTTATTCACTGCTCGCTTCTAATACGGTCAAAGAGATGCAAAAGCTGGTTGAGGAAACGACGCATACACGTTATCCTGTCATCGATGACCAACAGGTGCCGATTGGCATGATCACGACAAAGGACATCATGGGCGCGAAGCCGAATCAGCTCATTGGCACCTTGATGACTCCTAATCCGTTGATGATTAACTTGAAAACGTCGGTAGCATCAGCCGGACATACGATGGTGTGGGAAGGTATTGAACTGCTGCCCGTGATAGATACCGATCGCAAGATGATCGGTGTCATTAGCCGTAAGGATGTTATGAAAGCGATGCAGCACATGCAAAGGCAGCCACAGAACGCAGAAACGTTCGAGGTGCAGATCTATTCGGGGATCGACGAGCTGCGGGATGAGGAAGGCAAGCTGTATTTCCAAGGAACGGTTACGCCGCAAATGACGAACTTTGAAGGTTTAGTCTCTGAGGGTGTACTGACAACGATTATGATTCGAGCCGCTTACCGTACGGTTCAGGAACACAAGAAAGGCGATCTCATTCTGGATAGTTCTTCCAGCTATTTTCTAATCCCGCTGCAAATCGATGATGTCATCGAAATTGTACCTTCGATCGTAGAGATGAGCCGCAGATTTTGTAAGATTGATATGGAAATCAGGACGAATGGCACTAGAGTAGCTAGATCCATGTTTACGGCACGTATCCTATAATAGTTTATGAAGAATAGCCATCTATTGAGGTGGCTATTTTTGTTTTGTGGAAGCATAAGTTTGCATAGAAATTGATATGTATTATTTATCAAATAACGAAGTGCGAGCTGATTATCTTGGTTTACGGAATAAAATGGGGGAGGAGTCACAGCCAATGAATGCATGGATCTTTTACTTAATGCTAGCTTTAGCGCCTTGGGGAATTGTGGGGAATCAGGATGATCAGCTCAATCAAGTTTGCTCCAGCACAAATGAAAGCGCAATCATTAAACCGGCAGTGGATACGAAGGTTATTCATTATATGAATCAAGCTATTTTTCTTACCTATCACCATCTGAATGAAAACGAGTCATTTGTGACGATTACCCCGGCTAAATTTAATCAGCACCTCCAGGTTTTAAAAGAAAACCATTATAATGTGATTCCGATTGAAGATTATAGCTGTTTTGTTGAGCATCGAAAATCTATCCCCCCGAATGCTGTCGTGATTACATTCGATGATGGCTATCGATCTTTTTATGAGAAGGCATATCCTTTATTGAAAAAGCAAGGTTTCCCGGCAACTAACTTTGTTGTCTTAAGTTACCTGGATTCTGATTATCCCTCGCTACCCTTTCTTACATGGAAGCAAACGCAGGAGATGAAAAGCGATGGATTCAGTTTCTATTCGCACACGTTTAACCTTCATCAAAAAAAGAAGGGAGACGCCGTAAATGCCGTACCTGCTATGACGAATCGCCTATACCTTGAACAGGAAAAGCGGTTGGAGACAGAAGAGGAATGGAGAAAAAGAGTCCGTGAGGATCTTTGGTTGGGCGAAGCCATGTTGAAAACGCAGCTGGACAATAAGCTTTCCATGCTGTGCTTCCCTTTTGGAGAGTACAATCAGACCGTTATGGATGATGCGAAGGAACTAGGATTCCGTTATTTTATCACGACGAAGGAAGGGATTAATTCGGGGGACAGCAGAGAAATAAATCGGTTGAATGTTGGCATGCCTTATTTATCCGCGGATAACTTTCTGAAAAAGCTGCAAAGCTATGATCGTAAAAAGTGACGGGTATCTCTACTTTGGTAGGTGGTTCCAAGCATACATGAAGAAGCTGCCCCGCTCATGTATTTATCATTTTTGGGACAGCCCTATCATGTAACTTATGGATGAGGATACTCCTTATTTACGTGAGGTTATCTTCATCCGCACTGCCAGATTGTTCTGTCCGTGCTTCTGCTAATTGTGCATGTGCTTGGTCAAGCTGCTCGTGTGCTTGTTGAACAGCCCTTCTTCGATGAGTACTAATCGATTGTGCTTGATTCAGTTCGCTAAGGGCATCAGCTACCGCATTATGGGCTTCTGTTTCTGCACGTTGTTGCTCGGATTGTTGGTCAGACATGGCATACATCTCCGATCTATTGTTTTTGTAGGCAAAGTTAATATTGCCACAATTTGACTAAATCATTCGTTATCCGTATCGTATAACTAAATAATGAAAAGGTGGGAGAATCATATGGGGAAAATGAACAAACAAACTAGGCGGAAGCGGTTTTCATCATGTTGCCATTCGAGTGGAAGTAGCTCAAGCGAAGGCGCGGGAGCTGAGTTTTTCAACACGCCAGAAAGTATAAATTTTGAGGTAGAGCTTAAGGGTATCCCCTTTCTAAGGTTGCCATTCAAAAACTTCTGCAATTGTGCAAAGTTGGCTGTCGATTCATTGTGGACAAACGCTAACGAACTCAGAAACCGTTATGTAGCTCAAAAGCGGGCTTATTATAGTCTAACGAATTGAGAAAATGCTGTTGCAGGAAAGACAGCCCCAAATCACGCTTTTTCGCCAACGTAACGAGGCTGCGATTCGTTAGCCATTCGAGTATGCGCATGATGAGGACAATAGCGTGTTCACGGTTCGTTAGCTCTGCGACAGCTTCCAAAATCGGTCTGCAGAGAAAAGAAGATGATCATGGAGAAAGCGGATATTGGCGGTTGGAGCCCTATATCCATTTCCCTCCCCAAGCTCAAACATTTGGATTAGCACACAAAGGACCTGAGGCAAAGCCTCAGGTCTTTCTTCATGAAGAACAATCGTGTCTTTACACGATTAATCGCGAATGATAAAATTTAAATCATACACGATATATAGTATATGATGAAAATTAGGGGGATAATCCTGCATGAATAATTGGAAGCTATGGTATACAAACGCTGCGCTGAGCTGGTCGCAAGGACTGCCAATAGGCAACGGGAGACTAGGTTCCGTCATCTATGGCGGGATCGAGAAGGAAACCTGGAGTATGACAGAAGTGACCTACTGGTCTGGAAAAACGGAAAGGATCGAAAGCCAATCTAAGGGCAGAGCTGATCTAGATCAAATGCGTGAGCATTTCTTCGCAGGGGATTACAAGCGCGGGGAAGAGCTGGCTCAGCGTGCACTGCAGCCTAAAAAGCAAAATTTCGGTACGAATTTGCAGATGTGTAATTTACTCCTGAATGTGGAACATCAAGGTGAGGATCTTCAGCGTGTTCTAAACCTCGAAAACGCTATTTTTCATACTTCTTACAGCGTAAATGGGAATAACTTTACCCGGGAAATATTTGCTTCACACGCGGACCATATTATGGCTTCGCGCTTTTGGAGTGAAAACGAAGGAAGCATTACATTCGCGTTAGGAATAGAAGGTCTGACTGACCATTTTATGAAATCGTTTGCCGAGGACGCAACGATTACTTTTGAAGGGCAAGCGACGGAAACCATGCATAGCGACGGTAAGTGTGGAGTTTTCTGTCAAGGCATGGTCAAAGTAGTGGCACAGGGCGGAACCGTTGTTGTAGAGGATAATCAAATCGTCGTAAGAAACGCAGATGAAGCCTGCATCTACTTTACCGCTAATACCGATTATGGTAAAAATGATGACTCATGGCTTAATGAATCTAAGCGCCAACTAGCACAAGCCATTGCGCTTGGCTATGCAAAGCTAAAAGAAAAGCACATATCCGATTATCATCGCTTATATGGCCGAGTGAATCTTGACCTGGGTCATTCAGATGCATCCCGCCTACCTACAGACGAAAGAATCCGTCTTTTCCAGAACGGACACGATAATGATCCGCAATTATTCGCCTTATTTTATCAATATAGCCGCTATTTGACGATTTCCGGTTCACGTGCAGATTCTCCTTTGCCTCTTAATTTACAGGGCATTTGGAATGATGGCGAAGCCAACCGTATGCAGTGGAGCTGCGATTATCATCTCGACATCAACACACAAATGAATTATTTTCCAACGGAAGTCAGCAATTTGGCAGAATGTCACATCCCTTTAATGAATTATATTGAGCAGCTATCGTTGGCAGGCCGTACTGCAGCGCATGATTTTTATGGATGCGAAGGCTGGGTGGCTCACGTATTTTCGAATGCATGGGGGTTTACGGCTCCAGGCTGGGAAACGTCATGGGGACTGAATCTTACAGGCGGCTTATGGATTGCAAGCCAACTGCGAGAACACTATGAATTTAGCTTAGATCGGGAATTCTTAGTGCAGCAAGCTTATCCTGTGATGAAAGAAGCAGCCACCTTTTTCCTTGACTACATGACGCTGCATCCCCAATATGGGTGGCTTGTAACCGGACCTTCTAACTCACCTGAAAATAGCTTCTATATCGAAGACAACGTTTATCAATTGTCGATGGGTTCAACACTCGATCAAGTGTTGGTTCGTGACTTATTCGCTTTTTGCTTGGAGGCTGCTGATACGCTTCAAGTGGATTACGATTTGCAAGCAAAGCTAAAGCAAGCCATTGATAAGCTGCCGCCTCTTCGTATTGGCAAACGTGGGCAATTACAGGAATGGCTGGAGGATTATAAAGAAGCACAGCCGGATCATCGTCACCTATCTCATCTAATCAGCTTACATCCAGGAAACCAAATCACCCTAAGAGGAACACCAGAACTGAGCGCCGCTGCGAGAACTACACTAGAAAATCGCATGTCTCGTGAGGCGTTGGAAGACGTTGAGTTCACAGTTGCCTCTTTTGCAGCAAGCTTCGCCAGATTAGAAGACGGTGAACAAGCTTATAAGCATTTAACCCATTTAATCGGTCAATTATGTTTCGATAACTTATTAACGTTTTCCAAACCGGGGATTGCAGGAGCGGAGAAACACATATTTGTCGTAGATGGAAATTTCGGAGGGGCAGGGGCGATAGCGGAAATGCTGCTGC
Organism: Paenibacillus alginolyticus DSM 5050 = NBRC 15375; assembly: GCF_000422905.1. Taxonomy (GTDB): domain Bacteria; phylum Bacillota; class Bacilli; order Paenibacillales; family NBRC-103111; genus Paenibacillus_E; species Paenibacillus_E alginolyticus. The sequence goes on from NZ_AUGY01000037.1 coordinate 34,697, forward strand.
AAAGTCATGCTGGAGAAATCAATTTGCTTCCCGCACTGCCAAAGAAATGGCATAAAGGTAAAGTTTCAGGACTTCGGGCCAAAGGAAATATAGAAGTAGATATCGTCTGGGAGAACGGTGAGTTGATGGAGGCCACGATTCAAGCATTCTCAGCGGGTCAAACATTTCTACGCTACCGTGAACAAAGCGTTTCGCTCGTTCTAACGCCAAATACAATCTATAGAATTGATAAGCAATTGAACGTGACTCAGTAGGATTTAAGGAAATTTGTATGGTCTACGACCCAATTGTACCTATGCGATCATGCCCTGTATCTATATAATCAGTCATGTAGTAAGCGCTATCAAATAGATAAGGTACAGTTTTGTATGGACTGCAATTAGGGGGTAGAAGGTTTGAATTCTGAACATGTAAGTCATTCACGAAAATTAGAAAAGACCCGTCTAGGGGTTTTTTTGTTGAAGAATCGTGCTAACTTGTTAAAGAACGTATTCCGAAACCTCCATGATGGAAGGGAGAACTGCCAGTGCCCAAGTATTCCAGATTATTTCGAAGGTTTCTGATCTCTTATATCGTTATTTTGATCATCCCCAGCATCGCGGGCTATATGTCATACCGTACTTCGATCACCGTCACGCAATCGATTTCGATTGAGAATAATGTGACACAGCTTCAAAAGAGCCAAGAGATTCTGGAACGCAGAATGGCCGAAGTTGAAAGTTTTACGAGACAATTGGCTTTAAACCAAGATCTCAGTGTCCTTTTGAACGAAAAATTGGTTGATGATAAAGCAAATGTGTATGGCGTATGGAAAATAACGAGAGATATTAAGGCCTACAGCCAAACAAATGATTTTTTGAAGCAATTCTATATTTATTTGAGGAATTTTAACGTCGTTGTGACGCCAGGCAACGCTTATTTTCGCCCTGAGCATTACTATCAGACTTCTCATTACAGCAATCTTTCCTTAGATGAATGGAAAAAAACAGTATTAGAGAAAACGCATAGAAGCGAAATCATGCCGCTGAGTCCGTTTGTTAATAACGGCGTACAAACCTCAGTCATCACCTTTATGCAATCGCTCCCATTAGACAGCTTTAGTGATTCTTCACCGGCCACGGTTGTCACCATTATTGATGAACAAACCATCAATAGTGTTTTGTCTGGGTTAAGAGATCCTAACGGCGGTTGGACGCATATTAGTGACGCGGAAGGGCATACCATTAGTTTGCAGGGGATTAGTCAACAGGAAATGGATCACTTATCCGCGGATAGCCGCTTCGATAAAGGGAAAGTCAGTCAATTCTATGACGATGATCTTGTGATACGGATTCAATCCAAGTCAACGGGTTGGGTATACAGCACAGGCATTCCAAGGCATGTCTTAATGGAGAATGCGAATAAAATCAAGTACATCACTTGGTCGGTGACCGGTGTTGCGCTGCTGATCGGACTTTTTGTCGGATTTATGCTGTCTTATCGCAATACGGCCCCGATCAATAGGCTGCTTAGTGTGATGAAGGAGCAGTTTGGCAAGGATGCAACGACGGAGCGCAATGAATATGATTTCTTGCAGGGCAATATATCGAGTATCATTATCAACAACAAACGGCTTGAATCTGAGCTAAATCGGCAGCTGCCATTAATTCGCGATGCCTTTTATAAAAGGTTAATTACGGGGGAATTTCAATCGCGGGAAGAATTGATTTCTGCAGCCGCTCAGGCGGACACAGGGCTAAATATGAATGCCGGTTTCACGGGTATTCTGCAAATCAATGGATATTCCGGCATGGAAAGCGTTGAAATTCTCAACGAACTGAATGCGGCCAGACTCATCCTGAAACAGATTTTAATAGATTCAGGCAGCCACCTGCATGTTCATATGACGGATTTGGGTTCAGATCGTATAGTAACCCTATTTACGTCAGGAGAAAAAGATGAAGGTGAAGAAGTTAGCAAGGAAGATATCGAACAGCTCGTGGCTAATCTCGCCAATCTGGCCTTTACCGATTATCGAATTACCATTACAGCAGCACTTAGCGATCCCTTTTCCTCCGTCATGGAGATCAGCCGTTCCTATGAGCAAGCCAGACAGGCCTTAGAATACGCTGTATATATGAATAGAAAAGGAATCGTTTGGTACAGTGATACACGAATAGAGAGTAACACGTATTATTATCCAATCGATGTGGAGCTGCGATTAATAAGTACGATTAGAGCCGGCGATGTAGAGGAAGCCGAGCGGATCGTTAAGTCGATGATCGAGCAAAATACCGAAAATCGAGAGCTATCTGTGGAGATGAAGCATCAGTTCATCGGAGAAGTGAAAGGAACGCTGCTTAAATTACTCGATCAGAAGGCGCTAATGGAATCTCCTATGTTCGAGAAAATCAAAAATCGGATCATTAGCATCCAGGCCACTGAAGCAATTGAGCTCATTTCGCGGGAAATTAATGAGATTATCTCAGCAATGTGCGGTCTAATCACGAGTAAAAAGAACGATGCACACATTAAAACCGTGAAGCAAATTAATGAATATATCGCTGAAAAGTATTCAGATCCCGATCTAAACCTATACCGGATAGCTGAAATTGTAGAGCGTCCAGAAAAATACATCTCTCAATTATTTAAAGAGGTAACGGGGACGAATTTATCCGATCATTTGGAAAAAGTTAGAATGGACCACGCAGCGACTCTTTTAAAAAGAAATCAATATAACGTGGATGAAATCGCTTCGTATGTTGGTTATAACAGTTCACATTCCTTCCGAAGGGCGTTCAAGCGAGTTATGGGCGTATCCCCAAGCTCGTTCAGACAATCCCCAGAAGAATGAAAATCCTAATCGCTTAGGCGGTTAGGATTTTTTCTGTCATATATGGCTGTAACGGGAAAAATGGCCGTTCGGATAGGAAAAATGTCCGCTAAATACGGGTTATTTGTTCGCAAAACGACGCAATTGTACCTATACGAGGGCCACAAAAGACCCCTATAATCAGCCATATAGAAAGCGCTGTCATATCGGCACGAGGAATTTTAGGGGGGAGCATTTTGGAAAAAGGAATGGTAATCGAACGCAGCAGAGTGGCACCAAAAGAGCGTGGAGGCCTCCTCACAGCAGCGGCAAAGAGTTTTAGAAAACACTGGCAATTGTATCTTATCGTCATTCCGCCAGCCTTGTTTTTCCTTATTTTTAAATACTATCCGATGTTGAATGCCGTCCTTGCTTTTAAGGATTACAACGTTACTAAAGGGATATGGGGAAGTCCTTGGGTGGGATTCAAACATTTTAAGTTGTTTTTTGAGAATCCGATCTTTTGGACGTTAATTAAAAATACGCTTCTCATTAGCGGATACTTGTTAATCGTCGGTTTTCCAATTCCTATTTTGTTAGCCTTAGCTCTTAATGAAATACGCAACGGCAAATTTAAGCGGTTTGTTCAATTGGTTTCGTTTGCGCCTTATTTTATATCCACCGTCGTAATGGTATCGATTATCATGCTTTTTCTAGCACCACGGTTAGGCTTCGTGAACGTCGCGATGAATCATTTCGGACTGGGAACTATCAATTTTCTCGGTGAACCCGGCATGTTCCGCTCGATCTATGTGTGGTCGGATATTTGGCAGACAGCAGGCTATTCGGCAGTTATCTTCTTGGCTGCATTAGCGGGAGTCGATCCTTCACTCTATGAGGCAGCCAAAGTTGATGGCGCTTCACGGTTTCAGAAAATCCGTCATATCGACTTGCCTGGCATCATGCCAACGATCACGATCGTTTTCATATTGAATGTAGGAAGTGTCATGTCGCTCGGTTTCGAAAAGATCTATCTGCTGCAAAACCCGCTGAACAAGATAAGTTCCGAAGTGATTGCCACTTACGTGTATCAAATAGGTTTATTGAACGCGAACTACAGCTTTGCAACGGCCGTGGGATTGTTTAATTCCGTTATCAATTTAATTCTGCTAGTTGGTGTGAATATGGTGGCAAAGCGCTTATCGAATACGAGTATCTGGTAAATAATGGAGGAACCAAACGATGAATACGATGAAAACGACGATTAAAGATTCGGTTGGCGATAAACTATTTTTGATTAGCATCTACGTGATACTGAGCCTCCTATTAGTTGTCGTCTTATATCCGCTTATTTATATTTTTAGCAGTTCGTTCAGCAGTCCGTCGGCGGTAACTTCTGGCCGTGTGTGGCTATGGCCGGTAGATTTTTCCCTCAAGGGTTATGCAACTCTCATCGAAAATCCGAAAATTGTTACAGGCTACGCCAATTCTCTTTTTTATACGGCTGCCGGAACGATCATCAGTGTAGCGCTTACGATCATGATTGCTTATCCGTTATCACGTAAAACGTTGTTCGGAAGAAATATGCTAATGATGCTCATTACATTCACGTTGTTATTTAGCGGCGGATTGATTCCTACTTACTTGGTCGTGAAGCAGATGGGGCTAATCGATACCAGATGGGCCTTATTGATTCCAAACGCGATATGGGTATGGCAGGTGATCATTGCGAGAACGTTTTTCCAATCCTCGATTCCGGATGAATTAATTGATTCCAGCGAAATCGATGGATGCAGCGATCTCAGATTCATGTGGAGCGTCGTGGTTCCGTTATCGAAACCGATCATAGCTGTTCTGTTTTTAATGTACGCTGTGGGTCAATGGAACTCTTACTTCGATGCCCTTATTTATCTCAAAACCGCCAATCTATTTCCGCTTCAGCTCATTTTGCGCAGCATTATCATTCTAAACAATAGCTCAAATGCCACAGATGCTTTGAAACAGGTAGAAAGACAGCAGTTGGCAGAGCTTTTGAAATATTCATTGATTGTCGTGGCAACGCTTCCAGTCCTCATCATCTACCCGTTTGTGCAGCGCTACTTTGTTCAAGGGATGTTGGTAGGTTCTGTAAAAGGGTAATTGAAAGAGGGATACCGTGTCTTATTGAAGAATTGAAAGGGGTGATTGACTAAAAACATAGCGTCTAAGGATTAAACGATAGATAAGCAAACTAGTCAATTCAAAAAAGGGAGCGGATTCAATTGAAAAGAAGATCGGTTAGTAGCTTGGTTTTCATCTTGATGTTCAGTATGGTTCTTGCCGCATGTTCGAGTAAAGTGGAGAATACGGCATCGTCGAGTCCTTCAACAGGGACAGCATCGCCAAGTGCAGCACAAGCGGCTAAACCAGTAGAAATAAGCGTCTTTGCTCAACAGGCTAATGACATGGATTTGAAAACGAACCTGTTCACGAAGCATTTGGAAAGCAAATTTAACGCAAAGTTTAAGTTCGAGATCATCCCTTATGATGGGGCGAAGGAAAAGCGTCAAATCTCCTTAGCGAGCGGCGATTATCCAGAGGCGTATATCTTAACGGCCTATATCGACCAATTCTCTCAAGCTGATCTTCTCAAGTTCGGTAAGCAAGGCGTACTGCTTCCATTGAATGATTTGATCGACCAGTATGCGCCTAATATTAAAAAGGCGATGGAGAAGGATCCAACGCTCAAAAGCTTCATCACTGCGCCAGATGGAAAAATATACGGACTTGGCTCCTATACGCAATGCTTCCACTGTTCCTACCCGAACAAAATGTGGATCAATACAAGCTGGTTGAAAAAATTAAACCTCGAAATGCCGAAAACGACCGAAGATTTCAAGAAAGTGCTTCAAGCTTTCAAGAAGAACGATCCAAACGGCAACGGTAAAGCTGACGAAGTTCCGCTTAGCGGATCGATTGAGGATTTCGGCGTGCGTGTCATTCCGTTCCTGATGAACGGCTTCATCTATAATGACGACCGTAATTACCTGAACTTAGTGAACGGTAAAGTGGATACTGCGGCTAATAAGCCGGAATGGAAAGAAGGACTTGCTTATATTAAATCCTTGTACGACGAGGGCTTGATCGATCCAGGTGCTTTTACGCAAAATGCCGAAGCCTTTAAGAAAATTGGCGAGAACGCTGGCGGACAAATTCTAGGTGCAGGCGCGGGCATGCATCCAGCCATCTTCGTTAACATTGATAAAGGAAACAAAAATTCAGCTGATTATAATCCCGTACCTCCGCTCACAGGACCGCATGGTTCATTCGCAACGCATGATGGAGGCGGCTTAATTCCGGGTGCGAAATTCGTTCTTACGAATAAGGCCAGCAAAGAAGCACAAATCACGTTGATTAAAATGGTTGATTATATGTATACGACAGAAGGACAAACGAATGCAGCATCGGGTATGGAAGGCATTGATTGGAGAAAACCGAAAGATGGCGAAGTGGCTCTAGGCAAAGGAGTTACTCCTCAAATTGCAACGATTCCAACTGTAGATGGGCAGCCTCCGCGTAATGCCGGATGGAGCGGTATGGGACACTTCTACCAGCCGAAGGAGTACAGAGATAGCTTCGTACAAGGGACGGATGTTTACGACTCCGCCAACTACGAACGCAGACTGTACGATGCTACGCTCTTGTATCAAGGTCATGAACCGAAGGAACTATTCCCGATGTGGGCGATTTGGATTGATCCAGCACTCACAGACGAAGCAAGCATTCTACAAACAAACATTAAGAACTATATTGATCAAAGTTCGCTTCAATTTATTACCGGGAATAAGGATTTGACGAAGGATTGGGATGCTTATGTGAAAGGTCTCGAAAACTTGAAAGTGGGCAGATACCTTGAAATTCTGCAAAAGGCTTACGATACAGCAGCAATAAAAAAATAACCATCGATGAAGAGTAGCCAGGTGTTGTTCTAGAAATAAAGCACCTGGCTTTTTTTTACGAATTTTAATGCTGAAGGGGATGTATGATGTGGGAAATATGATTAAGAAAACTAGATTATGGCTGCTGGTTTTTATTTTCTTTATCACTTTGTTTGCTTTCTTTATTCCGAAAGGACAACCCGTACAGGCAGCCGATAATGGATTAGCACAGAAACCATACATGGGCTGGAGCAGCTACAGTATGCAAGTGTATAACAGTGGAAATTGGATTACTGCCGCACAGATTATGGCGCAATCTGACGCTATGCATGCGATTCTGCAGCCCCATGGCTATAATTATATCAACGTAGATGCAGCTTGGAATGGGAGCATGGATGAATATGGACGCCCACAACCAAGCACCACTTTATATCCGAATGGTCTTAGTGAGGTCATTAATCATGTACATAACAATGGGCAAAAATTTGGTCTCTATTTTATACCGGGGATGTCGCCGCAAGCGTATGACGCCAACTTGCCAATCTTTGGTACCTCCTGCCATGCACAGGACATTGTGGTACTACCATTAACTACGTCGGATTATTGGAATATAGGTTATAAAATTGACTTTTCTAAGCCATGTGCGCAGAGCTACATCAACTCCATTGCCGATGAGATTGCCTCATGGGGAGTTGATTTTGTGAAATTCGATAGCGTGACACCGGGCTCCGGACATAACGACACGTCTATTGATGCTCGCGGTGATGTCAAAGCCTGGTCTCAGGCTCTCGCTCCGCACCACATTTGGTTCGAGCTATCTTGGGCACTGGATATTAACTACGTTGACACTTGGAAAAAGTATGCGAATGGATGGCGTGTCGACTGGGATATCGAATGTTATTGCGGAAAAGCAGGATTAACCAGTTGGGCGAATATCGCAAGACTATTTCCGCGAGCTGGAGAGTGGTGGCGCCACGCAGGTCCGGGCGGATGGAACAATTTCGATTCCTTGAATATCGGTAATGGTTCCATGGATGGCATTACACCGGATGAGCGGCAGACAGCGATGACTTTCTGGGCCATCTCATCGGCTCAGCTATATACAGGCAATGACTTAACTAATCTGGATGAATTCGGCATTAAGTTGTTAACGAACGATGAGGCTATCGCCGTCAATCAGGCCGGTAAGCCGGCACATCCCGTATCTCTCGCATCAGATCAGCAGGTCTGGTATGCGAACAACGGTGATGGAACCTATACCGTTGGACTGTTTAACCTGGGAAGCTCGAATGCGGCGGTCAACGTCAATTGGAGCGACATCGGTTTAAGCGGCGCTGCCTCTGTACGTGATTTGTGGAGTCATAGCGAACTAGGCGTATATAACTCCGGTTTCAGTTCAGGGGATTTGGCTCCTCATGCTTCTCGTTTGTTAAAGGTTACATCGCAAGGAGGCGTTTCCTCCATCAATGATGATGATACGGGAATTTCCTACACGGGCGATTGGCAGCGTAACAGCAACAGGGGACTGGGTGCTACTCAGAATCTTGCCATCACCGTAATCGACTCCTTGGCACAAAATAGTACGATCAGCCCGTCTACCGGGAACTTTGATAAGAATGTAGCCGCTCAGACCGATGTTACAACAACGATGACATTGAATGGAAACACACTAAGTGGTATTTCGAATGATGGAGTAGACTTGGTGTTAGGCACCGACTATACGGTTTCAGGCAACTCGGTCACGATCAAGAAAGGTTATCTTGCTGCTCAACCGGTCGGTACTACGCAGCTTACTTTCACTTTCAGTGCCGGAGCTAGACCGATTCTGGTCATTGCAGTAAGCGACACCTCGCCTAAGAACAGCACGATCCTTCCATCGACTCGAAATTTTGACAAGAAGATATCGCTGCAAGCGGATGTTACGACGACAATGCTACTAGACGGTAATCAGTTCAGCGCAATAACGAATGGCGGAACACCGCTTGTGTTAGGCACCGACTATACCGTATCAGGCAATACGTTAACGATCAAGAAGGAATACCTAGCTCTACAACCTCTGGGGACAACGAACTTGCTTATTTCCTTCAGTGCCGGAAATCCGCAAACGCTTGCCATTGTCGTAAGCAACACCGCTCAAGGCGGATCCATTGCTATCAATAACGATGACGCTGCGATTACGTATTCTACCGCTTGGCAGCGAAGTACGAATCGAGGGCTTGGCGATTATTTGAATGATGTGCAATTCACCGAGAGGAATAACGAATACTTTGAATATACATTTAACGGAACGGGCATTGAATTCATTACAGAAATGGATTCATCACAAGGCGATGTAGATGTATTCGTGGATGGTGTGTTTAAACAAACGATTAGCACGTATTATTCGAGCCGTTTAGTCCAACAACCTGTCTACGGAATTTCAGGGCTATCCAGCGGTCCTCATACGCTCAAGGTTGTGAAAAAATCAGGTTCTTACATGCTCCTTGATAAATTGCGAGTTCTCATTGCTGATCTGATTAATCCTGCTGCGGGAAGCTTTGATAAAAAGGCGACGGCACAGGCAGACGTAACGATTACTCTGATGCCAAGCAGCTATACTTTCAGCAGCATAGCTAACGGAGGAGCCACATTGGTTGCGGGTACCGACTACACATTATCGGGTAACGTTGTAACGTTCAAGAAGGAATACCTTGCGGCTCAACCCATTGGCTATACGGACCTGACTTTCTCCTTCAATGGGGGAGCAACCCAGACGCTTTCCATTTCAGTAAGCGATAGCTCATTGACCATTGTGCCGGTTTCTGTTAACGATACCGATCCGGACATTGTTTATACAGGCTCTTGGGGCTATAGCAGCAATCGGGGACTTGGAGATTATAACGATGATGTTCATTACTCCGAGGCCAACAACGATTACTTTGAGTATGCTTTCACGGGAACGGGCATCGAATTGATTACAGAGAAAGATAATTCGCAGGGCGATATCGATATTTATATTGATAACGTGTTCCAGCAAACGGTGGGTACATTTAATAGTGGCCGGTTAGTCCAACAAAGCGTATTTAGTACTTCGGCACTGGCTGGCGGTCCTCATACCATCAAAGCAGTGAAGAAATCAGGGTCTTATATGCTGTTGGATAAATTGAGCGTGACTCCATCAGCTGCGGGCAGCACAGTTACGGGAAGTGTGTATAGACAGGTGTCAGCACAATCCGTTCAAGCGGTACCTTCTATTACGTCGATCCCGTTAACTCCGTCGACAGCGTCGGTAATGGCGGTTCAAACGGCTCCCGTATCTCTCGGCGCGACGGCTAGCATCAATGATACGAATGCTGCCATTCATTATTCCGGTTCATGGGGATATAGCAACAATCGCGGACTCGGAGATTACCAGAACGATGTTCATTACACCGAGAATAACAATGATTATTTTGAATATGTCTTCAAGGGAACGGGCATTGAGTTAATCACGGAGAAGGATACTTCCCAGGGCGATATTGATATTTACGTTGATGATGTCTTCAAGGAAACCGTGAGTACTTATAATGCTAGTCGATTAGCACAGCAAACGGTGTATAGCCTTACAGGTTTGCCGAGCGGTTCTCATACGCTTAAAGTGGTGAAGAAATCGGGATCCTATATGCTGTTGGATAAATTAACGATACTTGTAGGCGATCTGTTGAGTCCGGATACAGGCAGTTTTGACAAAAAGATCGCTGCACAGGCGGATGTTAGTACAACCTTGTCACTTGGCGAGTATGTGCTTGAACGAATCGATAATGGCCGAACTACTCTAGTGCCAGGTACCGATTACACATTAATAGGCAATACATTGACGATCAAGAAGGCTTACCTTGCATCACAGCCGGTCGGAACTACAAATCTGACATTCGTCTTCAGCGGCGATTATCAGAATGATGTACATTTTACAGAAACGAACAATGACTATTTCACTTACACCTTTAAAGGAACAGGAATTGAAGTTATAACGGAAAAAGATGCTTCACAGGGTGAAATTGACGTTTACGTGGATAATGTATTCAAACAAACTGTTAACACGTATAATGTTGCGCGGTTAGTCCAACAAACGGTGTACAGTATTTCCGGCCTTTCCAATAGCTTGCACACGATCAAAGTCGTGAAAAAATCAGGCAGCTATATGCTGCTGGATAAATTAAGCTTTACGGTTGCGAAGGTACCGACAATGGCTGCTGTAACAACGACTGGGGTCTCTAAGGTCAAAAGAACAAGTGCAATCATTGCTGGGAATGTAACAGCTGATGGAGGAGCTCAGGTTACAGTGCGAGGAATTGTGTATTCAACAGCACCTACTCCTACAATAACCGGTTCTGGATCTACGAAAGTGGCTGTTGGCTCTGGATTAGGCGTATTTAGTGGAAAAATAACGAAATTGAAACCTAATACAACGTATTACGCCAGAACGTATGCAACCAACTCGGCTGGAACGAGCTATGGCGCAGAAGTTACCTTTAAAACAAGTAAGAACTCGGAGAATCAGGATGATCAGGGAGAAGATGAACAGAATGATCACGGGGATAATTTCTAAGCGTTACGCCATAGGTTTCTAAGGTATCGAGCCCTTCTAATTGTCAGGGAGGGCTCGATATTTTTATTTGATAACCCTCGATCATACATGATATATTGAGTGTAAAAAAGTGTGGGTGTCATATGGGTAATAAAATTAGTCGTGTTAATTTAACCGAAGAAATTTATCGCATTGTCAAAGAGGACATTTTAACTCATAAATTAAAATCCGGTGAAAAAATTAACATTGATCAACTTGCGCGCGCATTAGAAGTAAGCAACATTCCGATTCGTGAAGCCCTCTCGAGATTGCAATCAGAAGGGTATCTGAATGTCATTCCTTTTAAAGGAATGTTTGTTAACATGATGAGTGTCAAAGAGTTGGACGAATTATTCGAAATTAGACTGCAGCTAGAACCACTTGCTGTTGAAAAGGCTGCGCTTCTTATACCCGATGAAACACTCGAGCTGCTGCAGGAAACTATGAATTCCATTCAAACACAGCAATCGCCGAAATCGACTAACTGTTTGGGGTCAATTAAGGAAATGAACATGTCTTTACATGGTACCATTCTTGCCTATTGCGAGAATACCAATTTGCAGAATTTAGTTAGGGGATATATTGAACAGATTCAAAGATATTTAACATACATCCAATTAAATTTAGATATCAATACCACGAATGAGGAATGGTCGGAACATAATGCTGTCTTGCAGAAATTAAAGCAGCGAGATCCCAAAGGCGCATCCGAGGCCATGTCCAAGCATATTATGAATTCCCGCAAAAGGACGAATGCTCACTTTATGGAAGCAGGCAGTAACTAAACATCGTATTCTTCTATCGATAAACATTATACATGATATATGATGCAAAGGAGGCCTAAGATGACCCGAATCGAGGGTAAGGAATTGCAGATAACTGACGGTAAAAGAATCGTTTTTCTTGGGGACAGCATTACAGATGAAGGGACGTATATTACTTATCTGGCTGCTTATTTTGAGCAGCATATGCCTGACACTTCTCCAACATTCATCAACCTTGGCATAAGCAGTGAGACTGCCTCTGGATTAACCGAGGCCGACCATCCGTTTCCGCGTCCCTGTATTCACGATCGATTAGCAAGGGCCTTACAAGAAAGCAAACCGGATTGGGTTGTTGTGGGTTATGGAATGAATGATGGCATCTATGCTCCATATTCTACAGAACGGTTTCAAGCTTATCAAAATGGCATCCTTTCAGCTGTCCGGATGATCCATCAATATGGGGCAAAAGCAATCGTTATGACGCCTCCGCCCTTTGATCCCAAATCTATGAGCCATGATGCTCTTTTGCCCGATGGTCAGGAAAACTATAGCTATAAGGAGCCGTATGAACACTACAATGATGTCATCAGATCCTATGCAAATTGGCTGCTAACACTGGATTCAACTGCTGATGCAGTCGTGAATATCTTCGACCCACTTCTTCAGCATAGAGAACATGAACGCGAAATGAACCCTAGCTACCGTTCAGGTGACGGTATTCATCCTAATTCCGAGGGTCATTGGGTGATAGCTAAAACGCTTTTAAAGTGTTTATTTCAAATAGCAGTGGAACAGATGCCAGATTTCGTAGAACAGCCCGATAAATCGCAATTATTTCAATTGATTTTGCAGCGTCAGCAGTTATTAAGCTCATCTTGGAAAGAACATGTAGGTCATACCAATCCTAACAAAAAGGAAGCTTTGCCACTGGAAGCAGCCTTGAGAAAAGGCGAAGAGATCACGAAGCAAATTCGGATGATCGCCGAAGCATAGGGTGATCATTCTCCCAAATTTTTCTCATTTTGTTGAATGAATGAAAACTAAAAGCTCATACTATCAGTGATCATTTATTTAGTTCAAAAGGGGAGCGTACATCCAAATGGTAGCCAATGCAGTAATGAAAGCAGCAGTTCTAGAGTGTTACGCTGAACTGTTCAAATATACAGAGATTTCTCGTCCAATAGCCAAACAAGGCGAGGTTTTGGTCAGGATTAAAGCAAGCGGAGTCAATCCGCTCGATATCAAAATTCAAGCAGGCAAGGCGGACCATGCGAGAACAAAGCTGCCAGCCGTGCTTGGCATTGACCTTGCCGGCGTCGTTGAATCGGTAGGAGGATCAGGCGGTGTAGGACATATAGCTGTTCAGCTTGCACGAGCGCTTGGTGCATCCGTATTCGCAACGGGTTCCGCTTCCAATAAGCGGATTATAGAAGGCTTTGGTGCTACGGCTATAGATTATCGTACGATGACCGTTGAAGAGTACGTTGCTGCGCATACAGATGGGCTTGGCTTCGATGTCATTTATGATACGGCTGGCGGAGCCACCTTAGATGCTTCATTTGCCGCGGCAAAATATTATGAAGGCCACGTTATCAGTATTTTGGGGTGGGGAAAACATAGTCTCGCCCCTTTATCTTTCCGGGCAGCGACTTATTCAGGTGTGTTTACATTGCTGCCTCTGCTAACAGGGAAAGGAAGGGCACACCACGGCGAAATTCTTCGTGAAGCAACGAAGCTTATTGAAGCGGGTAAGTTGAAACCTAACCTCGATTCACGTCGATTCAACCTTCAAACCGTACAGGATGCCTATGAAGTCATTGAATCGGGCCAAGCACGAGGCAAAATAATTGTAGATATCACAGAATAGGCATTTTAATTCGTGTATTGACAACTTTGAAAATAGCACGACTTCCTGCAAACCTGTTTATTTTTCACCGCAAATCGGCTGAGGGCTAGGAAGAACGGGTTTGAAAGTAAAAAGTACCGTCAGGGTTCGAAACTTCCCTGATGGTACTTTTTTTGAACTCATATCATGAGCCCGATATGTTAGTCTTATTGAACCGCAGCTAAAACGAATTTGTCGTTCACTTTTTTCGTCGTATACGAAACACCGTCTTTGGTAGTGAACTTAACTTGATCCTTCGTATTCGATGCATCAAACGTAATATCTTCTTTTTTCGTTGCAAGCAGGTTTGAAGTGAAGAAAGATTTCTTGTTTGTTACGATCGCATTATCCGCTTTTTGATCGGTAAGGTAATGAGCAGTTAGTTTATCTACCATTGCTGTATCGAAGTAGCTGGAAAGAAATTTCACAGCTTTTTCTTTGCCGTCTGCAGCTTTAGGGTTAAGGATAAACGAACCATCAGCAGATTTGGCTTCCGCAAAGAGGAATTCCACTTTCTCTTGAGCGATTCTAGCAGCTATATAGCCTTTCATATTAACGGCATCTTGGCTTTCGGCAGTTGCTTGCGGAGTAGCCGCCGTGTTTGTTGTAGCTGCCGGGCTTGGCGATGATTTCGGTTGACTGGAAGTACAAGCTGCTCCTGTCAACATCACGGAAAGTAAAATGAGTCCTGCTGCTGTTTTTTTCAATGTCATTATCGTACACCTCTTCATTTCATCATCCGGATAAGTCTAATTTTGTAAAATTATCCGAAATATATAATATTTATTTGGTCAGCAATATAAAAATATATACGAAAATGTGAGAAATTGCAAATTTTCATGAAAGGTTAATATTTTACCCGAAAAAGTAAATTCATGAACTAGACGATAAACACCTTATTCATTATAGTGGGTTTAATCACGCAGCCTATAGAGGCGCTGCCTTTCAGCGCATTTCGATTATTTCAAGTAAATGGTTCGAGAAAAGAGTTCGAGAAACTCTACTTTGATCGTCGGCGTCGGCTTGCTGCTTTTGCAATCGCGGCCCTAGCGGAAGATGATGCAGCATTCATTCCTGTACTCGAGGACATCATCTGGGCCCTATGCGAGGAATGCACATGGTGCTTGCCTGCACACCTGCATGTTCAAGATCCCGAAGCGGAAGATGATGCGCCAAGGCAGGTTGATTTGTTTGCTTCCGAGACGGCCCATGCATTGAGTGAGATTTGTCATTTGTTCAAGGATCGACTCGATCCGCTCATTGTTAAACGCGCACGCCTCGAGGTTATGCGAAGAGTCCTGAATCCTTATATGCAGCTCAAAAGGGTGTTTGGATGGGAGACGGCAACGAACAACTGGTCAGCAGTATGCGCAGGAAGCATCGGAATGGCTGCTATTTATATGATTCAGGATTCAAGAATCCTGATGCCTGTCTTAAATCGCGTTTTTGAAGCGATGGCTTGCTTCCTTGAAGGGTTCACGGAGGAGGGGCGTGTCTCGAAGGTCTCGGTTACTGGTACTATGGTTTCGGTTATTACGTTTACTTTGCAGAGCTGCTGAAGCAGCGTACAGGCGGAAAGGTCGATCTGCTTCTGGATGAAAAAAAAGCCCAACACATCGCGGAATTCCCGCAATTCTGCTTTTTACAGGAGAATCATGTGGCGAATTTCTCCGATTGCGGGCGTACGAGCGGCATTCAGACTGGCTTGTTCAGCCGTCTATGCCAAAGACTTGAACAACTCCGCATCCCGTCGCTGACGTACCGTTCGAATTCCATTGATCACTGCGGCCGGTTCGCAACGGCAATGCGTGATCTGGTTTGGACGGACTATGCGCTGCTGGAAAAACGGGAAGGTCTGCCGCTTCGCTCAGAGTTCCTTCAAGAGGCTGAATGGATGGTGAGCCGGTGTCAGGTTGGCGGTAAACTCATTAGCTTTGCAGCTAAGGGCGGACATAATGGGGAGCCGCATAATCATAATGATATCGGACATTTTGTCTGGGTAGTGGATGGCGTCAGGTAGTTGGAGGATCTTGGTGCCGGTTTATATACAAGACAATATTTTGGCGACGAACGTTATTCGATTCTTTGCAACAGCTCAGCTGGACATAGCGTTCCCATCATCAATGGCTGCTTCCAAAGCGAGGGAGTTCAGTATCGATCGCAAGTAATGGAAGTGGGTATGGAGGATGGAAGAGATCATTTCCTGTTGGATCTGCGGCAAGCTTATGATGTACCGCATCTGCACAAATTGGAGCGATTGTTCGATTTGGACAAGCGGCAGGGCAAATTAACGATAACTGACAGATATGATTTCACAGAATCTCCTACTTCGATTACGGAGCGTTTCATTTCCCTTCATCCGCCAGAGGTTGGTCAGGAGGGGGGAATTATTTTAAGCACGAGTGATGGCCAGACAGTAGGTTATATCTGTGACGCTAGAGCCTGTATGAAAGATAGCTCCTAAACAGTTGGAGCAGGTTAGGAAATAAGGGAAGCCTTTACGTCTGTTTTTCGCAGGTGAATAGGATAGAAAGTTGTACGCTGTACAACAATTTCTAGGATTACTTCTCGAAAAGTTGTCATTGTTGTATGTTGTGCAACAATTCGGCTTATTTCATACTTTGGAGCTGCTTTTGGGAGAAAATGCTGTATTTTCTACAACAATCGCAAGGATATTGTGAATTAGCATGCTTATTGTTGTATAGATACAGTAGCGTTGCATTAAAGTTAACACGTATCGGGTCGATCAAAGTAATCTGAATTGTGTTAAAAATGTTAAATTATTGTCATCCATAGCAATAAAAAATCTACATAATTAGGGTAACAGGTAGTCCCTGTCCAAATCCCTAATTTAGGAGATTAGCGCATGGACAAGAATACACTATTTTCATCATTTGGTAAATGGGTTGCACCACTTAATTCACAAATTATCCATAACTGGAAATGTACGAGCAAGCTCGACAGCTACGTGAAAAAGCTTGATCATTTCTGCTGATCTTCATTGAAGCTCAATTGAAGCAGCGCAAAGGGCTGCGGGAAATTATGAGAGAAGTTCAGAACAATGTGGATTTTCTTCAAGCGCTTGGTATCACGTCAATCAGTGCTTCCCGGAAAAAACAACAGGCTTGATCCTGAAGTTCTACAAGCCATCCTATGTGATCTCAAGACTCTGTTGCATCGGCTTCGTTCTCCCATGTCCGCTCGCCTTGGTATCGTGAAAATTATCGATTCAACTACGATGAGCTTATGCCTAAACAAGTACAAATGGGCCATCTTCCGCAAATCAAAAGCAGGAGTCAAACTTCATCTTCGCGTGACCTTTGCTGATCCAGATCAGGTCTACCCTGACAAAGCAGTTGTCACACCAGCGAAGCCAGCCGACCATACACAGATGGATGTTTTCATTGATGAGACAGATGCTACGTATCTGATGGATCGGGGGTATCTCGATTACGGAAAGTATGACAACTACTGCAAGCTTGGAATCCGCTTCGTTTCCCGACTTAAAAACAACGCCCTTATCGAGGAAGTCGAAGAACTTCCCGTCGCCGCAAGGTCCAACATTCTCCGAGACGTGAAAGTGATCTTGGCTAAAGGCAAGAAGCGAATGACGCATGTGCTACGTATGATCGAAACGACCGATGAAAAAGGCAAGCTGGTTCGGATCATTACAAATCGATTTGACCTAACGCCGATGAAATCGGTCATCTGTACCGGAGTCGCTGGCAGATCGAGACGTTCTTTCGCTGGGTCAAGCAGCACTTGAAATTGACTCGATTTTACGGCACTAGCGAGCAGGCGGTTATCAATCAAATCTGGATTTGTCTCATTGCATACTGTTTGGATTTGTTGATCAAGTTGGACCTGGAGACGAACAAAACCTTGTCGGAGCTTGTGGATATACTGAAAACATTGTTATGGAAACCTTGGGATAACTTTATCGCCGCCGTAACACGAAGTCCCAGTCGAACCTCAAAAGGTAGACAGAAAAAGGCCTAAAGGTAACATAATCTTGGTAACGAATTGAAATACGCCCATTGAAATGGATATAAATACCAAATGAACAGCAGCTGCCTGATCGAGAGACCTCCGTCATTTTTTAGCTCTCAAACCAAAATAATACTTTTCAGAAAATTTAAATAATTGTAGAACCGTTATATGTTGAATGATTATCTGCAAAAGTCATTAGCTCGTTGCAATCGGAATAAACAAAAATTAGCAGTTATGTTTTTGGATTTAAACCGTTTCAAATTTATAAATGACACAAAAGGTCACGATGCCGGAGATGCCTTGTTAATACAAGTAACAATTAGATTAGCGGGAGTTATACGTGAAGGAGATATTGTTGGGCGCTTAGGAGGAGATGAGTTTATCTATGTACTTGAGGATGTTGATCAATCATACGTTAAAGATGTTGCTGAACGAATCCTCGTTTCGTTTTCTCATCCATTTGTTCTAGATAAAGATGAATTTTTCACTATACCAAGTATTGCAATAAGCATGTTCCCTAGTGATGGAGAAAATAGAGAAGACATGATTAAAAATGCTGACGTAGCCATGTATTTAGCAAAGAAACGTGGAAAAAATAATTATCAATTCTTTGTCCATGAACCTGAAGACGTTCTGGAAAGAAAAATAAAAATAGAGCATGGATTAAGAAGGGCAATTGAAAAGAATGAGTTTAATCTCCTGTATCAACCCCAATATGAGCTAAAAACGGGTAAAATAAAAGGTCTTGAAGCATTAATCAGATGGAATCATCCTGAGTTGGGTTTTGTTCCTCCATCAGAATTTATTCCTGTCTCAGAAGATACAGGTTTGATTGTACCTATTGGAAAATGGGTCATTGAAACAGCATGCCAAAAGAATAAAAAATCGCAAGAAAAGGGCATTTTTGTGAAGGTTGCTGTCAATGTTTTACCTCTTCAACTTGAATGTACGGAATTTGAAAAAATGATGAAACAAATTCTCGATGAAACACAACTATCTCCCGAATTTTTTGAAATAGAAATCACAGAAAGCATTATGCAGAAATTTAATGAATCTTCCATTATCATAAATGATTTTAAAAAAATCGGGGTCATAATTTCTCTAGATGATTTCGGTACAGGATACTCATCTCTAAATGTTTTGAATCGTCTACCTATTGATTATTTAAAAATTGACAAATCATTTGTGGATGAAATCCTTTCGAATTCCAATACAGCATTCTTGGTAAAAACGATAATTGAAATTGGGGTGAATTTATAATTTGGTTTAATTGCTGAAGGGATAGAAAGTGAGGATCAAGCTGAATTCCTAAAAAAAATATGCCATTTTGGACAAGGATATCATTACAGTCCACCAATACCAGTAGAGAAAGTGGAAGAATTAATGAAAAAACAGCATAAATCAACAGTTTTTTCCTGCGTTTCTTTAGCCTTAGGTCAGGATATCATCAATTGAATGACGGCAGGAAGCATAGATCTGATTAGGATGTTTTATACGATTAATAAAATGAAATGAGACATTACTTGACAGTTTCAAAGTGGTATATTATAGTCGGACAAGCTAATAAGAAAAGGCATTGTAAGCAACAACTTTGTCATGACCATTCTTACATAGAGAGGAGAAATACTGTTGGATTCACTTTGGTTGGAGTATGCATGGGCATTACTGATTCTTATTGGATTGGAAGGTTTGCTATCGGCGGATAATGCCCTTGTTCTGGCGGTTATCGCGAAGCATTTACCTGAGGACCAGAAGAAGAAAGCCATCAATTATGGGATCATTATGGCTTTTGTTTTTCGCTTCGCCGCTCTGTTTGCGATATCGTTTATTGCGAACGTCTGGCAAATACAAGCGATCGGAGCAGCTTATCTTCTATACCTTGGGTTAAAGCACATAATCAAAGCGCGTTTCGGCAAGGAAAACGAGAACATCCGCGAGGACATAAAAAAAGATGCTGCAGGAAAAGGCTTCTGGCCAACCGTAGGGAAAATTGCTCTTGCGGATCTCGCCTTTGCGATTGATTCCATTCTTGCTGCAGTAGCTCTAGCACTTGGTCTCCCAGACTCACCGCTTCGTGATTTCGGCGGTATGGACGGAGGAAAATTCATTGTTGTCGTGCTTGGTGGAATCGCTGGGCTCGTCCTAATCAAATTCGCGGCTACTTGGTTTGTAAAGCTGCTTGCTCAGCGGCCAGCACTGGAGACTACGGCTTACGTGATCGTGGCATGGGTCGGTGTGAAGCTCGCTGTGATCACCCTGGCCCATCAAGATATTGGTGTGTTAGATCATCATTTCCCGCATAGCACAGGCTGGACCCTTATCTTCTATGGTGTGTTGGTTGCGATCGCCCTTCTCGGTTGGTTTGCGCCTGCGAAAAAACGTTCACAGGCTGATCAGCTCTAGGTTCAACATCCAGACTGCCTTTCATTGCTGACAAATGGCCATCACCTAAAGGATGGCCATTTTCCATTTTGAATCTAAAACTTTTTAGCGGATGGAATTCCCTAAATATGGTATTATGGTTTCGGTGATATCCTTAAAATGCTTACGAACCCAGAGGCATTGAAACATTTGTATGAGGAATTCCTATCCAAAGGTGTGGAAATCGTCAATGGACCTCATTGGTCCGAAGGATGGAGTGAAATGACCATCCGTGATAATAATGGTTACTGCTCGCTTTCGTTGCATAAAGACAGTCTGGACTTCAACTTACTGAGAATGTTTGTTCAATAAACGACCAAATGGAGGCTGCCAGCATGATTGGCAGCCTCCATTACGTTAACTGGCAGAATTGTTTACCTCAGCGGAGACTTACTTTGACTGCTCTGAGTTATATTTCTCGCAGTCATGCCATAGTTAGAACATGATCACAGATCGCTTCAACATCCCTTTGATCGTGTGTCACGAATAGACAGGTCATCTCTGCTTTCCTTAGGATATTACGCAGCTCATTACGAATTGATTCCTTCAGGCCGGTATCCAGGTTACTGAACGGCTCGTCCATTAGGAGAAGCATTGGTTTAGGAGCCAATGCTCTAGCCAAGGCAACCCGCTGCTGCTGTCCACCGCTCAACTCATGGGGATACCGCTTCTCCAAGCCCTTTAATTGAACAAGTTCTACCATCTCCTGAAGACGTTTGAACCGCTCGCTGGAAGAGAGGCGATGTAGCCCAAAATCAATGTTTTTGTTAACGTTGAGATGAGGAAACAGCGCATAATCCTGAAACACCATGCCGACTCCCCGCGTCTCGGGAGGGACGAATGTCGACGCATCCACAACTGTTTTCCCTGATATGGCGATGGAACCTTCCATAGGCGACTCTAAGCCAGCGATCAAGCGCAACAGCGTACTTTTGCCTCGTCCACTCGGACCCAATATCCCCACAATCTCGCCTTTGTTCATGGAGAAGGATAAATTATCAATAATTTTTGATTGAGCTGAATAATAAGTGAAGGATACATTCTCAATGTTCAGAATAGTCATCAATCCATCTTCTTTCCTAGTTGATGAAAGATTAATACCGAGATTATGCTTAAGGCGATGATGAATAAAGAAGGTACTGAAGCCTCCAAAATTTGCTCATCACCGGCATATTGATATACTTTTGTTGCCAACGTTTCAAAATTAAATGGTCTTAATAACAACGTAATAGGCAGCTCCTTAATAATTTCGACAAAAGTGAGAATGAAGCCACTGATAATGGAACCTCGGATCAAAGGCAGATCGACCTTAAAAAAAGTTTTGGTTAATCCGATCCCCAGTATCCGTGAAGCCTCCACATATTTCAAGCCCACCTTTTCAAAACCTGATTCCACCGCATTATACCCCGTTGCCATGAAACGGACTACGTATCCGAATATCCCCATTCCTATAGATAAACTGATGACCAGCGGGTTCTTTCCTAATCCCATCAGTTCGTATACGGGAGCAAGCACATGATCGAGATCTATACATACACCGAGTACGCCAATGGCAATGATAGCCCCGGGAATGGAATATCCCGCCGTTACCCCTTTTGAAAGCAGATACGACAACCCGGGCTGTCGAAATCGCGCCACATTGGCGACGATCAGAGAAAGAACCATTATGATAAACGTTGCCGTAAGGGCTACACTTAGCGTATTAAAGGTCAACTCTAAGAATTTCGACGTTAATACGTCCTTATAGGTCCACGTTGCCCAAACGATGAGTTGACTGAGAGGAATGAGAAAAGAGAACGCCAGCACTAGGGTACACAGCAGCCAAACGGATGCAGCGTAGAATCCCTTTAGGCGCTTGGGTGAGAGAGGCCTAGACTTGCTTGTGACGGAGCTGAATTGGCGGTTGCGACGAAGTATTCGCTCGGTAATGAGCACGCCGGCGGCACCAACCATTAACCAGGCCGCTAGTCGCATGGCTGATTGTACGTCGTACATCCCGAACCATGTCTGGAATATAGCGGTAGATATCGTATGAATTCCAAAATAGCTCGTGACCCCGTAATCGTTCAGCACTTCGAATACGACCAACGTAGATCCGCCGATAATTGCCGGTCTGGCTATGGGTAAGACGACCCGAACGAAGATCGAGAACGCATTTTTCCCCAGCAACCTAGCATTTTCAATGTAGGATGCGCTCTGTCTTTCTAAAAACGACCGTGTAATTAAATATACATAAGGATAAAGGAACATTGTAAAAATAAACACCGCACCACGCATGGTCATCATATCGAACAGACCTTGATCCAATGTGAGTTCGAATTTCGTGCGCAGCGTCTTCTGAACGATTCCAGTGTAACTCATCATATTCGTGTACGTGTAAGCGGCAATGTACGGTGGGATGGCCAGAGGCAAAACTAATGCCCATCGAAAGAATCGTTTCATTGGAAAATCGTAAGCCGACACAAACCAAGCCAATGACACGCCGATGATGACGGTCCACACACCAGTGAAAAAGACCAGCTCAAGAGAATGGACAACATAGTCTTTAAGCAGAAACTGCTTGATCTGCTGCCAATTGGCGTTCGGCCGATAGAACAAAGACACGAATACATAGAAAATGGGCAGCATCAAAACTGCTGCCCCAATTATGCTAATGATCATCCAACTGTTCGCGTGTTTTCGAAGATCACGCATCGCAGTTTGTAGCTTCATTCTTATTTCCAACCCACTTTGTTGTAAATTTCAAGTGCTTTAGGATTGTTCATTCCGAGCTTCGCAAAATCGATTTGCTGAGCCTTGAAGTCACCCCATGTAGTCAACAATTCAGCTTTTTGAGCAGTCGAGTTGACCGGATACTCGTAGTTTTCTTTAGACACTTGAGTTTGCGCTTCTTTACCGGACAAGTACTCAATCAATTTTACGGCATTTTCTTTATTTTTGCTATCTTTGATTAATCCGGCGCCGCTCACATTAAGGTGGGTTCCTGTGGTAGCTTGGTTCGGGAAGAATACGCCGATGCTATTACCTACTTTAACTTCCTCTGGATCTTTCGAGTTAAGCAGCAATCCAACATAATAGGTGTTCATGATAGCGACATCGCCTTCACCGGCCACAATAGCCTTTGCTTGATCCCGGTCACCGCCTTTAGGAGCGCGCGACATGTTGTTTACAATGCCTTTAGCCCATTCTTCCGATTTTTGCTCGCCATTTAATTCTATCAGAGAAGCAAACAACGATTGGTTATATAGTACGGTCGAGGAGTTCACCAAAAGCTTGCCTTTCCATTTGTCGGAGGCTAAGTCTTCATAAGTGGACAATTGCTCTGGTTTAACGCGATCTTTGGAGTAAACAATCACACGAGCCCGAGCCGAAAGCCCGATCCATTGATTATCGGTATCCCGGAATTGTTGTGGAACATTTTGTTCGACAACTGAGGATTTAACCGATTGAAGAATCCCGCTTTGCTTTGCCCTATTCAAGATCCCGCCGTCTACGGTAACGAAGAGGTCGGCTTCTGTGCTTTGTCCTTCGCGTTTAATCCGTTCGATTAATTCTTCGGCTTTCCCTTTGACCACATTGACTTTGATTCCCGTTTGTTGAGTGAATTGATTATACAACAATTCATCCACGGCATAAGTCCGAGCTGTATAAACATTAACGACTAGAGTCTTCGAATTGTCTGTTTGTGCCGGTGCCTTCTCTGCCGTAGCTGCTCCTTTAGTCACTTGTCCTGATCGACCGGCTGCGCACCCGCTTAGTAAGACAAATACTACCACTGTACTGGCCATTCTTGAAAATAACTTGCGATGTTGCATGAACAATCCGCTCCCTTTTTATATATGTAATTGAAAATGATTATCATTCTAAGTTGTAACTTAACATGTACGTTATGCTACTGTCAACCGAAAACATAAAGTTTTTCGGCGCAAACACGCTTTGACTTTTTGGTGATGATGGCGGAGGGGCACGCGTATTCCCATCTCGCACAGTATGAAAAGCCTCCTTGGTTAAAATTCCAAGAAGGCTTTTTATAGTTAGATTACCAGAAGGTAGATGGAGTTTTAATAAGCTTCAAAAATAAAAACACTTCAAATCAAAGTGAGGTTATTTATTGGAGATTTCCTGCAAGAATGTAAAAAGCCAATTATACAGTGTGTAGGTAACGACTGATTCGATTTCTGCCAGTCTGTTTTGCCATGTACAACCCTTCGTCTGCTTGATGAATAAGCTGTCCAACAGAAATCATGTTCTTTTGGTTAAGCGTAGAGTAACCGATGGAAACGGTGACTTGTAATTCTACATCCTTATTTATCTTAAATACACTCTGTTCTACAGACTGCCGTATCCTTTCTGCACTCTTTTTGGCAGAGGTGGAATCACAAGCGGGCATAATGATACTAAATTCTTCTCCTCCATTGCGGGACACGATATCCTCAGAACGGCATGATTGTATGAGAATACGCCCAATTTCTTTAAGGACTTCATCACCAGCAGGATGACCGTATGTATCATTAACCTGCTTAAAGTAGTCAATGTCAATGAAGATTAGGGATAATTCATCTTGACGCTCTATTGCCGTTACGTAAGCAGAATTTATTACCACATCGAATGTTCGAGCATTATTCAAACCGGTTAGAAAGTCTCTTTGGGCAAACTCCGTTAGTTTTTCATAATTATCATCGATACGCCAAAGATAAGATTTAAGTTGATAAGTTCCATATGTAGCACAAACAATTGCAAAGGCATATTGGACAAATATAATGGACGCTTTTGTAAAATCAGGGATAATGGCCTGAATTATACTACCAATAATTATAATGAATGATAAAGCCATTAAAATCCATTTTTTCTTTACTTTCATGCTAGAAGAAGTAATCAAGGTAAACGCTGTTGCAGATAGAGTAAGAACAACTACGTTAATCAGAGAGGAATATGAGATTGGATAGAATGTTAACCTACAAATAATAATGATGATGGTAGCTACAAGTATGGATACCCATCCACCAACATAAGCCGCTATCATCATAGGAATCGTTCTGAGGTCAATAAGAAGACCATCATTTAGTTGAATCCCAAACTTCATTAAAAGCACACCGAATAGACCATGTAACACTCCGCCACAGATTCTCTTTCGAATAGATGATTCCGATGACATCTTAGTATTAAAATGATGAATAAGGAAAATACCTGTACATAAAATGCAAAAATTTATAAAAAAGTCTTTTAAAACCATCAATTTCTACGAATCCTTTCCATTTTTGCAGTTAATTTTGGGAAGTAGCTAATTCCTCATGAATCCATTTTTTGGTTTTACGACTCCTGCGATGCCTTCATAAGAGATAAAGATAACATTGTCGCTGAAGTTGGTGACATTAGTAAGTACAGTCATCCCTTTTTATTCGATAAATAACTTACCACCTCGATTCTTGAATTTGATTTCTATCGAGGATACAGGCATAGGCCGACTGAAATAATATCCTTGTCCTTCGTTACAATTTTCTTGTTCTAAATAAGCTAGCTGTAATTCGTTTTCTATTCCTTCCGCCACGACTTTCATATTTAATGTCTGCGCCAGAGATATAATGGCTGATGTAATGCGTTTACCATTCATATCCAGATTAATATCATCAATAAAGCATCGATCGATTTTCACCTTGTCAAATGGATAATTGCGGAGATAACTTAAAGACGTAAACCCGGTACCAAAATCATCTATAGATATCGATATTCCTGACTCCTTTAATTTCAGAAGCGTTTCCTTAATAGAATCGATGTCGTCGAGCAGCACACTTTCCGTCACTTCAAGCTCCAACCACTGCGGAGCTAAATCCGCCTTTTGGAGCGTTTGAATCACAGACTCCACAAAATTATCTTGTAGCAACTGTTTTGTTGAAATATTCACCGCCACTCTGAATGGGGTGATACCTTCATCATGCCATATTTTGATTTGCTTGCATGCGGTCTCCATTACCCACATACCAATTGCGATAATCTGTCCGCTTTCTTCTGCAATGGGAATGAAATCCACGGGAGAAACCAGCCCTAGCTGAGGATGGTGCCATCGAATCAATGCTTCCATAGAATTAATTTCTAGGGTTTTTATATCTATAATAGGTTGGTAGTACAACTCAAGCTCTCCATTTGCGATCGCTAACTTCAAATTCCGCTCGATCTCAAGTTTGTAGGCGGCTTTAACATCCATCTCTTCCGAATAGACCGAATAGCCATTCTTCTTAAACTTCTTGGTATGATACATCGCCGATTCAGCTTTACGCATCAGTTCAATACTACTGTCATTGAGCCCCGTGCTGATTGCAATTCCGATGCTAGCCGATATCGAAACCGAATTTCCCTCAATATCAAAAGGCTCCAATAGAAGGTAGATAATCCGCTGCGCATGCCAGAGAGCTTCTTCAAGTGAGGTTTCAGGGAAAAGAAATGTAAATTCATCGCTAGCAAACGGGCTTACTGTATCGGTTTTTCGTAGATTTTGTTTGAATCGTTCCGAGATTAGCTTCAATAACATATCGCCAAGCTGATGACCTAATGAATCATTGATGAATTTGAAACGGTCTAAATCTAAAAACATAACGGCAAAGTTATGGTCACCTTCACTGGAAAGATTGATCAACTGTTCCATCCGATCTATAAAAAGCTTTCGGTTTGGCAAGTTCGTCAGGGTATCGTAAAAAGCGAGCTGCTGCATTTGCTGTTCATAAAGAATTTTATGTGTGATGTCTCTTGATATCCCGTAAGTGCCGATAATTTGGTTGTTTACCGTCATTGGAAAATGAGAAGCGTTTAAATGAACAATGGCGCCATCTTTTTTACGGATACGAAGATCAACACTCACAGTGCTACCTTTTTTTGCTTTTTCAAAATGCTGGACTGCAGGGGGCAAATCCTCAGAAACGATTAGCGGCATAAACGGCATATCCAGTAATTCCTCTGCTGTATATCCGGTGATTAGCTCACTGGCCGGATTGGCACTAAGGAACTTACCTGTCTCATCAAAAGAATAAATGGCATCAGGACTATTTTCAAAAATCGATTTGTATTTTTGATTGCTCTCTTCCAAGTGTTGCTGAGCAACCACTTGTTCCGTGATATCAATCACACTACCCATTAATAATAATTTTCCATAAATGTGCGCGGCGGAAGCGTGAACTTCGCAATATAGGCTTCCGCCGTCATTACGTATCATCCTGATTCGATACCTGGTTTCTGTTTCTAGGCAAGCGCTTCTCGTCTCAATATTTTTTTGAATAATAGGTAAATCCTTCGATTGGAAAATCTTATGAAAGGGGACTTTCCCGCTGGTCAATTGTTCTGTTTCGTATCCCAGTAGATTGGCAAAAAAGGAATTCACGTATAAAAAGGTTTCATTCTCCAAGATATACATCCCGACTGGCGCATTTTCGATTAAAGCTTTAAACATGGTCTGATGGAAGGAGGGATCGGTTTCATAGTCTTGGTTTTTGCCTGTGAACTCGCTGATCAGGTGGCTCAATAAATTAGCATCAAAACTCTTCTCTTCCGGTATCAGTTTCATATTGTTCCTCTCTTGGTGGGTATGTTGGAATGGTTAACGGATGGTATGATCAAACCGGTCCCATGAATAATGGCGCACTGCTCGTTGATCATCGCATTATTATAAAATGTTTTATGCAGGTTTGTAACCGAAAAAAACTTGCGGACCCACGCAATGACCCTCATACACACAAAAAGGTAGGTATATAGACACATGGATTTTCAACATAACGGGAAATATATTTGAAGCGTAACCCCGCCAAAAAAATGCGCGGTCACGCTATTTTTTTTCGGTTACTTTCTGGAGATGATGATATATAATATGTGACACAAGGGGATAAAGACCTATATTAACAATCATTTTTTAGGATATTTGTCCTAAAAAAACAAACGCCCCATTCATATTCTTAACGATAATGGCAAACCCGTCGAAAAACGGGGACGCAAAACCACGGACCTAAGGCAGAAAATGCTATGGTAGCCGAGTCACCGAATTAGGAACGGATCTGTATAAACGAATCCAGTCCTGTATTTGGACAGGATTTTTGTTATGTCAAAAGGAGGAAACAAAATGAAAACACTAGTTAAAAACAGCTTGGTATCAGAGGATACCATTGAAGGCAGTATTCGAACCATTCTTGCAGAAATTGGCGAAAATCCAAATAGGGAAGGGCTTTTGGATACTCCGAGACGTGTAGCCAAGATGTACAGAGAGGTCTTTGCAGGCGTGGGTGTAAATCCCGAAACTGCCTTGACAACAACATTTGAAGAAGAATACGACGGAATCATCACGGTTAAGGATATCACCTATCACACTTTTTGCGAGCATCACCTGATTCCTTTTTACGGAAAAGCGCATATTGGATATATTCCTGATGGACGCATCGTAGGGCTCAGCAAATTTGCCAGATTGGTAGAGATTGTTTCGCAGCGTCCTCAAGTACAAGAGAGAATGACCAGCCAAATCGCCGGAAGCATTGTGAATGTGTTGTCACCCAAAGGAGTCATTGTAACCGTAGAGGGAACTCATTTGTGCATGTGTGCAAGAGGGGTGAAGAAACCGGGAACCTCGACAGTCACTACAGTGAAAAAGGGGATATTCGCCGAAAATACGGCTCTAAGCGAGGAATTCGATCGTTCCTTGTCCAGAAATTAAGGAGGCTTGAGTATGTTGTATTTGTCAAGAACCGTCGAATTTTCTGCTGCTCATTCTTATAGTGTTCCTGCATGGAGTGAAGAGGAAAACCTCCGTGTATTCGCGCTCTGCAGCAATTCGAGCGGACACGGGCATGATTACAAGCTTGAAGTCATGGTTAAGGGACTTCTGAACGAGAGATCGGGTATTGTGGTGAACACCACGGAAATCAAGCAAATCGTAAAAGAGTTTGTGGAAAAGGAACTCGATGGTACTTTTTTGAACCGTGAACATCCTTACTTCCAGGATCACATACCCACAACGGAGAACTTGGCGGATTATATCTGGCATTCACTCGAGAATCGGTTTCAAGGTTGCGAACTGCAAAGAATCCGATTGCATGAAAACCACTATTTATTTTCACAAAAGGAGTCGGGCTCATTGACACAGCTTACCCGAAAATACCATTTTTGCTCAGCGCATCGTTTGCATAGCCATCATTTATCGCCCGAGGAGAATTTGAAGCTATTTGGCAAGTGCAATAACCCGCACGGACACGGACATAATTATTTCCTTGATGTCACGATCGAAGGCGAACCGGATCCTGTAACAGGCATGATCATCAACTTGGCCGATCTGGATGAAATCGTGGAAAGAGAAGTGCTTGTTAAATTTGACCATAAGCATTTGAACCTGGATACGGAAGAATTTAAGGAATTAAATCCTACCTCTGAAGTGGTGGCTATGGTTATTTATCAAATGCTGCAATCCCATCTGCCCAAGCTGCATAAAATCGGACTGTGGGAAACGGAAAAAAATTATTTTGAGTATTGTGGACCGAGTGAACTGCGATGAACAATTTCGAACAGCTGCAAGGTAAAACCATTGTCATTACAGGGGCTACTAAAGGGATAGGACGAGAAACAGCAAAGCTGCTGAGTCAATTGGGAGCGAACCTTGTTCTTGGCGCAAGGAGTGAGAGCGATTTGCATTCATTTGCTTCTGAACTTGGAACGAAAACTATGGCACTTGAGGTTGATGTGTCGGAAGAAGAATCGGTTCGCCGATTCGCGCAGGAAGCCATTGCCCGATTCGGTAAAATTGACGCACTTATTAACAGTGCGGGTACTGGAATATTTGATTCTTTGCTTGAGTTGTCATTAAGGGATTTCGACCGGATGATCGCTGTAAATTTAAGGGGCACTTTTCTATGCTGTAAATACTTTGGCCGGCAGATGGCCCAAAACGGCCAAGGGAAGATGCTTAATATGGTATCCATCGCCGGCACCACTGCGCTTCCCGGTTGCGGCGGATATTCCGCTTCGAAATTCGGAGTTTTGGGATTGACCC
This sequence comes from Paenibacillus alginolyticus DSM 5050 = NBRC 15375, assembly GCF_000422905.1. GTDB lineage: Bacteria > Bacillota > Bacilli > Paenibacillales > NBRC-103111 > Paenibacillus_E > Paenibacillus_E alginolyticus. The sequence goes on from NZ_AUGY01000037.1 coordinate 65,065, forward strand.
GAGTATTGCAGGCAGAATTACGAGATAGAGGAGTACAGGTAACAGCGGTACTGCCCGGAGCGGTGGCTACACCTTTTTGGGACAAGCTGGATCCCAAGCCGGATCTGTCGCAAATGATCCCCGCTGCATCATTAGCCAAACACTTGGTCTATCTCCTTTGTCAACCTGAAGGAGCAGTCGTGGATGAAATCACGATAATGCCTCCCCTCGGGATCTTATAAGGGGGATACGGTTTGTGAAATCCGTAATCAACAAACTTTTCGGATCCCCTGGCGGAGGATCCGCTCAGGCACAGCCAAACCTGCCTTCACCCGTAACCACTCAGAATATACATGATCATCAAATGCGTTCCTTGATTGGATGGATTGCCAACCGATTGGGTCAAAAACTGCAAATGGATACAAATCAGACAGGTTATCTGATTTATCTCTCCTTATCACAGGATTCCTACACTCAGGATCAATCCGATGATAATCAGTATTTACTATATCTTGCTTCCTGTTTGGTTGGCTGGATCCTACAAGAAGAAGATGTGTATTTCAAGATTAAAGAAATGAGTCTTCAAGAAAAGAAGCATAAATGTTTATTAGAGATCTATGAAGAATTGAAACACGACGTTAATCATTATCTCCCAAGGGAGGAGAAGATTCAGAGAAATGCTTCTCATACCGAGGAAGATGAAATTTGGCAAGTTTACCGAGATGTTATATATGCAGCAACCCAGCGTAAATTCCTGCTTATCCGGAAAAATGAAGTTGATCATTATAAGGAAGGCCCTGTCCTGTGTTCAGCCTATATTGCAGAACGGCCGGATATTCCAAAAGCCAGGGATTTGGCTAAACAAAGCCTTAATGAATTAGGCGGTATCTCACCGGCTGATATTATGAGCCACCTTCTTGTCATTTCCGAAGCTATCACAAATATTCTCAAACATGCGAGTCAAGGGAATATGAAAATTGTTGCGACAGACTCAAAGATTCATGTTGTTGTTGAAGATAATGGGCCGGGATTTTCGCTAAAACTTCTACCAAACACAACGCTGATGGCAGGATATTCCACAAAAAAATCACTTGGGCAAGGTTTCACACTCATGATGAAAATGACCGAGTGTGTTCTTCTCTCTACTGTACCCGGTGAAGGGTCGACGTTAATACTCGTTTTTAATAGAAAGGCAGGGGGATAAGTGCCGGAAATGCTGATTAATCAAAAAGTATTAAACACCATACAAAAAACATTGATGACCAGCCTGCTTTTTGAAGGCTTTTGGGACCGTTGGATTGCTCACGGCATAGAACGTCAGGCGGCTGCAACGTTCCGGGGCCAGCTAAAAAGTCTTGAACATTGGGTCCAGTTTTTAGCAGATCGTTCCAAGGAGTATGAAATTTTGGCGGATTCATTCCTTTCGCAAGAAATCCCTAAAGAAGCTGAACGTTTATATCGTATCGCCGGGCTGCATGATAACTTGATCCAATGGATCTATCCAGAAACGTGTAACGATAAACGCAAGTGGTTTACCAAATGCAAGGAACTGTTTACATTAGCCGATACGATCACAAAGGATCGGATCGAGAAGGTTGTCCTTCCGTTGAACGGCAATAATTGTTACGGCAGAATAAGGATTCCTGAAGAACCGAAAGGATGTGTGATCATTATCAACCCGATCGATTCCTCGAAAGAAGAACTGTTCACTTACGAAATGGATTTTGCCAAGCTCGGTTTTGCAACGGTGAGTTTTGATGGTCCAGGGCAAGGTGAAACTTATGTGTTTGATGACCACAAAGCTACCCTTTCCGGGTGGGAGCTTTTTGTAAACCAGTTGATTGATTGGACGGCAGAACGATTTCCCGCCCTTTCCATTCATTTATTCGGCACAAGCTCGGGGGCATCTTGGGCTATTTACGGAAGCAGGCATCCGAAAGTGAGCAAAGTAGCTGCGGTAAGCCCGGCATTGGAAAATGACATCAAGATGCCGGATTATTTCAAGGAAAGATTATCCTATTTTCTTGAAGATTCTGTAAGCAGTATATTGCCCCTATTAAATAATGTTGGCCCATCGAGCCCGATTATTTTGTTTCATGGCAACAAGGACGTGATGGTTAGGGATGAAGAAATATATGAGCTATATGGAACTCTGCAGCCGAAAAAACGGTTGGTTGAATATGAAAACGAAGGCCACTGCTGCAATTTTAAATTGACTGAGATCAGGCAAATCTCCGCACAGTGGTTCTTGGAGGACAGCAAATGACCTTGGAACATTTTTGTCAATTGATATCCGAGATTTCACATGTACCCTTTGATGAAATCAGGGAAAATTCTTCTTTCAGGGATGATTTGGGCATCGATTCTCTGCAAATGGTCAATTTATTTACTCAGCTTTCAACACTTTTCAACGTAGGTGTCGAAGTCATTGAAAGTTCTGAAGATTTATTGACCGTTCACAATTTATATCGGGCATTGCACCGGGAGGGAATACAATGAGTACGTTGATGGAAAGATTAGTTCAAACGCAGGACCGAACTAAAGCAGTCTTGACCACATTTTACGGAAACTATAGTGCTGCTGATTTGGAACAACAAACGGAGTTCTACTTGAATCTTCTCCGCAAAAAAAATATCAAAGGGAAGAAGATAGGGGTATTGGTACCCCCTGTCTTTTCCTATCTTTCTCTAATCATGGCTGTTAATCAGCTTGGCGGTATTGTTGTGCCTCTTAGTTGGCAATTTCGAAACGATGATTTGAAACAGATTCTGAGGTTTCTTGATCCGCATATTGTTTTTTCCATTACAAATCATGGCGGGTTTCCGTTCTCCCAAGCCGTCCAGGAATGGGCAAATACGAGTGAAACCCATACCACTCTCTATCAATCCGAGGATTGTATTCAATGGGACGAGCATAGTGTCGGGGTGGCGGAAAAGCCGCTTGAACATTCCTCCATCGATTTTATTTGCTGTACATCGGGAAGCACAGGAGTGCCCAAAGGAATGATGTTCAAAACGGAAGATATCGAGATCATGGCTCAGTATTTAAGAGATATGCCCGACATGAGAGCAAGCGACCGATTTTTTATGACCGCGCCTCCTACCTCTGTAATAGGCATAGCCGCGATGAGTGTAGGATTTAAGGAAGGATTGCAAATCGTGTTTCCCGATTCTTTTGAGATCCCCCTTATGGTGAAACTGATGAAGGATACGAATACAAATAAAATGCTGACGACACCGTCCATTTTGAAAGCCCTATATCCCTTTATGAAACAAATGGCTCCAAACATTGTGGAAAGCCTGGAGTTTTGCGGACTGAGCGGAGAAGTGGTGACGGAAGAAATCGCCGTGCAAATTCCTCTGAATCCTCATTGCCGTCTGATCGGACTTTATGGCAGTTCGGAAATGGGGGGTATCTTATACAGCAACTTACGCGAGAAAGCGGAATGGTCCGTTTATCGGGGCGTGGAATACAGAATTGAACAAGATGGCGAATTTCTCATTCGCACAATGGCCGGTTTTATGGGCTATTACAAGCAGCCTGGCTTAACCTCTGAGCTGTGGACTTCGGATGGATGGTTTCGTACGGGCGATCTGGTTCGAATGAATGACAATTATAAATTGGAAATCATCGGACGGAAAAAGGATGTAATTAAAAAAGGCGGACAGCAGGTTGTGCCCGGCGAAATTGAAAAGATCCTGGTTCAACATCCGAATGTTAAACAAGCCGTTGTCCTCGGTGCGCCGCATTCGATTTATGGGGAGCAGGTTGTAGCTTTCGTGATTTTACATGATGAATCCCGAGTGAAAGAATTATATCCTTTTTGCGCTGAAAGAATCGCGCGTTTTAAAGTACCCGATACCTTTGAAATCGTGTCGGATATTCCGATTGTTCAAGGAAAAACGGATAAAATTACACTGTTGAAGCAATTTTTATCAAAGAAAGGCTGAACCTCATGAATCAGAAAGTGAAGAAGTCTTTACGAAGACAGTTTATATCCAGAATACTGCTGCTCTTGATCATAATCTCTATTGTATCGGGAGCTATCCAAAGTTATATACTTTACCTGAAAATCAATGAGGACAGCAAGCAGCAAGCTTTTCTGATGGCCCATAGCATTGAACAAGGAATTAATGAAACGGATCTGGCCTCCAAAAATATTGAGCATCAGATTGACTTGAAATTGGAATTGCATGCGAAACGGATCGGGGATCGGCTGCAAGGACGCCAACTCGCGGATATTACGTCGGGTGATCTTGTAAAGCTGCGGGACGAAATAGGCGTAACTGGCATCACGATCATTGCAGCGCATGCCAATGACTATGTGAATATGAGGTCTACAGATCCCAAAGATGTAGGGTTCGGCTGGAAAAAGGTGAGTCCGGAGGCAGTCGCATCTTATGAGGTGATTCTCAAGGATGGCAAGATTCCTGCAGACAAAGTCAGCTACTCCGCAAATGGGATCTTCACATTGTTTTCGGCTCAATCCGGTTCCCATACGGATAAGCCCCAATTTTTCAAGTATTCTTATTATCATGCTCCGAATACGGATTATATTATCAATGCGTATATCGAGAGCAGTGAAGTTTATAACTTCATCCAAAAAGTAGGTACGGACACTTGGATTAGGAACGTCTTAAAAGAGAATCAATATGCAAAGGAAATTGCCATTTTGGATCCCCGGGTATTTGCTGATCCAAGTCTGGGAGAGAAAATGTATCCTCCTTTGAAGCAGGTTGTAAATGGAGAGTATCTATTAAGAAGCGACAAAGATTCAGCGTTTCTAAAACAGACGACTAATCAAAAACCAGTCGAAACTACATATATAGAAAAGATTAACGGCCATTCTCTTTATAAAATGTTTCTGCCAATGGACGAAGGAAGAGTCATTTATATCGCATTGGATTATAAAAAACTAAGCGCGCCTTTATATAAATACTCGTTCATATTGATTACATCGGGTTTTATTTCATTACTGGCGCTGTTCATGCTTACGGCTAACTTTTTCAATAAGATTTATAGAAATATCCAACAGATTATTATTCAAATTAAAAAGCTTGAGTCAGGTGACTTAACTGCTAAAAGCAGCGTTACCGACGGTGGCGGTGAACTTAGTGATTTGTCTGACTCGACCAACAAAATGGCGAATACCCTAAATCAGCTTTTGACGGATACACATGAAAAAGCGACAAAAACAGACAGGCTTTCTGTGCTTTTGGAAAATGAAGCCAATCAGTCGGTTGAAAAAGTATTTACGATGTCCATGGAAACGACATCCAATGCAAGGGATTCAATCGAGGAGATTTATGTGTTTCTGAGTCAGGTTGAGGAACAATTGCAGTCCCAATCGGATAACCCAAAGGCGAAAGTAATTTTAGACAAAATGGATATGATGCGAAGCATGGCTGACCAGCGGGTCCATACGACAACGGAAATGACGATTACACTCTCCGATTTGTTTAAATCGTTACACGGTCAATCCAGTGAATTATCGGAACTTTCTAATTCCTTATTGAATCAATTAGCCAAATTTAAACTTGCGAGGTAAACAGTCTAGCTATGAAATATTCTGCTGATTTGAGAAAAAGGAGGTACTAACATGACACTAGAACTAACAAAAGAGGTAATAGAGTCCACTTTATTTGTTAGTATCATCGGCCTAATGGATTATTCGACCTTAGATCAATTTCACTTGGAAATTCCTGATTCCATCACTAAAGTGGTCATAGATTTTAACGAATTGGAGTTTATTGATTCTACAGGGATTGGAGCTATTCTTGGTGTCATCCATAATGCCAGAGAACTAAACCTGAATGTTGAATTTATGGGTTTAAATGAGACTATTATCGATTTGTTTGAGACCGTAGGGGTGTTTAGAGTAATGGAGGCCCTCAAAAAGAGGGGGAATAAAGATGAAACATAACCTGCTGTTTCCACCGTTTGGAGATGTCGGACAATTAACAGAATCACAAAAAACGCTCCAAAGGGAAATTCATCTAGCCCGTAACATCCAAACAAAACTTTTAAATGGGGAAAAGCCCAAGTTAACAAATGGAGAAGTTTCCGGTATTTCTATTCCCGCCCGCTTAATTGGCGGGGATTATTTTGATTTTTATCCACTGGGAGACGGAAAAATACGAATCATCATTGGTGATGTGATGGGTAAAGGAATTCCTGCTGCCATGCTTATGATTCTTACGCGCGGCGCTTTTCGCAGTGCGGCGGAAGCCACACAAGGACCGGGAGAGACGCTTACGGCAATGAATAAGGCCATGTATGCCGATTTAAGGAAATTAGGCTCCTTCGTCACTGTGTTTTGTGCGGACTGGGATCCCAATACCGGTGATTTTGTCTATGCTAACGCTGGTCATATCCCCCCTGTGATCATTCGCAGTAAAGCCGACGTTGTCGAGCCACCCAAACTCAGAGGGGTTATGCTTGGAGGATTACCCGAACAGGTGTATCAGGAAGAGCGATTTCAACTCCAAGAAGAGGATCTTGTTTTCTTTTATACAGACGGGATCATTGAAGCCAGTAATCGAGACGGTGAGATGTTTAAACTTAATCGTCTCATTTCAATCTTACTCGAACATAGACATGAACAAGCAACAGTCATAGAAACCAGGGTTGTAAACCAAATCCATTTCTTTACGGAAGATTTACCGCAAAAAGATGATATTACGATGGTGATTCTTAAGGCTGGCGGCGAAAAAAATGGGGAGCCCCCGTTATAAGCTCCGTTTAAAATCCCATAAGGAAGGAGTGGAAGACCTTGATAACTAAGGGGAACAGTATTGTTTCAAAAGGAAAAACTGTGAAAAAAGCGGTGATGATCGCTTTGGACTTATTAAGTGAAAAGCTTGAAGATGTAGAAATTGAAATTATAGAAAATGAATCAAAGGGCATTTTGGGCATTGGCTCGAAGCAAGCGGTAGTGCGGGTTACGGTCAAACAGCAGCCTGATCACAAGATATCAACAGAACTAGTTTTGGACAAACATCCACCGGAAGAGTTGGATCAAATCATTCAATCTTTGGACATATCGGAGGAAAGCATACAGCCAGCCCATTTCAACATCAAGAAAATAGCCCATTTCTCCGAAGTAGATTTATTGGGAAATGTTTGGGTAACGGATGGACAAATCTATTGTAAAGACGCACCCGATAAGTTTCCTGTTATTTCACCCTGTAAAGGTTTGAAACTTTATAAAAATGACGTGCTTATTGAAAAAACGGTAATCATCAGTGAAAATGATATCCTCAGATATGAACTAGAGGATGAAGTGCAGCAGCCCCATTGGGAAATATCTATAAGTGCAAATAAAATGGAAGCCGTGTTAAAAGTGATTCCGGGTTCACGAATCCAAAGAACGTTAAGAGAGAAGGAGCCCCATTCTTTTCTACAAGTAGAAGTGGAAGAGAAGAAAATTCCCTTGATGATCGACTCTGAGTTGGTTATGTCAAATCTTCGAGAAATGGGCATAACCTATGGAATTGATTATTCCGAAATAGCCAACGCTTGTATGAGTGAGGAAACGAATTCGTTTGTGATCGCGAAAGGTATCCCTGCTATACCCGGCAAAAACGGATTCTTTCAACCTACGCAAGAGTTGGATATAAAAAAGGGGCTAGAGGAGCGCTCGAACGGTACGGTAGATTACCGGGAGATTCAAAAGTTCCCTTCCGTAGAGCCTGGTCAAATGTTAGGAATTGTTCTTCCGCCTGAATCAGGTATTCCAGGTACAACAATAACCAACGAACCAGTTCTTCCGCCGGACGGATTTCCGCTTGTTGTTCAAGATGGTAGGGGCATTATTTTAGTGGAAGACGACACCAAAGTCGTTGCAATGGAAGCTGGCCATCCGGATATTAAGCTAAAAGATATGCTGCTCAAAATCTCAATAGTTCCTAAATTATGGATCCGAAGTGACGTGACTCTGCAGGTTGGAAACGTGCGTTATATTGGGGAGGTGGAAATTACCGGCTCTGTACAGGATGGCATGCTAGTGGATGCCCAAGGTAACATTTTGATTCATGAAAATGTAAATATGGCTACAATAAGTGCCGGAAGCTCAGTTATCATTAAAAATAATATCATCACGAGTGCAGTGACGGCTGGGAAAAATAGCTTTATGATCGCGGAGAGCAATCAGATTCTTGGAGAGCTTATTCCTCTTATGAAGCAGATGATAGCGGCTATCAATCAGTTATCGACAGTTTCGGCATTTAAGGTATCCTCTTTTACCCAGACTGGATTAGGGCCGCTTATAAAAATCTTATGCGACGGAAAGTTTAAACGATTTCCACCGTTATTGTTTTCTTTAAACGAGAAGATCAAGAGTGGGAAAGATATGTTAGATAAAGAATGGTTGGAATTCGGGGAGCAATTATATAAGGGATTTATCATGACTCACGCTTCAAGTTTTCGATCAATAGCGGATGTCGAGCTCGTAGCCAAGAAAGCAGAAGAATTATGGGCAAGCAGCCAGGAGGATCAGGAAGGCGGAGACTGTTTCATTAAAGCCGCTTTAGTACACAACAGCCAGCTGTATTCCAGCGGAGATATTACGATTGTCGGACAAGGCGTCTATCATTCGAAGCTGCGTTCCGGCGGTTCTATCGAAATCGATGGATACGTCCGTGGTGGAGAAATTTATGCGGGAAAAAGCGTGAAAGTCGGAGAGGCAGGCACAAAAGGCGGAATCAGCACCAAGATTGTAGTTCCCAAAGGGCATACGATAAAAATTGGAACAGTAATGGAGGACACCATCATCCAAATTGGTTCCTTCACGTATAAATTTACGGCTTCTGCGTCTAATGTTACTGCGCGAGTAAATGAAGACGGTTTATTTTCAATTTCTTGAAGGAGAGTGTATCTGATGTTTAAATATAAGCTTCTGAATGAAGGGACAATAACAATTGTCTCGTTTGCAGGAGATATGGATATTGATGTCACGGAGTTAATCGAGGAGGAATTGTCTCCGCTGCTCATGAATAAGAAGGAGATTCAAATTGATTTTTCAGAGGTACCCTTTGTAGACTCTTCCGGCATAGGTTTGTTGATTACCCTCGTGAAGAATCTTCAAGAGAAAGGAAACAAGGTGCAGATTATGCATATAAGAGCGGAAGTTAAACAAGTTTTTGCTATGCTAGAATTGTCCGAAATACTAGGCAATGATGTGTTAAACGATTTCCATGACGCAGTTTGAGTAAGTGTTATCTTGAAGAGTAGAACTGAAAGGAATCTGCATACGGGGGAGGGAGCATAATGGACAAACGTCAACATGAGAGAACCTCCATAGAACCTTTAGAGATGGTTTTTGATGAGATCGAGGGAAATCATGCTAAACACGAGAACGTCACTGTGTTTATAGAAAATGTAAGCTCGGAGGGTATGCTTTTTACATCTAATGTGGATTTTACCACGAATGAATCAATTCATTTTCATCTACCCACCATTGGTATATTTACTCTGTTTTCAGGGAAAATTGTCTGGAAAAAAGAAATGGGTGTGGATTTATATCAGTATGGACTTTATATCTGCAAAGATAATAAATAAATTTGATTATCCAGTTAGCTCAGGAATGTCTTTAAATACGAACTAATGTTTGGTATAATGAAATCAAACATATGTTCGGGAGTGATTTTTATGGCAAAGCAAGAATCGATGAATCTTATTCAATTTCAAAAGAAGTTTCAAACCGAGGAAGCTTGCCATCAGCATTTGTTCAAGATGAAGTGGCCTGAGGGATATCACTGTCCAAAATGTCAGCACCAGAAGGCTTACGAAATTAAGACTCGTAATTTACCTCTTTACGAGTGTACGAATTGCCAACACCAAACAACCGTGATCACCGGAACGATTTTCGAAAAGACAAGAACGGATTTGGTCAAATGGTTTTGGG
>NZ_AUGY01000038.1 GCF_000422905.1 Paenibacillus alginolyticus DSM 5050 = NBRC 15375
CCTTAGGATTTTCACATTTCTTAGTTCACAGTGAGGTTGTTATGCGTAACAGAGTTATTCCATTACTTGTATTTTTTGCTCTTCTTTTTCATACCCATATTGCTTTAGCTCATTCGCCCATTGAAAAAATGTTACCGCAAGCGGGAGCAGTGTTAGAAAATGCACCTACCCAAATTGAACTTTGGTTTGAGGATCCTGTTGAACTATTTCAAGGTTCGATTGTTGTAGTTGGCGAACAGAATAAAAATGTTACGCTTGAAAAACCTCAACTTGATCCAAACGATAAACGTCACGTTATAGCGATGCTTCCGAATCAACTATCTCCAGGTAAATTTTCAGTAAAGATTGAAGCCATTAGCTATGACGGACATCAAGTTAAGGAGAATTATCAATTTGAAGTTAAGAAGCCAGTTCGTTCACAAGAAGAGATGCTTCAAAATTTTAAATTGGAAAGGTCGAGTCCAGAAGATGGAACCATCCTATCTAAATCTCCTGAACAAATCGAACTTTGGTTTACAGATGCGACCAAAGTAACGGTTTTTGGTGTTTTTGATGACCAAGATAAAGTGGTTCCTATAGGTGAGCCGATTCAAGACCCTGCAAATCCCAATCACTTTACCGTAAAAATGAGTAGTCAGCTTCACAAGGGAACCTACTCTGTTCATTGGTATGCGACTGTAGGTCAGTTTGAGAAAAATAGTGTTTATTATTTCGCAGTTCAGAAGTATACGCCACTAAAAGGTTCTAATGGTATCTCAAAAGACTCTATATTTAGTCATGTTGGTTTTCTACAGTTTGCTCATTGGCTTGCTTTTGTAGGGCTGCTGTCACTGGCAGGTGGAAGTTTGTTTGAATTATTCGTGGCTAGAGGTAGAGGAAATGTTCCTCGTTGGAGAATGGCTTCAAATTTATTTTATGGTATGGCTTCCCTTGGCTTCATCGTTGAGTTCATTTTAAACAGAATCAATTATAAGCAAGTACAGTGGAATGAATTTTTCACGTTCTCATTTGTATGGATCCCGATCATTCAGATCATCCTTCTGACATTAGGATTTTGGATTTCCAAAGGAGTCTTCCGGTTAACATTACTTTCAACTACCGTGTTACTGTGGGCAATTACCGGGCATTCTTCCACTCCGAGCTACGGTGGAACATGGAGTATTTTATTGGATGGATTCCACTTGTTAGCTGTATCTGTTTGGTTAGGTGGTTTAATAGGCTTATTATTGATGATACCAAAAGAAAACTCATTGGATTGGCTTAAAGTCGTCGGAAAAACGTACTCAAAATGGGCATTAGGAAGTATCCTTACTATCGGTATATCGGGAGTATTGATGTCGAACAATTATGTAACCTCATATAGTATTGAATCTTTCCTCGCTAGCAATTGGGGGAAGCTCATTATTATAAAGATGGTTTTATTTATTGAAATATTATTCATTGGCTTTTTACAAATGAGATATTTAAAGAAAATATCTATAATGGGCTTACGCCTGTTAAAGCAATTGAAGATTGAAGTTTATGTCGCTGGTATCATCCTAGTTGTTGCTGCTGTATTGATTGACCTTTCACCAAAAGAGGCAGAACAAGGGGTATTTCCCAAAAGCGCAATAATAAAAGAAGTTAAAGCTACTATTGGAATTACTCCCTTGAAAATGGGGACAAATGAGATCTCTATCCGGTTTGATAATCAACCAGATTTTAAACAAGTACGTGTTAAATTAACGATGCCCCCTGACTGGATTGTCGAAGATAATGCGTTTTCGCTGGGTAACGGTGAATACCGTCTGACGGGAGATTTTTTGCACGCGGCTGGAGTTGTTCAAATGGAAGTTCATGCAGTCACGACTCAGGGGGAAGAAATTACTTTCCCATTTGAGATACGTGTCCCTGGAGTGATGTTTTAAGGCTAAAGAAATCCCTCACCTTTTGGGTTTATGGTGGGGGATTTTCCTTTGAAAAGGATTTTATTATGCTGCCATTGCAAAGGAGCGGCATTCTCTTGCACAAGCCAAACACATTTGGCCACACATTTGAGATTCGTGATCATTATGTCTCAAAAATTCATGGCCACACACCTCGCAAACATAAGCACAAAAATCACACATTGCTTTCATAACTGGGCTATGACTAGAAATAGACCTTGCACACATATGGCAGATTGAAGCACATTCAGTTAAAAGTCTAATTTGATGTCTTCGTAAATGAGCATCTGGTCTTTGAAGTAAGGAATGAACAGTATGTTCACACATAGCAGCACAGTCGTGAAGCATCTTTAACATCGCAGGCATCATTGTTTGAATTGGCATCTAAAGCACTCCTTTAAGGAACTAATAATTTACACTAAATAAAGTATTCAATGGGTGAATGTCCCGATACAATCGTTTAAGCTTTTTGGAGGATGATCAGTACTTTTACATTGTATTTCCATTTTCGGATTTTGTATGTATAATACAATATATGTATTATACACCAAAGGAGTTGGTTATTTTGGAAATAAACGATATTTTGGAACTTCGATTGAATGTACAAAAATTTATCAGGCTTTTTGGTTTATTAGAGCAAACTGTAACCCCATGTGGTTTTCAACTTTCAGTATCACAGGTATATGCTCTACAAGAAATGGAGAACTCAACTCTAATACTTGGGGAACTAGCAGATAGGCTGCATCTAGAACGAAGTTCAGTAAGCCGACTTGTTGATGGGCTAGTAAAGGGAGGCTTCGTAAGCCGGGAAATCAACGAACAAAATCGGAGAGAAATGTTAATTTCTCTTACAGAAAAAGGTGAACGGACAATTGAGCAGGTTCGTCAGCAGTCCATTCGATTTTATCAAAATGTTTTGCAATACATGACTGAAGCTGAGCAACAACTGGTTCATCAGGGATTTGAAAAATTTACAGAAGCTCTATTAAAAAACAAGGGGAAACAGGATGAAATATAAAAAAAGTCAAACAGCTACAAGTTTATTATCGTTTATTTTTTCTTTTCTGGCTTCATCCCATCACTGGCTTCATATGGGGATTTTACTTCTCTTTGGCGGCTCAACGAATATGATGGCGACAATGTCAGCAGCATTGTGGATTAGACGTATCATGATCATTGCAACTATTATAACAATGCTTGTATCGATGTATCGTTTATTAAAACATAAGTATAAGGTACGCTGGGTGATTATTATGACTATTCTCTCTGCCGCGATTTCATTGGGTTTTATAATGTATACACTTGTGAAGTTTGGTTGGTAAAGCCTGCTTGTTGTTTCAATATCAGCGTGGGTATAATTTCTAAAGGTGGGCTAATCAATTTTTATGGAAAAAATTTAAAAAGGGCTTGATATAGGGTATGGGGGTATGGTATATTCTAGATGTGAGGAGGAAATGATATGGAACAACATGATAAACAAGAATTACATGAGGACAGTTGTCATTCGGCCAGTGATCGAAAAAGTCATCATTCTGATAAAACAAAAAACAATTTGATTTCTAGGCTTAATCGCATCGAAGGACAAATTCGCGGTGTGAAAGGTCTTATTGAGAAAGATACGTATTGTGACGATGTGTTAAATCAAATCGCCGCAGTTCAATCTGCTTTAAACGGTGTTGGGAAACTGCTTCTAGAGCATCATCTAAACAGCTGTGTAATCGAACGCATTCAAGAAGGCGATAATGAGGTTATTAAAGAACTCATGGTTACCATGAATAAATTAATGAAATAATAAGGAGAGATTAGATATGCAAACAGTTACACTTAAAGTTGAAGGTATGTCCTGCGGTCATTGTGTGAATTCCGTTGAAGGCGCAGTTAAGAAACTTGGTGCTTCCGGCAAAGTTGATTTGAGTGGTGGATCAGTTACTGTAGATTTCGATGAGTCTAAAGTTTCATTGGACGCTATTAAATTAGCAATCGAAGATCAAGGCTATGACGTTGCGAAATAAAGATAAATGAGCCGCTGCATGCGGCTCCAATGTATCACCTATTTTTTTTCAATAAAATATACCCCATAGGGGTATGAATACGCTGGAGGGTATGAAATGGCGAAACCATTAGAGCAACAACAAGCGAGTTTGCAAATTACGGGCATGACATGTGCGGCATGCGCGAACCGGATAGAAAAAGGATTGAAGAAATTAGAGGGTGTTGCAGATGCCAACGTGAATTTTGCACTTGAGAAGGCTTCTGTAACGTACAATCCGAATCAGATCAGTGTATCTGCCATGGAAGAAAAAATACTGGATCTGGGTTACAGCACCGTGAAAGATTCAGTAGATTTTAATATCGTAGGTATGACATGCGCAGCGTGCGCCACACGTATTGAAAAAGGCTTAAATAAAATGCCAGGTGTTAGCAAAGCAACTGTTAACCTTGCATTAGAAACTGCTCATGTTGAGTTTAGCGCTGCCGAAGTTTCTGTAAGCGATATGGTTAATAAAGTTGATCAACTGGGATACAAAGCCATGCGTAAAGAGGAAGACGCAACAAAAAGTGATTATAAGCAAAAAGAGATACGCAACAAGAAAATACAGTTAGCGGTATCGGCAATCCTTTCGTTACCACTTCTATGGGCAATGGTGAGCCACTTTACATTTACATCGTGGATTTACTTGCCAGAGTTCTTGATGAATCCTTGGGTGCAGCTTGTACTTGCCACACCGGTACAGTTTATTATCGGTTGGCAGTTTTACGTAGGGGCATATAAAGCCCTTCGTAATAAAAGCGCCAATATGGATGTGCTTGTTTCTCTCGGAACATCAGCCGCGTACTTCTATAGTTTATACCTAACGCTGCAGTGGGCAACTTCAGTTGATGCCCATCACCATGCACCGGATATGTATTACGAAACAAGTGCGATTCTTATTACTTTGATTATTTTAGGGAAACTGTTTGAAGTGTTGGCAAAAGGGAGAACTTCTGAAGCCATCAAGAAATTGATGGGACTTCAAGCGAAAACAGCGTTAGTCTTTCGGAATGGTGAAGAAATAGCTATACCCGTTGAAGAAGTTGTCATTGGGGACATTGTTCTTGTAAAACCGGGTGAGAAAATTCCAGTCGATGGTGAAGTTGTAGACGGTTTGTCTGCTGTTGATGAATCCATGCTAACTGGGGAAAGTATCCCTGTTGAGAAAAAAGCTGGTGACGCTGTTATAGGCGCTACCGTTAATAAAAACGGCAGCTTAAAAATTAAAGCAACTCGTGTTGGGAAAGAGACAGCTCTTGCTCAAATTATTAAAGTTGTAGAAGAAGCCCAAGGCTCTAAAGCACCTATTCAACGTATCGCAGATGTGATCTCAGGTATCTTCGTCCCAATTGTTGTAGGAATTGCTGTTGTAACATTTCTGATTTGGTATCTCTGGGTTGCTCCTAGCGAGTTTGCAACTGCGCTTGAAAAGGCTATTGCGGTACTGGTCATTGCTTGCCCTTGTGCTTTAGGTCTTGCAACACCAACATCGATTATGGCCGGATCCGGTCGCGCGGCGGAATTTGGCATCCTGTTTAAAGGCGGGGAACATTTAGAATCGATGCAAAAAGTCCAAACCATCGTACTTGATAAAACGGGTACAGTAACGAAAGGCAAACCGGAACTTACAGATGTTCAAATTGAAAACATGCATGAAGAAGATACAATTCTTAGACTAATCGGCTCTGCCGAAAAGCAATCAGAGCATCCGCTTGCTGAGGCGATTGTTGCTGGGATTGTTGCTAAAGGTATCCTACTTAGCACCACGGAGCAGTTTGAAGCTATTCCCGGCTACGGAATCCGCGCCATAGTAGAAGGCAAGGAAGTACTAGTTGGGACCCGTAAGCTCCTGCAGCGTGAAGCCATCGACTTCGGTAAAGCCGATACTGTTATGGAAAAGCTCGAATCTGAAGGTAAAACCGCTATGCTAGTAGCGGTGGATAACAAGTACGCAGGTATGGTAGCCGTAGCGGACACGATCAAAGACACATCGAAAGAAGCAGTCTCTCGCTTAAAACAAATGGGCATCGAGGTCATCATGATGACAGGCGACAACAAACGAACAGCACATGCAATAGCGCAGCAAGTTGGCATCGATCACGTACTCGCGGAAGTTCTTCCGGAAGGCAAAGCCGAAGAAGTGAAGAAACTTCAAGAACAAGGAAAGATAGTGGCCATGGTGGGTGATGGCATCAACGATGCTCCTGCACTTGCGACTGCAGACGTTGGCATAGCTATCGGCACCGGCACTGACATTGCGATGGAAGCAGCAGACGTGACACTGATGCGCGGAGAACTTACAAGCATTCCAGATGCCATTTATATGAGCCGTAAAACGATGACGAACATTAAACAGAACCTGTTTTGGGCACTAGGTTACAATACGCTCGGCATTCCGATTGCGGCACTTGGACTTTTAGCACCCTGGGTAGCCGGTGCTGCTATGGCACTCAGCTCAGTATCAGTTGTGTTAAACGCTCTACGCTTGCAGAGAGTGAAGTTATAATCTGTTTTCATGAGAGGGGAAGAGATGCAGATGATGAAGTTTGCAGTTACCCCAGGGTTTCAAACTGGGGGAACCATCTTTAAGCCAGAACAATTGGCGGTTCTGGGATCGATCGTTGGTGAGAATGCTAAAATTGAATTAACGACATTTAAACAATTGTATGTTGAAATGCAAGAAGAGAAAATTGATGAAGTGAAGGAAAAGTTATCTGGCATCGGCTTAGAAATATATCCTACTGGCTTTGTGACCAAGAGCCTCATTACGTGTAACTTTTGCCGCGGGGCAGAAGATGCAGGGCTTGAAATGGCTGAAGCGTTAAACATATCGATCTCAGGGATCGAAACGCCAACACCTTTAGAAATCGGATATGCGGGTTGTGCGCTCGGAACGAGCGAGCCGCTCTTGAAAGATATCGGTGTGGTCAAAATGAGAGATACGTTTGATATTTATGTCGGCGGCGAGCCCAAATCGTTAAAACCATCTTTTGCGGTCTTGCTATTGTCCGATGTTCAAGCAGACAGGTTGATTCCGATGGTTCAAAAGCTCATCCATCATTTTCAACAACATGGCAAAATGAAGGAAAAGTTTTCAAAATTTATCAATCGGGTAACAATCGAGGCATTGCGCGAGGCAATTGCAGAGTGAGCGTAACGGGGGTCTGTTCGATTTATGAAGGCAATTTTAATCGTTGATGATGAAGAAAAGATTCGTGAAGTTATTGCATCCTATTTGCAAAATGAAGGATATGCTATTATTCAATCCGGCACAGGGAACAAAGCACTTGAACTCGTTCGCGGCGGAAATGTTGATCTTCTTATTTTAGATTTGATGCTTCCGGACATGTCCGGAGAAGATGTATGCAGAGCGATACGTCAGTTTTCTCCTGTTCCTGTCATCATGCTAACAGCGAAAGTTTCTGAAGATGACCGCGTCCAAGGATTAACACTTGGTGCCGATGATTATGTCGTGAAGCCATTTAGCCCACGTGAATTAACTGCAAGAGTAAAAGCCATTTTGCGTCGCACGCAAGATGATACGCTTCTTGCAGAAATCATTTCGTTTCATAATGACGACCTTGTTATTCGGCCGATGAAACATGAAGTCTATAAACTGGGGAATCTTATAAGTCTGACTCCTAATGAATATAAATTGCTACTGATTTTGGCACATCATCCAAACCGAACCTTTACACGGGAGGAATTAATTCAAAAAGTGCTCGGTTTTGATTTTGAAGGTGATACTCGCTCGATAGATCAGCATGTCAAAAACCTCCGTCAAAAGATAGAATCCGACCCCAAGAAGCCCCAATACATCGTTACCGTCTTTTCCGTAGGTTACAGGTTTACTGGAGGCGAATCATCATGAAAGGATTATACGCACGAATCACCATCGCATTTATTGGGATTGCCTCCGGTGTTTTGCTTATTTCAACCATAGCGTTTGTTTTGGCGACACATTACCACTTCTCGTTGTATCAAGATCAAGCTATGGATACTAATATGAACTCCCCAACGTTTGACACCCATTTTGAGCAGGCTTTAGTACAGTCTGTTCTTGTGTCTGCCATTATTGGTATTATACTCTCGGTTCTGTTAAGTCTTTTTGTCGCTAAGCGGATCACAGCCCCGCTGATACAAATGAAAAAGGTAGCAGAGCGAATGGCAAATGGAGAGCTTGGAGTAAGAACGACAGTCAAAGGCAATGACGAGATCGCCGATCTAGGGGGCTCCCTTAATCACCTTGCCGAACAGCTCATGCACCAGGAGCAGTTACGTAAAACGATGACTGCTGATGTGGCTCATGAATTAAGAACACCGATTGCAACACTTAAAAGCCATATGGAAGCGATGATTGATGGCGTTTGGATGCCAACTCCAGAGCGCCTAGAGTCTTGTTATGAGGAGATTGAACGTTTGCGGTTTCTTGTTGGTGATTTAGAGCAATTAACGGAAATGGAGTCCCCACATTTCAAGCTGAAGCTGCATAAAGAAAATGTTTCAGCAATTGTTAATCGTAATATCGAAGCATGCCGGGCTTCTTTTGATCAAAAGGGAGTTAACCTTTTATTTGAAGGTTTAACAAACGTTGAAGCTACCTTGGATAGGCAGCGTCTGGGTCAAATTGTGGTAAACCTTTTAACGAATGCGCTAAAGTTTACACCCCAAGGGGGAAAAGTATTTGTTGAAGTGAAGGAAGAAGAACACGCTGTGGTTATTATAGTATCGGATACTGGGATTGGTATGAATGAAGATGATCTACGATTTGTATTTGAACGTTTTTACCGTGTTGAAAAATCCCGCGATCGTAAATCAGGAGGGAGTGGGATTGGTTTAACTATTGTAAAAAAATTAGTGGAAGCACATGGAGGAACCATTCGAATGGAAAGTCGGGTTGGTGAAGGAACATCTGTAGAGATACAATTCCCTAAGATTTAGTGCCGATCCTCACAAGATCTACACAAGTACCTTTTATAATAAGGTGATAAAAAGAGGAAAGACTTTGAGCTACGCTCAAAGATCCCTATATTAGGAGGAAATCATGAAAAAAGTAGTAATTTCGATTTTACTTACGGCTGCGCTCTTAACGGCATGTGGAAAATCAGGCAGTTCCATGGACCATTCTTCGCATAGCGGAACGGCAGGATCAACGAATAATGCCGCGCAAGGCGGTACAGCGGGAATGGATCATAGCGGCATGGCCAAAGAGGCAACTTCCACACAAGCAGGAAATGTCCAAGCACAGTTTAAGCTTTCTAGTGATAAGACAATGCCGAACCAAGATTCGACGATTACAATTAAAATTCAGGATAAAGACGGCAAATCGATTGATAAATTTGATACTGTACATGAAAAACAGATGCACTTTATCATTGTCAGCAAAGATTTATCTTTCTTTAATCACATTCACCCCGATTACAAAGGAAACGGTGAGTTTACCGTTACCACACAATTCCCGACTGCAGGTGATTTCAAGGTGATCGCCGATATCACTCCAACGGGTATGGGAGCAATGAGTAAGAGCCAATGGATTACGGTTCAAGGAGCACTGCCTGCTCAAAAATCAATTGAACCTGATGCTACATTAACTAAAGTGGTTGACGGTAAGGAAGTCACGCTTTCGATTGATCACCTTATGTCGGGCATGGAGCTAAACTTGAACTTCAATATTAAAGATGCTCAATCGAAGCAGCCTGTAACAGACCTACAGCCTTACCTAGGAGCAGTTGGACACGTCGTGATCTTAACGCAAGATGCAGAAAATTATCTGCACGTGCATCCGACAGATGAAAAGGCGTCAGGACCGGATGCCAAATTTATGACGACGTTTCCGCATAGCGGCGTATATAAGATTTGGGGACAATTCCAGCAGAACGGTAAAGTATTTACCGTACCGTTTGTAGTAAAAGTACCGTAATGTGATTGAAGCCCAGTTTCCCCAACTGGGCTATTCATACATTTTGGAGGGATGACAAATGGACGATCTTCGATTTGATCCAGCAAAAAAAGATTTATTAGATTCACCAGACAGAAGAAAATTGCTGCCCCCAGAAAAGTTGTTATCGATGCTACCGATCAAGAATAATCACGTTATTTTAGATTTAGGCGCTGGAACGGGGTATTTTGCTATTCCAGCCGCTCAGCTGACGCGGGAAACCGTATTCGCCCTTGATATTGAACCTGAATTGCTAGCTGATTTAAAAGCTAAAATGGAAGAACAAAACATACCAAATATTGAATTACTTGAATCATCAGTAACCAACATTCCACTTCCAGATCATTCAGTAGATTGCGTAATAGCCTCCCTTGTATTACATGCTATAAAGCCCTTATCTTTAGGTATAGCCGAGATTAAACGAGTCATGAAGGATGAGGGTTATCTATTGTGTTTTGATTGGGAACATAAAGAGAGCCCGATTGGACCTCCAATGAATATTCGGGTTTCCTCAAGTGAGATGGAAGAGGAGCTAAATAAAGCAGGTCTTTCGATTACGAAACGCCTATCACCAACCGATTTTCTGTATATTTTTGTAGTTCAGAAATGATCAAAAAAAGACGCTCACCTGAAGTTTAGGGTATTGAGCGTTTTTCACTTTGATTGGATATTTGGATTATTATGTCCACTTTCTGTTCATAAAAAGATGATAGTATAGATGTAATTGAATTAGGGGGCCGATAAGTGAACAAGCAAGTTAAAGTTCTTGTCATTGAAGATGATCCTTACATTTCGCAAACGATGGAATGAAAGGATTAGAACTGTTTTATGATAATCCTCCTGATCTTGTCATTCTGGACATTATGATGCCTGAAATGGACGGTTGGGAAGTTTGTAGGGAAATAAGGAGATTTGATAAAACTCCTGTTATCATGTTGACCGGGAAAGGAGAAAGTTCCGACAAACTTAAAGGTTTCGACCTTGGCACAGATGATTACTTGGTGAAACCATTTGATCCTAACGAACTGATGGCAAGGATAAGAGCGTTATTGCGGCGAGCCAACCCGATGTTAGATGCAAATGAGATCATTGAACTTCCATTATTGAAGATTGATCTTGGGCAATACAAAGTGATCTGTGATAACCATGAGATCGTGTTACCACCCAAGGAAATGGAGTTGCTGTATTTTCTCACCGTACATTCAAATCAAGTGTTCACACGTCATCAGTTGTTGAATCAAATATGGGGTTTAGATTATGAAGGGGATCCGAGAACAGTCGATGTGCATATTAAAAGGATTCGAGAAAAATTAGGGGATTCCAACCCTTACTGGAAGGTGAAAACCATAAGAGGAGTAGGATATAAATTTGAGGTGGACAACCAGTGATTCGAAAAAAAACTATTTTTTTGAAGCTGTTTATCACGTATATCGTCATTTTATTTGTATCGCATTTCGTTCTTGCTATTGCTTCTTATTTGTTGTTACAGAACAATCTGACTAACATGCATCAAAATTTAAATCTTAACCAATTACATACGGTGGTTTCCTTGTTTGTAATGTCCTCGATTATTTCTATTGCAATTACAGGCCTATTTGCCTACTACCTTTCTAAAAAAATGACCGCTCCACTCCGGGAAATGAATCGAGCTGCCCTCCATATCGCTAGGGGACAATTTGATCAAAGAATTAAAATCAAGACGCGCGATGAGCTGGGAGAATTGGGAGAGACGTTCAATTATATGGCTCAGGAGTTGGCCGGCTTGGATCAAATGAGAAAGGATTTTGTTTCCAATGTTTCCCATGATTTGCGTTCCCCTCTAACATCAATTCATGGATTTGTCAGGGCATTTCTGGATGATACGATCCCGGTCGATCGAAAACGCCACTATTTTACGATCATGAAAGAACAAACCGAGCGAATGATTAAGCTGGTCAATGATCTTCTCGATATGGCCCGAATAGAAACAGGTCAGCTCGAAATACATCATGACATCTTTAATTTGTCGGAGCAGGTTCGGCAAGTCATAGCTCGCATGGAACCTGAATTTGTGAAAAAACAAGTCAATGTGGAATTGATATCTGAAGAAGCACAAGACATCTACGTATTTGCTGATCCGGATCGGATTGATCAAGTGATCGTCAATTTGATTCAAAATGCCGTGCAATTTTCCTCACCCGATTGTTCTGTCGAAGTAATTTTGGAAAAAGATGAACAAGCGGTAGTTTCTATTCGAGATTACGGACCGGGAATCAGGCAAGAGGAGATTGAATCTATTTGGGAACGATTTTATAAAGCAGATAGAGCCCGAAATAAAAAAACAGGTACAGGGATCGGCTTGTCCATTGTTAAGCACATATTAGATCTTCATCAAAGTCCCATTCATGTAAAGAGTGAAGTGGGTAAGGGGTCAATCTTCACTTTTACGCTCCCTATGGCTCCGAACTTATCTAAAAAACCTGAATAAGAGTGATTTTCTCCGTTCACCTCCTGTTCATGAAACATTGCTATACTGGATTCTGAACCAAATGATCATGAAAATAAAGAGGAGGATTTCTCAATGAGTAAATTACCAGAATCCAATGAAGACACCAGTGTGGAGCACGGACCCGGATCACCCCCCAGCACACCACGATGGGTGAAAGTGTTTGGCATCATTGCCCTCGTCTTGGTCTTGCTGTTTGTCATCCTACACCTTACAGGCAATAACTTTGGTGGCCATGGTGGACACACAGCACACTCCAGCGTCAAAGAACAAGGAGTGAAATAGCCATGGCTATGAGACCCCACGTCCGCAAGTTCGCGCTTACCGTACATGTCACTTCCTCGGTAGGCTGGCTTGGCGCAGTGGCTGTCTTCCTAGTTCTCGCCATCGCTGGTTTGACTAGCACGGATGCTCAGCTGGTGCGCGCCGTCTATCTCGCGATGGAGTTAACCACCCGGTTCGTCATCGTCCCGATGTGCCTCGCTTCGCTGCTAACCGGGCTTATCTCGTCACTGGGCACCGAGTGGGGGCTTATTCCGGCACTACTGGATCCTGATTAAACTCCTGATAACCATTCTTTCCACGATCGGCTTGCTTGTACATTTACAGCCAATTAGCTACTTAGCAAGAGTTGCAGCAGAGACAACATTGTCAAGTAGCGATCACCAGGTGCAAATCCAACTCGTGGTCATTGCTGGTGCAGCCATGCTGGCGTTGCTCGTGGCCACGACGTTATCGATGTACAAGCCGCGGGGCATGACCCCGTACGGATGGCGAAAGCAGAACGAGAAGCGTATTAGGTCGCATCCTTAGAAACAGCCGACACAGCTGACATACGCTAGACCAGAGCAGGGGTGGAGTGAGAGTAAGAGGGCTTACGAGCTTGAACCAAGGTTCCCCAAAGGCATTGAATATAGATTTTGAATGCCCCGACCTATTCAGTAATTCAAGAGCTATTAATTTCCCATTAATCGCAATAGCCGGAACATATTGAATGCCGTAAGCTTTGGCTTTATCCTCAGATTCAGTAGGACCACTTTTTTTATTTAAATCATAAAATAACATCACATTTTGAGCACACTAGATCATTAACTTGCTGTACAACACCATCACATAAATAACAACCAGCTGTAAATAATATTTCGACTTTTGCGAATTAACATTTATCTAATCCTGGGAACAACTTTTCGAAGTGATTTCCAGAATCATTGGAAAGATATAGTCATCCTGGGATCCGAGAACTATCACCTTATCGTCGGATGGATGAGTTGCCAATCAATGTGCTAATGCCCCGATACACTGGGACATACATAAAATTACTTTTATGATTTAATCAAAAAAAATTGATTAAATGATTGCATTCTGATTGACATTGGTATATATTGTTATTAAATCAAAAATAATTGATTAATGAATCGGGTGAAAACAATGAAAAGCATAATCCCAATACATGAAGTAAAGATAAATAATGCGCCGAACGATTCATTTTTTGAAACGTATGAGGCAAAGTTTAAAGCCTTGGCAGATCGTAAGAGACTGCAAGTCATGTATGAGTTAACACAGCGGGGAAAAACGTGCGTTTGCGACCTATGTGAAATCGTTGAAATGGCTCAATCCAAGTTGTCTTATCACTTGAAGATCCTTTTAGATGCCAATCTAATTACAAAAGAAATCATTGGCACCTGGAGCTATTACGAGATTAATAATTCTGCAGTGAATGGATTGCTTTCAGAAGAACTATGCTGCATTTTTAGACCGAGTCGATCTTAATTTTTTTTAGATTATACATCAATTTTTTTTGATATATATATCAATATAATTTGATTAAGGAGTGGTTTTTGCATGTTATTTCACGATATCAACCCGCAACTGATGTATGTAGAACAGCAAGGTAAACAAGTAATCCGAGCGAAACTGGCTCAAGGTCAGGGACAAAAACAATTTAGCTTTAGTCTCAAAAAGTTCGTAAGCTTATTCCGAATTAACAAAAATCAAAGTGCCTGCTGTGCTTGTGCTTGCTCTTAAGAGTGAGTAAGTTTGCGTCTTTCGAAAATAGCTTACGTCTTAATTGGATGATAAAGAAAAACTATTATATGGAGGTATCTTCAATGAGTGAAAATCCAGTTCTATCTAAAGCGAAATTACCTGTAGCGATCATAGGTGCTGGTCCTGTTGGCCTTGCCGCAGCGGCACATTTAGTTACACGAGGAGAATCTTTTGTATTGTTTGATGCAGGGAACGAGGTGGGGGCCAGTGTCCTAAAATGGGCTCATGTACGTCTCTTTTCTCAATGGGAATACAATATAGATAAAGCAGCGCGGCAGCTGCTTGCTTCACATGGTTGGATAGCTCCGAATCATTCGGAAATCCCTACTGGATTAGAGATGGTTGAAAACTATTTTAAGCCTTTCGCCGAGTTACCTGAAATCAAACCGTTCATAAACTTGAACATGAAAGTGACTGCTGTGAGCCGCAAAGGCTTGAATAAGGTAAAAACACATGGCCGCGATGATCTTCCGTTTGTTTTGCATGCCCAGAAGAATGGAGAGCGCTTCTTGGTTGAGGCCAAAGCTATCATCGATGCTTCGGGTACTTGGACAAATCCGAATCCAATCCTTTCTGAAGGGGTCTGGACGTCTGAGGAGCTGTCTTTAAGCAAACAAGTATTTTATGGTATACCTGATGTTCAAGGTGAGCATAAAGATCGCTATAGTGGAAAGAAAGTTCTTGTTGTTGGTAGCGGTCATTCCGCGATCAATACACTTTTGGAACTCGGAGAGCTTAAGCGGCAAGTACAGGAGACTGAAATTGTCTGGGTACTAAGAAAATCTAGACTAGAGGATGTTTACGGGGGACAGGAACAAGATCAGCTTGCTACGAGAGGAGAACTCGGAACGCGTATTCAGAAGCTAGTTGAGTCAGGTAAAGTTAAAGTGATGACGCCATTTCATATTCAAGAATTAAAAAAGGATGGGGAAAAAATTCAGGTTATTGGTTCTTTAAACAGCGAATTGACTCAAATTGATGCGATTGATGAGATCGTTTCGAATACAGGTTCCCGTCCTGATTTTTCCTTCTTAAGAGAAGTTAGGGTGATTGCAGATCCAGGCTTGGAAAGCGCGATGCAGTTAGCGCCTCTAATCGATCCGAATGTTCATAGCTGCGGTACGGTTAGACCACACGGGGAGAATGAGCTAAGACAACCCGAGAAGGACTTTTATATTGTTGGATCGAAGAGCTACGGTAGAGCACCGACCTTCTTGATGGCGACAGGGTATGAACAAGTGAGATCCGTTGTTGCAGCTTTAGTTGGCGACCGTGAGGCAGCTGAGAGGGTTGAACTTGAACTGCCTGAAACTGGGGTATGTAGTGTCAAAAGTAGCTCATGCTGTGAACCTAAAAAAAGTGAACCAGTGGTAGTAATATCTGATAAAGTAAGTTCATGTTGTTCACCAATTACCAAACCGGTGGCATCGAAATCTTCATGCTGCAGCTAGATTACATCGGCGTTGTCTTTAGGGCAATGCCGCTTTTTATTTTGAAAGGAGAAGTTCATTGATCAAAAAGCAAACTAAAGAAAATACACATCTCAAAAATATTATTATTTTGGCACTCATTACAGCGGTCTCACTATTTGGTGATTCAATGCTCTACGTTGTATTGCCGATTCATTGGAACGATGTGGGACTTACATCCCTCATAGAAGTTGGAATTTTGCTCTCGGCAAATCGTTTTGTGAGATTACCGCTCAGTCCCTTGATTGGATGGTTATACAACCAAATCAGTATCAGAAATGGTGTGTTTTTGGCCGTATTCATAGCAGGAATGACTACGTTACTTTACGGATGGGTAGAAGGTTTTTATAGTTGGCTTGTTCTACGGTGTACTTGGGGTGTGGCTTGGTCCTTATTACGTTTGGGCTCCTACTTCATGATCCTCGAACTATCGGATGACCAAAACAGAGGTTACTTCATGGGAACTTACAACGGGCTTTATCGAATAGGCAGTTTAGTGGGCATGCTTGCAGGTAGTATTTGTGTGGAGTTGTTTGGACTACGGGCTGTTGCTTCAACTTTTGGTGTTCTGGCATTCCTTGTAATGACCGCTAATATGATTTAGCGGTCATTGAAATTAAATAAAGTATTAGACCGGCAGGAATATTAAGCTAAGAGGGAGTTTGAAAAATTACTTATACCTTTGTTTGCAAACATACCTTAGTGGGCACATTATTTGTATAAGAATATAAATTCAAGAAATAGAGGTATTGTATTCAAATGAAAAAGCAACTGATATTTCTTAGTATCGCCACAATTATTGCTTTAGGTGGATGTGGAAATAATACAAGCCAACAGCCTGTAGCAAACATGAACCATTCAGACATGAAACGTTCTAGTTCAAGTGAAGTCCCGAAAGGTTTAAAAGAAGCAAAGAATCCAACCTATCCAATTGGAAGTCAAGCAATTATCCAGGCAGACCACATGCCAGGTATGAAAGGTGCTAAAGCAACTATTGTGGGTGCTTATGATACGACAGCCTATGCTGTTTCATATACTCCGACAACTGGTGGACAACCAGTAAAAAATCATAAATGGGTTGTTCGTGAAGAGATTAAAAATGCGGGCAACGAAACTTTGAAACCAGGAACAGTAGTTACCTTAGAGACAGACCACATGCGAGGTATGAAAGGTGCAACTGCAAAGATTGATTCAGCCGAAACTACTACTGTGTATATGGTTGACTACACTCCAACAACTGGTGGAGAAACCATAAAAAATCATAAATGGGTAACAGAAAATGAACTTTCAACTAATTAAATGATTGAACAAGTTAGAAATTAAAATTATTTCTTGAACAATTGGAAGCAATATGCTGTAAGTAAGAATGATGCGATTAGTTCGGTTTATTAGAACGCAGAAGCAGGGTGACGATATTAATCCCTCGGCTTCTGCGTTTCTTTGTGTAAATGTAATGTTGGCAAGGAGTTTTAACTTTGATTCCATTCATATCCTAACAATTGTTCCTATGTGAAGGTAGGTTTATTTTTTCGAAAAAAAGTCGATTCTGTCTAATAGCAAAGAAGCTATGAGGAGGTTAGTGAATGGGTGGTCGAGAATCAATTATTTCAATGGATAATATTACATTAATCCTGACAGCAATGGTTATGGGAACGTTAGCTAGGATCTTAGTTTTAAAAGAGGACTATAGACAATATCCATCATATCCAAATGGCTATATGATTCACATTTTTATTGGCTTCATTGCCTCCACGCTGGGGGCGGTGTTTGTGCCGGCGATTATGACGAGTAATTGGACAGCGGTCACATTCTTGTCTTTAGCTATTCAACAGTTCCGGGATGTTAGAAAAACCGAACAGGAAAGCTTGAAAAATTTAGAAAATACTGAGTTTACACCTAGAGGAGACGCGTATATCGATGGTATTGCTAAAACATTTGAATCTCGTAATTATATTGCATTAGTTGTCTCGATTTCTACGGCTGCTGCTATGCAGATTTACAAACCACCAATGTTGATATTAGATGTTGGGCTTGGAGCAATCACGGGTTTTATCATTTTATTCCTCTTGAAGCGATTTTCTAAAGGTAAAAAAGTTGGGGATATCGCGATAATCAAAGTAGGCCAAATTGAAGTAAAAGAATCTGAATTGTTTGTCGATGGAATTTTTGTTAGCAATTTAGTTGGAACGGATAATGCGCAGAAGATGCTTCTGGAAGAAGCATTTGCAGTAACGATTGAACCGAATGAAGATCATTATCGGATCACCTTAGACAATTTCGGGCAAAGAAAAGCCATTTTATTTGAAGCTACACGTACAATGGGTGTCAAACGATATCACTACACCCGTAAAGATTTTGAAAGTGGTAAGACGATCATTGTTATCGTCCCGCTTATCCGGGACATGAATAAGCTAATACAAGCAGTAAAAAAAACACCTTTGCTCGAATCAGTTAAGAAAAGTCATGCACTTATGGACACGAATGTAACGTCAGGGGAGTGAAAATATGGGTAGAGATAGTGCACAGAATGAAAAGAACAACATTATTGCGGCTGTAACTCTGGACCATCATAAAGTTTCTTGTGGTAATTCTTTTGTTGTAGAAGCTAAAAATGAGGACGAACAAAAACAAATTATGCTCGATATCGCTAAGGCCGTGAAAGGGGATGTAACTAAAACAAGCAACGGAATTTACCTGATTCTCAAAGGTTAAAATTAAAAAAGCTTTGACGCCACACGTTAAACAACAACCGCTAATTCTTACGTATGGATGAGCAAGAGAATGATTAATAAACCAGTATCCTCATAAAGAAGATACTGGTTTATTGTGCTATTATGCCATTTTGCGGCATTCTTCAGCACATTCGCGGCAAATACGAGCACATTCTTGGCAATGAGTGTCTTTGAACATCTCACATTCTTTAGCGCAAGCATCACAAATAGTTGCACAGACTTGACAAAGCGCTTTGGCAAATTGACTATTTCGTGCCATATACTGCACAGCCTGAAAACAAATTTCTGCACAGTCATTTAATACTTTTATACAGTTCGTACGTTGTTGCACGTCTTGTTCTTGCAAGCAAGCTGCAAAACATTCTTCACACGCTTGAGCACATTTAACGCAAGCCTGAAGACAAGCTTCGAATGTTTTTGGTGCTGTTGATAACACTGTCACTATAATCACCTCCTTCTTGAACCTTTATATTGTTTCAAGAAGTATGGTGATTTATGCTTGCACTAACGTAATGCAGGAAAGAATTCTTTTTCGTTTTTAACCTCCATTTCCATAACTAAAACAACAGTTGATGAACTGATGTTCCGACAGGGACGAATAGCCGACTTAGAGTAAGAAATACTGCCAATTCGATGGAATTTATGTTTAGCGTATATTTTCGTTAAAATGTTGGCGGGACCCCTATTATCTTAAATATTACTATTGAACACTCTTAGCGAAATGACCGTTCGTATAGTCATACTCATTAAAGAGCCCTACGCTGCCATAAGGAATGATAAGTTTATTATTATCCAACTCCACCTTTTGTTGAATCATTTCGGATAGCTCGAGTTTTAATGGATTAATTTTCGATACGTCGGAAACCGACGTATATGAGAATACCCACACATGGCCGGTCACCAGTCCATCGCCTGCGGTAAGTACGATCTCTGGGTTACCATCCCCATCAAAATCATGAAGCGTTGCGTGGATACTAAAACCATCATTTAAATCGCCATAAGGTTTAAATATGTCGGCACTGCTGCCGTTATCCAATTCCAATGGCCAGCCAAACTTATCTTCATTAAAGATTACATTCATTTTTGTACCATTTGGATGATCACGCCCAATAACAACGGTTGCGCTTCGGTCTTTAAACTGTACTGATAAGTTTGCGTCTTCCTCCCCGTCTTTCCAAGCCACCGAGGCGTCACCATTATCCGCTGGTACAAATCCAGGATCGTTGATGCTTGCAGTACTCGATGCCTGGTCCCATCCAACTTTTTTTCCTAATAGATCGGCCACATCACGTAAAGGGATATAGGTTGTACCGTTATATAGAATATTGTCACTTGCTACTTTTTTACCGTTCACCATTAGATTGACGTTGTTGAATAAAACTTCAATTGTACTTTTGTAGCCAGCAGCTAGAGCCGAGCCGCCAACTAAGAGTGAGGTTAAAACAAATCCGATTACCATTCCTTTGAGTTCTTTACGCACGTGACTTCCTCCATTTGTCTATTTGAAATGTATATGTCTTGCTATATATCGGATTTAAATGCAATAAATTGAATGGTTGAACTCTTGTTCTTTGTTAGCTTACATTCAACATTCAAACGATGGGAATGAGAACCTGGATAGTTGAGCATGAAATACGCTCTCCCATATCTCCCATTGTTCGATTGTTAATTCTCCAACAATTTATAATCCAGAGGGTTCAACTGAAGCATATAAGTAGTTAGACGATATCCCTTCCTCGCCAAACCACATAGGACATGGATGATCCTTAATGACATATGCGGCAATGCCAAATATACTTGCCGAAGTTGTTCCCATGTCGTCCCGATAAACTCATGGAAATTTAAACAATACACTCTATCTACAGAAACGATGCCTTTTTCGTTTGCTGCAAGCTCATTATTATCATAAAAGCAAATATCCATTAACCGCTCTCCGTTTCAATGTTCTCCCGCTATTGATTCATAATTGACTCAAAATAATCCCCATTGGTTGATACCATTTAAATTCAACACATTGCTACGTTATCCTGCCCGTCCATGCATCCCTCGAACTGCACCACAGAGCATGAAAGTTAATTCGTTCTTTCATGGTAGTTGAGCGATCAGGACCACGTTTTAAACAACTCATTAATCATATTAAATAATTTTATTATAAACATAACAACTTTATTAGTTATATAACTGTTCGCATTTGTTCATTCCCATAAAATATCTCTTGCATAAAGAATACGTGTTCGGTATATAATATTAAAACACAAACAAATGTTCTTGTTTTGAGGTGATTAAATGGGTGTCATTACAAATATTGAGACCGACGAGGATATTCAATTAATCAAAGAATTTACGCTGCTTCCTATTTTGCTCGATATGTTGGCGAGGGATTCGGAGGAGCTCAAGGTTCACAAAGATAAAATTGTATATGGTCATGTTCTGTTTTACTTAAAGGAAGTTGAGAATGCTATTTACCCTGAATTGCAAAATATAAAAAGTGCCATGAAAAAGCGAGATATCAAAGTGCTGAATACATCGACCAATTCATTAGGTATTAACATTGAATATAAAGTTCGTGGTTACATCCACCATTTCACGATGCTTCGAAGTTTGATTAAGGCTGAACTTATGACAACACTAATGAGAATGCGGAGGTCATTGTAATGGTAAAGAGAGAAAAAAGTGATCGTACGATTTACCTCTCGGATTGCCAATCATTTTACGCAAGCGTCGAAAAGGCTTCTCATCCAGGTCTCGAAAATCTCCCTGTTGTAGTGGCCGGAGACCCGGCTAGAAGATCAGGTATTATTTTGGCGGCATGCCCAATCGCTAAAAGCTTTGGAATTAGTACCGCCCAACGTCTTGGTGAGGCACTTCAATTGTGTCCAGATGCGATTGTAATGCGGCCGCACATGCAGCGCTATATTGATGTATCACTTGCGATTACGGATATTTATAAAGAGTACACAGATCTAGTGGAAGTGTTTTCGATTGATGAGCAGTTTTTGGACGTGACAGGGTCGCTCAATCATTTTCGTTGTACTCCAGAAGAACTGGCAGTCATGATTCAAAAGAAGGTCGCGGCATCGATGAATATACGAGTTCGCGTTGGCATCGGTCCTACAAAAATCCTTGCTAAACAGGCAACGGACAATTTTGCCAAAAAGAACGCAAGTGGGATATTTACACTAGGAAAAGAGGATGTTGAGAAAGTTCTGTGGCCACTAAGTGTTGATAAGATGTATGGTGTTGGGTCGCGCATGACGAGACATTTTGTCGCACTTGGCATGACTACGATTGGTCATGTCGCGCGAACTCCATTGGCTGTCCTTAAGCGGAAGTTTAGGGCTCGGTTCGGTAAACAATCGGACATTCAAGCGGAGGTTATGTGGCGTACAGCTAACGGTCTCGACGATAGTCCAGTGACACCAGGAACGTTCAATGTAGCTCCTAAATCAATCGGTCACGGAATGACCTTGCCGCGGGATTATACGACGGCAGAAGAAGTGGATATTGTACTCTTGGAATTGACGGAAGAAGTTTGCCGCGATGCGCGTGCGAAGGGTTATTCGAGCGGAACCGTACATGTATTTTGTATGTGTTCGCCTTACGATGCACCTACCGGCTTTAGTCAGCAGCGCAAGATGCCTTTTACCACGAACAATACACTAAAAGTTTTCGGGTCAGTTCGCGAAATATTTCATCGCAATTGGAACGGCCATCCAGTGCGTAAAGTTGGTGTCACACTCGGATCACTTGAGGACGAGGAAATCACACAGTTGGATCTCTTTGAAGACGTAACAAAGCTACGCAAACTCGATAGCGTCTTGGATGGGATTAAAGACCGTTTTGGGAATACGGCAATTATTCGCGCTTCGAGTTTAATGAAAGCTGGCTTAGCAGCAGATAGAGCTGGCAAAATTGGAGGTCATTACAGATGAGTAAGAAATTAGAATTGAATGGACTTTGGGAGTCTAGTCGGATGATGCTTCCTGTATCTACGGGAATTTGAGCATAATACAATATGAGCATAAATTATAAAAAAAGCCAATCTATTTGGCTTTTTTTTATTTCCAGCAATCTCATATTGTTCATAAATGTCCCCTGCATTAACATGGCAATTAGCAACATATCCAATGGATGATTTCAAGCAATTTGAAGTGCATAATTAGGAGCTGAACTATGGAAGGAAACTTGATAAATGTTCAATCCCCAAAGGTTTTGCCTATTAATCGTACAGATACTCGATTTGTTGTCCGAAGTGTGACGATAGACTTAGGGTTGTATCGGAACCGAAATATTTATCGCAAGCAGCATGCTGTGATTGCGGTTAAGAATTATCAAAACAATAAGGAGATCCTACACCCTCTCACTCAATTTATTTTTTATCGGTGGAAGGGTAGATCCTATAACACCCAGAGATCCCATGCAAAAAATATAACAACGTATTTGAATTATGTATTGATTGAGAACAAACTTAAGTTTAAGATCAACTCGTTGTCGGAACTGAGATTGGAGCATGGTACTAATTTCTTAAATCATTTAACCTTGAAGGGAAGAACAAGAGATACCGTAAAATCTACGGAACGGACCCTTACTGCTGATGTAATATTAGATTTTTTAATGTTAACAAGTCCCCCTATCCTAATACCTCCAAAGCATTGCATGTAAACTCCCAGAGCTATAGGATTGGCTACTTTAACTGCTAATTCTAAAAAAGGTAATATAAACTCCTCAGGTATCATATGTGCCACGCTACTTCCAGTTTTCTTGGAAGGATATATTACTCCATTAAATGGTGAGACAACATATTTCTTTCCTCTGTCGTAGTGCATCGGAGCCTTTTGAAATTGTTCTGCAGGAATATTAATTAAATCATTTGAAGAAAGGTATAAGTAGAACTCCTAAGAAACATCATCAAAATTAAATTACCTATATACGTTTCAGTAAAGAGTAATCTATCCGGGAGTTGTCTTTGAATCCCTGTTGCTATGAGAGCCTAATCCATTTTTTTCGCTCTTCCGCGTGGTTCTCTTGAATCACTTCGCTTGACGTGGCTTCAGGTTGTGATGCGAACGACCCCACTCCTTTATGTCAAATATACAGAAGCAAAGTAATGTCAAACAGCGCACACCGTTCAATTGGTGTGCGCTGTTTAAAGTATGGATAAAAATCATTTTGACGTATCCCCCCTAGGGGGATATAATTGGGGATATATTTTTCTTATATTACCCGAGGTTAGAGGAGGCATTATTAATGGGAGCTGGACATTCTCATGGGGATCATGGGCATTCTCATGTCGGCGTAGACTCAAGCATTGTAAAAAACAAAGAAGCAACTAGAGTACTGATGATTTCACTGGTGGCGATGTTGATTACAGCAATTTTTCAAGCCATCATCGTAGCTGTTTCTGGAAGTGTCGCTCTTCTAGCGGATACGATTCATAATTTTGGAGATGCGTTAACATCAATTCCCTTATGGATTGCTTTTGTATTAAGCCGCAGACTACCTACGAAGCGCTTTACGTATGGATTAAATCGAAGTGAAGATTTAGCCGGTCTTTTAATTATTATTGTTATTGCGATTAGCGCGATAGTGGCTGGATATGAATCTATACAACGTTTATTCAATGGCTCTTCTGTAACAAATCTTTGGGCTGTCGCAATTGCATCTATTATTGGATTTTTAGGTAATGAATTGGTGGCTATCTACCGAATCAGGATGGGTAAAAAAATGGGAAGCGCGGCTCTCGTAGCTGATGGACATCATGCACGTGTAGATGGCATTACCTCTCTAGCTGTATTAATTGGAGTGATTGGAACATGGCTAGGATATCCTATTGTAGACCCTATTGTTGGACTAGGTATCACGATCACTATTATTTTTATCGTTAAAGATTCTGTGAAAACGATCTTCTCGCGCCTACTAGACGGGATGGAACCGAAGACCATCGATCTAATTACTGCCTCAGTCGAAGATGTAAAAGGTGTCGTCAGCGTTACCGAAGTAAAAGCACGTTGGTTTGGGCATGAAATCACGGCAGATATCAGCATCGCTGTAGAATCTGATATGTCGATTACAGAAGGACATGATATTGCCAAAGATGTCATTGATCGTTTACAGCACGATGTGGAGCATATAGGGATCATTCATGTTCATATCGATCCAGAAGAAGAGCCTGGCGCAGACTTTCACTCTCATGGACATGTGTCAACATACCCTTTTGAGTGGGCAGGTATTTATGAACTTTCCACCGGCGATTATGAATATACACTTGATGCAGGACCAGATCCTGCTATGCTCATTTCTTTCCTACCTTTGTCCGAATCTACGCAAGATGTCTTCGAAGTGGCAAAGCTAGATGCAATCAGGGTTTTTAAGGGCACTTCGCAACCATTAGCAAGTGGTAGCATACTTCAACCAAGCTATGATCACACTCAGTTACTACTGGATGGGGATGTAACTTTTGTGGTGCGTATCACCAAGCCAGGTTCTTACGCATTATTCACTGAGCATCATCCTGACGAATTTGCTGCGGTATTGCGTCATAACGGATCGACCATTTCTGTATCTCTAGAAGAAGCCTTTCCCTCAGCACATGCACATGAGCATGGACATTCACATGGCTGATTCCCATAAACACGGACACGTTCATGCTAATATTCATTATTTCGGATTGAGGAGGTGCGGCTAATGTCAAAAGCGATTCCTATCGGAGACACAAGTCGGAGAAATAAAATTAATGTCATCCTAGCTCTGGCCGTACCGGCTATGATTGAAAATTTTCTGCAAACCGTTGTCGGTTTTGTGGATACGTTATTTGTATCCAAGATCGGTTTAAATGAAGTCGCTGCAGTCGGTGTGACAAATGCCATTATTGCAGTGTATATTGCGGTATTCATGGCAATGGGGGTAGGCACATCCTCCATGATTGCCCGCAGCGTGGGTGCTGGTGAAATAGAAAAAGCTAAAGCGATTGCGCGGCAATCAACGTTAATCTCTGCGATTTTAGGATTAATCTTCGGTGTTGTAACCTTATTTTTTGCAGAACCTTTATTACGTCTTATGGGTGCCGAGCCAAGAGTGTTGGCGGACGGGGTCATCTATTTCCGTATTGTGGCAGTCCCTTCCCTCTTTTTATCCCTCATGACCGTTTTTGGTAGTATCTTGCGCGCCGCAGGTGACACTAAAACTCCAATGAAAATAGGCGTTTGGGTAAACCTGATTCACATAGGTTTGGACTATATATTAATTTTTGGCCTGGGTGGATGGGCTGGATGGGGGATCGCTGGAGCTGCATGGGCAACGGCGATTGTCCGAGTTATTGGATCCGTTGCTTTGTTTCTCTATATCCGTAAATCGAAGCTTTCTTTTTCTCTTCGCAGAGGGTCTTCAAACGAATTTATTTTGCCGCTATTAAAGCTTTCGGGACCAGCAGCTGCCGAAAGATTAATTATGAGATTTGGTCAAGTATTGTATTTTGGCTTAATTGTACGGCTTGGTACAGACGTGTACGCGGCACATGTTCTTGCAGGAAATATTGAAATCTTTTCTTATATGCCAGGATATGGATTAGCTATAGCAGCCACCACACTAGTCGGCCAGCATTTAGGGGCAAATCGAAAGCAAGATGCTTACCAATACGGCCTACTAACAACATGGATTGCAGTTGTTTTCATGGCTTTCGTCGGTGTCCTCTTGTTCTTCTTTTCACCGTTGGCAGCCGGTTGGTTTACAGGTGATAAAGACGTAATTGGAATGGTAACAACTGCGCTTCGCATTGATGCATTCGCTCAACCGTTTTTGGCGATTGGTCTGGTCATCGCTGGTGCTCTACAAGGGGCAGGAGATACTAAAAGCCCAATGTATAGTACAGCGATTGGCATGTGGCTAATCCGTGTTCTTGGGGTTTATGTGTTGTGCATCTATTTAGGAATGGGAATCGCTGGGGTTTGGTTGTCAATTGCCATTGATCTTCTAATTCGAGCTATCTTCTTACTTTTCCGCTTTAAAAGGTATATGGGATCCAATCGTGTGAATCAAACCCATATTTCATAAAGTTGAAAAATCACAACCCTCGAACAATATAGGAGGACACGAATGAATGAGTTTTATGAGCAATTGAATAAAGAACGTGAAAACAACAGATGGACTGAATGGGAAAACCATCGATCAGAAATCACCAACTTAGTTCATCTTGCGACTAGGCAATTGCCTCACCAGTCCAGTGCTATAATTTTGGGTGCTGGTAACTGCGATGATTTGGATCTCATTTCACTCATTGGAAATTATGATAATGTAGCGTTAGCGGATGTCGATTTACCTGCCATGATGAATGCTGTCTGTCCCTTGGAAATGACCATGAGAGATAAGATCAATTTAATAAGCACAGATTTCACTAAACTAGATGAAATTAATTTTTACCGGAATCTGAAAGACCTGTTCGACAAAAAGGTCTCAGCCGAACATATTATCGAATTTTTAAACTGCTGCATCAGCCAGTTAGACGAGATACAGATATTAACTCATTTTAAAGGGGAATTCCAAGTTGTTATTTCTTCGGCCCTGTATACCCAGTTATTTTACATGAACGCCTTACAAATATTTGCGCCTTATGTTGAAGGGTACAAGCAAGAGGAAATTACTACAATCATGGATGGCTTATTGGAAATACGAAATGTAGTCATCCAAAATTATAACGATCTTCTCGTTGAGCTTGCCGCCCCTCATGCCGTTATTGTTGTATGGTCGGATGTACTGAAGATTAGTCCTGACAATAGCTTTCTGGAAGCTGTGAATTCCTTCCCAACTGAATCTGAAAAAATCAAATTTATCATAAATGAGGTAAAGAGAAAAGGAAGAATGGAAGGGATGTTCGGTCTACAAGATATCCAAAATCGACTTGCAATCAAGGGGAGAAACTTTCACTATTGGATATGGCCATATAGTGCAAAGAACCATTGCCTTACGTTTGGGATTTCAGGAAGATTAAGTAGTTTGGAATAAATAGGTAGACATGAAGGATATAAGTATGTAAATAAGAGGCCCTAGCATGTGACGCTAGTGGCCTCTTTTATAGTTAGCGAATGTAGTTGTCTAGGGCTTTTTGTAAATCAGTTAACACTTTATTCCGGTGCTCATCCTGTACTGAAGATACTACACAATGCTCCAGATGATCCTTTAATATCACTTTGGCAACTCCGTCCAGCGCCTTTTTTACTGCGGCGATCTGAAGGAGGATATCTGGGCAATCTCTGCCGTTATCAGACATTTCTTTTATAGAACGAACATGGCCCTCAATTCGAGCTAGTCGATTAGTTACTTGTTTTCTTTGTTTATGAGGGTGTGTGTGACCGTGACTATGTTCGTGTTCCTCGTCGTGATTATGTTCGTTGTCGCTCATGAATGCCCCTCCTTCTACTATCGCTTATTTTATCCCTACTCTATTCAGGTGTCAAAGATAACAAGTCCCTAGTCCTAGGTGAGAAGTCCTTTTTCCCAATTATCGGTGAAGCAGAGAGGGCCGTTCAATGCACCCAGCATATTATGATTGTTTGTTTCATATAGCTTAAAGATGTTCAGATCAAAATAGTAGAAAGAGTACAATAGGACCTGCCTGCTCAAATGTATCTACGGCGAGCATGGATGCATCCAAATAATTAGAAGTCGCTTTTACAAGAGCCTAGCCAAGTACAGACGAACAAAAAAGTTACCCTTGTTGGGCGTTATCCTACCTTTAAATCGCTTGGGAAGGTCTCTGTTGGTTTCGATATTCGCAATCCCAATCCTACTCTTGTTGATGGCTTATATACGAAGGATGGGCAATTTACAGGCGATTACACATTTACAAAAGCAGGAACATATACAGTCTACATTCATTTTACTTAAATAATATTCATCTTATGGACAAGCGAGAAATTAAATTTGTAGATTAAATAAACAGTTCATCATTTTAATCACGCGGCACTTCGGCGGTCATAAAAACGATATATTAAATACACGGCACCAAGAAATAATAAATAGATTCCTGAGATGCTCAGCCATTGTTGGGTTCCCGAGGAAACATTATCACCTACGTAAGCAAAAACTAGCATGGGAGGAATCTTTCCGATGACGGTTGCAAGTAAGAATGATTTTACTGGCAGGTTGAACACTCCTGCATAACAATTAATAAAGACGGAAGGCATAATTGGAATGATCCTTGCTATTAAAATAGACCAGAACATATGCTTTCGAACAACTTTATCCCAATTCTGCATGCGATTGGATTTTTGTAAATATCTCATACCCTGGGCCTTAAATAAATAGCGAAATAGATAGTACATGATTACAGAGGCGAAGGATGATGTTGCAAGACTAAGTAGCCCTCCCCCAGCAAATCCATATTTGGCTCCTAAGATTCCCCCGACAACTCCGAAAGGAAGGATAGGCACTATGGCTATCAAAACGGCTCCAAGAAAAACAACAAGCAGAGGTGTCCTATCTGTTGTTTGAATCCATTCTATGAGATCCCCTTTATTGAGGTAAACCCATCCAATGATTGATATATATAGAACAATGATGTAAACATGTTTAGAATGCATGAATTACCAATTCCCTTCCAGTTGAGCACTGCAGCAGCGTTAGGCACATTAGCTTTTCTAGATGCTTAATATCATGAATGGACTCCACTTAAATTTTGCACATTAAACAACCGGTAGTAAGCTCCGCCTTCCCTCATTAGCTGCTCATGGGTTCCTTTTTCTTTAATCTGGCCATTTTCAATCAGAACAATCTGGTCGGCATGGGTAATCGTAGATAGTCGATGAGCAACTATTAAGGTGGTTCGGTCTTTCGCCAATTTGGCTAAGGATTCTTGAATTAAATGTTCCGATTCTAAATCAAGGGCTGATGTTGCTTCATCCAGAACTAAAATGCTCGGGTCTTTAAGGAAAACTCTAGCTATAGCAACGCGTTGTTTCTGTCCTCCAGATAACTTTACTCCACGCTCGCCAATCTCTGTGTCATACCCACCCGGCAGATTTAAAATAAAATCATGTGCGTTAGCTGCTTTTGCTGCATGTATAACCTCTTCTTCTGTAGCATTTGGTTTCCCAAACAATATATTTTCTCGAACCGTTCCACTAAACAAAATATTATCCTGTAACACCATCCCTATTTGGCCGCGTAAGCTCTGTATTGTAATGTCCATAATGTTCGTATGATCAATCCGAATGCTCCCTTCCTGAATATCGTAAAATCGAGGGAGCAGGCTAATTAGCGATGATTTTCCACCGCCGCTCATTCCTACAAAGGCAATTGTTTCACCAGCTTGAATACTTAGTTGGATGTCTTTGAGTACCCAATCAGATTCTGGATCATATCTAAAACTAACATTTCCAAAATCAATTTTTCCTTTTATTTGTTGTAGAGGTCTTGCATTAGGTGAGTCAATAATATCATAAGGTTCATTCATTAGTTCAACTACCCGGTCTAACGATGCACTTGCTTGAGTTAATTCAGTCGAAGAATTTATCAGACGGCGAAGCGGATTGTATAAACGATCCAGAAAAGCATAGAAAGCGATGAATGCTCCTACAGTTAAATTTCCTTGGATTACTTGATAGCCACCATAAGCTAATACAAGCAATGGGGCAATATCTGTTAGTGTATTAATAATGGCGTTTGTTACAGCATTCCACTTCGTTAGAGCAAGTGCACGCTCTAGGAACTTGTTGTTTCTTTGTCCAAATCGATCTTTTTCAACAACTTCTAAAGTAAAGCTTTTTATAACAGGCATTCCATTTACACGTTCATGTAAATATCCTTGCATTTCTGCAAGGGACTGTGAGCGAGCTTTTGTTAACGTTCTAAGCTTTCTATATAACTGTTTTACCGAGAATGCATACAAGGGGAAAACGGCAATAGCAACAATAGTCAGCCAAAAATCCATATGAATCATAAACCCAATTGCAATCGTTAGTGTAAATAAATCAATCCAAACATTCATAAGTCCGGTTTCGACTATACTTTTTGTTTGCTCAGCGTCATTGATCATTCGAGATATGATTTCGCCCGTTTTGTGATTTTGATAATAGCGTAAGGATAGTTTCTGAATATGTGAATAAAGATGGCTGCGTAAATCGTAAAGAATGCGGCTAGTTGTTAATTGTGCATAGTACTGTCGTAGATATTCAATGGGAGCCCTTACTACAACAAACAAGACAAAAGTTCCTAAGAGCACCTCAACTAGCTTGTGAGCCTTCTCTGCAGAAGAAACAGAACCTAACAACAGATTATCAATGATATATTTCATTATTAAAGGTAAGGTTAACGGTATTCCGAATTTCACCATACCAATCAGTATGGTAATGATGACAAGCTTCCGATACGGTTTAATAAACTTCAAATAAATCTTGAAATTGGACATATCAACACTCCTTATGTAAGACATGCAACATGATGAGATAGAATCTTTTTATTAATATTGTGCCCTTTGTGAACAATACCTGCCACCATATAATATCCCCCCGTAGGGGTTATGTAAATAGGGATAAGTTCCAAAACTACGTATAAATCGTCTTCCACTACAAAATTTCTTTATATTACTTAAATACATCGAACGGCAACCCGATCCTTGGTAAATTATGCGGAAAGGACTTGCATTAAGAATGTATGTTCGGTATATAATAAACAATAAGAATGTACGTTCGACAATTTCGTCAGGATAAATATCAGGGTTTAATGAGGTGCATGAAAGGTGAGTAAGAAACTTGAAAAAAACGGTCTTTGGGAATCTAGTAGGATGATCTTACCGCAGCATAAAGAGCAAGCAATGTTGATGAGGAATGGCAGTGCTCCACTAACACTTGAACCACCGACTACAAAAGAAATTGAAATTATGCGGAACCATATTGTACTATCATTTACACTTCAGGTGATTGAAAAAAAGAATATTGAAATTGAAATGTCATCTCAAACCCTCAAGTTATTGTACTCGGCAACAACACGTTTGTTAGCTAAAAATATAAGAGAGGATGTGAAAAAAACAAAG
This sequence comes from Paenibacillus alginolyticus DSM 5050 = NBRC 15375, assembly GCF_000422905.1. GTDB lineage: Bacteria > Bacillota > Bacilli > Paenibacillales > NBRC-103111 > Paenibacillus_E > Paenibacillus_E alginolyticus. Next base: position 31,652 of record NZ_AUGY01000038.1, read on the forward strand.
AAAATCCTTGTTGAAAAAAATATTAGCGTATTCGAAAATTCAAAAGATGAACATGCAATTTATTATCGTTTTGTTTGTCGTGGTCATAAAGATGAGTTAGTGATAACCAAAGAATTTGTGCGAGCAGGGGTCAGTGCTAGGATTGGAGGGTACATACAAAGTCTTGTTAGTATCCTACAAAAGGTGTCCGAAAAAGAATAAGTGCATGGCCAAGGGTTTTTCTCAAACCAGCTGATTAGGATATTTGAAGAAGGATTTGGGAGAATAAGTTTTTGCTGTTGCATGAAAAACGTTGAGCTAGTGAGCATAATTAATAATGATTTTTGCTCAAGATGAATAATGTACAATTATAAAAAGCTTAGAAAAGGCTTATTTAATAAGGAAATATAGATGAAAATAAATTAATGTACAATATATTTGCGTAGATTCCTACCTCAACATAAAGAGTCAGCAATTAGAAATCAAAGAGAAAGTCAACGTATTTTGCGTCCTATACGTGATGAGCAAGAAATACAAAACATATCAGCCGTGCTGAGTTTGTCGCAGATGTATAAGAAACCAGTTGTATTAACTTTATATGAAGAATTTAAAACTCGCTCAATTACCGGTATCGTAGCACGCAGTAAGCATGGTGAATTTCGATTAGACATAGTGGAGCCTTTTAGCAGGGCAGTGGATTGGGAATGGATTGGTTACAGAGATGTTCTGAAAGCAGAATTTAGCAATGAATGGACAGAAGATGTAATGATCGATTCATAAGTTTTTAGTAGAACTGATCTTATTGTAACTACTGTTGGACCTTTGGGATACCACATTGCCATTACTGTCACACTTAAACTGCAGAAGCACTCGGCCTGAGTGCTTTTTTCTATTTAGGTTAGGCATAGATTTTAACCGATAAATTAGAGGAATGCCATAGATCGCGGGAGTATTTTTATTGGATCCTCGTTAATCGCCTTAGTTCCCAAGTTCTATTCGTACGTGAGACTGGTTATGATAGCATGTAGAAATAATGGATAAATATGGTATATTGCGAACGCTATAAAAGGGGATCTGACGAGTGCACATCGTCGGGTGCGAGCAAACGAAATGAAACGGCTACACTCGACGCGCGTCGTCGGAATTCCCCGGTATCACCGATATTGGCAGACTACAGGGCAGACGGAGCTGATTTATTCGAACAATGTCTACGACGACGATATTGAAAACACGAATGTTGTTGGCTTCAGCGCGCTTAACGCACGCTATAACGTAATGAGACATCATATGATGATAAAGGTACATGAAGCAATTGATTTGCACGGCCGGGTAGGCACGAACGACAGAGGACAGCAGCTGGTATTTCGCGGTAGGCAATAGACAAGCGTCTTGAGAAATCGGTGGCAGGGGGGACAGCAACCGGTGATAGCTGTCCCCCTAAGCAGTTTTGAAGACCTTCAATACGAATTTAAATTCGGAAGCAAATAAAAAACGGCGCCTTCTATTTTAACACCCCATTATTTGTCCTGACCCTGACTACTACTCAGACCAGCTGCTATTGTAGTAAAAGCACCTGCTAAAACTGTTAAGACCAAGATTGCGATTTGGGTTTTATTCATGTTGTAGTTTCTCCCTTGAAATTTATTTACGTTTCATAAGGTAAATATTAATATAAAGGTTAAAAGGCTTGGTGTACCCAGGGTACACTTTGTAAAATGAGGTATCTATTCAATGGATAAGGATCCGCGGGAAAATGAATTAATGCCAGTGACGACGAGTATTGCTTACTCGGGGGTATTAGAAAAAATATCAGCTGCAAGCAAATATAAACTAACTGAATTAATGTCCACACTTGGGTTTAGTCAACGGAATGAATTTAGATATTACTTGAATAATTTAATACTGACTAAAGGTCTTGAGGGTTCTAATATTATTCAAGATGCAAACATGGATAAAGGATATTATTATAAAATCCTCAGGGGGAAAAAAAGTCCAAGCAGGGATAAAGTAATCCAATTAGCCTTTGGGTTAGATCTAACTTACGGAGAAACGAATGAGTTGTTAAAAAAGCCGGCCATAAGAAGTTATACGCTAGAAATAAGCGAGATGTAGTTATTATGGTTTGCCTTAAAGACGGTATAGATCTTTTTGAAACAAATATTGTTCTACAGGAGCAATGGTTACCAACTTTCTTCAAAAATGAATGAGCAAAAAAGACGGTTAGCTCGTTAATGGTCGCCGTCTTTTTTGCTGAGATGATTTTTTCTATTCTATGTAATTCTCTACATTGCCTCTAGTGAAAAGGGGCACCGGCTGCGAGCTTGCTTGAAACTATATATAAACAACTCGACATAATGAAATCGAAACGCAATTTCCCCAGAACTTACAACGATTTTATTTCATTATTCTACTAAACAAACAACGTGTTAAGAGGAATATAGCCTTTACCCCTAACGTGCTTTCTCCTCCTTTCCCGCCGATTTTGTGGTTCTTTCGATATCACTTCTACTTCTTTAGCCTGTGTGATTGCTCGATACCCTTAACAACCCGGTTTTTAGTTTTTGTAGCAGAGTTCTGCTACTTTTGTCGGACCGCTGGCAGACCCTCGTCGCGCCGCGCGCTCCCACCCCCACCAACCAAAGGCGATACTAGCTCCGGATCTAGGAGCAGAATTGCAAGAAGGTTACTAGGTACGGACCTAGTGCAACCAGGACCAAAACCGGTATAAAGGGGAAGGAAAAGGCGGAATAAAGGCGAAGTAGAAGCGGAGCGAGGGACATTGTTCTACCTAACACGTTGTTGGTTTGGAGGAATTCCATGATGTGTGCAGAGGAGACTTGACTTCATCAATGGTTGAAAGTCGGCCTGGTCCGCTATCGCCTCCTCCCCCCTTGCCGGTTGGAGCGGGTCAATATCGGGTACAGCCGACATACGTGTAAAAATAGATCACTAGATGGTGATTTATTCCAAACATACATAATCGACTTAATTTAATGTATTTTGTGTGATTGAATCGATACATAAAAACATTCGACCACCTTTTTTTCGGATAAACCCCAATAGGGATAAGTGTTCTTGGGTTTATCTGAATCATACATAATGTAATTAAGTGTGATCCGGAATTGGTCATTACACGATAATAAGGCAGTCCACCAACATTTTAAACAAATTATAAGCTAAGGACGTTAGGTGCAGAAATAGGTGATATGCCAAGTTCACCGACTCCCCTTAAAATAAAGATCCGACCGCCTATATTACAAGACGTCCGGTTCTCAGTTCTGAAATGGCTTGTTGGATGACACACTCAGCAGCAGGTAATTCAACCAATTTTGTCGAATCAACTTTCTTATAAAATAAAAAGGAGAGAATGAAAATGGAACGGACAAATTTTACAATTAATGCAGCAGATTATAGTGGTCAACCAATTACAATAAGCTGCGACGGTGTTGATGATAACAAGTTGGCTCATTTTGGCGGATTGGATTTGGCAGTTAAGGCAGCACGGCAGTTAATCTCTTCAACGCAAGGGCCGATGTCATTCCCAGAGAAAAATGGTGATTATGACATTAGGAGTAAAGTAGTTGCTTTATTACTTAATGAAGTAGGAGAATTGATTCGTAACACATCAATGGAGCCAGAGTTTCTTGATGGTGTATCTAATATTGAATTGGTAAAGGATTTTATTATTGAATCTTTACCTAAAAATAGAGAAATCAATAAATTACTCGAAGAAGATGACTTATTGATAAAACAATATAAAGAGTCTGTCGAGGAAGAAGAAAACGAGATATGGAACAGCATCATGAATGATATTACGAAAAAGTGATGAGAGTGGGTTGATTTACATGAGACACTTAAGATATACCATAACAATTCAAGAGCTCAAGAAATTAACCGATTCTGCTTCAATCAAGCGCTATAATGAGTATTGGGACCCGAGAGTCGGTGATCATTTCGTTATCCAAGATTCTGATGAAATCCATGTTGTTCACGGTGATAACGTTGATGAAGGCGAAGGCGATGATTTAGATGGGTATTGGTTAAGTTACATAAATGATGAAGGCAAACAATGGGTAAGCATTGAAGAATGTCTACCTATAGTGAGCATCCAGCAGATGATGGAGATGATTGATTTATTTGATTATATTCAGATCCAGAAGTTATCTGGCGGTTACATAGATGCTAAGTGGATGGTAATAGTAGGACCTGATGTTTTCATTGGTGAGGATGATGAGGAACAATTAGTTAGTGTAATGTGGAAAGCACTGATCCATTATTTATCCATTGAAGATAAGCACCCCCATGCGGTGCTTTTTTTATTACCCATCAAGGGGTAGTACCAGTGATGCTGTCACCAAGTGCCAACTTGTTGACAACGGCAATTGATAACAGTATCCAGCCTATGAGCTAATTTTACATGTATGTCGGCTGTACCCGGGGATGGGGCAGGCATGATGTAAAGGCGTGCTTAACCGAAAGGGTAGGAAGCGTGCCGCGCCACTATTCAGGGCGCGGCAGCTTAACTGTTAGGAAGCTAAGGAAATCAGATTGTTTGCAGCCAAGTGATGGCTTGAGACGTATACTTGCGCGGACGGCGGGCCGGACATCTGAGCGGATCCAGAAGTCTGCGTATAAAGGCAACGTGTTGCATCACCGCGCTGAGTGAACGCTGGATTTGCGGAAAGAACCATTTAATAACGGCTGCAGTTTGTTTGCATGTGAGTGTTCTAAACTGGGGGCGGTTTGCGAAGAAAGCATACACCGCATCTTCGCCGTATTCATTGTAAAGATCGTAATTATTAATGGCCATTTGTTGATTTCTCCCTTAAAAATTTTTTTTATTTTTTTCTCGCCATATCTTTATATAAAAAATCCGATTTATCTTTAACAAGAAATATCCCGTGGCGGAAACTAGTGGTCGCCTTGTCATCAGCACCAGAAAGAAAGGGCCTTTGAAATTTGCTGGCCGATCGACATCTCACCGAGAATAAGGGAGAGGTGAGGAGTATGAGATACCATCAGCCGCGTAGAGCGGTTGTGAATTACGGCGGCCGCGGGATGGCATTTGAAGAATTGATCTCGTGGGTGAATGAATCCTACGAAGCGAAGTGCATTGCGACCATCGAGAAGATCCCGACGCCAATTACTATCATTCGTTCGGAAGGCGCCAGGATCAAGGACGGGGTCTACTCCAAGAAGAGCTCCGTCGACTATACCGGCTCATACCGAAGTCGCCCCGTATGGTTCGATGCCAAATCGACCATCAACAAAACATCGTTTCCGTTAGACTTCGTGGAGCAGCATCAAGTTGAACGCTTGATCCGCCATGACGCCAATGGAGCGATTTGCTTCTTTCTGTTCTGGTTCACCGAGCTGGATCGGTATTATTTGATGCTGCTCAAATCGTACCTTGGTTTATTGGAACCGGAGGGGGTCGGGTGTAAGGGGATCGAAAAGCATTCCTTTGTCTGAATTCGAGGCGAACGCCCTTCGAATTGAAAAAAGTGGGCGGGGGCCACTCGATTATCTCGCTGCCGTTGATCTATTGATCGACGCAGTCGCCGCACCGCCAGCATAATATCCGGCGTTGGTCTACTGGTATATTTTGTAGACTAGGTAGACCAGTTTTCTAAGTAAACCAACGTGAATCCATATACACATTTGCCCCTCAACTGCTAAAATAGTAGTAGAGTCGGGAGAGAAGGGGAGCGAGAACGGATGAGGGTAGAACAAGCGAATGTTGACATTCAGCAGTTTTCGAGTTGGCGAGAAGTCCCGGAACGTTTCGCAAGTAAAACCACTCTGCGCAACCAAGGACTCGTGCCAGGGCCGCTTCGCGCCAACGTATACCAACGATCGAGCAAATCCATCATTGAGCTTTACTACATAGATGAGGCTACCCCACGAAAGGTGGCAACCGAAAAACAGATGGCCGCCATCGAAAAGGCGAGAGCAGCTCAAATCGCTAATCGAACATGTGCCGGCTTCAAGGCTGTAATGAATAGGAAGCGGGATTTATCGGGCGGTTTATGTTCATACTGCCGCCACGAATTATTCCTCGATAACGCAAAGAGCCGGGCTCTTCAGAGGATGTCCCACTGGATTCAGCATAAAAACGATTACGCTGTCCTCGAGCAGTGATTCAGAAATCATCGAGATAGCCATCGTCGATTTGGACGAAGACATCCTCTTTGAATCGTTCGTCAAGCCTGTAGAACCGGTTTCGACCGAAGCATTCGAGGTTCATGGCATTTCTGACGAGCTGCTGAAAGCTGCTCCAAGATGGGCCGAAGTGTGGCCAGCTGCGTGCCATTATCTCGAAGGAAAAACGCTCCTAATCTATAACGAGGCGTTTGATCGTGACCGTATTTTTGCCAATTGCATCCGCCACGAGTTGTTAATGCCATCGCTGCTGTCCGAATGCGTCATGGAGACGTTTGCCCGAGTGATGAAGAGCTACAGCCAGTACCACGATGACTTTACCTGGATCAGTTTGAGAGATGCAATGATTGCTTGTGATGTGAAAAGTGCTGGAGAGCATCGAGCCTCCGCTGACTGTATCAATGTCGTTCAGCTCATTCGAAATGTCGTTGCTCGGGGGGATAGCCATGCTGAAGATCAGGGCTAAAGGAACCCCAGAAGAAGTGGAGCGGTTCCTGAATAACTTCAAGGACTACTACCGGGTCATTGAACAGTCCAAGCCATACCCCAACCGGATCTGAAGCGACGTTCGGGTATACGTTAAAGTGGGCACCGCACAAGATGCCCCAGCAAGAGAGGAAGTTAGAAAATGCCGATCAAGAAAAACCCGGTAAACGCCCCGGACCGCCTCGGAATCAGCAAGGTGGACCTGTTGTATCTCATCGTCTTTCACCAGCTTGCAAAGGGCAGCATGAGCAGCAAAGACCTCATTGATGTAATTAAGGCGGATCTGGCCGCGTTCGACCAGAAGCGAGCCTTGTCCCACATTTATGATGTCCTCCAGTCTATGGAATCCTTCGGATGGATCGCTAACCTGGACGGCCGCGGACGGAATAAGACATTCGGGCTGACGGAATCTGGTAACGCAAAAATGAAGTGGTTCGAGTCCACGTACCTTGAAACAGTGAACAAAATGTATGAGATGACAAAGCATTTTGTTCGTTATCTTCAAGGTGATCCAACGCATCCCGCTCCGGAGCTGACGGATGAGGAAATCAAGCTCCTAAACCGTATGATTAGCGTGAAACATACGGTCCGATATTTATTCTTGGATATGCTGGATCATAAGCAGAATGTGACCGGCAAGCAATTCCTAGAGACGATGGAGCAGGTACACCGCTGGAAGGTAAACGACGCCTATTTGTATCAGCTCCTTCGATCCATCGAAGGTCCTGAAGGGTGGGTAGTTGGGGATTGGGACGACAACCGCCGACGCAACGCCTTCTATTACCGGCTGACTCCTGAAGGAAAACGGATGATGCCGATCGAAGGAGAGAATACAGACTCATTAATGAAGGACGTAATGAAATATACGGGTAATATCTTGCGGTTATTTGGCAAGCGCGTCAGCTAGGAGAAGGAGGGAGGAGACCGCATGGGGCTAGAGGTATTATTGCAGCAATACGGGATTGCCATCGATGAACTCGTCACTTTTATCAACATGCAAGGCGGGCGCCCGATCCACAACCCATTATTATGAAGGAAAACTGCCAGAAGTGCGGCACCCTTTTTTTCTCCAACACGCAGGATCATAACATGCGAATCGCTGGCGGCCATGCCACACGCTGCCCAGGCTGCAGGGAGCTTGAACGGAAGGATATCCGTAGGCAAAACAGTAGGAACTATCGAAGCAGGAAGGGGCGTGGATAAAATGGTACAATTTGTTATGTCGATTACTCACCAACTGTATTACCGGACAAGAGATAAAATATATCGCGTTTATGAAGGCATGCCCTGGTTCGAGATTAGTCAGGAAGAACTTATGGATGAAATGCGAAGGTTTAAACAAACCGATGAAAAGTACATGGTGATCTACGATTATCAAATCATGAACAAGCTGGATTATTGGGACGCCCATCCGGAAAAGATCACAAAAGATGAGTTGGACTTCTGGCGCTTGTACGGACTAATCAATGAAGAGCAATATCTCCACTTCATCAATCAAAATGCCTCATAGAATAGAGGGATATTCAGCGATAAAATACAATGAATTATAAAGTGGTGAAACACCTCATTGCCAAAAGAACCGAAAAAAGAGTTGAGCTCGCGATCATTGAGCTCAACTCTTTTCTTCATCAGCAACTTATCTTGGGATCGATGTGAGCCGAATGGATTTTTCATTACGATAATCAATTGTGGTCCATAAATGCACTTCATTATCGGTCAGTGTAATCGTTTCAGGAACAGAAGATTTATATCCGGTATTGAACGACGAGGAATCCGCTTCGAATTCTTCGTTAAATACGTTGACGACATATGGATTTGCAAGTGAGGTACCGACCCCCACTGCGTAGAACTTACTCTTCTGATAAAAAATTCGGGAAGAGAGCAAGACGGGGCTAATATAAGCCTCCTTGCCGTCATTATCATAGATCATGTCACCGTTAGCCGTATCAAAGGCTTTCACACGCCAATTGCTCGTGAAATAAATTTGTTTCTTCGATTTCACGTAGAAATAATCGGATCCGCCATAGCTATCGTTCACATATATCCTTCGCTTCTTGTCGGTAAATGTGACAGGATTAGCGATATCATTCAGTAGATACACACTGAAATTAGTAGTATTATCCGTTCCGATCATAAAGCCCTCGTCGTCGCCGGTGGAGATGTATTTAAACATTTCGGATGATTTTCGAGGCATCTTGACGATATACGTATCTGAAGTGATCTCTCCTTTAGGGCTGACTACAATTTGCCTGATGCCTTGCTCATCCCGAATAATGAGCTGGTTTCGGACAAATAATGCTGTATTGAGTCGCATGTCACCTAATCTTGAGTCCTTGCCTTCCTTTGGAATGGTCACAATTGTCTTATCCGTTACCGCCCAGGCATCCTTCGTGCCTACGCTGAGGCTATACGTGATTTCATCCATCCAGCCATCTTTTTTCCATAAATACAAATTCCCGCTATCTTCCACAAATTCCATGGAACCCATATAGCCGACATCTTTCCCATAAGAAGCACCACCAAACTGTTTTGTTACAGTCGCAGCACCCGATGATTTGATGCTTACCGTATGCGCCTGGCTATCCCAATTAACTACGTTCCCTGTTGCCTCACTTACAAAACGCAAAGGCACAAACGTATTGCCGTTGATCACGATGGGGGCGATAGACAAGGGAGTAGCCATCCCGTTTACGGTAGCGCTATTTGAGCCGATGACGAGCTCAATTAAAAGGGAATCTTTTTTCCCAGTAATTGTTTGTGTGGTCGAGTCCTACGTAATCGAGAGCCCGAGCTTTTCAAAAATGGGGCGAAACTGGACCATCGTCGTTCCGTTGTCAATGTAAGGGGGTGCGTCCATCACCAGTTCGCTTCCGTTTACCTGAACGTGAATGGCCTCATCTGCAGAAGCTGCAGTTGGTAATACGGACATGGAAATCATGAGTGCTGAAATAATACTTACGGTCTTTCGTTTCATTCGATATCACCTCTACGTAGAATGGGGGTTATGTACTGGGAATATACAAATTGTGACTTTGTATACTCCACAATACACCAAATAATCAATATGTACTATCTTTCGCTCTCAACTTTGAGAAATAACGATTACCTTAACGACGCTGGCCACCTGTTCTGCAATCAGCACCTTTTGAACGTAGTTATTCAAACAATTACTCCCTCAGATATTCAAACTCAAATTGAGATAGCTTGAATCCCGATCGCCATCATTTTTTTGGCTGAATCCATTCCCGTTTTCTCCATCATTCTTTGAATATGGTTTCGTACGGTTCGCTCGCTTATATCCAACGCATCTGCTATTTCCTTATTTGAATAGCCATTCAAGATCAGTATGTTATAGATCTCTGTTTCCCGCTGCGTAAATTCAAAACGCTTTGAAACATAAAGCGTCACGGGGGATAAGATAAGTGTCAAGCTCATTGCAAGCCTCCTTTAATTAACGATATAAATAAAAAATAATTAACGATATAAATAAAAAAAGTCACAGGATTATCCTGTGACTTCGGGTGCTTCCGCGAAGGTAGTTTGAATGTTTAAATTAAGTCAATTATACCATAGATGAACCGTGGTATGCTATAATAACCTACAAACGAATACGAATCAGGGATGAGGAAGCACTTCACCGTAACCACGGGTGGAGTGTTTTTTCTTTGTTAAGGAGGGCATATATGAAACTCGTCATCGCCGAAAAAAGAGATCAAGCAAGCAAATTGGCAGCGCCTTTCCCGCATAAAGAGAAAGATGGCTGCTTCGAGATCGATCCATGCCAAGAATTTCCGAAGGGCGGATTTATTGCATGGGCGGCAGGACATTTGGTGGAGCTGGTCGATCCAGAGAAATACGATACTAAGTACGAGAAATGGCAGTTTGAAGACTTGCCGATCATCCCGGATAAGTTTGAGTATGCGGTTACAAAGGAAAAAGCCAAGCTTTTCAGCAAAATTAAGTCCTTGCTACATGACGCACGCGTAACCGAACTGGTCAATGCTTGCGATCCGGCCAGAGAAGGTTCGCTCATATTTCACGCAATTACACGGTTAGCAGGAAACCGGAAACCTGTAAAGCGCCTTTGGGCAAAATCGCTGACAAAGCCCGCCATAAAAAAAGCGTTCACCGAACTTCTTCCCGAGGAAGCCAAAATCGGATTGTACTATGAAGCCGATGCACGCCAAAAAGCGGATTGGCTTGTGGGAATGAATCTTTCCCGCGCATACACAATCAAGATGAAAGAGAAAAAATATGCAGGTCACGTCTTCAGCGTTGGTCGCGTTCAAACCGCGTTGCTTAATCTGATCGTGAAACGCGAAGTGGAGCGAGAAACCTTCGTCCCTACGCCATTTTGGGAGGTATATGCAGACTTCGACTTCCAGGGGGATAAGTATCGGGGAAAGTGGTACTCCGGAGACCGCGAGCGGATCGAAGACCAGAATAAGGCACAAGCCCTTGCTCTTCATTGTGAGGGAAAAGAAGCAAAAGTTGAGCGTATCGAAGTTGACCAGGTTGAGGAACAGCCGCCTCAGCTCTACAGCATGTCGTCAATCCAGACTGAAGCAAACGAGTTGTTCAAATATTCACCGAAGCAGACGGACACCGCGCTGCAATCGCTCTATCTGGCCGAATACATTACTTACCCGCGGACGGATTCAAACTACATTACGGAAGATGACGCCCAGCCGCTACCGGGCATCCTGGAACAACTCGGGCAACTTGACCCATACCAGAAGTTCGTTCCGAAACCAGTGCAAACGCTGATCGGCAACAAGAGATTCGTAAATGCCGAGAAAGTATCGGACCACTATGCGCTACTTCCAACTGATAAGATTCCGGACCTGAGCTCGCTTACCGAGGATGAGCGAAATATATATGACCTGATCGTTCGAAGGGTTATTGCAGCTCACTACGAATCGGCCATTGACGAAAAAACGACGATCCACACATACATTGATGAACGTTTCTCCTTTAAGACCAAGGGCAAACGAACCATTCGCGAAGGCTGGCGTGTCGTATACAAAAACCTTAATGGGGAAGTGGCAGTCGGTGAGGAAGAGCAAGAGCAAGAGGAGGTAGTGATCCCACCTGTTACTCTGTATCAAGTCGGAACGGCAGCTTCGACTGAAACCAAAGAAGGAACAACGACGGCACCGAAGCGATATACAGAGGGTAATCTGATACCGCTGATGAAGAGTGCAGGGAGAACGATCGAAGACAAAGAACTCGTGAAGGTGTTGAACCAGTCCAACGGACTCGGTACCGAGGCGACCCGCTCTGGCATCATACAAACGCTTAAGACCCGAAAATATATTGAAATCAAAACGAACTTGGTCTATCCAACAAAACTTGGTCGGCTATTGATTCAAGCTCTTGGCGACTCTGAACTGGCGAGCGCCGAGATGACGGCCAAGTGGGAAATGAAGCTTTCAGAGATCGGAGCTGGCAAAGCATCCGGAAGCCAATTTGTAGAGGACATTAAGAAACATACACGATCGCTTGTTGAAGAATGCGGCCCGAACGTATCCCGCATGCCACAAAACGAATGGAATGAAACCGAGCTGACGAAAGGCACGCCTGCGGACAAACCGGTGAGGAACGTCGATGGAGGAAATAGGAAGCCAAAGCAGCAAACACCCGCCAAACCTGCTCCCGCTGCTTCCCAAAAAAGCGAACTCCGTCCACCAGCAACGCAGGCTGCGCCTTCGAAACCGGTGAATAAGGAGCCGGGAGCTACCCTGAACGAAGCGGTGATGGCAATCTCTTCCGGATCCTCCGCCTCCGTATATCTCGGGAAATGTCCGGAGTGTGCTGCGGGCCAAATTGTAGACCGTGGTAACTTTTTCGGGTGCCTAGGTTATTCGGAAGGGTGCCGCTTCACTTTTAATAAAGTGATCTCCGGCATCACGATTTCTGGTGAAATCATGGCCGAGTTGCTCGAAACCGGTCAGACACCGCTCATCACTGGATTCAAAAAACGGGGGAAAGAAAACGAGACATTTGATGCCGTGATAACGCTGAAGAACGGCAAAATCGAATGGAAATTCCCCAACTGGAATGCAATCAAATTGCCTACGCGATTGCTCCTTCCGGACGAGGCCGACAAGGAACTCTCGCCGCAGCAACAGAAGCAAATTCGGGATCTTGAAACAGCGTGCTATACCTTAAAGCTTCCCGCCAAGGTGAAGAACGTTGTCAACGGTCCGATTATTACCCGGTACGAGCTCTTACCAGAATCAATGGATATTAACGTGAGGAAATTCAGTACCTTTAAGGCAAACTTTCAAATGGCGCTTCAGGCGGAAAAAATCGCGATGCAGATCCCGATTCCTGGGACAAAACATATTGGTATTGAAGTGCCGAGCCCGACGCCTTATGTCGTCAATCTGAGGAGTCTGCTAGAACACAAGGAATACTTAGCGAAGAAAGAGAGTCTGTCTTTCCCGGTCGGTACAGACCTTCACGGGAAACCGGTCTTTGCGAACCTCGCTGAGATGCCTCACGTATTGATAGCGGGAACAACCCGATCAGGTAAATCGGTATGCCTGAACAGTATCATCGTCAGCTTGTTATATGGGAACACCCCCGATGAGCTCAAGTTTGTGTTCATCGATCCCAAACGGGTAGAACTGATCGCGTATCAGAGCCTTCCGCATCTTATGATGCCGGTTATCACCGACATGAATAAAGCGCAGGACGCACTGTTTTCGGTTATCGGGGAGATGGAAGCCAGATACGAGATGTTTAAGGATATGCGGGTGAATAACATCGCAGCTTACAATGCGAAGATCATGATGGAAGAGCCCGACCACCCCAAGATGCCTTACACCGTTCTGGTCATCGACGAGTTTGCATCCTTGATGCTGACGGCCAAAGATAAAGAGCTTGAGACGATGGTGATCCGCTTGTCGCAAGAAGCGCGCGCTGCGGGAATTCATATGATTCTGGCAACACAAAGACCGGTAGCGAAGGTGTTCTCCCCGACGATTAAAGCAAACTTGCCGACACGCATTTCATTTATGGTGACATCGACGGCAGAGAGTATGGTTGTCCTGGATGAACCGGGCGCCGAAGGGCTACTTGGCAAGGGTGATATGTACTTCAAATACCGCAACATGAAAAAACGGTTGGTCTCCCCCTTTGTCAGCACTCCGGAGATTAATCGGGTCGTTTCCTACATTCTCATGAAGTACGGGAATTCCTCTGTCGGCAATACTGTTAGCCTTTACTAAATTTGCAAGCAGTGTGGCTTGCAATCAATAATATGAGTAACAAATCTCTATTTCACTGGAGGGTGCCCGATGAACGGTATCGACTTTTCTAAATATTCGGCGGCGATGACCATGATCAAAGAAAATGAGTTGGAGGAGGAAGTTGGGGAATACCCGATGGTATTCATGGGTAAAGATGAGGCAGCAGTGAATCTCGCCGAGATGATGCTTCTATGCCGGGCTGCAATATCCGATTCAATCCCGCTTCGTCAGCGCTCCAAAGTCAGCGCAAATTATTATTTCAGTCAAGTTCGAAGCAAATCGCACATCCTAGCGCAAGTGGAAGCATTGGCTGAATATGGGATGAGTTTTGAGGACCTCGACAATCTAATGTCGCACCAGAATCGACTGTAAGATCGTTTCATCTGCATCAAGAACCTGCTTCTCCTTTATGGAGGGGGGCAGGTTCTTTCTTTTTACACCCTACTAACCAGTTTCTATTCCCACAAATTCACAATGGAATACTTAACATTTACTTAACATTCGCAATGTACAATCATTATTTAAGGGTGATGCAAATGTTTTTGTCTCCAGTTACTTGAAACCGCAAAGGAGTTTTTATCGATTCTTTATCTGATTTTTACAAAACCTTATTAAAAATGCTTTTTCACATATGTATCGAATAGTATAATAGACCTATAAAATGCAATTTAGCAAGAATTGAGGAGTAGATCGTGAGTGTACAAAACTCATTAGTTATTTCTCCGGTAGACTATGATCCGGTGAAGGTTGGAGAAGCGCTCAGGCGCATCCGTAACCATAAAGATATATCCCTATTAGAATTATCGACTAGAACGGGGATCCCTCAATCGAAACTCAGTTATATCGAAAACGGCAAATATAAGAAAGTTAAAATTGAGGATATCCGAGTCATTGCAGAAGCCCTTGATTCCGGCTTGAAAGAATTATTAAACCCATCGACAGAACGTGATGCGCCTGATGACGGGCGTATTGAACGAGAGATTGAAACTATTCGCAGCTATCTTTTGCTCGGCCGCTACATTGAGGTTGCCGAGATGATTCGTATCCTTGAAACAGATATTAGTCCTGGGAACAAATATTTCCCGTTTCTCTTGAAAGCGAAAGGCGATTACTCTCGCCTTAATGGTGACAAAAAGAATGCGCTGCGCCAATACGATAAGTTGGAGGCGCAAGCTCCTAGCTCCTACGAAAAAGTATCCAATAAAACCATGCTCGAGGCGATCGTCGCCTCCATTTGTACGCTATACGAAATGGGGGAGGTTGCTTCAGCGATCGATAAGAGCATAAAAGTTATTGATCTATTGAACAAGAGCGAAAACGAGCCTCCTCATTTCAACCGGTATAAGGCCATTATCTATTATAACCTCGCCATTTTTTACACTGCATCGTTGCAATTTTACTTAGCTAAAAACATGGCGGAAAAAGCAATTGAATATTCCAACACCGACGGAATTGGACTGGAATCACACATTAACTATTTGAGAGCCATTGTCCTCTTCTATCGAATGGATTGGAGCGGGTCGGAACAATGTCTCTATGAGGCGATTAAAGACTTCCGCCTGAAAAACAACACTAGGCTGTTAACGAAAGCGTTACTGGCGCAGCACGCTTTTATCTTAAGTCGGCCCCGAGAATACCACGGGACATTAAGGGCTTTAGAGAACATCATTCTTCAAGGAACCGAACCATGCGGAGAAACCTGCAAGCGGAATCCGCTGTATCATCAAATATTGAATTCGACAATCGAAAAAAATATATTAGACCTCAATTTAGATCGAGCCAACCAGCTGCTAGATGCAATGTACCGATTGGGACATAGCAATTCAAAAACAAGGTACTTGCAGGCAAAATATTTCGAAGCTAGAAACAACCATGAACAGGTTGTTTCTGCACTTAAGAAAGCAACAGAAGAAATAGAGTTCGATCAGGAAACCTCTAATTATGAAAAGGGCATGATTGCACTTGAATACCTAAATCACACGGTATCAGGAAAAGAGAAGGATCTGATCAGCCTAACCCAGAGAAACTTCCAACAATCGGAGTTGCCGCAGATGCCGTTCATTCTAAACGATCTACTCCCATCCCCGATAGATTGAGTAAACAAAAGTCCTCTCAGCAATCCGCTAAGAGGACTTTTGTTTATTTATCAATCCAATATCTTGAAGCTGGTACGGCAGTGGGCAGAGCATGCCTCCTTTCAGCACAAAGTCCACAAACACCCTCGCGAGCTGCGGATCAAACTGTCTGTACGCATTATTCAGTATTTCCCTTGCTGCAGTGGACTTGTCTTTGGCGTTCTGATAAACGCGATTAGAAGTCATTGCGTCAAAACAATCGGCAACTGTTACGATCCTTGTAGCCAAAGAGATTTCTTCGCCGGCCAAACCATCGGGGTAGCCATTCCCGTCATACCGTTCATGATGATGCAATACAATGTCATGGATATCCGGCTTCATGAGCTGATCGTAATCCCTTAGAAAATTAAATCCAACCCTCGGGTGCGTCTTCATGATCGTCCATTCTTCCGGGGTCAACTTACAGGTCTTTTTCAAGATCGTTTCTGGAATCTCGATTTTACCGATATCGTGGAGCAAGGCGCCGATATAGATATTATTTTTTTGTTCGTTACTTAAACATAACATCTCAGCGAGCGTATAGGCGTAGTTGGCTACGTTGATTGAATGCGACCACGTAAACGAATCCGACTCTTCGATAACCCTTATAAGGAGTTGGATATCTTTTAGAGTCTTCAGATCGTAGGTACCGCCAGATTCAGAAAAATCACAAGTATTCACATCAGACACCTGGTTCGAAATGTCCATTGATTTTCACCTCAACGATATCGCCATAAGACGGAAATATGATATGAGAGCACTTTTTTAGTACAAACTAAAAGCACCGCAGCTCAGACGAATAGTGTCGTCTGGCCGCGGTGCTTCCGAGCCCTCAAATTCTCACTTTAATTACCATAATTATATCACGTTTCCATTGTTTGACCCAAACAAAAATTTACCTTATTCACGACTTTCCATTAATTTTATTGACATGCACAAAGAGAGATTAGATAATTAAAATAATAAAATGCGATTCGAAATTGACCGAAGAAGCACTTCTGGTTGCAGGGAACTCCCCTGTCCAGAGGTGCTTTTTCATTTCGTAGGCAAAGGGTATTGCAAAAAATGAAAGGCACATGGAGCCCATGCTACGATGGAGGTGTCAGATGCCAATGAATCGAGGAGGGACTAGTATTATTCATATACGAGCGCTTGAAGCAGAGATCGTTGAAGCCATTAAATCAGGACACGAGATCCATCATATTCGGGACCAAATTCAGAAAAAGCCCCGATATTTCCGGAATACGATTACGCGTATGGTGGAACTCGGAATTCTTGAAAAAGTTGAAAAGGGAATGTATGCCGTTAAAGTCGAAAAATACACCGTGAGACCGGATTCAGAAGTAATCGAAGAGCGTAAGCGGAAAACTAGAAGTATCATTAACAACAACATACCGGCCCTTGGAGACAGAGCTATTTCGCTGATCCAGGAGAATTATCCCAAAATGCTTCGTTCCTCTCTACTTAAGTTACTGCATAAAGCAGGATATCACCTTACCAAGTTCGAATTAAATCTCATCATCATGAATGAAGGACTCGCGAGCTGCACTATGGATGTTGACCAAGGGATCGCATAGGTAGCTTGCCTAAATAATATCGATCGAAGAAAGGAGGGACTGGGTATGCCTCAATCCTCAGAACGTAGAGATGGAAAGCGAATCGAAGTCGTGGAGTACACGAAATTTCAATACCTTCCGCATGAACTCGATATTGCCGCTGTCGAGGCATACATTAAGGCCCTCAATATTAATTACGACCGCAATCTTCGGATAGTTGAAAAAACGGGAATAAAGCAGATTCGACTAACAAATCACGCTCGCCAGCGGTGGGATTCACGTGTGGGCCCAACTAATGTTTCGAATGGGGACTTAATGGAGCTTATCTCGACTATGTGCTTTCGCCTTGGCAGAATCGAGCTTCTTTCGAAGGACTGCGGTTTGATCGACAATGACATCGTGTTCTTCTATGAGAAAGTGGAAGATCAGATGAACATCATTACATTTTACGGCAGAATGAGTCAACGGCCGGCTCTAGCCGACGTGAAACAATTGAAGCTATTTAACTATCGAGAGTTGGACGACGTTAACTTCGAACTCCAGTCTGACGAATTGGACGTTCAAATTCTCCCGCCAATTCCTTACAAGCGAATGGTCTACAAAGGGACATTTGTATTGTATTGTCTCGATGCGTACGACAATCAGAAAGAAGTTGTTTTTCACTTAACCGAAACATCTCCTAAGAGTACCAACGATATTGTCTTCCGCATCGAAGACGAAGGAATTAAACATAGCAAGAGTACCATTACCGCTCTCCGGATGATGCGGTATTGATCGGGTGGTCCGTTTTACAATTCATTTTTAGTGAGGGGCGAAATGATGGAACTATTCAAGGGAAGCTCGCTGAGTGTCCAAGAAGAAGTTAATGGCTATTTGTCAAAGATCGAAGGTAGGTTGTTGTGCCGCTCGAGACGAACCGAGACAGCATATTATCCGAAATATAACAACATGGCAGCGCATCTCAACATACATATTTGTTTCACCGGTGACACTTGGCACCAGATATTCGGTATGGCCAATAATGAATCCGGTATTGCAATGGCAAACATCAAGAACGGGGAAATCAACCTGGAAGCCACCATGCGGGAAGCCGCACAAACAGCAATCGAATTATTTGGGGAATACGGGTACAAGGCCGTGCGAGCGGTCTTGATGGACTTCGGAAAGCATTTAGCTGATGCCATCGGAGAGTTTGAAATCAAGTTTGACAGTACATATAACGAAAATGGCTTAGACCTGAACGTCCGCCACATCGAACTGGAGATCCTGCAAGATGTAGATTGGATCGAAGAATTGATGGAAGGGTCGGGCATGCTGCCGCGATAATTAAAATTAAGTCAGCCACCGGGGCAATTCGCCCCCTTTCATTTTATTCTTATACCTCCAACCGGTGTTTCAATGGCCACAACTCTCCGAGCATCTATCGTCGACGTGCTGATCCCACGCCGGGAGTTTATCTGCAGCAGGTCTTGTACCGGCACCACCTCCAGTGTACGCCTGAATTATTTTGCTAAATGCTGCGCTTCTAAAAAACTGAAATGGCAACAAGTAAGGTGATCCTTGTGAGATCATATCTATTACTAATTCGAGCCATCCGCCGTTACTCGCGTTCTTGTGAAGGGAATACAGTTAGGAATTGAAGGAAGGAACCTTTCCACTATTGTTCCATTAGTGGTACAATGGTGGTTATTATTTACTCCTAAGGGGATCTGTTCTCATGGCTAATCCACCAAAAACCAATACCTTTATTGGTTCATCTAGGGAAGCAATGCAACTAGCTAATGCCGTCCACAGTCAAATCAGTTTTCACACTCAAGTAACTCCTTGGTATACAGGCGTGTTTAACGGGAATGAGTATACGATGGAATCGCTGGAGAAGGAACTGGATCAACATGATTTTGGCGTATTTATATTTGCTCCGGATGATGTTGCACTGCATCGAAATAACTATGTCTTTATTACCCGTGATAACACCTTGTTCGAAATGGGACTTTTTTGGGGAAAGTTAAGACGAAATCGTGTTTTCGCCATCGTCCCCAATGAAGTAAAAGAACGGGATGATCTGATTAAAGGGGAGACCGTAGGGGACTTTCATCTGCTATCGGATCTTCAGGGCCTTACACTTTTTAAGTATGAGCTTCGTACGGATGACCGCCACGAAGCCGCAGTCTCTGTAGCATGCCAACAAATTATTAAAAAAATGCAAGAACATGGGTTTTATACAGACCCGCGGGATCAACTTGCACAGAAAGAATTGGAGCTTCAGCAGAAGCAAAGCCTTTTACACTTTTTCTGGCAATACAACCGGAACGTTACGGTTCCCGGTACTAAAGAGAAATATGAAGCCTTGAGTGAGGCTGTTCGTAATTCGATCCTGCCCCCGGATGGATTCCGCGTTACAGGCTCAGCCTTTTGGCAAAAGAAAGACAACGATGGCATCGGACAAGTCGGGGGGAACGTAGGGAAGAACAAATTTTATCCCTTTAGTGCTAATCATGGGAAGGCGGAGGGAGAAGAAATCATCCTTGTAGTGGATGTGTATTTAAGTGGAGAATGGTCGTTCTACAAGGACGAAGATGTTGCGCAGCTATATGTGCTATGTTATCCTATAGGTACTAAGCATGTTCTTTCCGTCCACTTCTCAGGGAACAAGCAGCTTACAGACACAGACCTTTCGTCAATTGTGAATATGAATAACGATCTGCTACGTACCATTAACCACTTAATTGGAGGGGATTCCGAATGAAACGTGATATGAATAGAACGGGGCGTTATGGAGCCAAATCCGGCCTTAACATGGTTGGTCGTACCGTATCGGCAAAAATAGGTCGCCTCACTGATGGAAAACATGATGGCGATACCTTTAAAACTGTAAGAAAAAATGGTAGCACTAAAATCAAAGTTTATATTGGACCTTCAGTCGAAGGCTCGGATAAAAAATATGTAAAAGTTCTTAGCGGTAATGTTGATCGAAGAAAACCATCGTTTGCATAACTCAGGAACCCCCAAATTTGTCGGGTAACATTAAAACAGTCTGATTAGTATCCGCCTAGATGGCGGATTTTTTATTTTTATTTTATCGGATCTAGGCCAAGAATATTGTCCGATTGCCGATAAAGCCACATTATAAATATACCGTAGGGCTTACCGCTACCGGGCAGGATAATTCAAACCTATGGAATATATTAACCACACGGTTAATTAGAAGAAATTGATCGAGCGATATTTCTTAGCAAACTTAGAGGAATTTCTTCGGGATGCGTTACGTAGTAGAAATTTATCCCGACAATATTATGAAAAGAGCAAAAAAGAATTAGATAATATGCTGGAGATAACATCAAATGCTTACCTATTGTTACCGAGAGCACAATAAAAAGAAGAAGGCAGCCTAACCATAATGGATCGGCTGCCTTCTTCGCTATATTGCTGAATACCAGTATATAGTTGATCACTTAAAGTTCAAGATCAACATAATCGCTCACATCCCGCTCCTTCTTCAATTGCCGACTCAGGTAATTCTCCTTCGTAATCTTTGTAGACGAGTGACCTATAGTTTCAGAAATCCAGTCCAAGGGAGCGCCATTCGCAAAAGCCGTTTGGGCGTAGAAATGTCTCATGTAATGCGGAGTGACCCGGTGCCCTTGGATCGTGGTTAGCCCTGCTACTACCATACACTTTGAAAGATAAGTGGAAAGACTCGATAGGTTATATCGTCGACCTAATCGATTCGGATAGAAGGCGGTTTCATCCTCACCATTCAGCTCTGTGCTAAGTCCAACCCGCTTCCGGTATTCCATCAAGGAAGCAAGGACGTATTCTTTGATATGGACATGCCTCTTTTTATCTCGCTTGGTTATAGTAACGAGGTAATGTTTCTTCTCTCGCCGATCGAAGTATAAATCGCCCCAACGGGGAGTAATCACCTCATTTAATCGCATCCCGCTAGTCCCGAGAAGCAGAAGGAGGGACTGGACCTTCGGATTCTCTCGATAGAAGCCTATGGCCTGCTTGAGATCCGCTTCGTCAACATCCCGCTCCGGAATCTCCTCTTTCTTTTTTTTCACCGACCGGAGTCCGCGCGTGACTTTCTTTTTAAGATATCCTTCCTCGAAGCACCAGCTCAAGAAAGAATAGATGATGACGACTTTTTTCGCCCTCGTAGTGGATTTGGTGTATTGCATCTCCAGATGTGATTGAAAGGTCTCCATATCGAAACGAGACAGATGCCGGATGTCGTCTTTGCCGATCGCCATCACATACTGCAGGAAGGCGATCAGCACCCGCAAGTAATCTTCCTTGGTCTTATCCTTCCTCTCTTTCTCCGGGTTGTGAACGTAGAGATATACCATGCCAAGATTTGAAACCCCGGAGTAATCATAATTGCCTTCTTCGTCTTCCTCTGAAGACACGATTTCACGAAGTGAAATGTAGTGATTCATGTCTATTAATGTATGAACAAGCTGATTATCGTCTATACCACTTGACAGGAGAGTAGTGCTAAAAATCATTGATTCATCCAATGGAATAATGCTATTCAAACGTTATCACCACCTGAGTCAATTTACATACTTCTATTCTAACAAATTAAACCTTCAAATGAGCTATAAATATGAAAATAGTGCAAAAGATATGTTCAGCATAAAATAACGGTACATTCTTTTGTTTTGAACATAATTGTTGCATTTAATAAAAATGTGGCTACCAACTTTAATGTTTATGCGATTCTTTTCTTATGTTCTGATTGTTATCTTAAAATCATTATTATTTTAACGTGTATTTGTCAGCCTGTGTTAAAATGGTATATATGAGATTTGCTTTGAGATTATCGTCAATAAGGATAAAGGGCGTGAACAAAAGTTATGAGTGAATATATCAGTTTAACTCAAGCGGCAAAGGAGATTGGAATTACTCCTACATCACTTTATAAGATCATCAACCATGAGGATCCGATGAAAAGGTTGGAGCCGGTGAATAAAGCAACGCATCGAGGAGATGGAGGATATCGCTTTCGCCTTACTGATGTCCTTGAGTTCAAGAAAGGCTATGTTAAAACGGATTTAACTTCGATGGAGGCTGCGCGGCGGATCGGTAGGTCCACCACATTCGTACATAAGCTTATTCGTGACGGCCTGATTGAGTTTTACGAGGAAGAATACCGTGGGAAGCGGACGTATTTTATCAAGGAAGAGGACTTGGAACAATACATCGAAAAAAATCCAGACGCAGGCAAGGTTGAAGCGATATACGATAAACGAAATGGGCTTTTCTTGTTTCAGCCATTTGGCAAAGATGGATCTCTTGCTCGAGTTGTTGAGTTGAAGCGGGTGAATAACCGTAAGGTTGAGGCTAGGCTGAAAACCAGCGACGACCAGCTGCTGACTTTTGAGGAGGCATCGAAGCAAGGGTGGGTCCCGCTTCTATCCATTACCGAGAGGAAGCCTATAAATGGGTATGGCTATGCCCGCTTTGAATTTCCTAACCCGAAAGCGCCGGACTCGGTTATCTACACCGCCATCGAGGAATTATTTAAGCAGGCTGGACCTGCCAACATGAAGATCGCTCGTGAAGATGGAAGGATTAAAGTCGAAGTGCGGAAGTGTGTTCTTTTTGGGGTCATGCCGGCTTCTCATCCGGATCTGATCGATAAACTGAGACTCTTCATA
Source organism: Paenibacillus alginolyticus DSM 5050 = NBRC 15375 (assembly GCF_000422905.1). Classification (GTDB taxonomy): domain Bacteria; phylum Bacillota; class Bacilli; order Paenibacillales; family NBRC-103111; genus Paenibacillus_E; species Paenibacillus_E alginolyticus. Next base: position 54,868 of record NZ_AUGY01000038.1, read on the forward strand.
AAGTCCGGAGAGATCATTTCAAAATACGACGGAACGCTTATTGACACCGGACTGCTACCAATTAACATTTATCTAACCGAAGCCAAGAAGCAAGACCTGATCCGCAAGGCGGAGGAGAATAACATGTCATTACAGGATTGGATTATGGACCGGATCTGTTAAACAAGAAAAAAGGGGGACAATTCTTGAGAAGTTATGAAATCCGGCAAATTAATACGGACAAAATCCAACTCATCCTTAGAAACGACCAACAGGTATCAAGGATGCTTACCATCAAGATCGGGGACAGGTTTTGGATCCAACCAGACAACCCTAATAAGCTAAAGCATCGTGGTAGAGAGTGTATCATAAAAAATTTCCATAAGGACGATCTTGGCAACTATGTTCAGGCGGTCGTCAGCTTTCTCGATAATAACCGTACAGCCAGAGTCGATTTAGAGGATCTTGTTGTGGAATACAACGACGGATCCGTCGGCCAAACTGACGAGCTGATAAAGAGCAGTGATGAAACGCCTCGTTATTTACCTGAGAATGTACCCGACTCTTTGTTTACACGAAACGAACTCAAATCGATGGGTCGTATTCCGAACCAAGAGTCTGCAGCTTATGTTTCCTATCCGGAGCAAAAGAGGGAATATCCCTTATTCCAAATCGAGGAGACGAAGCTCACAAAAAGACAAAAAGGGTTTTCATTAGTACCGAAAGATTACACTATCGAAGAGGTACTAGATAAGCGAAAGCACGCGTTAAAAGTTAGATTATTGCAAGTAGGTAATCAAACTCACTAAGGGAAGGGTATGCGGAAAACCGGGTTAAACGAAATAAATGGAAACATTACCTCTCAACCGTTAATGACCCATCAATGCTTTCCGAAGAACGCGTTCAATACCCCTTGAATACAGATAAATATCACTAGATATGCTATACCTCCTATACACCGATATAGGGGGTCTTTACTTTGTGCCTATACATCAGAAATAGGGGTGCCCATAAATTTTATTATTAGAACAGATGTTCCTACAATGAAAGTAAGTCATAATATGTATGGTGGGATAAATGTGGGAACGATGTTTCATATCGGCCAGAAATTCACTTTGATCCAAGGGGACGCGAATTCCGGTGCTATTATAGAGGCATTAACAGATGTAAACGGTCAAGGGGCCGGCTTCGCTCTCGTACTGTATATGCCACGAGCGACAGATGAGGAGATCCGATTATTCAACTCGGAGCGGGTCAATGTCCGAATCATCAAGGAAACCAATTCATTTTCTTTGTCGATATTCCGCTTCGGAAATACCCCGCTTATCTATGAGGCGGCGTTCGATCCGACACTTTACACCGACAATAGAGCGATGCAACTGGCTCTCGAAAGTAACTTCTTGTATATGTTCATCGTAGATACGGATGACGATAACCGTATAAAAGCCATGAGAGCCGGAAGCTTCCCTCGGATGATGCGAACCAAACTGTTATCTGTATGGACAAATGCAGTCAAGCAGTCAGGATTCAGGGACAAGTATCAAGCCTGGGTTCACGATCTCTGGAGCAGGTACACCACAAAACAACTATGGAAAATAGCGGATTATTCAGGATGGATTGGCGATTAAATTAGTGTTGATGCGGAAAGAAATATTGGTTGACAGAAAGACGTCTTTGGTCTTTGGATGGTGCTCTAGTAATCCATCCATCTAGTTTATATAAGACTATTACTGGACATGCTGATCATAAGGAGTGATTAGCATGTTCGGAAAAAAGAGAAAGAGTAAGTCATATCTTAGCGTAACTGATAGAAAGGTAATTCGCAGCTCCAATGGCCGTGAAATCGTTGAAATAGACTTGAAAATAAATAAACCCATCCCCCCTGCTTCGCAAGGTACAGCACGACTTCGGGGGAAGCAGTGAAAAATAGCCCCTGTAACTTAGGGGCTATTTTTATTGCTCGCCAAAAAATTCCAATGTATAGTAAAGGTGTAAGGAGGAGGATCACCACACAAGATGATGAGAAAATTTGGACGAGCCCTATTCGGAACTATACCCGGTAGAATACTTATCGGCGCTCTTATTATTATGGGACCGGCATTGGTTGAAGAGCTATTCGCTCTTAATGATCTTCTCACCAAGCCGTTTAAACTTTTGGTTGAATGGAAAGCAGAAGGTACGCTTGCAGGACGAGCCAAATTCGTAGTGCTTCTCATTCTTTATGCGTCACCACTAGCTTTCATTACTGCCCTCTTGTTTAAAAAAGACATAACGGAATCAGAAGCACCGAATGAGGAACCTTATCGCTCCCGCAATAACTATGCAAAGATGATCGCTGAGGTCAAGGAAACCGTAAACAATCGGCAGGCACCAATGGAACTAAAAGCGGATAAAATTGAGGGATTATTTCAAGCACTTATTGATGATGTCTGTAATCTTTTTCAAATTCAGCAATCTGAAGTTCGAGCAGTACTGGTCGTAAACAATAACCGAGGCAAGCATAAACTTACAGGTTGGCGATGGGGGCGCTCTTGCTCTACTGACCAAGAAAGAATGGACCACAAGGCAATAGACAAGTTCCTAGAGACAGAGAAGACGTATCCGATTTGGGAAGAAGTGAAGGAGCACTTTGACCATACAGACTCCGATACACTTTTATTTTTCAGAAATGATGGGACTCTTCGACTGGGCTGCCTAATAGCTATTGCGAATTCGATCGATGTAGAGTCCCATATTGAAGAATGGGAGCAGATAGTCAGACCGTTCACAATGCTTGGCCATATGGACAAGCTGGTACAATTTGTCGTAAACTATAGATAAAGGAGGCGATTCGAGATGGTAAACTTGTTTAATAGAATCTTTGGCAGCAAGCAAAAAAGAGATCGCGTCATAGTCATTCGCAAGGTCAAGCATTCGAATAAGCCAGCCCTTACGAAAGCAACACAAGGAACAGTAATACTTCGAGGAAAGATTGAAGAAGACATCAAAATGGTTAAATAGGTTATTACATATGGGCCCCTTTGTTCAAATGAACTAAGGGGCTTTTTTACAATCCACTAACCGCCACTCAAACACAACACAGGGGGATAAATTTATGAAGGTTTTTGAAGTGGAGGATCACATACATGAGTATCAAATTTGGCGCGAGCAGAATCCAAACGGGTTCGTCTTAAACATCAATACATTAAACCCCGATTCAAAGAGATATAAGAATCTAGTGCACATTGCAACTGGTTGTCAATCTCTGAATGTTCCGCCCACAGCAAATCAAGATCGTCCTGTTACTTCGGAACATCCCAAGTATTGTTCAACTGATATAAACGAAATTTTAGATGAAATGAAATCACAAGGTCTTATTCGAACTGTTCATGCATGTTATCATGTTATCATTGCCGGTCAAAATACGGGAATTTATATAAAGATTCAGGGTTTGATGGTTCGCTGAAAGGAGCTACGCAACTTATGGCATTCCAATTAGGTTATCTATATGTGACTCCTGAAGCTGCAGAAGCCGTCGGTGAGACCGAAATCAACCAATTGCTGGAACAATATATGCAAGGAAACTGGGGCACGGTAAGTGCCGAAGAGTGGCAGAGAAACGACCAGGCGCTTATTCTGAACGAAGACCTCCATGCGATATACAATACATCATACGGAAAAACGCTTCAGATTATCACAAAATGGGATCGCTCCAGAACAGTGGTCTTATTGGCGCTTCCGAATGAAGATGATAATCCTATCACGTCGGAAATTAAATCGTTTCTGGATGAAGAGGATCTGGAGTCGGCGATTGCTCACATACGGGAGGAAAATCGCTCAAACTCCGTTACTACGGAAGAAGCAGCGTTTGTGGCAGACGTAGAACGGGGAACTGGCGAACTGACCCATACTGAAAGGGAGCAAACGATTCGGTCTCGCGTAGGTCAATCGCTTTTTAAAGTCAAACTTTTGCGGCGCACGCAGCGCTGCGAATTGTGCGGCCTTTCCACCCCAGGCTGCTGACGGCAAGCCACGTAAAGGACTGGAGCAAGTGCGAAAGCGACTTTGAGCGGCTGGATCCAAATAACGGACTTTTGCTGTGCCCGAATCACGATCGGGTATTCGATAACAAGCTGATTTCTTTTGACAATCCAGGAAACATTCTCATTTCCTCTCTATTAAGCGAAGAAGATCGGATGTTCCTAAACCTGAATGAAAACCAGAAAATAGAATTGCTAAGCGAAAAGCGTGTGTACATGGCATGGCACCGTGATGCTTATGGTTACGATAAATGAGTGTTGGCATTTATTCAGGAAAGACGTAGGCAAATGAATGGATTTTCAATAGAATAACAGCCGTATCACATACGGCAGCTAAGAAAGCTTTTAGATTAATTGATTATCTATGCTATCGCCCAAATATCGATCATGTGACGCCAATAGGAAACGACGAACGGTGAAAGGCGGATAGCTCGTTGTCAGGGTATGCTCCGCGATCGTCGGTAGAATTTATCCGAATGCCACAATATTAACGGGGATGGCATTAAGTTTTTATCATCGTATCAAAACACTCAATTTGCCGACCACAAAAGATAAATATTGTTATTAATGAAGTCGTGATAAATCATGTATGATGGGTATAGGAGGCGAGTTTCATGTGCGGAAGGTTTACTATAACTGCTACTTTAGACGAATTGCTAGAACGCTATGGAGTCCATGATGATACATCCATCCCAACTTATAGGCCTAATTATAACGTAGCTCCTACACAGATGCTCCCGGTTGTCATTAACGATGGGAACAATAATTGTTTGGAGCTTATGAAATGGGGCCTTATTCCGTCGTGGGCCAATGATCCAAAGATTGCATTTAAAACCATCAACGCTCGGGCAGAAACTGTCGCTGAGAAGCCTGCATTTCGCACATCTATCCGGCGCAAGAGGTGCATCATACCGGCCTGCTCTTTTTATGAATGGAGAAAGGTCGGAGCAAACAAGCAGCCGATGCGAATTACATTGAAATCCGAAGAAATATTTAGTATGGCTGGGGTATATGACTCATGGACTGACCAGGAAGGAAAACAGGTTAATTCATTTTCAATATTGACTAGCGAGCCTAATGAGCTAATGATGGATATCCACGACAGAATGCCAGTGATTCTTAAGCCAGAACATGAGGCATTGTGGTTAGATCGTGGAGCGAATGAACCTGAGATGATCCGACATTTAATGGTTCCCTTCCTTTCAGACCAAATGAAAGCTTACCCCGTTTCGACGCGAGTTGGGAATGTGAGAAATAACGATCCGGATCTAATCAAAGAAGCCTTGTAAAGAGAGGAGAGTGGCAGGCTCATGATCGATAAATACCCTTTACTTAAGGAGCCTGATAAGACTATGTTTGTATTTGAAAAACACGGTAAGTATTATGGCCATATTGTTAAAAACAAAACCGACAAGGCTCCGGCAAAATGATCAAGGAAAATAAAGTTCGTTAGTGGAAAATAAAGTGTGTTATTGGAAAATAGAGTGCGTTAGTGGGTGTTCACTTTTGTGAACACCATTTTTTAATTATTTGAGGTTCGTTATTAATTAATGATAAAGGCTGCTGCTGGCGGTGGGTATTAAGCTAACGGGCAGCATTCAAATACATTGATGAATATAAGTAGTTAAAAAATTGTTTTTGAGGTGTCGAATGAGTATCTTTTACAATCTTCAATTCAATGAGGGGAGACAGTCGAACGAATTATCCTTTATAGGTGGAAAGCCCACCTCTCATTAAGAGTATACCAATAGGCATGTCTAAAGTTAGTGAACAATTATGACAACAAGAGATGCAGGGTCCATTGTCGGGAATATCACCAGACCTTTATTCAGATTGCTGAACAAGAAATTTCAAGTAAATTTATCCGTTAAGGTTTCCGTTCCGAGGTTTGGCAATACCTTAAAAGATTAATACAGCTAATTAGTTCTGAGGTCTATTCAAATATGAATGCCAATAACCACCAACTTGATGGTGTTTTTGGCGTGATTTGATTTAACACAAGTCGGGCGGGAATAAATCCTTTCAAACTATATATGAAATTATTGATCAAGTAGTCAATTTGATAGCTTAAACGGTCTCGGAATACCTGTATTTCCGGTAGCAGTCGGCAAAATAAATTGTAATTGGATAAACACATGTTGGGGGCGTATATATGAAAATACTAAATGCATCATATAATCGAAGAAAATAGGAGGAATTATAACAAAAGAGGTGTTTTTTCGGTCATATTTACCCGATACCGGCAAATTTCAGTCGAAAAACAAGAAAAATAGACCTGTACCGAGTGGTCAGGACAATGGTAAAATGATATGTGGGAGAGTTTCTCAGGCTCATTTCCCGGTTATTACACAATAGAAAAGGATGATGAATTATGATTGTTTTAATTTCATGAGCTTTTTCGATCGGCAAATCGAACAGCTCGTGGCCATTCTAATCAAGTGATATAAAAGTAGAACATAATGCATTAATAATATGTGTTTCTTATAATATATTTCTATATTATATTCTAGAATCCTCTTTTTTGACAATAATTTTGTCAAAAAGAATATAATAATTGATTTATTAAACTCTTTCCTGACGTAACTCTGTCACATTTAACCCGTAATTGACTCTTATTGAGTGAAGGAAAGACGCTGATAACGGGGGGAACTAATTATGATTAATTCCAAAACTAAGTCTACCTAGAAAGTGTACAGGAGAGTGGTTTAAAATATGAGTCAGAACAATAATGACTTTTCCGACATTCAGGAAGACTTTGCAAAGAGTAATAAAGTCGACCCAGATAGCATAGATGAACTTTTTAGATACTTAACGCGGATGACGAAATACTTCCGAAATGATATTTCATGGGCTGATCTTGATGAAGTTGTCCAGGAGACTTTAATAAAGCTTTGGGATATGTCGGTTAACAATCGGATTCGTACGAACATTGCGACTGTTGCCCCGTACATTATCAGAGGTGTTCTGAGGAAGAAGTCATTCCAACCAGAATCAGAGTCGAGAAAAGCCGCTCCTTTAGATAAAGTCGCTGAAGGCAAGATTCAAGGAAGCGTCGGAGGGGATGACCTGACTCCAGCGCTTCGTCGTAGAAGGGACCGAGAGTTTGCTTTATTCCATAAAGCAAAGAACGAAGTCCTTAGCGATCAGGAAAGAGAACTACTTTATCGCAGAATTGACTTGGGTGAAGAGATCCAAGAAATTGCGAAGAGTTGGGGTCAATTGCCTAACACTGTATCAGTTAAATACAAGAGGGCAATTGAAAAAGTAACGAAGTTTGTCGAGCAGCATTATAGCGAAATCGACGAGTAGCCAAATCGGAACACTTTAAAACTGAATATTTACCATGTCGGGAAAGGAGGGCCTTTACACACGAGGCTCCCCCGGCAGTGGTACTAAAGGAGTAAGTACTATGTCTAGAAAAATTAATGATGACTATATCGTTGATATTCTGACTCAAGGAAAAGACGAAATTTTTGAGGAAGAACGTAGTCTAAATAATTTCAGAAACCTATTTAATAAATTACAATCTACGGTAAAGGAAGGGAATATAACTCAAGAAGAAATACTGATTGAGGAAACATCGGACGAATTTCCTTTGGCAGAGTTATTAGCTCGAAAGTTAGATGGTGAGCTTAAGATAGAATTCACAGATCTAATCTTAAACAATAAATACATCTGGGATTACAAACCTTCTCGCGTTGCATATCTTTTCAAATCTCTAAACATTAATTTGACTGAGGCAAGGAATCGAATAAAAAATCAATTGCTACTTAATTTGCAATTAGGACGTGTCATGGCAAGATCGGATAAAGCATCGAACCAACAATTTAAAAACGCGAATACGGAATTTGCTAAGAAGATAATTGAAAGTAAGAGGGATGCATTTTTAAAAGAACTGGAAATACAATTCAAATAAATTTATACTTCATGAGCTGATTAAAAAGCGCTTGTTTACTTACGTGGAAATGTGCTAGAAGTTCTGCAATGTCTTTTGATTTAACTCTCTTCAATTCAGGTTGTGGCATGAGTAGTTCTGCAGCAAATTCATCAGCTTCTTTTTCAAATGGTGCCTTACCTTTATCAGAATTCTCATGATCGGTATATCTAACATCTTTATGATTCAAGATTATATGCCCTAATTCATGAGCAAGTGTGAAACGTTGACGGTTAATGTGGTGACCGCTGTTAAGTCCGATATACATGCTATCTAGGTCTACTAGTGCAGATATCTCTTCATCAATTTCGATATCTAATATTGTGAAACCGTAAGTTTCAATTAGAAGTTCTCTTATTGGAACCGGAAATGTTAATTTAAGATCTTTGTGGATCTTCCTTGCAGCATTCCTTGCGACAGCAAGATTAGCCGTTTGTTCAACTTGATTCTGATTTAAAATTTCCACCTTCAACCACCCTTATATCAAAATAAGAAGAGCACAGCATGCTGGTCCATGCTGTGCTCTTTCTTCATTCCAGAACAGGTAAAGCAAACTGTTCCGTTCCTTTAATCATTAGCAGATATTGTAAGGCTATCATAGCATAGCGATATTTCACTGAAAAGTTTTTTTTATAATCTTGTCACATTGGGCAATGTTACCACTCTTATATAGTGAGGGCAGATACCTAGTAACGAGAGTTGCTGGGATAGAAAAAATATATTTCAGAGGTTGTCATATTCTGGCCGTTGACACCTCTAACATTATGGGCGGACAACTACGCCTAGAAGGATGTGAAAACTATGAATCTGGATACATCATAGAAAGTTAGTGCGGCGGTCATCTGGTACATGACTGCACGCTAAGAATGATTCCGTTGTTTCAATCATGAGCAGAGCGAAAAGTTAACGAATTGAATACTATTACATCTATTATAGGGGGCAACAAAAAATGGAAAGCAATCATAATCTAAGCAAATATCCGATTGAGATCACCATTGGCACTACGGAGTATAAAGTGCCGTTGCAGTCACTGACTGCAAACGAAATTAAGAAGTTGGCAGTTGCAAATGTTGAAGAATACGATCTGTACCTTGAGGTTGACGGACCCGAAGAGACAGAGTTAATCCCAGACGATCAGAGAGTCATCTTGGTTGATGAAATGCAATTTTTCATCAAGCATCGTGTTAATCCTGATGTCAGCATTACGATCGATACAGTGAATTACACCGCGCCGAAGCATGCAATGACTGGAAGAGAATTGAAGCAGCTGGCTAACATTCCTCCAGAATTTGCTCTTTACTTAATACAGAGCTCGCGCAGTGATATCCAAATTCCTGATGATCAGATCGTATATCTGATTACGGACGAGCAATTTATTTCAATGAAAAGCAATATTAACAACGGAAATACACTTGTTGATGCTGCGGCAGTTTTGCCGCAGCGTGAGATTAGTTACCTGGAGGCTAATGGATTTCAGTATGAACTTTGCCGCAACCCAGAAAACCCAAGTGAGTTATTTCTAACGATCGCTAACTTCGATATGGGTGAAAATTATTCACCCTGTTATGTTACGATGCTCGTGAAAATTCCAGCAGGCTTCCCTAGTGCTGCAATGGACATGTTTTGGGTGAAGCCTGCTGTTATGAAGTCGGACGGGCAATTGCCTGCAAGTGTCTGTGATGAACAATACATCGGGAGTACTTGGCAAAGGTTCTCTCGCCATCGTGACCAGGGTACTTGGAACCCTATTACAGGTGGGCTTCGTGCACATTTTACCTTCGTTTCTGAGGCACTGCGCAAAGGCGAATAATCAGTACAAAGCAACTTAAAGAGGCTCCTTATGGAGCCTCGTCATATTATAAGGAGGGTTCTCGTTGAAATATACAATGACATTCACTGAAAAAGATTATACAAAACTGTTCCGTCATCTGTTCCATGATGACACGGTAGAGCAGGCAGCCATAGTTTATTGCAAAAAATCAAAAACTGATAGTGAGACAAGGCTTTTGGTAAAAGAGATAAGACCAATTGATCCTAGTGAGGTTCTCGAACAAACTCGCCTAAATATTCGCGTTCCTGTTGAGGTATACGCGACTGGATTTCAGAAAGCAGCCAAGGAAAATTACTGCTTCTTCTGGGTGCATACACACCCAGGCGGGTGGCTGGAGTACTCAGAAGTCGATGATCGTGAGGAGCCGGAGCTCTTCAGGCCGGCCTATGTTCGTGCTCCGGGACAGGTTCACGGTAGTCTGCTAATGAATTCTCCAGATGGCATCACTGGTCGTGTGTGGTTGCAGGATGGAGTTGGAGGAGTCTATGCGCAGCCGTTAGATGCAATTCGTGTGATCGGTACCCAATATCGTTTCTTCTTTCCGGTCACGCAGAGTTATCTCGATCTATCGGCATTTGACCGTAATGTTCGGGCTTTCGGTAAGGCGATGCAGCTCCTTCTTCGAAATTTGCATGTAGGGGTTGTTGGGGCTAGTGGAACAGGTTCGCCAATGATCGAACAATTGGCACGGCTTGGGGTTGGATCTATTAGCATTTATGATGATGATACGCTATCGGCAACGAATTTGACTCGGATTCACGGTTCCTCTCAAAAACAAATCGGTTTGCCGAAAGTTGAGATCATGGGAGACATGATTGAGGAGATCGGGTTTGGAACGAAGGTTCATCGTTATACCAATCGCATTAATCAAGAAGAAATTGCGAAGACACTTCGTGATTGTGATGTGATTTTTGGATGTACGGATGACCAGTTGGGGAGATCCATACTGTCAGATATTGCTTTGAGGTACTATATTCCTCTTTTCGATATGGGCACAAAAATAGAGTCCAATAATCAGGTGCTCGAGTCCATTATGAGCCGCCTAACTATCGTTCAACCTGGAAGCGCATGCTTATTATGCTTGGGAGTGGTCAATTCTCAGGATATCATGCTCGAATCCAAGACTTTAAAGGAGCGCGAGTCTCTTGCGCGAGAAGGATATGCACCGGAGCTGCCTGAAGCTGATCCTGCAGTTATTGCTTATACCACCTTCATAGCTTCGCTTGCTGCGGCCGAGTTTATTAATAAGTTAACTGGCATGTCGCGCGGACAGGAATTAACCGGTATTCTTTATAATTTCGGCAATCACGCTGTCCGCACACTATCATCAAGTAAAAATAGGAATTGTAAATGCGGGCAAACTGATGTGCTGGGTAGCGGGGATACACCAATGTTTCTTGAAATGGTGTGGTAGCTTATACCCAGTCAATCTTATTGTTTCGTACAAAGAAGTGCGCTCCACAGCCTCCCTGACCATTTACATGGACAGAAGGTTGCAGCGTAATAGTCCCGTTTCTTTCATAAATTGACCAGTGTGGGTTGTGGTTAGATTGTAGTGAAATAACCTGTTTCTGACCACACCCACAAGGGCATTGAAAACGAGCCCACTTGTAGAACGTGCCATCTTTCACGATCAGCAAAGTTCCCATTTCCAACAAGTCATCTGTAGCTTCTCGTGTAGATCTTACTATGACCTTATCAAATGCTCCCAGGTGCTTTGTGTGCTTGATTTCGGCTTTGAAAAGTCTTCTGTATATGCTTTGCAAGAAGTGTGTGAAAGCTCTAAGTAGATTCAATGGCATTCATCTCCAAGTTATTTTCTATATTTCCATTATAACTTGAAAGCGAACAGACGGGAATGCTGAGGGGACAAAGGTACGAGTACTTATAATGAAGAATATATAACTGGCTCAGTAGTACTAAACCACGTATACTTGAACGCGGTTTATTTCTTCTGTTTTTAAACACCTTACTTAGACATTTTAAATAATTATTGGAGTTGATTGAATGACTGCTACTGACGAAATGGTACGGTATTGGAATGAGTTATATTGTAGCTGCCCGAATGGCGAGAGAATTGTGGAGGAACTATTAGGACCACTCAAAAAGATACAACTTCGCCGTGGTGACTTTGATACTGCTTATGATTCTGTTATGAGCGCAATTGGTGACCAGGATATATATTTTCCAGAGGCATATTTCGGGTTTCTCAATAGTGACATACGAGAAGATGTCCTTGGATTGTTTATGAACCCCGGGGCAGTCAAACACGCTACGGAAAGTTGGAACAATGAAGTAATTCGTCAATACACAGAATGGGAACCTGCTAATTATTTGGGGGAATGCGGTGCTCTGACCGAGACTTCGCCGGTTAGCAAGAATAAGAAATGTAGTTGTTACTTAAATACCAGACACAAAAGTGGATGTCGATGGAGAAAGGATAGGTATGATGAACTGAGAACCAACTTTGGACTTAACGACTTTAGATTCCTTCATAGCATCGAGTTGTTTCCTTTTCACTCCCAAAAATTCGATGAGAAGATCAAGGATCATCTACCTATGATGTTTAATCTTCCGTTCATGCAGCTTACTCTTCAAACAGTTCGCGAAATATCTGAGAAAAAAAGAGTTCGTGCAATATTAGGAATTGGCAAGGCCTGGGAAGATGCTCTTGATACGATGACTTGGTACTCCAAAACAACGGAGAAATTTGAGGGAAGTGTACCTACTCGAGTCATTCACTATCAGTCAACAGAAAACGGAACTCCTATTGTTATTCTCAGCAGGCAGACCCCAAATGGTGTGAAATATGTTATCCCGCCAGCCGCTACGAATTATGTATGTTCAATTATCGGTACGCAGACACAGCCGGCTGTAATAAACACGCGAGTTCTTGGAAATGTCAGTGGAAGAAAAGCTGCGCGGGGGATCTCAAAAGAGGTAGAGGTTAGTGATTCACTGCAAAAACCTATATCATTGGATAGCAGCCGATCAATCTCATTAATCGATGAGGTGTCTAGCCTTGCTATTCACTTGTCAGGCGATTTAGACCTTTTCGTAGGGAGGACTGTCGCTCCGGAGAAAGCGAGATTCGTATATAAACATTTATGGTATCCAAATCAGAAATACTGGAATAATGATAGCTGTTCAATTCATATTCATGTCTTTCGTCAAACTGAACCGAAAATTATGATTCGTTTTGGTTTTAACGTAAATAAAATAGAGTGGTCTGAAGAGAAGATTTTATCAATGAAAAGGAAGCTGTCGGAGATCGCAAGTTTGCTTGGAATGGAAGCAAAAATGAATAGAGCCGTCTTTGCTATAGAACGTGAATTCGACCATGTGGAGAAATCAGCTGAATGTTTAACCGCGTTAATCCCTAAAGTAAAATTGGCAATTGGATGCCCTTAAAAGGCCGAACGAAAAGGATACCGGTGGCATAACGAAGAACGTTAGCTCAAAAATACCTGGCGCGGCTGCCATTTCAATTCGGCAGTCGTGTTACATTATATGAAGAAAAACCATTGAATGAATTTACAAAAGTAAATATTACTAAACGAACTTTATTTTCCACTTTTACTGAACAATTCTTGATAAAATCATTTAACTAACGAACTTAATTAAATTGCTTACCATTGAGAGAACCACGTGATTACTGGACTTTCACTAACGAATTCTATTTTCCTGCATCACAAAATTGATCTTTGAAACTCCTAAATTCGGCTCAGTTGAAGAATTAAAAGCTGAATATCCACCAGAGGAAGTGTAGGGCCGTCATTTCGAAGTATGTTTCTTTATCGAGTTATCTTAGTATAGGCGGAGCCGGGATAGTTAAAAAAGGAGAGGTAAACGAATGGATCACGTAATTGAGTCTTTAAAAAATGAGCTTCGTGCATATCAAGATTCGGGTGATGAAAGAGGTATACAATGTATTAAGAATGCCATCGCTGAACTAGAGAAGTACTATACAACAGAATAAGAGTACGAATAAAGAAAGACGCCGGCATTGCGTGCAGCCGGCCCATTACTTTTTAATTACGTAAAAGTGCTAAGATTAAAACAGTAAAAGTCTATGAAGATCGACGTGTAAATCAGCAAAGCGGGCAAACAACAGGTTATCTATAAGCATGCAATATCAACGATGGCTCCAATAAAGCCGGTTAAACTACAGACTGTCCAGTAAATGGCAGTCTTTTTATTTTGCCAAAAAGAAGGATTCTAAGATAAAAGAGTAGTGCCGGGCATGAACGAAAAACGTTTTCCAAATCGAAACGGTCGATTATAATTAAATGGAAATATAAACTTTGAGGTTGTATTGTACTTTATGTTCAGATGCATTACGGTGAACCGTATAATTGAGCATTGATCATTGCGCTATCCATAGATGTCAGCCGTGAACGAAGATGCGGCGGAACAGGCAAGACTTATTGCATTGAATGCCGAGGTGGGACTGCTTTTGTAGAGGGGTACACTCCTTGGAATTAATAGTAGTTAGTTTTTTTCCGTAGAGACAAATATAGGTGTAGGTTCATGATCTAACCTCCTTGCGTTGATTTCTTAATATTCAATTGTATTCTTGTTCTGTTCTTTTCAAACGTAAATTTCAGGAAGGGATTGATCCGTATGAACAAGATGAAAATGCTAGCCTTACTTCTAAAATCATTCATACTGTGCCTATTTGTGGGGGCGGTTGTGAAGCTGATAGGCTTCTTGACGAATGTAGATAACCTAGAACTGACATTTCTGACGAGCGCTAACGTAGCCTTGGTGCTTGTGGCAGCTTGGGGACTTTATCAGGGTTGGGGACGTAGCCGGGCTTTAGTGATGCTAAATGTGGGACTGTTAGTGGTTAACGTGGGGCTGATGGTAGTGATCAATGTGATCGGCTTGGATACGGTCAAGGCTATGATCAATGGGTAGATCAGTGGCCATCATAACAAATGAACACGTTACCAAACGCACAGATCAGCCCATTTCTGCCACGAGCCTGAACGGGTGTTTAAAAACCGTCAAAACAGAAAAGGACCAGCAGTGTATCCGAGAAAGGGAGGAAATTTTTTTCAGCCACTTCTTCCGACAATGTAGATAGTGCAATGTAAAGGGGACTTAATTTGGATCTTAAATTAAAATTAGAACTTCTACCCGAAGCAACGTGGAAACATAACTTAAGACTACGCCTAACTCCTTACAAGTGGCAAAAGTTATCTAAATATATTAATTCAGAAAATAACTATACTTGTGAAATTTGCGGTGCTGTAAAGAGTGAACATTTTAAAAAGTTCGATTGCCATGAGGTTTGGAAGTTTGATGAAAATGAAAAAACGCAAAAACTTGTGAGATTACAGACATTATGTTTCTTATGCCATAATGTTAAACACTTTGGTTATGCTGGATCCCAAGACTGGATAGATAAGGATACTCTTATACAACACTTTCTATTAATAAATCAAGTAAGTCGTGAGATATTTGACCAACATTTATCAGAATCTGAAAAACAGTGGAATTATAGAAATTCTATCGTTTGGGACATTCAATTCCAGGAAATTCTGGAGAAATATAAAAATATAACTATTCTGAAAAGAGAAGAAAGAGAAATTCATTTGAAAATGATAGTTAACCACATAATAAACAATCCTAAGGATACAAATCTCGATATAATTAAAAAGTTTTCCAATATAACTGGTATTAAAAAAATAACTCATGATGCTTTTTACATACTTTTAGTTGAGAAGAAATATTAATAGGAGCGTTAAGTCTTATGGGGTGGTTTACATAATGATCGTTGAACAGGAGTGGCACAAGTTTCTTGTTCACGATGAGGATACGCATATGCTGCACCGGCACTTCTGCTGTACAGTATTGATGATGTTTGATAAGCTGTTGTTTGGAACTAGACCCAAATGGTGGGAAAAGGCTGCTATAAACAAAGGGGAACATCATCTATCATGTCAAATATTCTAGGTTTAATCACGTTTTACTTACTTCTTAGCATTTTCAATCCATCATTCTTTTTGAAGTTCTTGAAGAACCCCACTAGTCGTAAACGAGCTACGGTATATTTCATAGTTTCTTTTGTGCTGTTTGGTTTTGTGTCTTCAATGTCGAATAATCCCGACACCAAATCATTGACAGCTTCAGTAGCTACAACAACACCACCGGTAACTCCTGCCCCAATGTTATCACTGGAAGAAAAGGCTGCCAAAGACAAAGCTGACGCTGAAGCTAAAGTAATAGCTGATGCAGAAGAAAAAACCAAGGCGGACGCTGAAAAAAAAGCTAAGGAAGAAGCAGAAGCTAGAGCCAAAGCGGAAGCTGATGCAATGGCAAAAATAGTCTTTGACGTTCAACAAGTGGCAAGAAAGTCTGAGCAGGAGATTAACAAGCTATTAGGTGAGCCTACAAATACTGAAAAAGTTAAATGGACCAATCTAGATACTATGATTAAAGCAGACGCTAAGATGAACTATTACAAAGATGATAAGATTGAGATTATGTTTCTGGATGGGAAGGCACACCGTATCCGGTTGAATCTTACTGAACAAGAATACCAAAAAGGAGACAAAATGAAGAACAATCTGGCGTACATCGGCTTACCTGTCGTGGAATTAGAAAAGCCAAAGTCAAGCGCCCAGATAGCGTTTTACGCAAAAATAAGTGGTTATTACGAAGTTTCCATAGGTGATTGGGTAGGCACAAAAGAAGGAAGTGTACTAGTTGTAACTGAATCAAAGTATCGTTAACGCAGTCGGAGCTTTTAGGAGAGGTCAAGATATGAAACTCCCGTACGGATTAAAAGACGAACAATTAATTCATATTGAAGATGCTATGTCGGGGGAAAAATGTGGATGTATCTGTCCAGGGTGTCATCAACCACTTATAGCACGTAAAGGAAAAATTAAAATTCACCATTTTGCACACATCAATAGCGAATGTAAACATGGACTTCAAACAGCTATTCATTTAATGGCTAAGGACTTACTTGAAAAACATCAAAACATAAGAATTCCAAATTTAGATTTAGAATTTGAAGGCACTTATAACAAGTGGAATATCTCTAATGAGATGGAATTAAAATTCGATAAGGTTTTGTTAGAAAAGAAACTTGGGAGGATAGTTCCAGATATAATATTATATAAAAAGGGTATTCCTCTAATAATCGAAATTAAGGTTACTCATGAAGTTGATTTAGAGAAAGTAAAGAAAATCCAATCCCTTAATATTTCAACAATCGAAATTAATTTAAGTGGGATTGATAGGAATATCTCATATGAAGAACTAAAAGACATTGTTCTATTTAAAACTGAACTTAAAAAATGGATTTATAATGCTAAAGCAAATAAAATAAGTAATTCTGTTCATTCCTCAAATATATATGAAGAAAGACCAAGCGGGTCGTTAGGAAACAGTTTGATTAATGGATGTCCCATAAATGCCTTTCCGTGGAAAGGATACAAAACAGCACGCTGGACTGACTGTCTAAATTGCAACTACTGCATAGGATTGTCAACTGATGAAGATGGTGTAGAACGCGATGTTGTAAAGTGTAGTTTTAAAAGTCAAATAAAAGGCTACAGCGATTTTAAAATTTATATAGCCGGTAAGAGCGTCAGCTCCTAACGATATTTGGACTCAACTGAAAAGAAGCGCGTAAGCGCTTGGCCAATGAGGCTTTGCGCCGAGAGTCGGCAGCACTGACAAGAAGTGATTACCTCGAAGCCGAACAGCAAAAGATCGATTCCCGTCTTGATGAATTACTGATGCTCCAATTTGATTGCTATTCCTTAATGGATGAGAAACGGAACAGAATCATGTCATTAGACAAATAACACAAACCGGCAGCGCAGCTGAATAATTATTGAACAAAGAAAAAAGCACCATTCCGGATGCTTTTTTTTCTTTGTTTGTTTCGGCAGGAAAGCCGATGTGCCTAACACTTGATCTTCCCTATTGTTACTTAGAACCCAGCACATGGTCAGAAAGAATGCCAATGTTGACAGAAAAGTTTGTGAAATTGGAAAAGGCGTTCAAACCATATATCGATTTGATCCCTCGCGTATAACATCACCAGTCAGTTCACCCTTATTGTTTTCATTGATGTATTTTGTCACAAACTTTAGCTTCGATTTTACAGGCTAAAGTTTTTTCTTTCCCAACATACGAACGGACATTCTCTGACATCATAATGACCAAAACCTATGCTACATTCTTATCAGAAGCCAGGTGAGAAAGGATGTTGTACATGAGTTCGACTATTCAATTGACCCATGCATGGAATAACGAATATTGGCCAATGGAAGGGGTGAAAAAAGCCTTCTTGCTCCTCGAGATAAAAGGAACTACCGGATCTCGCTCGGACCGAGCGCCGATGAATATTTCGCTGGTGATGGATCGCAGCGGATCCATGTCTGGGGCACCGCTTGCTTATAGTAAGAAGGCTTGCCAGTTCGTAACAAATCAAATGAGCCAAGAGGACCAATTAAGTTTGGTTACATTTGATGATGAGGTATTGACGGTGTTTGTGCCGCAGAATGTGACCCACAAGGACGTTATGAAACAAAAGATAGAGACCATCCAAGCAGGCGGCTGTACCAACTTGAGCGGAGGAATGCTGCAGGGAATTCAGTATGTCGTGCAGGGGAAATCAGACGGCAGTGTCAACAGGGTTTTATTATTATCAGACGGGCATGCGAATGAAGGCATCAAGGATCGTACGAAGCTGCAGTCCATTGCAAAGGAATTTCATAATCTGGGTATTGGTATAACAACAATGGGCGTCGGCGACGGGTTCGACGAGGACCTTATGGAAGGCATTGCGGATCATGGCGGGGG